>NZ_JBSXMZ010000023.1:0-391566 GCF_054073265.1 Kribbella sp. CWNU-51
CAAGATGCCCAAGTGGCACGTCAAACGCGCCGACCACCGCACCTGGCCCCAGCCCCAGCAACCGCCCACCTACCAAGTCAAACCCCTTAACTGAACGGTATTGGGGTTAGCCCGGATCTTTCGTGACCTCGTCGTTCGTCGTGGCGGCGGCTTGGCGGCCGGCGTTCGAGGTTGATTCTTGCAGTCGGGTAGGACAGGAACCCGAGTGTCGTCTCGGGTGGGCGCGGTTCCACGGGCCGGGTTTGTTGCGGTCGCAGTGACGGGTGCGGCGTCGTCAGCCGGGTGCGGTGAGGGCGCGGATCCGGGTGAGGCCGGCGTGCAGCAGGCTGGTCCAGACGGCGTTGCGGGCGAGGCGGACGACGGTTCGTCTGCCGGTTCGGGCGAGCCTCGCGGCGGTCGAGAACAGCCGCAGGCGCAGGCGTTTGGGCTCCCATCGGCGCGCCTCGTGGGTGGTGCCGTCGGTGTCGGTGAACGCGAGTAGCTGCATCCAGGTGGTCAGTTCGCAGGCCAGGGCGACGATCGCGCACCAGATCTGGTCTTGGCCGAAGTCGTGCAGCGGCAGATTCCTGAGTCCGGTGTCCTTGGCGCAGCGGATCCGGTCTTCGGCGCGGGCCCGGCGCCGGTGCCGCAACTCGAGGTCGGCCAGCTGGCCGCGGGCGGTGTTGGTCGCGAACGCGGTGACACGGTGCCCGTCGACGTCGGTCAGGCGCAGCTGGGCGCCGGGGTGTGGGCGTTCCTTGCGGACGATCACCCGCATGCCGTTGGGCCACCTCGACAAGTTGAGCAGGCCGGTGACCTCGGCGACCCAGGCGCCGTCGCGGACCCGGCCGTCGCCGTCGTAGGCCGGTGCCCACGCGTGGCCGGGGATGAAGGCGAGCTTGGCGGCGAAGTCGTCGGGCGGGGTGAACCCGACCGTGTACGACAGGCGCTGGCCGACGATCCAGTCGAGGAACTCGTGGGTGCAGCCGGCCGCGTCGGTGCGGATCAGCACCTTGCGCCCGGGCTTGGTCCCGGCCCGGTGTGAGGGGAGTTGTTTGAGGGCGTCGCGGACTACGGTGATGTGGTCGGCGGCGGTGTTCGAGCCGGCGTTCCCAGGTCGCAACATCACCGCCAATGGCTCACCGGACCCGTCGGGTCCATGGTCGACGAACGCGCACAACGGGTGGAATCCGTAGCCTCGCTTGAAGGTTGGCGCCGCACCCTGCTTGTCCGAATGTGCACCCACCAAGGTGGCGTCGAGGTCGATGATCAGCGGATCGTCGACGTCGCGACCGGCGTCCGGCGCGTGCCGGCCGGCCAACGCCCACACCCGCGCTCGGGCCGCGGCCCGGGCGACGTTGATCGCCTTCAGCACCGGTTCGACGTCGCCGGCGAGTGCGTCGATCGTGCGTGACACCGTCGGATCTGAGGCGACCGGGCCGAACAGCCCGGGCTCCCCGCGCAGTACCGCGATGTCGGCCAGACAGTCCCCACCCAGCCCGAGCGCGATCGCGAGATCGGTGACGATCTTAGCCGGGTCGTGCCTCGCCAACGGCTTGCGCCATGGCGCCAACAGCCGCGACAGCTCCGCGGCCACGCCGCTGGCCCGGACCGCGTCGGTGAGTAACAGGCCACCGGCCTGCGACACCACCCCGACCCGGCCGCGTCAAGCCGGACACACGGATACAACCCGGTAGTCTTCACCTCGAAGGTGCTCCTCGATTGCGCACGACATGGTCCTAGACAGACCACATCGTCGCTGGTCAGGAGCACCTTTCAGTTCACCAACACAGCCTCACCATCAACCGCCATGAAAGCGGCGGGCTAGGAGGAGGGCGTCTACCAGGTATTGGCGGAGGATGTGCCAGGGCTTGCGGGGCAGGACTCGGTGGTGAGAGTCGGGTTCGGGGCCTCGGGCATCTATGGGGGTGGTGGAGATGCTGATGTCGTCTACCAGGTCTTTGATGACCAGGCGGGTGGGGAGGCCGTTCGGGTTGGTGATGATGGCTAGGTTTTCGCCGTGAGGGTTCACGGTGATGCCGTAGTGGTGCATCAGGTGGAGTAGCGGGCGTAACAGGGTGGTTAGTAGGTGGCTGAGCCAGGTTTGCGGGTCTGCGCTGGAGCGGGTGATCAGCTCGAGGGCTAGGCCGGGGTGGAGGACTGCGGCCAGCGGCCAGACAGACTCGCCCTCGCGGAGGCGGGGGTCGATGGGGTCGCGCCAGATGCAGCCGAGGGTTTCGGTCCATTGGTAAGGGATGCCGGGAGCCGTCGAGAGTTGGGGGTGGCGGACGGTGACGGAGGCGACTTCGCCGAGGAGTTCGGTGCCTAGGCGGGTGAAGACCTCGTCCCGGGACCAGAGGCCGCGGAGCCATTGCGTGATCATGGGGGCCGCGAGGGTGCAGTGTTCGGGGGATGCCGCGGTAGACCGAGGTGTTCAGGATCTTGAGAGGAAGCTTGACCTGGCAATGCGCGGGGTTGGTGATGTTGACCATCGTGCGGATCGACTGGGTCGGCAGATACTCGTCCGGCCCCTCCCCGAGTACGACGATCTCGCCCGTGGCGAGCTCACGGGCCCACTGCGTGCGTACCACGTGGTCCAGCTGCCAGGGGTGACACGGAAGCCACACATACGAATCCGGATCGACCAACTGGGCGCGGAAGTTCTCCTGAACCGACGGACCGAGCTCTCGACCGACGACCGAGTGCTCTGACAGGTCGGGGGTGCCGCGGAACTCTGCTAGCCCGCGTCGGACAGCCAGCCACACCAACTGAAGCGGTGTGCGGGCTTCGGGCGTATAGCGCAGGCTGTCCGAGGCCGAGAACCCCAGCCGGCCTTTATTGGCCACCAGCAACGGATGCCCGGTCAGATGTCCTTCCAACCGGCTGTGGTGCAGATCCATCAGCTCAGCGGGCGGCAAACCGGCAGACGCGAGACGTACGTCGGCCGCCAGCGTGCTGGTCAACTCCGCGACATAACCGGCCACCGTGGACCCGTCGAGTCCGAGTACGCCGGCTGCGTCGACGAAGAACTGGATCGGGTCAGTAGCGATCTCGCTCTCGTCATTTCCCAGGATGCCTGCGGTGGTACGACGGATCGAGTCAGCCTCCACCCGCCAGCTGGTGAAGGCACCACGTGTCGCCTCAAAGCTGTACGACACACCACCGAGGTCCAGTCGATTGTCGACCGGCTGCAGCAGGTTCTCCGTGCAGAACTGGGAGATCAGCTTCGCCAGTAGCTCTGACGAACAGCGGGTCCACTCACTCATCCGGGGATGGCGAACGTCGTGAAGGCAGTGGACTTCGGCAGCCGGAACACCTCGCGCCCGGCCACGCTGTTCAGGATGGTCGCGTTGCGGATCGCCCCGATGCCAAGGTCCGGCGCGGCGACACCATGGCTGTGCAGATCCGCGTTCGCCACGAAGATCCGGCCGGCCAGCTCGTCGTCCGCGAGAACGCTGTGGTCGCGGTTGATGATCCACCGGCCCGCGGCGTCACGTCGTACCCGATCCTCCAGAGAGGTCACGAACGGCAACGGCCGATTGCGATAGCCGGTGGCCGCAACCACAGCATCGCAAGTGTGCTGGAAGGTCCTGCCGCTGTCCGCGTGGTGCATGGTCAGCTCGATGCCGTCAGCACGGGCAACAGCGGACACCACAGCCACACCGCACTGCAGGTCGACCGGTGCGCCGTTCAGATCGCGCTGGTAGAGCACATCGTGGATGTCGTCGAGCGTGTCCGAGGAGATGCCCTTGTAGTGCCGCCACTGCTCCTTGACCAGCTTGTCGCGCGTCGACTCGTCCAGTGCGTGGAAGTAGTCGACGTACGACGGCGTCGTCATCTCCAGCACCATCTTCGAGTAGTCCAGCGGCGTGAAGGCCGGCGTGCGGGTCAGCCACGACACTGCGGGACCGTTCGCACGCAGCAGGTCAAGTGCGCACTCAGCGCCGGACTGGCCCGATCCAACGACAGTCACCCGGCCGGTCTTCAACAAGTCCTCGCGACGGAACAGGTAGTCCGCGGAGTGCAGGAAGCGCTCTGAAGGCAGTCCGGCCAATGCAGCAGGCACAGACGGCTCAGTGCCGACGCCCACGACCAGATGCCGGGCTTCGAACGTCTCCAGCGCTTCGCCCCGCTCGACCGTCAACTCGAAGAACGAACCGTTCCAGGAGGCCGAGCGCACGTGGTGACCGAAGTGGAGTGAGTCCAGCTGCGCCGCACACCACCGCAGGTAGGTCTCGTACTCGCGTCGCGTCGGATGGAACTTCTCCCGCACGTAGAACTGGTACGTCCGGTCGTTGTCCTTCAGGAACGACAGAAACGACAGGTGATGAGCCGGCTCGACCAACGACACCAGGTCCGCCAGGAACGACACCTGCAGCATCGCGTCGTCGAACATCAGCCCGCGGTGCCAGGTGAACTCCGGACGGCTGTCCAGGACGGCCAGGCGTACGTCGTCCACACCGTCGGCCAGCGCGGCCAGTCCGAGGTTGAACGGACCACAGCCGATCGCGATCACGTCGTACATGTCATGCCTCCACGGTCCGGGTGCGGACCATCAGTTGTGCTGTCTTCTCGGGCAACTGCAGCTCCCCTTGCTGGACGAAGCCCGCTGCGACGAAAGCGCGGACAGATGGCGTGTTCTCGATGTCCGGCTCGGCCACGACGCGCTGACAGGCCGGATCGGCCCGGAGCAACGCATCGGCGAGCGCACGCAGCAACTGGCGCCCGAGGCCGCGACCGACGCGGCTCACGTCCCCGATGGCTACGTGCACACCCCAGTCATGCTCCGAAGCGTCGTAGTACTCCGCCAACCGGTCGTGCCGGACCCGGTACAACTCGACGTACCCGAAGTCCTCCGCGTCGACCCCGGCCACGCATGGGACCGAGTGCTCCCCCGCCGCCTGCCGGGTGATCTCCTCCGTCCAGCGCTCCACCGACCAGTCCTGCTGCCACCACCGCTGGATGTGCGGTTGCGCCATCCACACCGCGATCCTGGCGGCGTCCTCCGCCCCGGCCGGCCGGAGGTCGAACCCGTTGTCCAGGTGAAGCATCGATCTGCTGTCACACCTCATCGCAGTGGGTTCGGAATGTCGAGGTAGACCGACTGCGCATCCAGCGGAGCGACGACCTCGTCGATTCCGCGCAGCCGGGTCATCATGTTCGCCTTGCACGGCAGCGTCTCCGCCTCGAGCCAGCGCCGGGCCAGCCGATCGCCCTCCGGCCCGGCCGACTTCAGCAGGGACAGCGCCAGGGTCAGCCGATCGCGCACCACAGCGAGCAGCTCAACCTCGTCCGCGAGGCCGTCCACCGCCAGACAGCCGACAACTGCCAGGGCCTGGTTGTGCAGCAGGTAGTAGGTCAGTCGATCGTCGACAATCGGATCGTCGACCACAGCCAGCGTGGAGTCGTGCAGCCCGGTCACAGACAACAGACCGCGCAGGTACGACGAAGCCAGGTAGTAGCCCTGGTTGTCGCGATAGGCGCCACCCGTGATCCGGCCGGCCTCGTCCAATCGGACCAGTGTGTTCTGCTGATGCGCTTCGAGTCCGATCCCTGTTTCGGCGTACAGATGCAGCATCGGGATCAGCACGTTGTCGATGTACGACGCCACCCAGCCGGCCGGGTCCTCAGCGGCGTACTCGCTCAGCCGGCTCACGCCGCCGGGCCTTGGCGCGACTAAGCCGGCCAAACATGCATAGCTGTTGACGTCTGTTGGCACTTCTCGTACAGCAACGTCAAGACCAGTCAATGTTGGTCCACCTTCGTCAAGAGCGATCCAGGCCGGGTCGCGGACGATGGTGAAGCGCGGGTGCGCGGTCGCCGTACCCGCGTTGTAGGCGGCGTCCAGCAGCCGGTTGATCTCCAGCCCGCGCCGCAGCTCGGTCGAGGTCGACTCCCGCCGGGAGTTGGTGATGCGCAGGCCGAGCGACAGCTTCAGCATCACCGGCAGGTCCGGGTGGAAGACGGTCCGCAGACTCGACGTCGGGTACCACTGCGCACCCTGCGGACCGAGTGCCTTCAGCCGGCCGGCCTTGACCAGCGAAGCCACCCGCGGGCGCTCCAGCAACGACGCCGCCTGCCAGGGGTGCGCTGGGATCAGCACCCGACCGGACGACGCAGTGATACCGGCCAGCGCGCCCATCAACTGCACAGCGTCCAGTCCCTGCAGTGAGGGCGCCCCGGCCACCTGGTCCGACGACACCAGCTCGGCGTCGGCCTCGAACCAGTGCACTGCGAAGCCGCCACCGAGCTCCGG
Organism: Kribbella sp. CWNU-51; assembly: GCF_054073265.1. Lineage (NCBI taxonomy): Bacteria > Bacillati > Actinomycetota > Actinomycetes > Propionibacteriales > Kribbellaceae > Kribbella > Kribbella sp. CWNU-51. The sequence continues at coordinate 6,236 of NZ_JBSXMZ010000023.1, forward strand.
CGAGTACGCCGCCAGCTCGTCACCGCTCAATCCGTCCCGGCTCTTCGGCGCGGGGTGATTCAGATGCCCGAGCAGCAACGCCTGCTCGAACTCGAGGAAGCGACCAGGACCCCGCTCACCGTCGGCCTGGTCCCAGAACAGCTCGACGTTGCGCACCGACTCGGCGGTCCGCGCCGCCAGGTCGTCGATCTCCGCCGGGTCCGCGTCCGCGGACAGCAGCCGCACCAGATCCTCCGGGGCCGGCTCCACACCATCCACGCGTACGTCGGTGAACTGGTGCAGGCCGGTCCTGGACGCCTGCTCGACCCGCGCCGTCACGGTCGAGTCCCCCACCGGCAACGTCAACGGCCCGACGGCCACGGGTACGGACGTCTCCCGGGTGTAGCACCGCAGAATCGCGTTGAGGTGGGCAACAATTGCAGTAGATCTCACGCCGCTCCTTCGCCGTCCAGATTCCGTCCCCGTCCCGCCGCGCCGGTCGGGTCTGCCAGCACGTCGAGGCCGGTGGCCACGACCTGATCGAGCAGGTCCTCGATGTCCGTCGCAGTGGCGTTCGGATTCAGCAGCGTCAGCTTCAACGCGACCACCGCCGGGCGGCCGCGACCGGCCGGGATCTTGGTCCGGCCGATCAGCACCCGCCCGGACGTCAGCAACCGGCGCCGGACCGCACCCTGGAGGGCATCGGCGGCCGCTGTCTCCAGTCCCTGCCCGGCGACCCGGAACAGCACCGTGGTCAGGGTCACCGGCGCCAGCAGCTCAAGGTTGCTGTCGGCAACGACCCGCGCCGCGGCGGCATGCGCGAGCTCGTGGCAGGTGTCGAGCATCGTGCCCAATCCGGCCCGCCCGTATGCCGTCAGCGTGGTGGCGACTTTCACCGCATCCGGACGGCGGGTGGTCTGCAGGCTGCGGCCGAGCAGGCCGTCCAGCCCGGAGTCGATGTCGTCGGCCGGGTTCAGGTAGTCGACCGAGCGGCCGAGCGCGGAGAAGCGATTCCGGTCGGCCACCAGCAGCACGCTGGTCGCAGCCGGCTGCCAGCCGATCTTGTGCAGGTCGAGCGTGACGGAGTCCGCCTGCGACAGGTCAGCCAGCAAGGGCGCGAGCCGCTCGGAGAACAGTGCGCCGAACCCGTACGCCGCGTCCACGTGCACCCAGGCGCCGTGCCGCCGGGCCAGTTCCGCGATCGGCGCGATCGGGTCCACCGAGCCGAAGTCCGTCGTACCGGCGGTCGCAATCACGGCGATCGGCGTCCGCCCGGGCTTGGCCAACTCGTCCGCGAGTACGTCGGTGCGCATCCGGAAGTCCTCATCGGAGGCGATCGTGATCGCGGCCTCCTCCCCGAGCCCGAGCGCGGCACAAGCTCGCTGGACCGAGAAGTGGGCGAGCTCGGAGCAGAACACGACCGGGTGATCCAGTCCCCGCAGGCCGTTCCGCCGTACGTCGACTCCGACCGCAGCGGCAGCGTTGTCACGGGCGATCAGCACAGCGAGCAGGTTGGAGATCGACCCGCCGGGCGTCAGGACGCCGTCCGCTGCCGGACCGAACCCGGCCAGGCCGGCGAGCGCCTTCACCACCCACTGCTCGATCGCGAGCGTCGCGGGACCGGAGTCGTAGGTGTCCATCGAGGCGTTGCTCGCCGAGGCCAGCGCGTCGGCGTCGACCGCGACCTGCAACACCGGCGGCTGCAGGTGCGCCGCCGCGTGCGGGTGGCTCAGGTCGATCCCGTTCTCCTCGAGCAGTCCCGCGATCAGGTCGAGCGCCGCGGACTCACCGACGCCGGTCGACGGGACCCGCGGCTCGCCGAGGACTTCCGCCGTACGCCGCAGCACCTCCGCCGGCGAGCCGTGCGGCAACGGCCCCCGGTCGCGATCGGACACCGCCGAAGCGAGCGGCCACGCGGGGGCGAACGGGTTGCGCACAGGCGAGGGCAACGCGGTCAGACGCGCAGGATGCGGCACCAGATCTCCCGGGAAGTTGTCGAGTAAGGCAACCCTTACTAAGGCAGCCCTAACTTTTGCCCCGAGTCACTCATCGTGTCAACTCGGCCACCCAGGGAGTGGCGAGCCTCTCACCCGTTCAGGCCTGGTTCAGCCCACGCGACGCAGGCTGAGCCGTGGATGAAAGGAGCACAGCTCATGATCGGCTGGAGGAAACCCGGAGTCCTGCTCGCAGTCACCGCTCTGCTTGCGGGTGCCACTCCCATCACAAGCTCCGCGCACGCGGAGCACCACCACCCGACGGCGTGCCCGCTACCGGTGTTCGGGCCGGGCAGCCGGTACCACCCCAAGATCGACCCCGACGACTTCTCCCCGAACGTGACCAACCCGTGGTTCCCGCTCAAACCCGGGCGCACGATGGTCTCCACCGGCGTCAAGGATGGTGAGAAGGCTCTCGACCTGTTCGCCGCGACGTCCCGGACCAGAGTGATCGCGGGAGTCCGGACCCGTGTCGTCGAAGACCGCCTCTACCTGAACAACGTCCTCGAGGAGCGCACCAGCGACTACTACGCGCAGGACCGCTGCGGAAACGTCTGGTACTTCGGGGAGGACACCGCCGAGCTGGACAGCCGCGGCCACGTCGTCAGCCGTGAAGGCAGCTTCCACGCAGGCGTCGACGGCGCCCAACCCGGCGTCTTCATGCAGGCCCACCCCCAACTCGGCCGCAAGTTCCGCCAGGAGTGGTACGCCGGCCACGCCGAAGACGTCTTCTGGCTCATCGCCCGCAACACCACGGTGACCGTCCCCCACGGCACCTTCCACCACGCCCTCCGCACCGCGGAGACGACCGCCCTCGAGCCAGACGTCCTCGACAACAAGTACTACGTCAAAGACATCGGCCAGGTCGCCGAACTGTCCGTCCGAGGCCCGACGGAACAACTACGCCTAGTGGAGATCATCTCCTAGGCCGTACGGCGTTCTGGTGAGGACGAACGTGGCGACGTTGAGGTGGGTGATGCGGTTGCCTTCGCGGATGACGTGGAGTTTTTCGCCGGCCAGGTAGCCGTCGCGGCCCTGGTAGAGGTCGGGGCCCAGTGGGGAGAAGCGAGTGGTGAGGCCACCGGAGAGTTGGAGGATGCCGGCGGAGACGGACATGGTGAGGGGCGTGTTGCCCCAGTACCAGTGGCCGAGGAGGTCCGCGCCCTCGGCGAGTGGGGGCTCGGGGAGCCACTCCAGCGGGAGGCTGGGCTCATAGGTGGCCACCGTCTCGATCAGGTCGGGTGGGAGCGAGGCGACGCGACCGTACGTCGCGTTCCCGAGGGTGACGGCGCCGACGCGGCGGACGCGGTCGACGAACAGGCCGGCCAGGAAGCCGGGCATCGAGCCGGTGTGGCCGACCAGCAAATGCGGGTTGTCGGCGATCAGACGCAGGCCCAGGCCGTACGACGCGGTCAGGCCTTCTCGTGGATCCGCGGCCACCGGCGCCGCCATCTCGTCGACCGTGTCCCGGTTCAGCACCTCGTAAAGCGGATCGATCCAGAAGTTCGCGTACGTCGCCAGGTCCTCGATCGTGCTCCACAACTGCCCGGCCGGCGCCATCGCACCCGCGTCGTACGCCGGCTCGTCCACCAACTGACCGCTGAACGGGTGCACCGAGAACCCTTGCGCGGACGAGCCCGTCGGGAAGTACGTCGTACGACGCATCTCGAGCGGATCGAGGATGCGCTCCTGCACGAGGTCGAACCAGGAAGCGTTTCGCAGCCGGGCGACGATCTCGCCGAGGAGTCCGTAGCCGAGGTTCGAGTAGTGGTGCCGGCGGTCGGCCGGGCCGACCGCCTGGGACTCGTCCATCGCCGCGGTCAACTGGTCGAACGTGACGCCCGGGTTCCGCTCCCACCACGGACCCTCGGGCTCGGCGTTCATCCCGCCGCTGTGCGCGAGCAGTTGCCGGATCGTCCGATCACCGAACGCGATCCCCGGCAGATGCTTGCCCACGGCATCGTTCAGCGAGAGCAGTCCGTCGTCCCGGCACTGCATCACCAGAACAGCCGTCAGCGTCTTCGTGATCGAGCCGATCCGGTACTGCACGTCCGGCCCCGGCACACCACCGTCCGCGGTGGCGAACTGCCCCCGCGACCCGGTCCACACCAGCGAACCGTCCCGGACCACTCCGGCATTGATCGAAGGCAACTTCCATTCGCTCTGCGCTGTCGCGATCTCAGCGAGGAGCGCGGCTGCGGTATCAGGTCGAACCAGGGTCACTCAAAGGCCTCCGGGGCTGGGCAGGAGCAGATGAGGTTGCGGTCGCCGTAGGCGCCGTCGATGCGGCGGACGGGGGGCCAGTACTTCGAGGCGCGGTCCACCGAGCGGGGGAACGCGGCCTCCTCGCGAGTGTAGGCGTGCTCCCACTTGTCGTTGATCACCGACTCGGCGGTGTGCGGCGCGTTCACCAGCGGGTTGTCGCCGGCCGGCCACTCCCCCGCGGCGACCCGGTCGATCTCGTGCCGGATCGCGATCATCGCGTCGCAGAACCGGTCCAGCTCGCCGAGGTCCTCGGACTCGGTCGGCTCGACCATCAGCGTGCCCGCGACCGGGAACGACATGGTCGGTGCGTGGAAGCCGTAGTCGATCAGCCGCTTCGCGACGTCGTCGACGCTGATCCCGGTCTCCTTGGTCATCGGCCGCAGATCCAGGATGCACTCGTGGGCGACCAGGCCGTTCTCGCCGGTGTAGAGCACCGGGAAGACACCCTCGAGCCGCTTCGCCACGTAGTTCGCAGTCAGTACGGCGGCCTTCGTGGCGGCCGTCAGACCCTCGGCACCCATCATCCGGATGTACGCCCACGAGATCGCCAGCACACCCGCCGAACCGAACGGCGCCGCGCTGATCGGGCCGACCCCGGACTCCGGACCGGCCTGGTCCAGCAGCGGGTGGTTCGGCAGGTACGGCGCCAGGTGCGCGGCCACGGCCACCGGGCCGACACCCGGACCACCGCCACCGTGCGGGATGCAGAAGGTCTTGTGCAGGTTCAAGTGGCTGACGTCGCCGCCGAACTCACCGGGCTTGGCGAGACCGAGCAACGCGTTCAGGTTCGCGCCGTCGACGTACACCTGGCCGCCGTGCTCGTGGACGATCGAGCAGACCTCGCGCACGCTCTCCTCGTACACGCCGTGCGTGGACGGGTAGGTGATCATGATCGCGGCCAGCTTGGCCGCGTGCTCAGACGCCTTCGCCCGCAGGTCGTCCAGGTCGATCGTGCCATCGTCGTTGCCCTTGACAACGACCACCTTCATGCCGGCCATCACCGCGGAGGCGGCGTTGGTGCCGTGCGCGCTGGCCGGGATCAGACACACAGTGCGATCGAGATCGCCCCGCCCGTGGTGGTACCCGCGGATCGCGAGCAGCCCCGCCAGCTCACCCTGCGAGCCCGCGTTCGGTTGGATCGAGACCTTCGCGTACCCGGTCACCTCGGCCAGCCAGCGCTCCAGCTGCCCGATCAGCACCGCGTACCCGGCCGCGTCCTCGATCGGCGCGAACGGGTGCAGGTCGGCGAACTCCGGCCAGGTGACCGGCTCCATCTCGGTGGTCGCGTTCAGCTTCATCGTGCAGGACCCGAGCGGGATCATCCCGCGATCCAGCGCGTAGTCCTTGTCGGACAGCTTGCGCAGGTACCGCAGCATGGCAGTCTCGGACTGGTGCGTGTTGAACACCGGGTGCGTCAGGTAGTCCGTGGTCCGCGGCACGGCAACCGCGGCCGCGTCCAGCGAACCGTCGTACCGAACGCCGAAGGACTGGCAGACCCGGGTCAGGGTGGCGACGTCGGTCTTCTCGTCGCAGGAGATGCCGACGTGGTCCGCGTCGACCAATCGGAGCCAGATGCCGTTCTGCCGGGCGGCGTCGACCACATCCGCGGCCTGACCGGGGACCCGGGCGAGCACGGTGTCGAAGAAGTCGCCGTGCACGACCTCGACGCCCCCCGCCCGCAGCGACGCGGCCAGCTTGCCCGCGTAGTCGTGGACGCGCTCGGCGATCGCCTTCAGACCCGCGGGCCCGTGGTAAACGGCGTACATCGACGCGACCACCGCCAGCAGGACCTGCGCCGTACAGATGTTGGAGGTCGCCTTCTCACGGCGGATGTGCTGCTCGCGGGTCTGCAGTGCCAGCCGGTACGCCGGTGCGCCGTCAGAGTCGACGGAGACACCGACGAGGCGACCGGGCAACGACCGCTCGAGGCCGGACCGGACGGACATGAAACCGGCATGCGGACCGCCGTAGAACAGTGGTACGCCGAAGCGCTGCGAGGATCCGATCACGATGTCGGCGCCGGCCTCACCCGGTGCCTCGAGCAACGTCAGCGCGAGCAGGTCGGAGGCGACCGCGACCAGCGTGTCGCGCTCGTGCGCGGCGGCGATCAGCGGCTTCAGGTCGCGGACGACACCGCCGGAGCCCGGGTACTGCACGAGGAAGCCGAAGAAGTCACCGTCCGGCAGACCGTCGGTGGTGTCGGCGACGACGACCTCGATGCCGAGCGCCTCGGCTCGGGTCTGGACCACTGCGATGGTCTGGGCGAAGCAGTCGGCGTCGACCAGATAGCGATCGGACTTGCTCTTCTTGTTCGACCGGTGGGCCAGCGTCATCGCCTCGGCGGCCGCGGTGCCCTCGTCCAGCAGCGACGCGTTCGCGGTCGGCAGGCCGGTCAGGTCGGACACGACGGTCTGGAAGTTCAGCAGCGCCTCGAGCCGGCCCTGGGAGATCTCCGGCTGGTACGGCGTGTAGGCCGTGTACCAGGCCGGGTTCTCGACCAGACGCCGGACGATGACCGACGGCGTGAAGGTGCCGTAGTACCCCTGGCCGATCATCGAGGTGGCGACGGTGTTGCGGGCCGCCAGCTGGCGGAGCTCGGTCAGCGCGTCGACCTCGGAGGCCGGCTCGGGCAGCCGGAGCGCCTCGGCGGACCGGATCGACGCCGGCACCGCGGCATCCACCAGCGCGTCGACGTCGTCGTACCCGAGGAGTTGGACCATGCGGGCGATCTCGTCCGGACGCGGCCCGATGTGCCGGTCGGCGAACGTCGCCGAGAGCTGGGGTGAGTTGTTCATCTAGAGGCTCCGTTGCTGACAGTGCTTCCGGTCGCCTCCCCCTCTGTCACGCCCAGCTCACGCAGGGGCACTCCAGAGTCGCCTGTGGCACTCGGTCCATGGGCCTGAGAGGTTCCGGGGAGGAATTGCCCCTTCGGCGCCCGGTTGCGCGGGTCTCTCCCGAGTGCTGTGTACGGCTGAACCGAGGCTACCAGGAATCCTCGAACAGTTCGGGCAGCAGCCGTCGTGCGACCGGCCGGACTGGACTCCGCCGCCGTGCCGTGCGCGTAGCCGCGAACGGGATGGAACAGGTCAGCCGGTCATGCGAGCGCGGCGGCGGGCCGCGAGCTCGTCGTTCGCGTGGCTGTCGCCGTCGTCGTGACCGTCGGCACGCTCGGTCGGCAGCTCGGACAGCGAACCCTCGACCTCGCGCCAGACACCACCGAGGGCGATACCGAAGACGCCCTGACCGCCGGCGAGCAGATCGATCACCTCGTCCGGCGAGGTGCACATGTAGACCGAGGCGCCGTCACTCATCAGCGTGATCTGAGTCAGGTCGTCGATGCCGCGCTTGCTGAGGTGGGCGATCGCGGTCCGGATCTGCTGCAGTGAGATGCCGGCGTCGAGCAGCCGCTTGATCACTTTCAGCAACAGGACGTCACGGAAGCCGTAGAGCCGTTGGGTGCCGGAGCCGGTCGCCGGGCGCACGGACGGGGAGACCAGGCCGGTGCGGGCCCAGTAGTCGAGCTGACGGTAGGTGATCCCGGCCGCGGCGCACGCCGTCGGACCGCGGAACCCGACATCCTCCGGCATCGGCCGCAGGTCGTCGTCGAAGAGCAGACCCTGGACGCCGGCAGCGGCGGCCGCCTCGGCGTGTGCGTCGGACGTCGACTGCGCCGTCAGATCCGTGTCGCCGGTGCGTGTCACGCCTGAGCCTCCCTGGGTACCGACTGGAACGGGTCACATCCGTGGAGTGACAACACCCCACGACTCCTTCAAGGTAAGCCGCCGACCAGGGAGGGTCAACGACAACCGCACCGAGCCGGGAGCGTGTCGCGGCCTTCGTACGAATCGTTACCTATCTGGTCTTGTACCACTCCGGTGAACTGAACTGGTCAGCTCTTGTCGAAATCCTCGGGTTTCACCTGGTCGAGGAACTCGCGGAAGCGCTCGACCTCTTCTTCCTCCACCACTTCGTCGGCGTCGTCGGTCTCACTCTCCGGAACCGGGATGCCGGCCTCGGCCAGGATCTCCTCGGTGCAGAACACCGGGGTCCCGGTCCGCAGCGCCAGCGCGATCGAGTCCGACGGTCGCGCCGAGATCTCGGTCTTGTCGTCGAACACCAGGATCGCCTCGAAGATGCCGTCGGTCAGGTTCACGATCCGGACCTGGCTGAGGGTGTGCCCGAGCACCCGGATGGTCTCCGCGAACAGGTCGTGCGTCAGCGGCCGCGGCGGCTCCATCCCCTGCTGGGCGAAAGCGATCGCACTCGCCTCGGCCGCGCCGATCCAGATCGGCAGGTACCGCTCCCCGCCAACCTCTCGCAGCAGCACGATCGGCTGACTCGAGGGCATCTCCACCCGGACTCCGACCACGTCGACTTCGCGCACCCCTTCAGCCTACTCCGCAGGGAAGCCCCGGGCAGGCCCGCGGGGTGCGCCGGCTACCTGGGCAGGCGGGAACGGACCAGCGCCGCATGCAGGCGGACGGCGAGCGCGGCCAGTTCCTCGGTCTGTTCGGTATGGCGGGGGCCTGTCACCTGCTCGATCAGACCGGCCTCCCGATCGGCCGCCGTACGGAACTGGCGCAGGTGCCGCGGCTCGATCCCGTACGGCGCGAAGTCCGCGGCCAGCCGCGCGATCACGATCGCGTCCCCGTCGTAGTGGTTGCCACGGGCCACCACCAGGCCATGGCCCTCCAGCTCGCCGAGCAGCTCGGCGGAGATCCCGGCGGCGGCGCGGAGCTCCTCCCGGGTCAGCTTCAGATCGATGCCCGCAGCACCGAAGTCGTCGGCGACCGGAAGCCCCGGTGGCTCCGGCAACGAACTCGGCGCGACCGGTGGACCGCCGGCCGCCGGGCGCAGGCCGCGATCGATCGCGCCGAGATGCTCCTTGATCACCTTCAGCGGCAGGTACTGGTCACGTTGCGCGGTCAGCACGTAGCGCAGCCGCTCGACGTCGGCCGCGCTGAACTTCCGGTAGCCCGAGGCGGTCCGGGCCGGGGTCACCAGCCCCTCGGCCTCGAGGAACCGGATCTTGGAGATCGTGACGTCGGCGAACTCGGCCTGCAGCAGCTGCAGCACCTCTCCGATGCCGCGGCCTTCAGCGGGGCCCTCGACGGAAGGCTCAGGCTTGGCCACTGGCGTAGTACACCAAGCGGTACTTGCCGATCTGGACCTCGTCGCCGCTGGTCAGCTGGACCTCGTCGATCCGGTCCCGGTTCACGTAGGTGCCGTTCAGGCTGCCCACGTCGCGGACCTTCACGCCGTACGGGTCGCGGCGGAACTCCGCGTGCCGGCGCGAGACGGTGACGTCGTCGAGGAAGATGTCGCTGTCCGGGTGCCGGCCGGCGGTGACCACGTCGACGTCGAGCAGGAACCGGCTGCCCGCGTTCGGCCCGCGCTGGACGATCAGCAGGGCGGATCCGGCCGGCAGGGCGCCGACCGCGGCCTCGTCCTCCACCGACAGCGGCTCGCCGGTGCGCTCGGGCTCGGGCTCGGCGCCGATCGGGGTCAGCATCGCAGTGTCGGTGACACCGTTGGTCGCCGGCGGGGCCGCCGGGGCTGCTGCCGCCGGGCGGTCCGCGCCAGGAAGCATCGCTCCGCACTGCGAGCAGAACCGGCTGCCGTCGGAGTTCTCGTGCCCGCACTGGTTGCAGAACGGCATGCTGTGATCCTCCCGATCGCCGGTGGTCCGGCGACGTTTTCGATAGACCCCGTATGAACAAGTGTGGACGCAGATTCGCGGACCTCAACCCTCGACCAGCGGTTGAGGTCCGGACAACGTACCAGGCGCGGCCAAGCCGCTGCCGGTCAGCTCTGGTCGAGCTGTCCCTGGTAGGTCTCGGCGTCCATCAGCGCAGCCACCTCGGCGGCGTCCTCGACCTCGATGTCGAGCAGCCAGCCCTCGCCGTACGGGTCGCTGTTGACCAGGTCCGGCTGGTCGGCGAGCGCCTCGTTGACGGCGGTCACGGTGCCGTTGACCGGCGCGAACAGGTCGCTCACGCTCTTGGTCGACTCCAGCTCGCCACAGGAGTCGCCGGCCCGCACCGCGCTGCCGATCTCGGGCAGCTGCACGTACACGATGTCACCGAGCGCGTCCTGTGCGAAGTCGGTGATGCCGACCCGCACCGGCGCCTCGCCGTCGGCCTTGACCCACTCGTGCTCGGCCGTGTACTTCAGGTCTTCGGGGTACACCTCGGTCCTCTTTCTTTGAACACAGCTTTCGAACGGACACAGCTACTTGGTCGGGCTGGGTGCCGGGCGAGCGTAGCGATGCTCCTCCGGCGCGTGCAAGGCGGTGATCTGGAGCGTCGGAACCTCGGTCACCTCGGCCGTTCCGCCCACCTGCGGACCGGTCACCTCACTGACCAGGCCGCCCGGGAAGTTGGCCGCCTCGGACAGATTGTGCGACTCCCCGATCGCCTCGACGACGTACGGCGAATTCAGCTTCTGACCGTCGATCCGGATCCCCGGTGCGTCGTCGACGAAGTCGGTGCTGGCGACGACCCGGACCGAACCGTTGATCTGGATCGCCTCGGCGCCGGCGTCGCGCAGTTCCTCGATCGCGTCCAGCAGGTTGCTCGAGGTCATCTTGCCTTCGGGGTCGTTCAGCGTGATCCGGACGCCAGGCCCCTGGGCGGGCAGGGTGCCGGCCAGGATGCCGAGCACCTGGACCTGCGCCTCGGCCTGCTCGCGCGCGGTCTGGGCCTTGTCCGCGCTGGAGGACAGCGAGTTCTTCCGCGCCTCCAGCTCGGCGATCTCGCTCTCCAGCCGGCGGGTGTTCTGGCCTAGGCCGTCGAGGATCGCGATCAGGTCTTCGCGGCGGGCGTTCTGGTAGCCGTCGTCGGCCCGGTTCACCCGCACCTGGACGACGGCCACGCCGGCGACCAGCGCGAGCACGACGGCGACGATCGCCTGCCCTCGGGACGGCTTGAACCCGGCCCGCAGCCGCCGCAGCGCCAGGTTCGGCGTCCGGGGCTTGGGCATCGGTGTCGGCGTCTCCGGCTGCGGCCGGTCGGCCGGATCTGCGGCTGCCGGATCAGGCGTCGGATCGGGTTTGTCGTCGCTCATGTCAGGCCCTGAAGATGTGCCGGCGGATGGCGGCCATGTTCGTGAAGATACGGATGCCGAGGACGACCACCACGCCGGTGGACAGTTGTGAGCCGACGCCCAGTTGGTCGCCGAGGTAGACGATCAGCGCGGCGATCAGGACGTTCGACACGAACGAGACGACGAACACCTTGTCGTCGAAGATCCCGTCCAGGAACGCCCGCAGCGCCCCGAACACCGCGTCCAAGGCGGCGACGACGGCGATCGGCAGGTACGGCTGGGCCCACTCCGGGACGTCGGGCGCGACCAGCAGGCCGATCACGACACCGATCACCAGTCCGAGTACGGCGATCATCTGGGTCCTACCTTCGCGTAGCGCAACGCGATGGTCGCATCGGCCGGCACCAGCAAGGAATCCTCCGTCGTGGTCGTCATCCGGACACCGAAGTTGCTGACCAGATACTGCACCCATTGGCCGCCCGAGCTCTGCGCGAAGCGGGCCGGCATGGTCGCGGTGTCCCCGATCGCGAGCACCGTGTACGGCGGGGTCAGCGAGCTGTAGTCGACCGTGATCGCACTGCCCGCACCCCGGATCGCGGTCAGCGAGGTGAGCCGGTGATCGTTCACCGAGATCGCCTCGGCGCCCGCGGTCCACAGGCCGTTGACCAGCTGCTGCAGGTCGACGTCGAGCAGGCGGCCCTCCTTGGCGTCGGCGTCCTTCGCATCGTCGATCACCGCCTTGATCCCGGGCCCGGTGGCCGCGACCGCGCCGGTCTGCAGCTCCAGCGCGTCCAGCTGCTGCTGCAGCGTCGCGCCCGAACTGGTGTTGCTCAGTCCACTCGCCTGCAACCGCCGTACCTCGTCGGCCAGTTGCGTCTGCTGGGTGCGCATGCCGTTCAGCCGGGTGTTGGCCTGATTGATCCGGGTGATCAGCTCCTTGCGTTGCTTCTCCGCCTCGGGCGCTCCGCGGTAGTTCTGCGAGGCCGCGACCGCGAGCAGGAAGCCGAGCACGATGGTGGCCACCACCAGCATCACCCGGTGCCGGGACCGGAGCGACTTGCCGCCCTTGTCCGGGCGGGTCCGGGCTGCGACGGCGTACCCCTCGTCCAGCGGGTGCGCCATCAGGTTGTTCAGCAGCGACATCGACGCGTCGACGCGCCGCGGCTTCGGTGGGGATTGCTGAGTCACGGGTCTACCCGGCCGGATGGTTGATCGGTTTCACCGTCTGGACGAGGTGGCGCAGCTGGACGAAGTACAGGACGCCGGCCCAGTAGTACAGCCCCGTCCCCCAGATCGCGAACGCCCAGCCGAACACCCGCGCGAGCAGGTTGAGGGTGCTGTCGCCGTCACCGAGCAGGAGCAGCGGGAACGCGTACAGCAGGCAGAACGTGGCCGACTTGCCCAGGAAATGCACCGGCAGCGCGTTGAAGCCGCGACGGTGCAGGGCCGGCAGGGTGAACGTGAGCAGCAGGTCCCGCAGCGGGAGCGCGATCGCCAGCCACCACGGGATGATGTCGCGCAGCGCCAGGCCGATCACGGTCGCGAAGATGTAGAGCCGGTCCGCGACCGGGTCGAGCATCTGGCCCAGCCGGCTGGTCTGGTTCATCCGGCGGGCGATCTGGCCGTCGGCCCAGTCGGTGAACCCGGAGATGGCCAGCACGAGCAGCGCCCAGCCGTCCTCCTGCGGGCCGAGGATCAGCCACAGGAACAGCGGCACTCCCAGCAACCGGAGGAAGCTGAGCGCGTTCGGGATCGTGAGCACCCGGTCGGACACTTCCACCTCCGGCACGCGATCCCTCCCTCTCTCACCCTGATACCGGTCGTAACTGTACTTGGGCACCTCGACAGGTTTACTCCCGGCCATCCCGGGGCAGGCCGGGCCATCCCCTGCTACCTGAACGCGCCGGCCCCCTTCCCGCTACGCCCGCTATGAACCGGTGACCCGATCGATACGCAAGGGTGATGCTTAGGTTGTTGAACGGGAGGGGTATCCATGAAGTTCCTGGTGCTGATCTACGGCAACCCGGAGTCGCGGGCGGTGTGGGACTCGCTGTCCGACGACCAGAAGCGGGAGGGGATGGCCGGCTATACCGCTCTGAACGACGCTCTCTCCGCCAGTGGCGAGCTGGTGGCCTCGGAGTCGCTGGGCGACCCGGCCGCCACCAAACAGGTGCTGGTCCGCGACGGCCGGGTGATGACCACGGACGGCCCGTTCGCGGAGGTGAAGGAGCAGTTGGCCGGCTTCTACCTGCTCGACTGCGACAGCGTGGACCGCGCCGTGGAGATCGTCGCGCAGATCCCGGAAGCGCCGTTCAGCATCGTCGAGGTCCGCCCGGTCCGGGACCTCGGTGCCCTGACTTGATCATCGAAGAGCTGCTGCGGGAGCAGGCGCCGCAGGTGCTGAGCGCGCTGGTCCGCCGGTACGGCGACTTCGACGCGTGCGAGGACGCCGTCCAGGAGGCACTGCTGGCCGCGTCCCTGCAGTGGCCGGGTGACGGCGTACCGGACAATCCGCGCGGGTGGCTGACCACGGTCGCGTCGCGGCGGCGGATCGAGGTGCTGCGCAACGAGGCGGCACGGCAGCGACGGGAGGAAACGATCGCCGCTGCTCCGGAACCAGAACCCGCGTCGTCGGTCGACGATTCGCTGACGTTGCTGATGCTGTGTTGTCACCCGTCGCTCACTCCGCAGTCGCAGGTCGCGCTCACCCTGCGGGCCGTCGGCGGGCTGACCACGAGCGAGATCGCCCGGGCGTTTCTGGTGCCGGAGGCAACGATCGGGCAGCGGATCAGCCGGGCCAAGGCCAAGCTGCGGGGTGCCCGGTTCGCGTTGCCGCCGGCGTCCGAGCAGCCCGAGCGGCTGGCCGCCGTACTGCACGTGCTGTATCTGATCTTCAACGAGGGCTACACCGCGTCGTCCGGCGCGTCACTGCATAGGGTCGAGCTGAGCGCGGAGGCGATCCGGCTGACCAGGCAGCTGCACTTCGCACTGCCGCACGAGGGTGAGGTCGCGGGGCTGCTGGCGCTGATGCTGCTGACCGACGCGCGCCGGCCCGCGCGAACGACGGCCGACGGCGCGCTGGTGCCGTTGCCGGAGCAGGACCGGACGCGGTGGGACGCGCAGGCGATCTCCGAGGGCACCGAGTTGATCGCGTCGACGCTGCAGTCGGCACCGGTCGGTCCGTACCAGCTGCAGGCCGCGATCGCCGCTGTCCACGACGAGGCGAAGCGCGCCGAGGACACCGACTGGCGCGAGATCCTGATGCTGTACGAACTCCTCGAGTCGACCGCGCCAGGCCCCATGGTGACGCTCAACCGGATCGTCGCGGTCGCCATGGTGCACGGTCCGGCGGCCGGGCTCGCGCTGCTCGACGACGCCGATCCCGCGTTGAAGGATCATCACCGGCTGGCCGCCGTACGCGCGCATCTGCTCGAACTGTCCGGCGACCGGGCGGCCGCACGGTCCGCATACCAGCTGGCGGCGCGGTTGACGCAGAGCGTCCCCGAGCAGCGCTACCTGCAGATCCGCGCCGACGCCCTCTAGGCGACCCGCGGCCGGCCCCAGCTCAGCTCGGCGACGATCTGCAGCTCCAGTACGCCGTCCTGCGCGTACGGCGACACCGCACGCTCGATCGACGTGTCGAAGGTCGCGGCCTCGTCGGCGGGCATCAGATCGCGGGCCAGGCTCGAGGTCGAGTGGAACTGCCGATGTAGTCGTCGACCCGCTGGTGGTACGTGACCGGCGCGGTCCTCGTCGTACCGGCCAGGTCGAGCAGCCCGCGCTCGCGGATCGCGTCGACGACGCTGAACTTCGGGTCGTGGTTCTGTTTGCGGGAGTGGCGCTGGATGACCTGCACGATGTCGTCCCACCACGGTTCGTCCACTGCCCCGTGCTCGATCACGACGAGCTGGGCGTTGGGGCTCAGGTGCGGGACGATCCGGGCGAACGTCTCCTCCCACGGCATCCAATGAATGCTCGCGCCGGCGGTGACGAGCGCATACGGCCCGGTCAGCTCGGCGGTCTCGATGCTGTTCACCTGCCAGTGGATGTTGGCCTGGTCGCCGCCGGGTCGCTGCCGTCCCGCGGCGACCATCGCCTGCGACATGTCGACCGCGTCGATGGACTCGACCCTGGACGCGAGCGGCCGCGCGATGGCGCCCTCCCCGGCACCGATGTCGAGCACGCGGCGCGGCTCGTCGGCGATCAGCGCGTCGAGCCGATCGAAAACCTCATCCGGGTACGGCGGCCGGTGCTGGTACGCCTCCGCCACGGCCTCGTGCTTGAACGTCGCCGCAAGATCTGTCATGCGCGCCAACCTAGTCGGGTGATTGGGCGCGGGCTCGGGGTTTTCTGTTCCGGACGGTGATCGTCCGGAACCGGAGTTAGCCTGCGGGCATGAGGCAGCAGACCGCGGTGATCGAGGACACGCAGGTGACCTTCGTACCGGCGAACGAGGCGTCGTGGGAGGACCTGCAGGCGATCCTCGGCACCGCCGACGCGGGGCACTGCCAGTGTCAGTGGTTCAAGATCCGGGGGTGGATCTGGCGCGACTCCACCTATGACGAGCGAACCGCGATGCTGCAGGACCAGACCGCGTGCGGGACCCCGGACGCGCCGTCCACGAGCGGTTTGGTCGCGTACGTCGACGGTGTGCCGGCCGGGTGGGTCGCGGTCGAACCGCGGACGGCGTACCCGAAGCTCCGCGGTTCGCGGGTGCCGTGGACCGACCGGTCCGAGGACAAGGACGACGAGAGTGTTTGGGCCGTCACCTGCATGGTCGTCCGTAAAGGCTTCCGCGGCCGCGGACTCACCTACCTGCTCGCCCGCGCCACCATCGACCACGCCCGCACCCGCGGCGCCCGGGCTCTCGAGGCCTACCCCATGCTCACCCAGCCCGGCAGAACCATCACCTGGGGCGAGCTCCACGTGGGCCCCCACCAAGCCTTCGAAGAAGCCGGCTTCCACCAGATAACCCACCCCACCCTCCGCCGCACCGTCATGCGCATCGACTTCCCCGCACCTCAGTCGTAGGTGGCTTGGGCTTGCCAGGTTGTTTGGTGGAGGGTGAAGAGCCAGGCGCGGGTGTCGGCGGTGTGGAACTGGAAGCGGGCCTGGCGGGATTCGGTGCTCGGGTCCCACCAGCGTTCGTCGGTCAGCCAGGGGCCGGCCCAGGCGGTGATCGGGTGGATCTTGTTGCTGTCGGCAACCTGTGGGGCGGGGGCCAGGCAGAAGGCGGTGGGGACACCGGAGAGTTCGCCGCGGGCGCTGACCGAGACCTGAGTGCCGTCCTCGGCGAACACCTTCGCCTGCAGAGGCTGGGGAAAGATCGTCGTCGGTGCGAGGGTCGGCCAGCGGACGGGGTCACTCGAACTGATCGCCCCGGGCCACGGCTGATCCGGCGGCCGGGCCGGCACCGGAGGATCGCCCCACGGGACCAGCGTCTGCCGCTCCGCGAACCCCCGGCCACCGCCGATCACCACCGACGCGACCGCACCATGGCCGAGCATGCTCTGCACCCGCGACAACGCCCGGTGGATCCGCTCGTCCGGCCCACCGCCCCACAATCCGTCGACATGCGCACCGACCGGATCCGCTTGGTCGGGGACGAGCCGGAGCCGTACGACGGGTGACGTCAGCTCACTCGTCGCCGTGCCACTCCCCTGCAACTGCCAGCGGACCCGGTCCACCACGTCTGCCGCGGTGAACCAGCGTGGATGCAACCACTCCCGCTCGTGGATCCGCCCGGACTCGGTGCCGATCTCGACCCGGAGCGTCGTACACACCAGGCCGAGCTCGGTCAGCCGGGCGATCAGTTCGTCGGCGACCGACCGGACCGCGAAGGCGACCTGGTC
Organism: Kribbella sp. CWNU-51; assembly: GCF_054073265.1. Lineage (NCBI taxonomy): Bacteria > Bacillati > Actinomycetota > Actinomycetes > Propionibacteriales > Kribbellaceae > Kribbella > Kribbella sp. CWNU-51. The sequence continues at coordinate 23,370 of NZ_JBSXMZ010000023.1, forward strand.
GACCCGGTCCACGGCCGGCTCGAAGTCGAGGGTGCGGGTGAGCTCCGGCGGGATCTCCCGGCCAACCACCGGGCGATCGTCGTACCCACGGGCCAGCCGGTGGGCGAAGGCGCCGGTCGGGCCGAACCTGGTCAGCACCTCGGTGCGCGGCAGTTGCGCGAACGCACCCAGCGACCGCAGCCCGAGCCGGCGGAGCAGGTCCGTGAGGGTGGGTTGCTCGAGGACGTCGACGGTGAGCGGCGCGAGGAACTCCGGGGACTCCCCCGGCGGCACCACCAGAACCCGCGCCCGCACCGAACTCGCCCGCGCCGCCTGCTCGGCGGCGAACGGACCGTCGGCGATCCCGACCCGGCCGCCGAAGACGTCGAACGTCTCCAGCCGGTCGAGCAGCTTCTCCGCGGCCACGGACTCACTGCCGTAGAACCGGGCCGGCCCCCGCGCCTTCAACGCACACATGCCCGGGCGGATCACCTGGATGCCGGGCGTGAGCGCCTCCAGGCACGCGATCACCGGGTCGAACGCGCGGGCGTCGATCACCGGGTCGTACTTGAGCACGACGAGCTCCGGGCACCGCGACTGCGCGTCCCGGGCCCGTTGACCGCGGCGGACGCCCTCGGCCCGCGCGGCGGCGGAGGTGGCGAGCACCTTGCCCTTCTCCAGTACGGCGATCGGCTCGTCGGGCGACCGGCCCGTGGCCACCGCGGCCGCGGTCACCGGCCAGTCCGGCACCCAGATCACCATCGTGCGGGTGAGACGTCCGTCGCCCATCAGCCCACCGCCTCCTCCTGCCAGCGTGGCGCCTCGTCACGAACGATCTCGGCGGAGCGGATGGCGCCGTCCGGGCCGGGGAGCCAGAGCTGGTGCCGACGGCGCACGGCGGCTCTCCGGCCGGTCACCACGACCGTCGCCTGCCGTGCGGTGAGCAGACCTTCCCCGTCGCCGAGACCGGTCCAGGTGTTGCTCTCCACCTCCAGCCGGGCCTCGCTCCCCGGCCAGGACCCGTACGCGATCAGCAACGCTCCCCGCGTCCGCAGCCGAGCGGCCAGCCGGGACGCCTCCCCCGGTGTCACCTCACCGGGCGGCCGGACGACCACCACGGTCAGCGCGTCGACCAGCGCGGCGACGACGTTGAGCCAGTCGTGCCCGGGGTCGGGCACCAGCACGAGACGCTCGAGGTCGACCCCCAGCCCGCGCGCCGCCTCCGCGCCGAACGACGGCAGTCCGACGACCCCGCACCACGCCCCCTCCGCGGACGGGCCGGCCATCAACGCCATCACCAACGCGGCCGAGCCACGCACCGAGTACGCCGATCCGCCACGCAGGCCGGCCCCCGACAGCAACTCGGAAACAGCCGGCAGCGTGGGCAACTCCCGATCCACTCCGGCGGTGTCCAGGGCCTGCTGCATCCGGGTCTCGGTGACCCGGGTGTCGAAGCCGGTGATCGAAGCCAGGCGAGCCGTGGGATGGGTGGGGGCATCGAGGGCTAGATCCGGATCGAGGTCGTGCCTCGAGTCGGGGTCGAAGCTCGCGACCGAGGCGAGGCGAGCGGAAGAATCCGGAGAGTCGGTGACAGGGGCATCCTGGGCTTTGCCGGCCTGCACTTGGGCAAGGAGCATCCGGGCCCGGTCGAGCGCTGTGACCCGGCCCGCTTGCTCGGCTGTCGAAGTCCCCGTCATAACCCCATGTTCGAACACCTGTTCGAACATGTCAATCCGGTCGCCGGACCCATAGGGTGGAGGCATGCCGAGGACTATTGCCACCAACACCAAGGTCGACCTCGAGGGACTGCTGGAGTTCGTCCGGCCCCGTCACCACATGCTGCTGATCACCACCCGGGCGGACGGTACGCCGCAGGCGTCACCGGTGTCGGGTGGTGTCGACCCCGAGGGCCGCATCGTCATCTCGTCGTACCCGGAGCGGGCCAAGAGCACCAACGTGAAGCGTGCGGGGCGGGCCGGCGTCCTCGTGCTGTCGGACGACTGGAACGGCGCGTGGGTCCAGGTGGACGGCAGCGGCGAGGTCATCGAGTTGCCGGACGCGGTGGAGCCCCTGGTCGACTACTACCGCTCGATCTCCGGCGAGCACCCGGACTGGGACGAGTACCGCGAGGCCATGCGGACCCAGGGCAAGTGCCTGATCCGCATCACCCCGGACCGCTGGAGCCCGGTCGCCACCGGCGGCTTCCCGGCCCGCCTTGCCGACTGACGTGCGTACGGCGCTCGTCGTCCACGCCCACCCGGACGACGAGGCGTTCGCCACCGGCGCTGCGACCTGGGTGCTGCACGACGCCGGCTGGCGGGTCGTCCTGCGCGTTGCTACGCAGGGATGGCAAGGCACTGCAGACCACCTCCCCGCGTCGTGCGCACTGCTCGGGATCGACGAGTGGGACTGGCTCAGCGACGCGGACCGGTGGATCGACGACGGAGGGGTCAACGGATCCCGCACACTGGCCCACGCCGAGCCCGGTGCGGTCGCGGAGGAGATCGAGCGGGCCATCGACGAGCTCTCGCCGCAACTGCTGCTGACCGTCGGCAGTGACGGCCTCACCGGCCACCCGGACCACATTGCGATCTCACAAGCCGTCCGACTGGCACTGAAGGACCAGCCGTGCCGGGCGCTGGGCGCACGGCTGCGAGCCCAGGACGTCCGTGCGGGTGAGCGACTCGTGCGAGAGCTGTTGCCAGGCGAGTCGATCGGGTCAGGCCGTGTCACCGGATGCGACGACGGCACACCGCTGGAGGAGATCTCCGGGGTACCGGAGCTGCGCCGGCGCCAAGCACTCGACCAGTACTACGACGGCCTCGGGACTCAGTCGCTCCCCGACCTCGTGACGACGTACGGCGGTCGCGGGGACGGAGTGCTGCTGAGGGCGGTGTTCGACGCGTCCGGCTGGCAGCAGGACCGGTTCGAGGTGCTCACGGCTTGGCGGAGCGGCGCTCCATCGTCTCGGTGATGCGCTGCATGGCGCCTTCGAGGTGTTCGCGCAGAGCTGTCTCCGCGCCCTCCTCGTCGTGCGCGACGCAGGCGTCGAGGATGGCCTGGTGCTCGCGCCGGGTCTGTTCGATCCGCGCCTTGGTCTGCCGGGAGCCGAACCGGTAGCGCTCACTGTTCTGCCAGACCGGCTCGATCGCCCGTGGCAGCCAGCGCGAGCCGCCGGCTCGGTAGATGGCGAAGTGGAACTCGGTGTGCGCCTGCCGGGACGCGATGTTGTCGCCGAGCTTCGACAGCCGGACATGCTCGGCCAGTGCGGCCCGGGCGAGGGTCGCATCCGATTCGGCGAACCGGGTCGCGGCCGCCCGGACCGCGAGCGATTCCAGCGCCAGCCGGGTCGCGTGGGTGTCGCGCAGATCCTCGATCGACAGCTCGCGCACCCAGGCGCCCTTGTGCGGAACGATCTCGACCAGCCCGAGCGCCGCCATCCGCCGCAGTCCTTCCCGGATCGGCATCTGGCTCATGTCGAGGCGCTTCGCGAGCTCCTCCAGCCGGAGCGGCGTACCGCTGGGAAGTTCGCCGGACAGGATGAGCTCGTGCAGCTCGGCGGCGGCTTCCTCGGCGAGAGTACGACGGCCGGTCGGTCCCCCAGGTGTGAGCTCGAGTCGTCGGGTCATCGGTTGCGGGCTACCTCTCTCCTTCATTGCATACAACTCTGGGAGGTAACCGTAGCCGCCGCTCGGGGTATCGCGGGCACTCCGACGACCAGATTGCCCAGGGGAGGTTCTGACAACCCTGTGTGGTCTAGGCCAGCCAGCCCGCGGAGAGCAGTCAGCTCAGCACCGTCAGGTCCAGCAGAACCCGTCCTGCTTGCGGATCCAGCACCTCACCGACACGGTCCGCGGGCAGCAGTTCGAACTCCGGTCGCCACTGCGCCGTCGCGACATCCGCAAGCGCCTGAGCGACCGCAGAGGGTTCGAGGTTGGTCCGCTGCAGATTCACCGGCAGCACTCGCAGGTCCCGGCCGATCAGCTGATGCAGATCGATCGTGGCGAACTCACCGGCGTGAAAACCCAGCACGGCGACCCGTCCGCCCGGACTGATGTGCCCGAGCACCCCACTGGTCACCGGACCACCCACAGTGTCGATGGCGGCGTCACACCAGGACAGCTCGCGACCGACCTGCCCCAGCGAGTCCACCCGGACGATCTGGTCGACCAACCCGGCCGCGGACTCGACGGACTCACCAGTCCACGCCAGCCCGATGACCTTGGCCGCCCCGGCCGACCGGGCCACCGCGGCACAGAGCCGACCGAGCAGACTCGTGATCCCGGTGACCACGACCGTCTCGCCCTCGGCTACCTCGGCAACACGTCGTACGGCGGTATGGGCCGTCAGCACAGGTGTCAACAACGCTACAGCGGCCGTCGGCTCCAGACTCGACGGCAGACGATGTACGGCGGCATCCGGTACGACGGCGTACCGGCCCCACAGACCGGGCCTGGTCACGCCGACGCCCTCGCCCCGAACCACCACTGCAGTGCCGGCCTCGATCACGCCAGAGCTGACCACGACTCCTGCTCCCTCTGAGCCCGGCGTGAACGGCGTACTGGGCTGCTTGCCCGCCAGCACCGACCTGTCCTGCTGGGTCACCGCGGCCAGCCGCATCTCCACCAGCGTCTCGCCCGTCTCGGCGACGAGCTCGATCTCCTCGGCCTTCAACTGCTCTCCAGGCCCGTGACTCCGAACTACGATCCCCCGCGTACTCATGCCTTTGCCCCGTTCACAATTTGATATCTGATCACACCGAGGCGCTGCCGAAAGCGTTGTCTCACGAGGCGACAACCTCCTTCACCAGCGGCCTGGTCAGTTCCTCGGCCGCGCCGGACCGCGCGGCCGACACCACGTCACCGCCCATCGGGAACGGCCAGTCGCTCCCGGCCAGCACCCGCTCGGCCCCGAACGTCTTGGTCAGCAGCTCCAGTACGGCGTCGTCGTGCACCAGATCGTCGACGTAGAACCGGCGCAGCGCCTCCGCCACCGACAAGGACAGCGGTTCGATCCCCGGCCGGGCCTGATCGATCCCGCGCTGCCACCGTCCGGCCAGCGTGGCCGTCACACCACCCCCATGGCACAGGCAGAACCGGATCCCCGGAAACCGCCCCGGCACATCCGCGAAGACCAGCGACGCCGCGGCCACCCCAGTCTCGTACGGATTCCCCAACAGGTTCGACAAGTAGAACGAATCGAGCCGCTTGTCGTCACTGGGACCCGGGTGAACAAGAGTGAACGCCTCCAGCTCGTGCAGCACCCGCCACACCGGATCCAGTCCCGCGTAGCTCGGCGTACCGAGGGCGAAGCCGCTGAAGACACCTTCACCGGCCAGGGCCGCGGCAACTGCCGGTGCGGACGGATCGAGCAGTGGCAGCTGGCCAAGGACGCGCAGCTGGGGTGTGACGAGCTCCCGAAGGCCCTGGTTCACCAGCTCGGCCCACTCCACGCCGGCGTCGTACCGGAACAAAGCCGGCGGAACGGACACCACAGCACCGTCCAACTCCTGGTCGGCGATCCACTGCAGCAGTGCAGCCGGGTCAGCCAGGCGCCCCAACGGCAGCCGCTGCCCGTCGACCACCAGCCGGCCGCTGTCGATCGACAGACCGAACTCACCGCGGTGCGCCGCCGTCAGCACGGTCGGAGGGATCAGGTGCGTGTGGACGTCCCAGCCGGCCATGTCAGCGAGCGTCCTCGTCGTTGTCGTAGAACTCCGGCCGCTCCGGGTAGTGCGGGCCGTCGTACACCTCCAGCAGGATGGAGGTCTCCTCGGCGAGCGTCGGCCCGTGCGCGCACCCCTTGGGGTTCCAGTAGAAGCTGCCCTTGGTCAGCGTCGTCCCGGTCGGCAGGTACACGTACCGCCCGGACAGGCAGAACATGAACTGGTTCGACGCGTGCATGTGCTCCGACGGGATCCCCGACCCCTGCTCGAACCGCACCAGCGCGATCGACGCCTCGGTCTCCGGGTCACGCCACAGCATCTTGTGCGACAGCCCGGCGAGTGACTTCTCCACCCACTCCAGGTCCTCTGTCTGCAGCAACATCTCTCGCAGCGGCTCGTCGAAGGTCATGGAGCCCTCCGGCCGGTGATCCGGGTGTACAGCTTCTCGGCCACACCGGCGGCCAGCGGAGCCATGGCAGCGATGTGCCCGTCCGGCCGAACCAGTACGACGCTCTCCGGCGGTACGCCGTACCTGTTCGTGGCAACGCTGCCCGGATCGAACAGAGCGCGGTCCCGCAGGCCGGAGTCGTGCGGTGCGTCCCACCGGGAGACGGCGTAGTGCTTCAACGCCGGCGAGTCGTTCAACGGGATGTCCGGACGCCGCCGTGCGTCGGTGAAGTACAGCGCGACGAACGAGTCCCGGCACAGGTCGTGGATCGTGGTCCGGCCGGTCGGACTCTGCAGAACCAGGTCAGGGGCCCGGTCACCCGCACGGACGGCCGGAGGTTCGGCGCCGGTCGCCACCATCGACCAGTCGCCCACACCGTCCACGTCGAGCCGGACACTCAGCAGCGTGCGGTTGTACGCCGTCGCCCAGGCACCCGTGTCCTCGGTGACGGCACCACGCTGCTGGGCCATGTACTTGCGCGCGGCCTCGGCCATCTCACCCGAGCCCTCGATCGCCACCGGCCGCTGCTCCTGCTCGTACCCGTCCAGCAGCGAGGGCTCCGCCCAGCCACGCAGCACCCATGCCAGGCGCCAAGGCAGGTTCGACGCGTCCAGCGCGCCCGTGTTGAGGCCCAGCGCCCACATCGGCGTGATCAGGTGCGCCGCGTCGCCCATCAGGAACACCTTGCGGTCCTTGGTCCACTGCTCGGCGATCCTGTGGTGCACGTTGTAGACCACCGAGCCCAGCAGCTCGATCCGGTCCACCTCTCCGATGAACTGCTTCACCTTCACCAGCAGGTCCTCGTCGTCCGGCGGCTCTGCCCCGGCAGCGAGCGGGAACAGGAAGCGCCAGTTGTCAGGCTGCCGGATCAGCACCATCCACTCGGACCGGTCCGCGAAGTACGCGAGGTAGGGGTAGTCGCGCGCGTTGTTGACGTCCAGATCCACCAGGACGTCGATCAGCATGTACCGCTCGGGCAGGGTCTCCCCCACCACCTTCACACCGAGCGCGTCGCGGATCTTGCTCCGGCCACCGTCACATGCGAGCAGATGCGAGGCCTCAATGTCCCGCAGCCCGTCCGGTGTTTCCACGTGCAGCACGACCCGGTCGTCCAGGACGTCGAACGACAGCAGGCGGTGCCGGGTCAGCACCGGCTGCTCCAGCGCCGCCGCGAGGATCGGCTCCATCTTCTGCTGCGGCAGGTTGATCACGAACGGGAACTGCGTGTCGTTGACCAGCTCGGCCAGCTGCACCGACGCCCGGGGCGTGTTGGTGGCCCGGTCGATGTCACCGATCTCGTCGATCCGCAGTCCGGCCGCCAGGATCCCGTCCACGACGCCGTACCGGTTCCAGATCTCCAGTGTCCGGCTGAGCGTCGTACCGGCCTTGGTGTCCGAGGACAGGACGGCGTCCTCCTCGAGCAGCACGAACGGTACGCCGTAGTGCGCCAGGCCGAGAGCCGTGGTGAGGCCGATCGGTCCAGCACCGACTACCGCGACGGGAAGCTGATCAGTCACTCATCACTCCGCAAACCTCGTGAGCTTGGCAAAGGCACGTTCCCGGGTCAGCACCGACCCGGTCATCGCGGCCGCGTCGGACAGCAGGAACAGCAACGGGCCGGCCACGTCCTCGGGGTCGCCGATGCCTATGGTGTCGTGCCAGTGCTCCCGGTCCGCACCGGCGTTCGCAGTACGGAACTGCTCGGTGTCGATGACGCCGGGGGCGACCACGTTCACGCGGACCCGGTGCTGAGCCACTTCGGCGGCCAGTGTCTTGGCGAAGGCGATCAGTGCGGCCTTGCTCGACGCGTACGCCGCCGCACCGGCGTACCCGGTGAGAGCCATGCCCGACGTGAACACGACCACCGATCCGGACCGCCGCGCCACCATGTGCGGTACGACGGCCTGGCACGTCCACACCACTCCGTCGAGGTTCACCTGCAGAGTCCTGGTCCACTCGGCCGGGTCCATCTCCAGCACCGGCGACCGAGGCTGCACGGCCGCTCCGGCGACCAGTCCATCGATCCGGCCGTAGCGGTCGACGACAGCCGAGACACCCGCCTGCACCGAGGACCGGTCCGCGACGTCGACCTCGACGTACTCGACCGCTGCGTCGGCCGGCTTCACGACGTCGAAGACCACCGCTGTACCACCGGCGGCGTTCACGGCCGCGGCCAGCGCCGCACCGATGCCCTGCGCACCACCGGTGATCACCACGACCTCACCGGTCGCGTCGAAGCTCACCTTCATGACGTCTCCTTCTGCTTCGACGTCTCGTGCTGCTTCCCCTCGGCCCGCCTCGTCATAGTCTCGGTGATCCGCTGGAACGCGCCGGCGAGGTGGTTGCGCAACGCCTGCTCGGCTCCGTCCGAGTCGCGCGCGAGACACGCGTCCAGGATGGCCTGGTGCTCCTGCCGGTTCCGCTCGATCAGGAACGCGGTGGGCCGGCTGCCGAACCGGTACCGCTCGCTGTTCTGCCAGACCGGCTCGATTGCTCGCGGCAACCACTGCGACCCGCTCGCGCGGTAGATGGCGAAGTGGAAGTCCGCATGCGCCTGCCGGGCCCCCGCCGAGTCATGCGCCCGGGAGAGCTGGAGGTGATCGGCCAGTGCGGCCGCCGCCTTCTCGAAGTCGTCACTGGTGAACCGCCCCGCGGCGGCACGGACTGCCAGCGACTCCAGGGCCAGCCGAGTCTCGTGGGTGTCGCGCAGGTCCTCCAGCGACAGATCGCGCACCCACGCACCGCGGTGCGGGATGATCTCGACCAGTCCGAGCGCCTCGAGTCGGCGAAGTCCTTCCCGGACCGGCATCTGGCTCATCTCCAGCCGATTCGCCAGCTCCACCAGGCGCAACGGCGTACCGCTGGGAAGCTCACCGGACAGGATCAGCTGGTGCAGCTCGGCCGCGGCGTGCTCCGCGAGCGTACGACGCCCGCCCTTGCCCCCACCCGGAAGCAACTCCAACGGCCCGCTCACGTCAGGTCCACCCGACGGCACACACGTACCTCCCCCCCGGTCATGGGGCCGCCCAGCCTGGACTGAGGAGCGCAGGGAGCGAAGCGACCGGAGCGACGAGGGAAGGCCGGGCGTAAAGCCCCATGACCGCGCCGAGCCGGAGGCGAGGCCAAAGGTACAATCATGAGATCACTGCGATCGCGTTGATCTCGATCAGATAATCGGGGTGCGCGAGCTTGCTGACCTCGACCATGGTCGAGGCCGGCAGCGGTTCGGCGAAGTACTGGGCCCGGATCTCGTGGATCTTGGCGAAGTCCTCCATGTTGCGCACGTACACATCCACCCGGCACACGTCCGCGAGACTGCCACCGGCCGCCTGGACCGCGGCCCGCACGTTCTCACACACCTGCCGGGTCTGCTCCCGGATGTCGCCGACGCCGGCGATACCGCCGTCCGGGCGGCGCGCGGTCATGCCGGAGACGAACACCAACCGCCCGGTCGCCTCGATCGTGGTCGCCTGCGAGAACACCCCGTTCGGGGTGTGCAGCGCGGTCGTCGAAACCTGTGTCTTCGGCATCAGCTCAGTAACCCTCCCGCCGGAACCACGGCACCGACCGCCCGCGCGGCCGCCAGCAGCCCGTCCAGCCCCGACCTCTCGATCAGTACGCCGTGCCGCCGCTGATGTGCTGCCCGGTCCGCCTCGATCTCCCCCGGCAGATGCAGCCGGTTCACCCCCGGCGCCGTCGCACTGCCCCGGACCCGCGCGGCCAGCCCGGACGAGCGCCGCCGGAAGCTCTCCACGCCGCCCATCAACTCCGGGTCGATGGCCAGGAACAGGTGGGCACAGTCGTTCGGCCGGTCCGGCTCCCGGTACAGCGGCCGGACCTGGTCGCCCCAGCCGCCGCCGCTCAGCACGCCGGTCAGTACGTCGATCATCAATGCCAGCCCGAAGCCCTTGTGCCCGGCGGCCGGCAGCAACATTCCGAGCACGGCCTCCTCCGGGTCCGAGGTCGGGATCCCCGACGGGTCGGTCGCCCAGGTGTCCGGGATCGGCCGGCCGGCCGACGCCGCCAGCCGGATCTTGCCCAGGGCAACGGCCGACAGGGCCATGTCGAGCACGATCTCCACGCCGACCGACGTCGGCACGGCGATCGCCAGCGGGTTGTTGCCGACGATCCGCTCGGCCCCGCCCGGAGCCGGCATCAACGGCGTGGTGTTGGACATTGCGATACCGATACACCCGGCCTGACCGGCCTGCATGGCCCAGCGGCTGGCCGCACCGAAGTGATGTGCGTTGCGGACCGACACCAGGCCGATGCCGAACTGCCCGGCCCGCTCGATCGCGTGCCCCATCGCCTGCGGGCTGGACAGCTGTCCCATACCGCCGCGCGCGTCCACGACCATCGCCGCGCCGGCGTCGTACAGGATGTCGAGCTCGCGTTCGCGGGTGACGCCGCCGGCGTTCAGGCGCTCGACGTACATCGGGACGAGCATGACGCCGTGCGAGCTCACGCCGCGCAGGTCGGCCTCGACCAGCGCGGCGGCGATCTTCGCCGAGTCGGCCGGGTCGAAGCCGAGCGCACTGAAGACCGCCGAGACAGTCGCTTCCAGCCACGCAGGCCGGACCAGAACGCGCGGATCCGCGTCGGAGGCTTGAGCGGTCATCGGGTCTCCTGGGCCCAGGGGAGCAGCAGGTGCTCCAGTAGGACCAGGCTGTAGAACAAGACGATGCTCATGATGCTCAGCAGGGTGATCGCGGCGAAGGCCAGCGTGGTGTCGGCACTCGCGCCGGACTGCTGGATCACGTAGCCCAGACCGCGGGTGGCGCCGACGAACTCGGCGATCACCGAACCGATCACCGCCAGCGAGATCGCCACCTTCAAGCCGGTGAAGATCTGCGGCATCGCGTACCGCAGCCGCAGCTTGAAGAACTCCTGGGCCCGGCTCGCGTTCAGCGACCGGAGCAACTCGACCAGTTCGACCGGCGTCGACTTCATCCCCTGCGCGGTCGAGATGACGATCGGGAAGAAGCACATCAGCAGCACCATCACGACCTTGGGCAACTGCCCGAAGCCCATCCACACCACCAGCAGCGGCGCGACCGCGATCTTCGGGATCGCGTTCACCATCAGCAGCAGCGGATAGACCAGGCGCTCCAGGACCGCCGAGCGGACGATCACGATTGCGATCGGCACACCGATCACGATCGCCAGGACGAAGCCCTCGATCGTCTCCAGCAACGAGACCCCGGTCTCCTGCAGCAGGTACACCGGCTGCTCGGAGAACTTGCTGATCACGTCACCCGGGCTGGGCAGCAGGAACGGCTCGATCGAGAACACGATCGTGGCCAGCCACCACAGCGCGATCGCGCCGATCAGGCCGAGGATCGGAAGGACGACGGCGGCGCCCGGTGAACCGGTCAGCCAGGAGCGCTTTCTCATCCCTGCCGCACCTCGTCGACCGGGCGCTGCGCGGTCTTCTCGGCCAGCAGTCCGTGCAGCCGGACACTGATCTGCGCCACCTCGGTCAGGTGCGCGTCCTGGCCGAGACTGCGCGGACGCGGGATGTCGATGTCGACGATCGCACGCATCCGGCCCGGCCGCGGCGTCAGCACGACGACCCGGTCGGCCAGCACGATGGCCTCCTCGATCGAGTGGGTGACGAACACGATGGTGGTGGACAGCTCCATCTTGATCCGCTGCAGTTCCTCGGACAGCTCGGTCCGGGTCAGTGCGTCGAGCGCGGAGAACGGCTCGTCCATCAGCATCACCTGCGGGTCGCGGATCAGCGACCGGCACAGCGACACGCGCTGCTGCATGCCGCCGGACAGCTCGTGCGGCAGCCGCCGCTCGAACCCCTGCAGGCCGACCATCTCCAGCAGCTGATGGGCCCGGTCCCGGTACGCCGCCCGCCCGCGATCACCGCCGTCGATCTCGACCGGGAGCATCACGTTGGACAGCACCGACCGCCACGGCAGCAGGGCCGGGCGCTGGAACATGAACGAGACGTCCCGGCGCGGCCCGGTGACGGACTCGCCCGCCACCTGGACCGCACCGGACGTCGGGGAGATGAGTCCCGCGATCAGCCGGAGCAGGGTGGACTTGCCACACCCGGACCGGCCGATCAGCGTGACGAACTCGCCGTCGCGGACGTGCAGGTCGATCTTCTCGAGGGCCGTGACCTGGCCCTCGCGTCCGTCGAAGACCTGCCCGACACCGTCCAGCTGGATCATCGACAGGATTCTCAGGCCTTCGGAGCGAGGCTGACGGTGACCACGTCGTCCGGAGTCACCGAGCCGGGCTGCGGAATCGCCTTCGCGTTCTCGAGCAGTTTGATGATCGTCTTCACCCGGTCCACATCGACCTCACCGAGCGGGCCCTTGAAGTCACTCGGCTTGGTGTAGTCCTTCATGATGGTCAGCTCTTGGGTGGCGACCGCGAGATCGGTGTTCGGCACGTACTTCTTCAGGATCGCGGCGGACCCGGCCGGGTCGTCGACGGTGTCCTGCAGGCCCTTGAGCAGCGCACCGGTGAACTTCTTCACCTGGTCCGGGTGGTCCTTGGCCAGGTCGGAGCGGGTGATGATCGCGTTGCCGTAGAGGTCCGGCAGGGCCTTGCCGTACGACAGCGTGACCGCCTTGCGGTGCTTCGGGTCGGCCTTCTCGATCAGCGGCTGGCCGACGACGAACTGGCCGATACCGTCGACCTTCTTGGTGGCGAGCAGGTTCGGCAGCGCCGGCGGCGGCGACGGGATGAACTTGACCGAGTTCGGGTCGATGCCGACCGCGTTGGCGTAGACCGGGAACATCACCGTGTTGGTCGAGCCCGGCTGGTCGCCGATCTGCTTGCCGACCAGGTCCTTGGGCGAGTTGATGCCGTAGCCCTCGAGCGACATGATCGCGGCCATCGACCGCTGGTGGACCATCCCGACCGTGGTGACCGGCAGCTTCTGCTTGCCCAGGGTGATGACGACCGCGGTGAAGTCGCCGATGCCGTAGTCGGCCTGGCCGCCGGCGACCAGCTTCATCACGTCGACCGTGCCGGAGCCCGGGTTGATCGTGACGTCGAAGCCGGCGTCCTTGAAGTAGCCCTTCTCCAGGGCCACGTAGGCGTAGGCCTCCCGGCCGAAGGTGTTGAACGAGGTCAGGTAGCTGACCTTCGTCAGGCCGCTGTCCGCTGCCTTGTTCTTGTCGTCACCGCTGTTACAAGCACTGACCAGGGCGAGCCCCAGGACCGTCACCAGTGCGATGACGGAACGCCTCAACCTCATATCGACCTCTCTCGTCCGATATTTGATCAAACATCAAATATGGAAAGGTGGTCAATCGGCCCTCCGGGGACTTCACGGTGATTTCACATCCACCGCGCCGAGCCTCGCCGAGCCTACCGGCCACCTGTCCTGGAGCCGTTCCCCATACCTGTCCGTGGTCGGACCGGCATCCCGCCCCGACCACAGACCGTACCCGTCCGGACAGCAGATCGCGACGTCCACCGGCTCCGAACCCGTCCGTACCCCGTCAAATTTGCGTTAACCCTCACTTCCGGGCGACTCAGGCCACCCTCCGACGGGGGCCGGATCCAGGGGTTCCCCGCGATCCCTCCGGGGAGGGAGGTGGCCGGAGACGGGATTTGACACGATGAGGGGGTGACGGACGGACTGGTGCGTGGGTCGGCGCGTCCCGCGCGCGAGCCGGGTCGCCGGTCGTCGCCGCGCCGCTGGGCGTCGTACGCCGGACATGCGGTGACCAGCCTGGTCCGCACGTCGACGTACCTGCGCTGGGTCTATCTGCTGCTCGGCGCCGCGCTGGTCCTGGCGTTCATCCTGGTGGACAGTGCCCTCGGCTCGGTGGTCGAGGATCTCCAGTTGCCGAATGTTGCCGCCGGCATCGTCCTCGCAATCCTGGTGGCCGGGCCGCCGCTCGTGCTCGGCATGCTGCCGGCGGTTCGCGAGGTCGAGGGCATCGCGGTCGAGTCGCTGCTCGACGTACGGTTCGAGGAGCGCCCGCTCGGTCCGGCGCGGACCGGAGCCCAACGACGGCGTACGGCGGTCTGGTTCTGCCTGCACCTGGTCGCCGGCGGTGTCATCGGCATCCTCAGCACGATCGTGTTCGGGGTCGGCGCGATGTGGCTCGCGGCGCCGTTCCGCTCCCCCGGCCCGCACGACATCGTGCCCGGGATGTCGTACGACATCAGCGGCACCTGGACCGACATCTGGCTGCCGGCGGCCGCGCTGGGCGGGATCGTCGTGTTGTTCATGCTGTCCGCCGCGGTCGGAGCGCTGCTCGCCCACCTGGCGCCGCGCGTCCTCGGCCCGACCGCCGCGGAGCGGATCGAGCTGCTCGAACGGCAGACCGCAACCCTTGCCGAGCGCAACCGTCTGGCCCGGGAACTGCACGACAGCGTCGGGCACGCCCTCAGTCTGGTCACCATCCAGGCCGCCGCCGCGCGCCGCGTGCTGGCGACCGATCCGGAGTTCGCCGAGACCGCGCTGGCCGCGATGGAGACGTCCGCCCGGGCCGCGCTGGCCGACCTCGACCACGTCCTCGGCCTGCTCCGCGACGACCGGCGACCGGGTTCCCGAACCACTCCGCAGGCGACCCTCGGTGAGCTCGACCGGCTGGTCGACGCGACCAGGGCCGGCGGGATCACGGTCGAGCTCGAACGCTCCGGCGATCTCGACCAGCTGCCGGCGGCGCTGTCCCGGGAGGCGTACCGGATCATCCAGGAGGGCCTGACCAACGCGATCCGGCACGCCGGTCACCCTGCCGGTGCGCTCAGCGTGGACCTGTCGATCCGGCTCGACGCCACCGGACTGCGGCTCGCCGTGACGAACCCGGTCAGCGGGCCGGTCGACGGTCCGGCGGACCACGCGGGCGGCGGCCGTGGACTGGCCGGGATCCGTGAAAGGGTCGCCGTACTGCGAGGGACCGTGGACGCCGGCCTGACTGGGGAGACCTGGCGGCTCGCGGTCACGTTGCCGGTCAGCGTGACGACGAAGGGATGACATGAACCTGTCGGTGGTCGTGGTCGACGACGAGCCGCTGATCCGCAGCGGGCTGCGCGCCATCATCAACGCCGAGCCCGACCTGACGGTCGTCGGTGAGGCCGGTGACGGCGCGGAGGTGCTGCCGGTGGTCCGCCGGACTCGCCCCGACGTCGTGCTGATGGACGTCCGGATGCCGGCCGTGGACGGCATCCAGGCGACCCGGTTGCTGCTGGAGAACCTCGACCCGGCGCCGCGCGTCCTGGTCGTCACGACGTTCGAGAACGACGACTACGTGTACGACGCACTCCGCGCCGGCGCGTCCGGATTCCTGCTGAAGCGGACGCCGCCGGACGACATCATCGCCGCGATCCGCACGGTCGCCGGGAGCGAGTCGCTGTTGTTCCCGGAGGCGATCCGGGCCCTCGCGCTGGCGCACGTGGGCACGCACGCATCCCGGTCGACCGGCCTGGACGAGTACCAGCTGACCGATCGCGAGCAGGAGGTGCTGCGGTTGATGGCCCGCGGCCTGTCGAACGCGGAGATCGCCGAGGAGCTGATCCTCGGACTGCAGACGGTCAAGACGCATGTCGCCAACGTCCTGGCCAAGCTGAACGCGCGGGACCGCACTCAGGCCGTCATCCGCGCGTACGAGTCAGGCTTCGTGCCGCTGCACTGAGTCTCAGGTGTCGGCTGGGTCGACGGTGGCGTCGGCCAGGGCGCACGCGTTGTGCAGCGGGTCGATCGCGTCGGCCCTCATCGCCACGCGCTGCAGGAGCAGGCGGAAGCTGGAGCGCTCGGACTCGTCGAGAATGCCGAGCACCTCCTGCTCCGCGGTGGCCAGGCGGCGCTCGAGGTCGCAGAGCGTCTCCAAGCCCTGCTCGGTCGGCACGATCAGCCGCGCCCGCCGGTCGGCCGGATCGGGCTGGCGCTGCACCAGACTTGCCGTCTCCAGGTCGTCCAGCAGATAGGTCATCACCGTCCGGTCCACGCCGAGCAGCGCGGCCAGATCCAGCTGGCGCTTCGGGCCCTCGGAGTTCGTGGTCGCCAGGACCTGGTAGCCCCGCGGCCCGCCCGGTATGTCGTCCAGCGCGGCGGCCGCCGCCTTCGCGTACCGCCGGAACACCACGCCCAGCGCCCAACCGAGGTCGGACTCCACGGGCGCGCCGCTGGCGGTCCCGGGCTCGGCCTCTCGGGTGGCCCGGGTCGCGATCTCGGGCGAAGAACTGCTCACGTCCCCATCGTACGTGGTGTACGCCACTCGGAATACGATCTGACTTGAATATGTTCTGCTTCACAGACTATCTTCAGAACAGCCTAGCCCTCTCACACTCCGATGGAGATCTACGACATGAGCACCCTGTTACGCGTCGACGCGAGCATCCGCGTGGACGGATCGGTGACCCGCGCCCTGGCGGACAGCGCGGAGGCCGCCTGGAAGGCGGAGCACCCGGACGGCGTCGTGGTCCGCCGCGACCTCGGGCTGCACCCGCTGCCCGCAACCGCCTGGCCCGCGCTGGCCGGAGCCATGCTCGGCCAGGAGTCCCCCGCCGACGGCATGCCGGTGGCGGAGGCGAAGGCCCTCGCCGAGGAGCTCGCGGCCGAGGTCAAGAACGCCGACGCGATCCTGCTCGCCGTACCGCTGTACAACTACGGCATCGCACAGCATGTGAAGACCTGGATCGACCTGCTGCTGATCGACCAGGAACTGGTCCGCGGCCCCAGCCCGACGGCCGGCCGGCCGGTCATCTTCACGCTGGCTCGCGGTGGCGGCTACAGCCCCGGCACCCCGAAGCACGGCTGGGACCACGCCACGCCGTACCTGGAGCGCGTCTTCGGCGACATCCTCGGTATGAACGTCCGCACCGCCGTCGCCGAGCTCACCCTCGCCCCGGTCACCCCGGGCATGGAGGAGCTCATCGACGCCTCCAAGGTCTCCGAGTCGGAGGCCCACGTCACCGCCGAGGAACACGGCACCGTGGTAGGCCGCGAGCTCGTCGGCAAGGCCGCCTGACAGGTCGCGGACTCCCGCCATGTGGGTGGCGGGAGTCCGCCTAGGCGGGCCGCCAGGTCGACAGCGTGACCGACAGCGTGACGATCGCCGGTTCCGGGAGTACGGCGAGCCGCCCGGTGAGCTCCCGGTAGTTCACGTGCCGCGCGCTCGGCGTCATCAGCACCAACTGCTCGACCGCTGTTCGGTCGAGCCGCATCGTCTCCTCGATCACCTCGCTGCCGGACCGGGCGAACACCCCGGCGAACGTCTCCTGCAGCCGGCGCTCCTTCTCCTCGTCCACCGTCACGAGCCCCAGTACGCCGACCAGCTCGGCAAGGTGCTGCTGATTCGGTGTGACCACCAGCAGTGTGCCGTCAGGCGCGAGTACCCGGGCCATCTCGGCTGCGTTGCGCGGGGCGAACACGTTCAGCATCAGCTGGGCCGAGTCGTCCAGCAGTGGCAGCTCCTGCCAGGCATCGCACACCACCGACCCGATCCGTGGATCCGCCCTTGCCGCGCGGCGAGCGGCGTACCGCGAGACGTCCAAGGCGACGCCGCGCCGGCCGGTTGCGGTGCCGAGGACGCCGGTCAGGTAGTAGGCGGTGCCGGCGCCGACTTCCACCACCAGGTCGTTGTCACGCAGACCCGCGGCTGCGAGGATCAGCGCGTCCCTGATCGGCGCGTAGTGGCCGCTGCCGAGGAACACGGTCCGGGCGCCGATCATCCCCGCGGAGTCGCCGTCGATACCGGTCGATGCCGAGGGCAACAAGTTGAGGTAGCCCTGCTTGGCCAGGTCGTAGGCGTGGCCGCGCGGGCAGCGCGCGGTCCGGTCGGTCAGGGCGAGGGCGTCGCCGCAGACGGGACAGCGCAGTACCGCTACCAGGTCGGCTTCCACCGGCCCAGCCTCTCAGGTGATGTCGCGGCTGGTGATCCGGGCCCAGGCGGCGGTGTAGAAGACAGCCAGATACCCGGCCTGCAGCAGCAGGTTGAGACCGATGTCATGCCAGTACGGCGGATCTCGCAACAGGTCGGCGAACGACGACCAGCGGTACATCAGCAGCCACGGATGGATCACGTGGATCTGCGGGATCGCGGTCATGATGCCGAGCACGATGAACGTGCCGAACGTGGCGGCCATCGCGGCCAGCGGGGTTGACGTCAGCGACGACACGAACAGCCCGATCCCGGCGAGCCCGAGCAGTGACAGCGAGATCACCACGGCGATCCCCAGGGCGCGGAGCAGGCCGTCACCGAGCGAGACCGTCGTACCGGAGAGCAGGAGTACGTCGCCGACCGGGAACAGCACGAATCCGACGATCAGGCCGGAGACCCAGATCGTCATCGTCGCGGCCAGGCAGAACACCGCGAGCGCGACCATCTTGGCCGCGAGCAACCGGGAGCGCCCGGCCGGCGCGGTCAGCAGGACCCGCAGGGTGCCGAGACTGGACTCGCCCGCGAGCGACTCCCCCGAGATCACCGTCACGGCGGTCGGCAGGAAGAACGGCAGCGACAGCCCGAGACTCGCGACGATCAGGAACAGGCCGTTGCCGGCGACCTGGCCGAGGAAGCCCTCGGTCCCGCCTTCGGAGCCGGAGAGCTTGATCGCGATCCCGATCAGCAGCGGGACGGCCGCGAGTACGCCGAGGCCGACCTGGGTGCGGGCCCGCCCGAAGACGAGCCGCAACTCTGAGCGGAACAGCCCGAGGGTATGGCGGCCGGCGGACACCGGCCCGGCGACGGCCACTGCACTACTCGGCGACATCGAAGCCCTCCCCGGTGAGTGCGACGAAGGCATCTTCCAGGCTGGGGCGTTCCAGCCCGAAGCCGTGGATGCGGACGTCGGCGGCGACCAGCGCGGCGGCGAACTTCTCGATCGGCAGTTCGCCCGGGTCGCCTTCGACGGTCTCGGCAGTGGTCTTGAGGTCGGTGACGCCCAGGCCCTGGAGCGTGTCGGCTGCCTGGCTCAGGTCCGGCGTACGGACGATCAGGCGAGGCCGGAGCTCGGAGCGGAGGTCGGCGACGGTGGACTGGCGGACCAGGCGACCGCGACTCATCACGGCGGCGTGGGTGCAGACCTGCTCGACCTCGGCCAGCAGGTGGGTCGAGGTGAAGACCGTCGTGCCGTCGGCGGCGAGCTCGCGGATCAGGTGGCGGACCTCGCGGGTGCCCTGGGGGTCCAGACCGTTGGTCGGCTCGTCCAGGACGAGGAGTTCGCGGCGCTGCATCAGCGCGACCGCGATGGCGAGGCGCTGCCGCATACCGAGTGAGTACGCGCGGAGCTTCTTCCCGGCCGCGTTCGAGAGGCCGACCCGTTCGAGCGCCTCACCCGCGCGGGCCTTGCGGGTCCGGGGGTCGGCAGTGCGGTCGGCGGCGTCGAACCGGAGCAGGTTGGCCTGGCCGGTCCAGAACGGGTAGAACGCAGGGCCTTCGACCAGCGCTCCGACGCGTGGCAGGACCCTGAGGTGCGCCTTCGGCATCGGCTCACCGAGCAGCTCGACCGAGCCGGAGGTGGGGGCGATCAGGCCGAGCAGCATCCGGATCGTTGTCGTCTTCCCCGACCCGTTCGGCCCGAGAAACCCGAACACGCTCCCCGCCGGCACCTCGAGATCAACCGCGTCCACCGCCACCTGGCCCCCGTGGAACCGCTTCGTCAGGCCCCGAGTCACCACCGGGGTCGGTGTGCTCACGGTTAGCGGGGTGCCTTGGCTGCGGCGGCCTGCAGGGTGTCGGGGGTGACCAGGCCGACGAAGACGCGGCCGTCGTCGGTGATCAGCGCGCTCACCATCTTGCTGGTGACGACCTTGCCCGTACCCCACGAGCCCCGGACGGTCGGCGCCTTGGCCAGCAGCTGGTCCAGCGCTCCGTTCCCGGTGGTGACCGTCACGCCGCGCACCATCGCGACGCTCTCCCAGCCCTTACCGATCACGGTCGGCCCGCCCGACTTCGCCGTACCGGGCTTGCCCGGCTTCTCGCCCTTCGGACCGATCGCCTTCGGCGGCGTGCCCTGCTTCGGGATCTCACCGGCAGCAGGCGCCTTCTCCGTCACCTTCACACCCGGGGGCGGGGTGAACGCGAAGGTACTGGCAGCCGGTACGTCGAACGACACCGAGGAGAACCCGAGCTGGACGGCCGGGTCGTTCCCCGTCCGCGGCATCACGGTCACCTCGAGCGGGACCCACGTCTTCGAGTCGACCGCCAGCGTGACCGAGCCGACGGTCGTCTTGTCAGTCTTCGGCACCAGGCGCAGCTTGTACGCATCCCGGCCGGCGACCTTCTCCGTGCCGCTCACATCGCCCCTGGTGGTCGGGTCGATCGCGTCCAGGAACTGCTTGGCGACCGCCTGCGGGTTGTAGTCCTGCGGCATGGCCTTCTCCGGCTTCGACGTGTGCGCCGGGACAGTCAGCTTCACGGCCTCACGCTTGGACGAGTCGTACGCCCAGGCGGACTTGCCATCCGTCGTCCACACCCGCTCGGCCATGTTGTCGAGCACCGAGACCCGAGCCTTGTCCGGGCTCGCGAACGCAACCCGGGCAGTGTGCTCGCCGTTCAGCAGGTCGAGGACCTGGTTGCTGCCACCGCCCATGCCAGGGATTGCGGGCAGACCGAGATCCGTGGCGGAGCGGACGGTGCCGCTCAGGCCGTCCACCTTCGCGGTCTGCACCTTGGCGAGCAGATCCTGCGCGGTGATCCCGGGCAGCTTGGGCGAGGCATCGGCGACCACCGGCCCGAGTGCCCCCACACCTGCCACCACGGCGACTGTCGCGACCGGAACCAACCACCGTCGACTGCGCTGCGCTACACCCATGGCTCAAGACTCGCACCGGCGCAGGCCGGAACCAAGGGTCTCAGGGTCAGTTCACCCAAAAGAGTGAGCCCGGCATACGACCGTGGTAGTACACCGGACTCAGCTTTCCCTCAGCCGGCTCGCCGTACGGCGTGAATCAGCGGCCCTGCAGGGCGTCGAGGGCAACCGTCATCGCGGCGGCAACGCGGAAATCCAGGCGCTGGTCCTGGACGGTGATGTGGTAGCGATCCCGGACCGAGATCTTCCGCTCGACCGACAGTACCGGTTGCCCGGTGCCCCGATCGGTGAAGTCGAAATGGAAGATGAACGGCAGCGGGATCTCCCCGACGAACGGGACGAACTCCCAGACCCGGCGGACGATCGCGATGGTCGGGTTGCGCTCCGTGCCGTCCGCGTCGACGCCGGCGCCGCTGAGCTGCCAGCTGGACCGGAGCAAGCTCTTGCCGAACTCCTTCTTGAACCACCCGATCTGCTGCCCGTTCGCGTCGAACACGTCGTACCCGGAGCCGAGGTCGACCTTCTTGCGCGCCTTGAACGAGAACACCGGCTGGGACTTGGTGTCGTCGGTGTAGAAGGTGACCTGTTCCTTGAACGCCATCCGCTTCTGCTGCGCGAACGCCAGCAGCGGGCCGTCGCTCCCGTCCGGGTTGGCGGCGATCAGCTCGTACTTGTTAGCCATCATGGTGACCCGCTGCTTCATCGAGAACGCGGGCACGTACATGGTCGGCTCCGGTGTCATACCGGGAAGTCTGTCATCTCATCGGTGCAACTCATTCCACAAGCCGACGCGCCAACCCGCAGTCCGCGGGCCAGTCCGTCCGCCTCCGCTGACTGCTCTGCCGTCCGTACGACGATCTCCCCGACGCCCTGCATCGCCAGATCCCGTGCAATCTCGACTCCGAGCTCGACCGCCTCCACCGGCGTCCGCGCCGGCCGCCACAGCACCCCGAAGTCGGGTGCCGGTTTCTCAGTTCGCAGTACGACGACCAACGCGTCGGACTGCTCCAGGTCTCTCGCCGGATCGCCGCCCACGATCACTGTGATTCGCTGACGGCCTTCAGCTGGTACGGCGTTCTGCCCGGCCTGCAACGCATCGTCGACAATCGACGCGCGTCGGCCCCATTCCTCGTGGTGAACCGCCCAGGCGAGCGGCCGGCGAGCGGCCCAGCCCGCGCGCACCAGCTCGGGCGCGGCGGCGAACTCCTCCACGTGCCCGACACACAGGTAACCCACAAGCTCGATGTGAGCCGGGAGATCCAGCACCGCCGCGACCTCATCCGGCGCGAAGAACGAGACCCAGCCGACGCCAAGCCCTTCGGCGCGCGCGGCCAGCCACAGGTTCTGGATCGCGATCGCCGCGGAGAACCACGTCGTCCGCGGATCCGCGTGCCGCCCCAGCACATGCCGCCCACCCCGGCCCGGGTCGCAGGTCACCGCAATGTTCAACGGGGTATCGAGAATCGCCTCGATCTTCAGCCCGTCGAAAGCCCCGCGCCGATCCGCCGGCAACGACGCCGCGAACGCATCCCGCTGAGCCGTCGCCAGCTCATGCACCTTCCGCCGAGTAGCCACATCCCTGATCAACAGAAAGTCCCAAGGCTGGCTCAACCCCACACTGGGCGCCCGATGCCCCGCCTCCAGCACCCGCAACAGCACCTCGTCATCAACCGGCACATCCAAAAACCCCCGCCGCACATCCCGCCGCTCGGCAATCACCCGATGCACCACCGCCCGCTCCTCAGCCAGGTAGCCGGGGGCCGCCACGCTCGCCGGAGCCGGGCGAGTGCCGGGCCCCGGTAGGCGGCCGACGGCTGCGGTTGCCTGGGCGGAGCGACGCTTGGGGACGAGGAGCTCTGCTCCGATTGCAAGGACGGCCGCCTCCGCGACGCTTGGGATGCCGGTTAGTTGCTCGACCGCCTGGCTCGGGGTCGGCACCGGTTGGCGGGCCAGCTCTTCAGGCGCGGCGGTCTTGAGTTCGGCGCCGAGTGATGCCGTGAGGCGTTGCAGTCCCGGCTCGGTTTCACGGCCGGCGACCGTGACCACGTAGCGCACCGTCCCCGTGCCTGCTTCGGCGAGCGCACCGGCAACCAGGTCGCGGAGTTCCTGATAGCGGGTACCGGCGCGGAGGCCCACTCCTACGACGAGGTTCATTTCTCGAGGCCCGCATGGACGCGAGCCGCGGCGACGAAGCGGGCTGGGATGTCCGGGGTCGCCGTCCAGTGCAGATGCAGGTACGACGCGTGCAGCCGGGGCAACGCGATCCCCTCGACGCCACCCGGCAGGTACCAGGCCGGATCCACCTCGGCGTCGAGCTCGATCGCCGTACGGTGGAACTCGTGGCCCCGAACGCGGCGGCCCTCGTCGAGGAACGTGGTGGTTGTGGCGGCGATCGCCCTCCGGTAGCCGAGGGTCAGACGGCTCGTCATCCGGCCTGCGGCGGGCAGGACGCCGGTCATCGGGTGGCCGTCGAGCTCGCGGCAGAGGTACAGCAACCCGGCGCACTCGGCGATCACCGGGAGACCGGCCGCCACCTCGGTGGCGACCTGGCGGCGGAGGCCCTCGTTGGCGGACAGCGCCTCGGCGTGCAGTTCGGGGAAACCACCGCCGAGGTAGAGCGCCGCAGTTGCCTCAGGCAATGGATCGGACAACGGGTCGAAGGCAACCACTTCGGCGCCGGCGGCAACGAGCAGCTCTGTGGTCTCGGTGTAGTGGAACGAGAAAACCGGGCCGCTGGCAACGGCAATCACCGGACGCCCGTTCTCGGCCGGAGTCACCTCGGCAGAAGGATCCCAGGCCTCGACGACGGCCGGCGCGGCAGCTCGGGCGCCCGCGACGAACGCGTGCAGGTCGACCCCTTGGCGGACCAGTTCGGCCGCCGCCTCGACCGCGTCGGCCGCCTGCTCCCGTTGCTCACCGGCCGGGACGAGACCGAGGTGCCGGCTGGGCACGGTCAGGCGGGTGTCGCGCCGGAGGACGCCGAGCACCGGTACGCCGGTCGGCGCGACGCCGGCGCGGACCTCGGCCTCGTGCCGATCCGAGCCGACCTTGTTCAGGATCACGCCGACGATCCGCACCTCGGTGTCGAAGGCAACGAAACCCTGGACGACGGCACCGACACTGCGTCCGGCCGCCGACGCGTCCACGACCAGTACGACGGGTGCCCGAAGCAACTTCGCGACGTGGGCGGTGGAGGCATATCCCTCGGTTCCGAGGGCACCGTCGTACAGGCCCATCACACCCTCGACGACGGCGATGTCCGCACCGACGGCCCCGTGCGCGAACAGCGGCGCGACCCGCTCCTCCCCCGACAGCATCGGATCGAGATTCCGCCCCGGCCGACCGGTGGCGACCGCGTGGAACCCGGGATCGATGTAGTCGGGCCCGACCTTGAACCCCGCGACCGTGTGCCCGGCCTGCCGTAGCGCCGCCATCAGCCCGACGGCAACGGTCGTCTTCCCGGCCCCCGAAGACGGCGCCGCCACCACCACCCGCGGGATCACGCGCCCTTCCCCCGCGACCGTGCGCTCACCACTCGATGCCCTTCTGGCCTTTCTGGCCGGCGTCCATCGGGTGCTTGATCTTCGTCATCTCGGTCGCCAGGTCGGCGGCTTCGAGCAGCCGCGGATCAGCGTTGCGTCCGGTGATGACGACGTACTGGTGGCCCGGTCGGTTCACCAGCGTGTCGACCACCTCGTCGACGTCGACCCAGCCCCACTTCATCGGGTACGTGAACTCGTCCAGGACGTAGAGGTCGTGCGTCTCCGCAGCGATCCGGCGCTGGATCTCACGCCAGCCTTCGAGCGCGTCGGCGGCGTGGTCTTCGTCGGTGCCGGCCTTGCGCGACCAGCTCCACCCCTCGCCCATCTTGTGCCACTCGACCGGGCCGCCCGCACCGGTTGCCGCGTGCAACTGCCCGAGAGCCTTGAAGGCGCTCTCCTCGCCGACCTTCCATTTCGCGCTCTTCACGAACTGGAACACGCCGATGTTCCAGCCCTGGTCCCAGCCGCGCAGCGCCATCCCGAAGGCGGCCGTCGATTTTCCCTTCATCTCGCCGGTGTGCACCATCAGCAGCGGGCGGTTCCGGCGTTGCCGGGTGGTCAGGCCGTCCTCCGGAACGACCGTCGGCTGTCCTTTCGGCATCTCAGGCTGCCCTCCGCTCCGTGACCGTGCGGATGAGGTTGCCCGCGGCAACTTCCCCGAGGTCGAGGTACTCCGCGCCCAGGTCCGCGGCGAGCTCCCCGGCCAGGCCGAGCCGGACCCCACGATGCGGTTCGCAGTCAACCACGACGGTGGCGATCCCCTGCTGAGCAAGCCATCCGGCGGCCTGCCTCGCCCGGGCGAAGGCTTTGTCTCCATGGGTCGCCCGGCCGTCCGTGACAAGCACGAGCAAGGGCCGCCGTCGCGGGTCGCGGATCGCGGCGATCCGTAGTACCTCAGCCGCCTGGAGCAGGCCTTCGGCAAGGGGTGTGCGTCCACCGGTCGGTAGCGACTCGAGACGACGTACGGCGGTCTCGACGCTGCCGGTGGGCGGCAAGGCAACCGTGGCGGCGGCGCCGGCGAACGTGACGAGGCCGACGGTGTCGCGACGCTGGTACGCGTCGAGTAGCAGCGAGACGATCGCGGTCTTCACCGCCCCCATCCGCTGCTTCGTCCCCATCGACCCCGACGCGTCAACACAGAACAGAACGAGGTTGCCCTCGCGCCCTTCCCGCACGGCGAGCCGCACATCGGAGGGTCGTACGGCGAGCCCGGCGCCGGCTCGACCGCGAGCGTGCTGATGCGGGGCGGCGGACCGGATGGTCGCCAGCAGATGCGGACGTCCAGCCTCGCGCCCGATGCGGGCGCGATCACCCACCACGCGCCCGACCTCGGTGATCGCCCGGGACCGCCGCCCGGCGACACCGGCGCCCGCGGCCTGCACGCTGAGCAGTCGCGCCTTGTAGGGCTCGGAGCTTCCGACCACCTCGCCGACCGGCGCCGGCCGGCCACCCACATCGCCGGCATCCGCGCCGTCCTCCCGGCCCGCGCCGTGGGCCGCCGAGTCCGGGTCGGTGCCGGACTCAGCACCATCCGAGGCGGCCGAGTCCGCATCCACCCGGCCCGCGTCGGACTGGTTCGCGTCCGACCGGTCTGCGTCGGCCGGGCTGCCGTCGTCTGCGGGGTCCGCTCCCCCACCCGGGCCATCCGGGTCGTCGTCGGGGTTGGGTGGTGGTGTGCTGTCTTGGATGGCTTGTTCTAGTTGATCCTCGTCGAGGCCGGGGGCGTCGAAGGGGTTCCGGCGGCGGCGGTGGGGCAGGGCGAGTTTGGCGGCGGCGCGGACGTCGTCGACCTCGACGACGGTGCGGCCGGACCAGGCCGCGTGGGCGACCGCCGTACGCGCGGTGACCAGGTCAGCGCGCATGCCGTCAACGTCGAAGGACGCGCAGATCTCGGCGATCTGCCGGAGCGCGGCGTCGGTCAGGATCACCTCGGTGATCAGGTCGCGCGCCTTGACGATGCGCTCGGCGAGCTCCCGCTGCGGTCCGTCGTGCCGCGCAACAAAGCCCGCCGGATCGGCCTCGTACGCGAGCCGCGCCCGCATCACCTCCACACGCACGGCAGGATCACGGCTGGCGACGACGTCGACGCTCAGGCCGAAGCGATCGAGCAACTGCGGTCGGAGCTCGCCCTCCTCCGGGTTCATCGTGCCGACCAGGACGAAGCGCGCCGGGTGCGTGACGGACACCCCGTCACGTTCGACGGTCGCGCGGCCCATCGCGGCGGCGTCGAGCAGTACGTCGACCAGGTGATCGTGCAGGAGGTTGACCTCGTCGACGTACAGAAGTCCGCGGTGCGCGGCAGCAAGCAGACCGGGTTCGTACGCCGTGATGCCCTCGGCGAGCGCCTTCTCCAGATGCAGCGACCCGAGCACCCGATCCTCGGTCGCGCCGACGGGCAACTCGACCAGCCGGGCCGGCCGGTTGAGGGCCTCCGTGCTGTGGTGCGGTCCGTCGGGGCAGGTGTCGTCAGGGTGCTCGGGGTCGCAGGAGAACCGGCAGCCCGGTACGACGTCCACCGGCGGGAGGATCTCGGTCAACGCGCGGACCGCGGTCGACTTCGCCGTACCCTTCTCGCCCCGGATCAGCACCCCGCCGATCGCCGGCGAGATGGCCGCCAGGATCAGGGCGAGCTGAAGGTCGTCCATTCCGACCACGGCGGTGAACGGGAATCCGGTGGACGGTGAGGTTGGCCGCATCGGCGGTGGGTCCCTTCGTCGAGCGGGTATCCACGCCCGCCACGGCTGGTACGCCGTACCGCGGTGACCGCGGCCCGGCGGACGGACGCGGATGTCCTGGCTCCCGGGCCGCGTCGACTTCGATCAGGCCCGGTCACAGTGGCGGGACCGCCCCGGACTCCCGGCCTCAGCCGGTCACCGGTGTTCCTCCACAACCGTCGGCCCGATCATGGCACACCCCGCCCACCCGGCAACCACCACGGTCACGTGGCAACCCCCACGTCGACACGAGCCTCACGAGGTGCATCGGCCGACGGAGACGCGTACCGAAGGACGGGTAGTAGTCCGCCCGGCGCCGGGTCGCGGCCGCCGTGCACGCGGGGGTGTCGAGGCTGGGGCTGACCACTACCCGTCCTTCGGCACACCGGCAACCCGTTTGCCTACGGGCGGTAGCCGGACAGGTCGAGGGCTCCCGTCGGCACGGCTCCGGGTGTTGACTGGGGACGCATGGGGGGTCTGCGGCCCGATCATCGCTTCGCCGGACGCGCAGCCGAACAACGGTTCTTCGGCGATGTGCTGCTCGATGCCGTGGCCGGCGTACCGCACGCGATCGTCATCCATGGCGAAGCCGGCATCGGCAAGACCCGCCTCGCCCGTGAGGTCTGCGGCGATTCGCAGCTGAACGTGCTTTGGGGATCGAGCGTGCACTTCGGTGGCGCGTCGGTCCCGTTCGCCCCGATCGCCGGCGCCTTGCAGGACTGGCTGAGCCGAGCGGATGCCGACGAGAGGGCCGAAACTCTCGCCGGGACCGACGGGCTGAGTGCCTTGCTGCCGTCGCTCGGCGTCAGCGGCGGCGGCGACACCAGGAGGCTTCCGATGCTCGTCGACCTCGTGCTCAATCGGATCGCGGTACGACGGCCGACAGTGGTGGTCGTCGACGACCTGCAATGGGCCGACGTGGCCTCGCTGGATGCGATGGCCTACCTGATCGCCGGATTCCGCTCCCAGCCGTTGGTACTGCTGGCCACGTGCAGGACGGAGGAACGCGGCGAGGGGCACCCCCTCCACTCCTGGCTCGCCGACATGCGCCGGATGCCCTTCTTCGGTGAGCTCCGGTTGGATCCGCTGGACCTGGACGGCACCAGCAGCGAGATCGAAGGACTGCTCGGCCAGGCGCCCGACATCGAACTCGCCGCCGAGGTCCTCGACAGGTCGGACGGCAACCCCTACCTCGTCGAACTGATGGTCAGCGGTCTGTCCGGCGCTGAGCGCACTCTCCCGGCCACCGTTCCCGCTGCGCTCCGCGAAGCCCTGCTCGCCGCCTGGCACAGCCTGTCGGACCAGGCCCGCTTGGTCACCAGAATCCTCGCCGTCGGCGGCCGACCGACCTCATCGGCCGTACTGACCGAGGTCGCCGCCGGCCACGGACTCGAGGCGAGCTCGATCGCCTCCTGTCGCGCGGAGGCCCACGACCGCGGTGTCGTGGAAACCGCACCCGACGGAACCTCCTGGTTCCGGCACCCGCTCCTCGCCGAGGTCCTGTACGACGGTCTGCCACCGAACCAAGCCAAGGAGCTCCACGCCGACTACATCCGCGTACTCGAATCGCGGCCCACCGAGGTTGAGGCTGCGGACCTGGCGATCCACAACGAGAGAGCCGGAAACATCGACGCCACCTACCACTGGTCCCTCGTGGCAGCCGATCACGCGGCGAGTCTGAGGGCGCCAACGGAAGAGGCGATCCAGCTCCGCCGCGCGTGTGCTGTCTGGGAAACGGTGTCACCGACCATCCGCGGCGGCCGCGACGAGAGAATCGCCCTGTTACGGCGAACGAGCGCAGTCTGCGAGCGGGCAGGCTGGCCCGAGGTTTCAGTCACGCTCCTCACGGAGGCGCTGAGTCTGGTGAACAGGAAGCAGCAGCCGCTGCTGGCCAGTGATCTACTGGTCTCGAGGGCCAACTGCCGCTGGCAATCGACGACGCCGGCGATGGCCGACCTGGAAGAGTTCCTCGAAGCGATCGAGCTGACGACGGACCTCCCTGAGAGTGCAGAACGCGCCGTCGCGTTCGCCGAGCTAGCTGCGACCGAGTCTTTCCACGGCCTGCCGAGTGACACGATCCACGCGGAGGAAGCCGTCCGAATCGGCCACCTCTCAGGCTCGACGCAGGCCCTTGGGCGGGCGCTCTGCGCACACGCGGCGGTGTTGGAGGCTCCAGCTGCGGTGTCGATGGCTTCCGCGCCGCTGGCCGCGCTCGCCGAGGCGGAGCGGTCAGTGCAGTTGGCGACAGCGTGTGGAGATACAGCCACCGCCACCGAAGCCGCCATCGTCCGTTTCCATGCCCTGCACGGGCTCGGCCGGTGGGCCGACGCAGCCGAGGCCACCCGCGCGGCCTACTTCGACGCGGTCGCCTCCGGGGTCGGCGCCTGGGCATATTTCCTAGCCGGCCTGGCCGCCGAAGAACTGTTCACCCTCGGCCGCTGGGACGAGTGCCGGGTCCTGCTACGGTCCGCGTTGGCGGGACGATCCGCCGGGATCCCTGGAGCAACTGTCAGGCTGGCTGCCAGCGGGCTGGCCGTCAGGTCAGGGCGGAACGAAGAAGCACGACAGCACTTCGATCGGGCGTTGGAGTTGATCTCCGACGACTTCAACCCATCCCGCCCGCGCGTCACCAGAGTCGGCATCGAGCTGATGATCGCCGATGGGACGGCTGCGGACGCCATGACCTGGGCACGCCCGCGGCTCACAGCTCAGGATCAGCCTCCCGATCCCTGGGACGACGAGGCGCTTCCGGACTACGCCTGGGCCGCAGCCGAGGCAGCTCGCGTCGCCCGGGATCGCAGTGATCCTGCTGGAGTGGCCGCGGCGGTGGAGGCGCTGGACGGTGTCATCGACGACTGGCCGCGGAGCCGTTCGTCGACGCCATGGGAGGGGTGGATGTCCAGGCGATGAATCAGGCCCTCTGGGCGGCCGAGATCAGTCGCTGCCGGGATACTGCGGATCAGCCCAAGCGTTGGCGCCGGGCCGCGGAGACCTGCGGTATCGCGGGAGATCGCTGGCACCAGGCGGTCGCCCAATGGCGGTGCGCCGAGGCAGAGCTAGCGAACGACTGGACCTCGCCCGAAGCGCGCGATTTGCTGCGCCAAGCACACCGATGCGCGGTCGAGC
The DNA here is from genome assembly GCF_054073265.1 of Kribbella sp. CWNU-51. Taxonomy (NCBI): domain Bacteria; kingdom Bacillati; phylum Actinomycetota; class Actinomycetes; order Propionibacteriales; family Kribbellaceae; genus Kribbella; species Kribbella sp. CWNU-51. The sequence continues at coordinate 53,574 of NZ_JBSXMZ010000023.1, forward strand.
TCGGCGCCAAACCCTTGCAGACCGACGTCGAAGCGCTGGCCCGGAGGTCGAGGATCGATCTTCACGAGCCGGCTCCGGTCGTGCCGGTGGCCGACGACCCCGTCCTGGCAGGACTCACTGACCGAGAGCGGGAGGTACTAGCTTTCCTGGTGGCCGGGCGGTCGAACGGTGAGATCGCGAAGGAGCTCTTCATCAGTGACAAGACGGTCAGCGTCCATGTCTCGAACATCCTTCGGAAGACCGGCACGACGAGCCGGGTGGCAGCCGCCGCCCTGGCTGAGCGACGGCTGCCGGATCAGTGAACGCTGATCGGATGGCGGCGCCGGTAGGCCCAAAGGGCTGCCACGGCGATGCCGGCGCCGCCGAGGGCGGCTGCGCCTGTTTGCAGGACTTCGGCGACGGTGTCGTCGACCTCGACGACGGGGCCTGGTATCGGGACGACTGCGAAGCTTTCGCCGTGGGCGCCTGGCTCCGGGTCGACGTTGGTGGCCGAGGCTTGCGATGCGCCAGCAATCACGGCGCCGCAGGTCAGGACGGGCACGGCCACGAGGGTGCAGATGTGCTTCATAACTCCTCCTCACGGCGTGGATCGCCGTCTGCATCCACCGTGCGCTGAGCGCTAGGACCGCCACATCAGGCGCCCTCCCTTAGATCCGCGCCGCACCCCCTTAGGTCGGGCCCGAAGTCGCGATGAGCTTGTCGGCGACCCACTGAGCGACGTCGCGCGGATAGGGAGCTGACAGGCCGAGGACGATGTGACGGAAGCCGGCCTCGAGCGCTTCGTCGATCGCTTTCCGGGTGACGTCAGGCTCGTCGTAGGAGATCTGCAGGTGGATCGAGCGGGTGATCGAGGCGGGGTCGCGGCCGATCTCGGCGCAGTAGCGGTCCAGCAGTGCGCTGCGGCGTACGACGTCTTCGATGTTGCCGCCGGGGATGTTCCACAGGTCAGCGTGCTCGGCGACCAAGCGGAGCATAGCGGACGAGCGTCCGCCGATGAGGATCGGCGGGTGTGGGCGCTGAACGGGCTTCGGGTTGCCGAACGCTCCGGTCAGGCGGACGTCGCTGCCCTCGAAGTCGAACGGCTCAGCCTCGGTCCACAACCGCCGAATGACTGTCAACGCTTCGGCGAGATTCCCCACCGAGTGTGCGAAGTCGTCGTACGGCAGGCCGTGCGCCTCGTACTCGCGCCGGGCCAACGGGTGACTCGGTCGTGAACCCGCGCCGATGCCGAAGTCGAGCCGCCCGCCGGAGACGATGTCGACGGTCGCCGCGATCTTGGCCAGCATCGCCGGCGGCCGGAAGCGGTTGCTGGTCACAAGCAGGCCGAGGCGCAGTCGTTCGGTCTGTGCGGCAAGCGCCGACAGCAGCGTCCAGCCTTCGTACGTCGGTCCGCCCGGGTCACCGCCGATCGGCATGAGGTGATCGAACAGCCAGGCGTGCTCGATCTCCGGGACGGCGTCCGCCTCGCGCCACACCCGCAGTACGTCGTGATAGTCGACCTGCATCGGCGCGGTCATGATCCCGAAACTGGGTTGCGACATAGCTCGTCCTTTCACCGGCGCCGCAGCGACGGCTCGAGCAGCGCCGGTGGTGTGTCGAACTTCTCGTGCGGGGCAAGATCGATGCCGGGGGCAACGATGGCGTCGATCGCATCGAGGACATCAGGACTGAGCACGGTATCGGCAGCGGCGAGCTGCGAGTGCAGGTGAGCCAAGGTCCGTGGGCCGATGAGGGCGCTGGTGACGGCAGGGTGGGCGGTGACGAAGCCGAGAGCCAACTGGATCAGCGTCAGGCCGGCCTCGTCGGCCACCTTCGCCAACTGCTCGACCGCGTCGAGCCTGGCCTGGTTGTACGGAAGCGTGGTGTCGAAGCGTTCCGGCGCGAAGACCGAGCGGCTGGTGCTGATCTCCTGGCCCGCGCGGACCGCACCCGACAGCCAGCCCGATGCCAGCGGACTCCACGCCAGCACCCCGAGACCGTACTCCTCGGTCACGGGCAGGACGTGGGCCTCGATTCCGCGCTGCAGGATCGAGTAGCTGGGCTGCTCGGTGACGTAGCGGCCGAGGTGGTGCTCGCGGGCAGCCCACTGGGCCTGCACGATCCGGTACGCCGGGAACGTCGAGGAGCCGAACGAGCGGATCTTCCCCGCGCGTTGCAGGTCGGTCAGTGCCGACAGCGTCTCCTCGTCGCTGGTGCTCGGGTCCCACCGGTGGATCTGGTAGAGGTCGACGTGATCGACGCCGAGCCGGCGCAGGCTGTCGTCGAGTGCCCTGACCAGCCAGCGACGCGAGCTGCCCTGGTGGTTGCGCTCGTCACCCATCGGCATGGTCGCCTTGGTGGCCAGCACGAGGTCGTCCCGGCGGCCGGCGATCGCCTTGCCGACCAGTTGCTCGGACTCGCCCTGGCCGTACATGTCGGGGGTGTCGATCAGGTTGATGCCGGCCTCCAGAGCGGCGTCGACGATCGCGGTGGCCTCGTCCTGGCTGGTACGGCCGATCGCGCCGAAGTTCATCGCGCCGAGCGCGAGGGTGCTGACCTGTACGCCGGTGCGGCCCAAGGTGCGGTACTGCATAACGGTGCTCCTCCTGGCATGATGGGCGGATACGGAACGATGTTCCGTTACCCAACATACGGAACAGCGTTCCGCTTAGCAAGGTAGGAGGCAGCGAGAGCATGGCCGACGACGGATCAGCGCAGCCTGCTCAGCGCAAGCGGGCCGACGCCCGGCGGAACGAGAAGACACTGCTGGACGCCGCCGCAGCGGCCTTCGTCGACTCCGGCGTCGATGCGCCCGTCCGCGACATCGCCGGGCGGGCCCGCGTCGGCGTGGCCACGATCTACCGCCACTTCCCGACCCGGGCCGACCTCATCATCGCCGTCTACCGGCACCAGGTCGAAGCGTGCGCCGAGGCGGGTCCGGCGCTGCTGGCGGACAGCACCTCACCGCACGCCGCCCTGGCAAGTTGGATCGACCTCTTCGTCGACTTCCTCGTCACCAAGCACGGCCTCGCCGAGGCGCTGCAGTCCGACGACGCCGCCTTCCAGACGCTGCACACTTATTTCCTCGACCGCCTTGTGCCCGTGTGCGCCAAACTGCTCGAGGCGGCCGCCGCGGCCGGAGAGATCCGCGCCGACGTGGACGCCTACGAACTGATGCGAGGCGTCGGCAACCTTTGCATCGGCGCCGAGAACGACGTCCGGTACGACGCCCGCCGCATGGTCGGCCTCCTCATCGCCGGACTGCGGCTCACCTAGGAGCGTTCCAGAGATACGTGTCCACCTTCGGGGGTCGAACGCTGCCCACTTCACCGAAGGGTCCCGCCAAGGGGCTGCAGGGTGTTCACTGAGTACCCATGGGGGGTCTGCAGCCCGATCGTCGCTTCGCCGGACGCGCTGCCGAACAACAGTTCCTCGGCGACGCGCTGCGACACGCCGTGGCCGGCGGCCCGCACGCGATCGTCATCCATGGCGAAGCCGGGATCGGCAAGACTCGACTGACCCGGGAAGTCTGCAGAGCCTCAGAGTTGAACGTGCTCTGGGGATCCTGCGTGCACTTCGGTGGCGCGTCGGTCCCGTTCGCCCCGATCGCAGGCGCCCTACAGGACTGGCTCACCCACGCGGACGCCGACGAAAAGGAGGAGATCCTCGCCGGCACCGAGGGCCTGAGCGCATTGCTCCCCTCCCTTGGCACCAGCGCGGGCATCGACACGACGAGACTCCCGATGCTCGTCGACCTTGTGCTCAACCGGATCGCGGTACGACGGCCCACGGTGGTGGTCGTCGACGATCTGCAATGGGCCGACGTCGCCTCGCTGGACGTGCTGGCCTACCTGATCGCCGGATTCCGCTCCCAGCCGTTGGTACTCCTCGCCACCTGCCGGACGGAGGAACGGGGCGAGGGGCATCCCCTCCACTCGTGGCTGGTCGACATGCGCCGGATGCCCTTCTTCGGTGAGCTCCAGCTGGATCCGCTGGACCTGGATGCCACCAGCAGCGAGATCGAAGGACTGCTCGGCCGGCCGCCCGACATCGAACTCGCCTCCCGGGTCCTGGCCAGGTCGGACGGCAACCCCTACCTCGTCGAACTGCTGGTCAGCGGTCTGTCCGGCGCTGAGAATGCCCTTCCCACAACGGTTCCGGCCGCACTCCGCGACGCCTTGCTTGCCGCCTGGCACGGCTTGTCGGACCAGGCCCGCCTGGTCACCAGAATCCTCGCGGTCGGCGGGCGACCGACCTCATCGGCCGTACTGGCCGAGGTCGCCGCCGGCCACGGACTCGATGCGAGCTTGGTCGCCCCCTGTCTGGCGGAGGCTCACGTCCGCGGCGTGGTGGAGACTGCAGTCGACGGGACCTCGTGGTTCCGGCACCCGCTGCTGGCCGAGGTCCTGTACGACGGCCTGCCACCGGACCACGCGGCACAGCTCCATGCCGACTACATCCGCGTACTCGAGTCGCGGCCCACCGAGGTTGAGGCTGCGGACCTGGCGATCCACAACGAAAAGGCAGGGAACATCGACGCCACCTACCACTGGTCCCTCGTGGCAGCCGATCACGCACAAAGCCTGCGGGCGCCAACGGAGGAGGCGATCCAGCTCCGCCGAGCGTGTGCTCTCTGGCAGACGGTGTCACCAACCGCCCGCGGGGGACGTGCTGAGAGGATCGACCTGTTACGGCGGACGAGCGCCGTCTGCCTCCGGGCAGGCTGGCCCGAGGTGTCAGTGACGCTCCTCACGGAGGCGTTGACTCTGGTGAACAGGGAGCAACAGCCGTTGCTGGCCTGCGATCTGCTGGTCATCAGGGCTAACTGCCGCTGGCAATCGACGGCGCCGGCGATGGCCGACCTGGAAGAGTTCCTCGAAGCGATCGAGCTGACGACGGATTACCCCGTGAGTGCGGAACGCGCCGTCGCGTTCGCCGAGCTAGCTGAGACCGAGTCTCTGCACGGCCTGCCGAACGCCGAAATCCACGCGGAGGAAGCCGTCCGGATCGGCCACAAGTCAGGCTCGACGCAGGCCCTTGGACGGGCACTGTGCGCGCGCGCGTCGGTGTTGGAGGACTCCGCGCCGTTGGCCTCGCTCGCCGAGGCTGAGCTGTCAATACAGATGGCGACGGCATGCGGAGATACCGACACCGCCAACGACGCCGCCATCATCCGTTTCAATGCCCTGCACGAGCTCGGCCGGTGGGCCGACGCAGCCGAGGTCACCCGCGAGGCCTACTTCGACGCCGTCGCTGCCGGCGCCGGCTCCTGGGCAAACTTCCTCGCCGGCATCGCCGCGTTCGAACTGATCGACCTCGACCGTTGGGACGAGTGCCGGGCATTGCTGCGGTCCGCGTTGGCTGGACGATCCGCCGGGATCCCTGGAGCAGCTGTCAGGCTGGCTGCGAGCAGGCTGAGTGTGAGGTCAGGGAGGACCGAAGAGGCACGACAGCACTTCGATCGGGCGTTGGAGTTGATCTCCGACGACTTCAACCCACTCCGCCCCACCGTCGCCTACGCCGGCATCGAACTGATGATCGCCGAAGGAGCGGCCGCGGAGGCCGTGACCTGGGCACGCCCACGGCTGACAGCTCAGGATCATCCTCCCGGTCCCTGGGACGACGAGGCGCTTCCGGTGTATGCCCAGGCGGCGGCCGAGGCAGCTCGCGTTGCCCGGGATCGCGGTGATCCTGCTGGGCTGGCCGCGGCGGTGGAGGCGCTGGACGGCGTCATCGACTACTGGTCGCGGGAACCCTTCGTCGATGGAATGGGTGGGCCGGACGTCCAGGCGATGAATCAGGCGCTCTGGGCTGCCGAGATCAGTAGATGCCGGGATACTCCGAATCAACCCGAGCGTTGGCGCGAGGCGAGTGCGGCCTGCGCTACGGCGGGAAGTCGTTGGCACGAGGTCATGGCGCAGTGGCGGTGCGCGGAGGCAGGGCTGGCGAGTGGGTGGACTCCGTGGAATGCGCGTGAGCTTCTGCGGGAGGCTCATCGTGGCGCGGTCGAGCTGGGGGCCGAGCCCTTACAGGTCGAGATCGAAGCGTTGGCCCGGCGGGCGCGGATCGATCTGGAGGAGCCGGTTCCGGTGGTGGCGGCCGATGACCCGGTCCTGGCGGGGCTTACCGGGCGGGAGCGGGAGGTGCTGGCGTTTCTGGTGGCTGGGCGGTCGAACGGGGAGATCGCGAAGGAGCTGTTCATCAGTGACAAGACGGTCAGTGTGCATGTGTCCAACATTCTCCGGAAGACCGGTACGACGAGCCGGGTGGCAGCCGCCGCTCTGGCTGAGCGACGGCTGCCGGATCAGTGAACGCCGACCGGATTACGACGCCGGTAAGCCCACACGGCTGCCAGCGCGATCCCGGCCCCGCCGATGGCGCTTGCACCTGCCTGCACGCTCTCGGCGACGTTGTCGTCGACCTGCACCTTCGGTCCCGGCTGGGTGACGACCACGGCACCTTCGCCGTGGGTGCCACGCTCGGGATCGGCATACTGAGCCGACGCTTGGGTCGCCCCGGCCAGCACAAACCCACAGGTCACTACCGGTACGGCGATCAGGGTACGGAAGTGCTTCATAACTCCTCCTCACGGCGTGGATCGCCGTCTGCATCCACCGTGCGCTGAGCGCTGCGACCGCCACATCAGGCGCTCCCCCTCAGATCCACGGCGCACCCCCTTAGGTGTCGGGGGCCGGTGGGTTCGGCGCGCGGTTTGGGCTGTCGCCAGGCCGAAGTGAGCTCGGAGAGCCGCCCGAGTGGCCGAGGTTCGCCTACCGCTCGATCCCCAGGTGCTCAGGAAGTGATAGCCGTCGCCGTGGCCGTGGATGAAGAGCTGCGGTGGCGCGCGCTGGACTCGGCGACGAGGAACTTCATGACAGGCGTTTCTCGAGGGCGGTCGCTGCCGCGTCGTCCTTGACCTCTCTGATGCCGACGATCGGGGTGACCGTGACGAAGCCCGCGGCGAGCAGGGCCTCGTCGGACCCCGCGACCGGGTTGGGATGAGGAGCTTCCAGCTCGATCATCGGCTCGCCGGTCGGCGCCGTGGCGCCGATGATGCGGGAGCGTTTGATCGGGGCCAGGGAGGCGTGGCGGACGCCGGCCAACTGGTCGACAGGGCGGTCGGGGACGTTGATCGTGACCACCGTGCCGCCCGGCTCGGAGATGATCCAGCCGAGCGCCTCGGCGGCGACCGTGGCCGCGGTCGGCCAGTACGACGGGTCCTCCGAGTCGATGCTGATGGCAACAGCCGACCTGCCCTGCTCAGCCGCGGTGAGCGCCGCGGCGACGGTGCCGGAGTGGAAGATCGGTACGCCGATGTTGTGGCCGCGGTTGATCCCCGACATGACCACATCCGGTGCCCGGCCGAACGCCCCGACGGACGCCAGCGTCACTGCGAGTGCCGGCGTACCGTCGATTCCGTTGAAGGTGACGCCGGACTCCTCGTCGGAGGCGATGCGGATCGGGCGGCCGACCATGCCGGCGCGGGCCGAGCCGACACCGCTCTCGTCGTGCAGCGGTGCGACCACGAGTACGTCGTACCCGAGCTCGGCGATCGCCGGGGCGAGCGCCCGGATCCCCGGAGCCTGGTACCCGTCATCGTTGGTGATCAGGACTCTCAGCTGCTCCGACGCCATACCTCTACCCAATCAGCCGCGGTCTTCGATGTCACCTTCCGTCTCAAGGACCGCACTGCGCAGCGTCTCAAGGGCCTCGTCGGTCGGAGCCGACCACAGACCGCGTTGGGCCGCCTCGAGCAGCCGCTCGGCGATCCCGTGCCGGGCCCACGGGTTCGACTTGCGGAAGAACTCCGCCATCTCGGGATCTGCCACATACGAAGTGGTCAGCGTCTCGTACATCCAGTCGTCGACCACGCCCGCGGTCGCGTCGTACCCGAACAGGTAGTCCACCGTCGCGGCCATCTCGAAGGCGCCCTTGTACCCGTGCCGCCGCATCGCCGCCATCCACCGCGGGTTCACCACCCGGGCCCGGAAGACCCGCTTCGTCTCCTCCTCCAGCGTCCGCGTCCGAACCTGCGCCGGTACGGCGGAATCCCCCACGTAGGCCTTCGGATTGGATCCGGTCAGGTGGCGGACCATCGCGATCATGCCGCCGTGGTACTGGAAGTAGTCGTCGGAGTCCATGATGTCGTGCTCACGAGTGTCGGCGTTCTTCGCCGCCACCTGGATCCGGGCGTACGCGCGTTCCATCGAGCCGCGCGCCTCGGCCCCGTCGAGGTCCTTGCCGTAGGCGTACCCGCCCCAGACCGCGTACACCTCGGCCAACTCGGCGTCGGTGCGCCAGTTCCGCGCGTCCACGAGCGGCAGCAGGCCGGCGCCGTACGAGCCGGGCTTGGAGCCGAAGACCCGCGCGGTGGCGGAGCGTACGTCGTTGCCCGCAGCAACATCGGCGTCGACGTGCGCGCGAAGGTAGTTGCCAGCGGCATCCTCATCCAGGGCGGCGACCGTCCGCACGGCCTCGTCGAGCAACGCGACCACGTGCGGGAACGCGTCCCGGAAGAAGCCGGAGATCCGGATCGTCACGTCGATCCGCGGCCGGCCGAGCTCCTCCGGACCGACCACCTCGAAGCCGGTGACCCGCCGCGACGCCTCGTCCCAGACCGGGCGGCAGCCGAGCAGCCACAACACCTCGGCGAGATCGTCGCCCTGGGTCCGCATGGCCGACGTACCCCAGATGGTCAGGCCGACCGACCGCGGCCACTCCCCGGTCTCGGCCTGGTGCCGGGCGAGGAGCGAGTCGGCCAGCGCGACGCCGACGTCCCAGGCGTTGCGGCTCGGGATCGCCTTCGGGTCGACGGCGTAGAAGTTGCGGCCGGTCGGCAGCACGTTGACCAGGCCACGCGTCGGCGAGCCCGACGGGCCCGCCTCGACGAAGCGGCCGTCCAGCGCGCGCAGGACGTTGGTCAGCTCGTCACCGGTCCGTGCGAGCCGCGGCACGACCTCCTCGGCCGCGAAGGTCAGGGACGACTCGACCTGGGCCGACGACCGCCCGAGCACCTCGGTCACGACGACCGGGACCTTCGCGGCGTCCCAGCTCAGGGTCTCCATCGCCACGACAAGCTTGCGCGCGACCGCCTCGAGCAGATCCACCCCGTCGGCCCCGCTCACCGCGGGCAGATCGGCCAGCGTTGCGAGGTCGGCCAGGTCCGCGGCTCGTCCCGGGTTCGCGAGCAGCTCGGCCTCGTCCACGCCGAACGTCTCCCCCAGCGCGGTCCGCAGACCGGGGATCGAGTACGAACCACCCCACAGCTGACGAGCCCGCAGTACGGCGAGCACGAGGTTGACCCGCGCCTCGCCGGCCGGCGCACCGCCGAGGATGTGCAGCCCGTCGCGGATCTGCACGTCCTTGATCTCGCACAGATACCCGTCGAGATGCAGGACGAACTCGTCGAACTCCAGGTCGTCCGGCTTCTCGTCCGTGTGCAGATCGTGGTGCAGCTGCGCCGCCTGGATCAGTGTCCAGATCTGCGCCCGCAGGGTCGGCACCTTCTCCGGATCCAGCGCCGACACGGTCGCGTACTCGTCGAGCAGGTACTCCAGCTTCGCCATGTCGCCGTACGTCTCGGCGCGCGCCATCGGCGGCACCAGGTGGTCGACAACGGTCGCGTGCGCGCGCCGCTTGGCCTGTGTCCCCTCGCCGGGGTCATTGACGATGAACGGGTAGACCATCGGCATATTCCCCAGGACGGCGTCCGGCGCACAGCCGGCCGCCATCCCGATCCCCTTGCCCGGCAGCCATTCGAGCGTCCCGTGCTTGCCCAGGTGGACGACGGCGTGCGCGCCGAAGCCGCCCTCCTCGGCCGGGGCCTCGAGCCAGCGGTACGCCGCCAGGTAGTGATGCGACGGGGCCATGTCCGGGTCGTGGTAGATCGCCACCGGGTTCTCACCGAAGCCACGCGGCGGCTGGATCATCAGCACGACGTTCCCGAAACGCAACGCCGCCAGGGCGATCGCAGGCTCGTCGCCGGAGGTGTCGACGTACAGCTCGCCCGGCGCCTCGCCCCACGCCCCGGTCATTGCCGTACGCAACGAATCCGGCCCTCGCCCGAACCACTGCTCATAGACGCTGAGCGGAACCTTCGCGACGGCGTTCGTCAACTGCTCGTCGGTCAGCCAGTCGACGTCGTGACCACCTGCGGCGATGAGCCGATGGATCAGCCCGTCGGCGCCGTCCGGCCCCTGGAGCTCACTGAGATCGAGGTCGCCGAGATCGTACCCGGCCTCTTGGAGTTGACCGAGCAGGACCACGGCCGACGCCGGTGTGTCGAGACCGACCGCGTTCCCGATCCGCGCGTGCTTGGTCGGGTACGACGACAACACGAGAGCCAACCGTTTGTCGTGAGCCGGCACGTGCCGGAGGCGGGCGTGCGCGACCGCGATCCCGGCCAGCCGGGCGCACCGCTCCGGGTCCGGCGCGTACCGGGCCAGCCCATCGGCGTCGTATGACTTGAAGGAGAACGGGATCGTGATCAGTCGCCCGTCGAACTCCGGGATCGCGACCTGCGTGGCAGCGTCGAGCGGGCTGACCGCGGCGTCACTGGCCAGCCACTGCTCACGGGTCGACGTCAGCGCGAGGCCCTGGATCAGCGGGATGTCGAGCGAGGCGAGTGCCCCGGCATCCCAGGAGTCGTCGGAACCGCCGGCGCTCGCGTTGGCCGCGACGGATCCGCCCGCGGCGAGCAGGGTCGTCACCAGGACATCGCACTTACGCAGCAGGTCGAACAGTCCGGCATTCTCGGACGACGTCGGATCCAGTCCTCGCAGGGTCCCGCAGTACACGGGCAGCGGCTGCGCACCCGCCGCCTCGACGGCGGCGGCCAGCGTGTCGACGAACGTGGTGTTCCCGGAGATCTCGTGCGCGCGGTAGTAGACGATCCCGACCACCGGCCGGTCGTCCTCGACGTACGTCCCGCGGACGCCGTACGCCGGGAGCGCGCGCGGCGGCTCGAATTCGTCGCCGGTCAGAAGCAGTGTGTCGCGCAGGAAGCCGGCCAGGTTACGCAGGTTCTCGGAACCGCCCTCCCGGAGGTAGGCGAGCGCCTCGGTCACCGCACCCGCGGGCACGGTCGACAGCGACATCAGCTCGGCGTCAGGTGCGGCCTCACCGCTGACGACCACAGCCGGCTTGCCAGACGCGATGACCGCGTCGAGACCTTCCTCCCAGGCGCGGCGTCCGCCGAGCAGACGGACCACGACGACCTCGGCGTCGGCGAGTAACGGCGCCAGGCCGTCGAGGTCGAGCCGGGCCGGGTTCGCGACCGTCCAGCCGGCGTCCGCCTCGGCGGCGGCGAGCAGGTCGGTGTCGGCGGTGGAGAGCAGCAGCAGGTTCGCGGGCACGCGTAACCGGTCCTTCCTCGGGGTGTCCACGCCCCGACCGGAGGTACGACGGCGGCAGTTCCTGACTCCCCCTCGGGTGCGAGGGGTTCACAGTGGCGGGACCGTCCCGGACTCACACCGGGTTCCTGCACGTGCCGTCGATGACGTGCCGACTCTAGCCGACCAGCCCGGCGACCTGCCGGGCACAGCTCATGACCTGAGCGGGCTACAGGTGTAGGCCGGAATGCCAAACGGGTTTGTACTGCGGACGCCCTCCGGCGTCGCACGACAGCGTCTTCTTCAGCGCAAGCCATCGGCCCGGCTTCACCTGAAGGAGGCAATCATGCGCTTGAAGGTCTGGAGACTTCTGGTCGTCGTCCTGACGGCCGGACTCGCCGCTCCTGCCCTCGCCGCCACGCCGAGTCAGGCAGGCGGCAACCACGCGAACCCGGCGGTCATCACCCAGTGGAACGCGATCGCCGGCCGGACGATCTACACGGAGAACGCCACCCCGGTCCCGGTGGGGAGTCTGTACTACGCCTTCGCGTCGCTGGCCGTGTACGACGCGGTGGTGGCCATCGAGGGCCGCTACGAGCCGTACATCAAGCAACCGAAGGTCCGCGGCAGGGCCTCCTCCGAGGCGGCGGCCGCGACCGCGGCGTACGACGTGCTGCGGTACTACTTCCCCGCCTCGGCCGCGAACCTCGCAACCGACTACGCCGCGTCGCTCGCCACCATCCCCGACGGTCGCGCCAAGGCCCGGGGGACCGAGGTCGGCCGGCACGCGGCTGAGACGCTGATCCGGGCTCGGGCCGACGACGGCAGAGGCGCGACCATCCAGCTGACGGTGACGCCCGCCCCGGGAGTCTGGCGTCCGACACCTGATGCCTTCGCGCCGATGCTGGCCCCGTGGCTCGGCTTCGTCGTACCGCTAGCGCTCCGCTCGCCAACCCAGTTCCGGCTGCCCGGCCCGTACCCGATCACGTCGAAGGCCTATGCCCGGGACTTCGCCGAGGTGAAGGCCAAGGGTGCGCTGGTCGGATCCACTCGGACCGCGGCGCAGACCGAGACCGCGCTGTTCTGGAACGCCAACGCCGTGCTGCAGTACCAGACGGCGCTCCGCGAGCAGGTCATCGCACGGGGGATGAACATCACCGACAGTGCCCGGGCGTTCGCCCTGCTCAGCACGAGCATCGCCGATGCGCTGATCGCGTGCTGGCGGTCCAAGTACGACTACGCCTACTGGCGACCGATCACCGCGATCCGGCTCGCGGACACCGACGGGAACCCGGCGACCAAGCCCGACGCCACCTGGATGTCGCTGGTCCAGACGCCGCCCTATCCGGACTACGTCAGTGGGCACGCATCCGGCACCGGCGCAGCAACCGGAACGTTCAGCTATCTGTTCGGCGCTCGGTCCATCAACCTGGACATCTCCTCGTCGGTGACCGGGACGACCCGGCACTACGACAGCGCCGCGGCCCTCGATGCCGAGACCATGAATGCCAGGATCTGGCTCGGCATCCACTTCCGGAAGGCCATGACCGACGCCAACCGCCTCGGCCACCGCACCGCCACGTGGACGATCACCCACGAGTTCCGGCTGCTCCACCACTGAGCGTCGACTCGGACCGTTTCCTCGCCGCGCGCTGCGTCAGCGATGCATCGCGTAGTGGGCGGCGAGGAGGTCGGTGGCCCAGTCGTTGCGGAGGTCTCGCCAGACGGAGTGGATGTGGTTGGCGTTGTCCTGGGTGTTGTCGTACTCGGCGAGGAAGGTGGGGCCGGCGATCGAGTAGTAGTGGCGGTGGCCGACGCCGGGTTCGGTCTCGCCGGCCCACGCGAAGGTGAGGCGTTCGATGCCTTGGTCGGTGATGTCCTGCCAGGTCTGCAGCCCGATCGGTCCGGCGGCGCGGCCGACGTACTGACCGATGAGGAGGCTCAGGAGTTGACGTTGCTCCGGTGTCATGTCGCCGTACGCGAGCCCGCGGTGCAGCAGGGATGCGTCGGCGACCGGGTCGTGCCGGGTCAGGATGTCGTCCGGCGCCGCGTCGGAGACCAGCGCGACGGACAGCTGGGCCGGCTCGAGGGCGTGCAGGAGCTGGAAGCCGAGGTCCTGCTCCGCGGCAAGGAACCGTCGCCCGGCGTGCGGGCCGGTGCGGACCTCCGCCGGGTTCGAGCCGAAGAACTGCGGGGTGAACGAGATGGCGCCGTCGACGAGCGTGACGTGCAGCGCGAGATGGTGACCGTTCAGCCGCCAGGCCCACGGCCCGGACCCGGCCGGGTCGCCGAGGACCCGGAGGTAGTAGCGATCACCGACCGTCGAGCCGGCCCAGCCGCCGACCTCCGCGACCTCCATCGGATCGGCGAGGCCGCGGACGATGATCTCGGCGGCCATCACCCCGCGGAAATCGGCCAGACCGCGCTCGCTGTAGACGAGGCCGAGCAGGCGCACGACGAGGGCCTCCTGCGCCGCGGACAGCTCGTGCAGCGGCAGGCCCGGAACGGCACCGGGCAGATACGTCCATTGATGGTGATCCGGCGTGTCGAACGCCGCCTCGATCTTGTCGAGCTGGGCGGGCGAAAGACTCGCCAGCAGCTCGAGGACCGCTTCCCGGGTCTGCTCTACAACCATGCCGATCGCTCCCGTTCCGTCGGTTCGTCGTGCGTCCACTGTTCGAACGGCCGGTCCAGCTTGTACTGGAAATCCGGCTGCCGCAGCAGGACGCGTGTTTCGGCGTTGCCCGGGTTACGCAGCGTCTCGAAGAATCGCACCGACCAGTGGAACCAGCGCATGCAGAACAGCCGCATGGTCAGCCCGTGCGACACCAGCAGGAGGTTGCGCGGCGCGTCCGGAGTGTCGAAGTCGCGGTGCATGGTCTCCAGGAACGACGACACCCGGTCGTACACGTCCGCGCCCGACTCACCGTCCGTGAACCGGTAGAAGAAGTGCCCGTAGCGGTTCCGCAGCTCCTTCTGCTGCTCGATGTCCGCGGTGTCCTGATAATTGGCCCAGTCCTGCTCCCGCAGCCGCGGCTCCTCGCGGGCGAGGCCGATCAGATCGTCCAGCCCGAGCGAGTCCAGCGTCTGCAGAGCTCGCAGGTACGGCGAGACGTACACGCGGACAGGCTCGTCCTCGAACAGCTCCCGCAGCTCCTTCCCCGCCTTGGCCGACTGCTCGTGCCCATGCGGCGTGAGCGGGATCCCGTGGTCGGGGACGCGCTCGAAGATCGTCTTGTCCAGGTTGGCCTCGGACTCGCCGTGCCGGATCAGTGCGATCCGCAACGGCCGCCGACTCAGATCCATCGTGTCCCTTTCCGCCGTACTGCCAGCATTGCGGCGACCCCCGCCGCCGCGACTCCGACGCGCCGGGCGAGCGCGGCGGTACGGCGTACGTCGGCAACCGCCGGCGTGGGTCCGTCGCCCAGCGTGCCACGGTCCTCCTGATACGACCCGTAGCTGTTGGTCCCGCCGAGCGTCAGATCGAGGGCCCCGGCGAACGCAGCCTCGACCGGTCCGGCGTTCGGACTCGGATGCTTGGGCGCATCCCGCCGCCAAACGGTCACCGCTTGCCGCGGCCGCCCCGCCACGAGTCCGGTGAGCAGCGCGCACACCCGGGCGGGCAGCAGATTGAGTACGTCGTCCAGCCGCGCCGATGCCCAGCCGAAGTTGAGGTACTTCGCCGACTTGTAGCCGACCATCGCATCCAGTGTGTTGGCCGCGCGGTAACCGAGCAGGCCGGGTACGCCGAGCACACCGCCCCACAGCAGCGGCGCCACACACGCGTCGGACGTGTTCTCGGCGATCGACTCCACGGTCGCGCGAGCGAGCTCGTCGGCTTCCAGGTCGGTCGCGTCGCGGGCGCAGAGGTGGCTGAGGCGGTCTCGCGCGGCCGGGATGTCCTTCTCCTCGAGCAGCCCCGCCATCACCTCGGCCTCACGCTCCAGGCTGCGCGCGCCGAGCACGGTCCAGGTCGCGGCCGCGGTGACGATCGTGTGGACAATCGGACGATTCCGGGTGAGCCGTTCGGCGACGACTCCGGCGGCGGTCGCCGTACCGACGAGGACGGTCGCGTACGCCGTACCCGTCACGCGCGAGTCGTCGTACCAGCGAGACTCGAGCCGGGCGGCGGCCTGGCCGAAGCCGGCGACCGGGTGGAAGCGCCGCGGGTCGCCGAGGACACGGTCGGCGGCGAACCCGAGGAGGATGCCGAGAGCCCTGGACACCCTCGGCAGTCTGCCAGGTGGGGTTGTGATTGGGTGATCCGCATGGGAATCGCGGAGCTGCTCCGGGAGGTCGACGGGAGCGGGGAGTTCGGGGTCTGGCTCGGACGGCTGGACGGCGTACCGGTGTTCGAGCACGCGGCGGAGCGGACGCACTACGCGGCCAGCACGATGAAGCTGCCGGTGGCGATGGCGATGCTGCGGAAGATCGAGGCGGGTGAGCTGACGCTCGACCAGCCGGTGAACGTGCACAACGACTTCGCGTCCGCGGCCGGCGGACGGTTCGGGGTGAATCCGGACGAGGACGAGGCGCCCGCGACCTGGACCAAGCTGGGTACGCCGGTGCCGCTCAGTTGGCTGGCGAGCGAGATGATCACCCGCTCCAGCAACCTGGCGACCGACCTCGTGCTCGAGCAGGTCGGCGTCGACGCCGCCCACGCGGTGCTCGCGGAGTACGGACCCGGGGACAGCGCGATCCGGCGCGGGATCGACGACGCCGCCGCTCAGCGGGCCGGGATCAGCAACACGATGAGCCCGGCCGGACTCGCCGGCGTACTGGTTGCGGTCAGCAACCAGAAGGACGACTACCTGCGGGATCTCCTGGCCGGCAACCAGTGGAACGGCGAAATCCCGGCCCTGCTGCCGGCCGGGACGCGGGTCGAGCACAAGAACGGCTGGGACACCCGGATCCGGCACGACGGCGGCATCGTCCGGCCCCCGGATGCGGACCCGTTCGTCCTGGTCGTGTGTACGACGTCCGACCTGCCGGACTCCGAGGCACAGAAGCTGATCGCCGCGATCGCCCTCGAAGCCTGGAATCACCGGCACGACCTGGAGACGATCCGGTGAAGATCACGACGCACCTGGTGTCGGCGCCGCTGCACACACCGTTCGTGACGGCTCTGCGGACGGCGACGCACGCTGACTCGTTGCTGGTCGAGATCAGCGACGGTGAGCTGAGCGGCTGGGGCGAGGCGCCGCAGGTCTGGAAGGTGACCGGCGACTCGCTCGCCGGCGCCCAAGCCTGCGTCGAGGGCCCGATCACGACCGCACTCGATGGTCTCGGCCCGGACGACCTGACCGAGGCACTGCGCCGCGTGCAGAACGCCGCCGCCGGCAACTTCGGCGCCAAGATGGCCGTCGACGTCGCCCTGCACGACCTGGCCGCGCGCCGTCGTGGTCAGACGCTGCACGGGTTCCTCGGGTCGACGGTCGACGTCGTACGCACCGATGTGACGCTGTCGGTGGGTGACGCTGAGGCGCTAGCGGCCGCCGGACGAGCCCGGGTCGCGGACGGTTTCGACGTACTCAAGGTCAAGGTGGGCACCGACGCCAAGGCCGACGTCGAGCGGGTCCGGCGGGTCCGCGAGGCGATCGGCCCGGGACCGACACTCCGGCTGGACGCCAACCAGGGCTGGTCGCGACGGGACGCGGTCACCGCGATCCGTGCGCTGGAGGACGCGGGCTGCGCCATCGAGCTCGTCGAGCAGCCCGTCGTCGCGGCCGACCTCGAGGGGATGGCGTGGGTGACCGATCGGGTCGGTACGCCGATCCTCGCCGACGAGTCGGTGTACGGCGTACGCGATCTGGTGGCGGTGATCCGGCAGGGCGCCGCGGACCTGGTCAACGTGAAGCTGGCCAAGTGCGGCGGGCTCGGTCCGGCGCGGACGCTGCTCGAGCTGGCGCGGGAACACGGTCTGGGCATGATCGTCGGCTCGATGATGGAGAGCCACGTCGGCGTCGGTGCGGCGGCCGCGCTGGTGTCGGCGTACCCGACGACGGCGGTCAACGACCTGGACGCGGCGTGGTGGCTTCGCGAGGCTCCGGTGGCCGGCGGCATTCGTTATGAAGGCTCGCTGATCCACCTGCCTTCGGCTCCCGGGCTCGGCGTGACAGGCTTGACCGTATGAAGCTAGTCGCCGCCAAAGTCCCGGTCAGTACCGTGTGGACTTCGCCGGATGCGCCGCGTGACATCGACGCCCCGGCCACCGCTGCCCGGCCCGACGTGGCCGCCTGGGCCAAGTCCATGGACACCGAAACGCGCCTCGGCCTGCACGGCCGGACCCTGACCCAGCTGTTGTTCGCCGAGCCCGTGCTGGTCCGCTCCGAACGGGACGGCTGGTCCGAGATCGTCGCCCCGTGGCAGCCGTCCTCCCAGGACGAGCTGGGCTACCCGGGCTGGGTCCCGTCGAGCCACCTGGGTGAGTTGCCGGGCAGCGCCTCGGCTCCGGTCGCGATCGCCGTACCGACGGCATCGCTGACCGCCGAGCCTGGCGGTGCCGCGCTGACCGAACTGTCGTTCGGGACCGTGCTGGCGTCGATCGAGCACGCGGACGGGCACACGCGGGTCGCCACCCCGGATGACGGGTCCGGCTGGCTGGCGGACGACGTACTGCGGCCTGTCGAGGACCCGGCGACTCCGGAGGACCGACTCCGGCTGGGGTCGATGTTCCTCGGCCTCGAATACCTGTGGGGTGGTACGTCCGCGTACGGACTGGACTGCTCTGGTCTGATCCACGCGGTCGGGCGCGTCCTCGGCCTGCGGACGCCGCGGGACGCCCACGACCAGGCTGCCGCGCTGGAGGACATCCCCGTCGACGAGGCTCGGCCCGGCGACCTCTACTTCTTCGGCCGCCCTGGTCAGCAGGTCCATCACGTCGGCTTCGTCTCCGCCGAAGGCATGCTGCACGCCTCCGAGACGGGGAAGAAGCTCGAGAACGCACCCCTGACCGACGACCGCCGAGCCACGTTGGTCACCGCCGCACGCTTCTGACCGCCACTTTCGCAGGAGATGTTGTGCACAACGCGTTGGATCCGCGCGACCTGGTTCCGGACGACGCCGAGCAACGGCTCAGCGCGGGCTATCCCGCCGCGGACCTGCTGGCGCGAGCCCGGCAGGCTGCCGCTGACGACGACCTGACCACGCTCGCCACGGTGGAGACCGAGCTCGCCGTCCTCGAGCGGGCGACGGACTGGCCGTACGACGAACCGCCGGCAGCATCCGTGGAGTTGCCAGCGGTACCGGTCGACGAGGACACGCTGGCGGACCGGATCAGCGGCGCGTGGCTCGGGCGCTGTATTGGCAACACCATGGGGAAACCGGTGGAGGGTTTGTCCCGGGCGGACGTGCAGACCTACCTGCGAGCGGCCGATGCGTGGCCGTTGACCGGATTCGTGCCGTATCTGGAGACACCACCCGACGGGCTCCGGCCGCATCCGTCAGCCGGCGAGGCGTCGGACGGGCGGTTCGACGCGATCCCGCGCGACGACGACATCGACTGGACCATGCTCGGGCTCCACCTGCTGGAGAGGTACGGGCGCGGCTTGACGACCGACGACGTCGCCCGCGAGTGGCTGGACCGGATGCCGTTCACCCAGACCTACACGGCCGAGCGCGTCGCCTACCGAAACCTTGTCGCGGGGCTCCGGCCACCGCTGACGGCCACGGTCCGCAACCCCTACCGGGAGTGGATCGGCGCCCTGATCCGCGTCGACACCTATGGCTACGCGAACCCGGGTGACCCCGCCGAGGCCGCCCGGCTCGCGCTGGTCGACGCGTCGTTGTCCCACACCGCCAACGGCCTGTACGGCGCACAGTGGGCCGCCGCCCTGGTCGCCCAAGCACTCGTCGCCGATTCGGCCGCGGACGCGCTCCGCGTCGCCGTCGAGGTCGTCCCGCCGAACTCGCGGCTGGCCGTCAGCCAACGTGCCGTCCTCGAGCTGCACACCGACGGCGCCACCGCTGAGCAAGCCCTCGACTGGGTCGACTCGGCTCTCGACTACAACTGGGTCCACACTCTCAACAACGCGGCGATCATCAGCATCGCCTTGCTCTGGGGCGACGGCGACTACCGCCGTACTCTCGGCCTGTCGGTCTCCGCCGGCCGGGACACCGACTCCAACGCCGCCACCGTCGGCAGCACCTTCGGCGCCCTCCACGGCGCGTCCGCCGTCCCCGCCGACCTGGTAGCCCAAGGCAATCGCATCGTCCGCAGCGCTGTCCGAGGATTCGACCGCATCACCATCGACGAACTGACCACCCGAACCCTCGCCGTACGCAAGGCCCTCTCGCAGAGCTGATCAGCACGCTTCGCGCCTACGCTGGCTGGATGGAGGGGAAGCGGGCTGAGGAGATCGCCTTGAACCGCGAGCTGTGGGCGCTGGTCAACGAGCACTTCACCGGTCCGGCCGCGGAGGGGCTGTGGTCCAGGCCGGAGATGGTGTGGGGGTTGTTCGAGGTACCGGAGCGGCATCTTGGCGTCCTCGGGGAGGTCGACGGCCTCGAGGTACTCGAGCTGGCCTGCGGTACGGCGTACTGCTCGGCCTGGCTCACCCGATCCGGGGCCAGCGTGGTCGCCGTGGATCTGTCGGCTGAACAACTCCGGACGGCTCGCGCGCTGCAGCGCCGTACCGGACCCTCTTTCCCGCTGGTGCAGGCGGATGCCGAGCACGTGCCGCTCGCGACCGCCTCCTTCGACCTCGTCGTCAGCGAACACGGTGCCGCCGCGTGGTGCGACCCGGAACGCTGGCTCGCCGAGGCGGCCCGAGTACTGCGGCCCGGTGGACGACTCGTGTTCCTCACCAACAGCCTGCTGTCCGCGCTCTGCGTACCGGACCACGAAGGCGTCGCCACCGACAGCCTCCACCGCGGACAGCGCGCCGCGTACCACGTCCGCTGGCCGGGCGGCGGCGCCGAGTTCCACCCCTCCCACGGCGACTGGATCCGCCTCCTGCGCCGCTCCGGCTTCAGCGTCGAAGCCCTGCACGAGCTCTACGCCCCACCGGACGCACCCGACCACCCGTACTACGAGATCGTCAGCACCGCCTGGGCCTCGCAGTGGCCGGCCGAAGAACTCTGGGTGGCCCGGCTCACCGCGGCGGCAGCCATCCACAACGGATGAGGTCCCCACCGCTGATCCCGCCGAGAATCGACAGCGAGCGGGAGGGGTTCAGCATGTGGTACGTGTTCATCTTCTCGGGGCTGGCGATCCTCTGTGTGGTCGTCGTCCTGATCCGCAACGCCCGCACGAAGGCCGGCGAAGAGACAGCGTCACCGAGCGGTACCGACCACCACCACACGGACACCGAGCAGGACCGTGCACGCCGCGAGCGCAAGCGCCGCCGCGCCCAGTCGAAGGCGGACCGCCGCAAGCGCCATTGAGTCGCTCAGCGCCCGGGCGCGGCCGACGGACGCGGGGAGCTTGGGGCCTTACACACGAGCTGCGGTGTGCACCGTTCCCGGAACTTGTCGTCCCGGGCCGGGGACGGTTGCCCCGAACCGGCGGCGCAGGTCCCGGGGCGCTGATCATCAGGTTGCGGGGTGCGGGCTTTGGGGGTGCGGGCTTGCGGGGTGCGGGCTTGCGGGGTGCGGGCTTGCGGGGTGCGGGCTTGCGGGGTGCGGGCTTGCGGGGTGCGGGCTTGCGGGGTGCGGGCTTGCGGGGTGCGGGCTTGCGGGGTGCGGGCTTCGGGGGTGCGGGCTTGCGGGGTGGGGGCATGTGGCGTGCGGGCTTGGGGGCAGCCGGGTCGGGCAAGGGCTCGGCCGACTACTTGGCGCATCGCCGGGGCCCAGCCGACCGCGGCCGTCGTCGGCTTCCGCTCCAGGGTGGGTTCGGCGGACGGTGTCGACTTGGGTGATCCAGTCCCCGCCGACCCGGACCCAGACGTCCGCGGCTGAGACGGCTTCGGCTCGGGCGATTGAGTCGCCTCGTGCTCGGACGGCTGATGCTCAGTCGCGTTCGGCTGCGACGGCGTCGGCCCGGGCGGCTGAGTCGGCTCGGCCTCAGACGGTTGATGCTCAGACGATTGGGGCTCGGTCGCCTTCGGCCCGGACGGTTGGTGCTCGGACGCCTGCGGCTGAGACGGCTTCGGCTCGGACGGTCTGGGCTCGGACGGCTTCGGCTGAGTCGGATCTGGCTCGGACGGTCGGGGCTCAGTCGCCTTCGGCCCGGACGGCTTCGATCCGCGCGGTTGAGTCGGGACCGGCTTGGGCGGTTGAGGCAGGGCCGGTTCGGACGGCCTCGTCTTGGTGGTCAGGGGGCCGACCGTGGTCGGGGCTGGTTTAGGAGCGG
The DNA here is from genome assembly GCF_054073265.1 of Kribbella sp. CWNU-51. Taxonomy (NCBI): domain Bacteria; kingdom Bacillati; phylum Actinomycetota; class Actinomycetes; order Propionibacteriales; family Kribbellaceae; genus Kribbella; species Kribbella sp. CWNU-51. The sequence goes on from NZ_JBSXMZ010000023.1 coordinate 75,174, forward strand.
CGGTCTTGCTGGGCCGGGGAGCGAGCGGGTTCGGCTGGTTGGGCGGCGGGTTCGTCGTCTGCGGGCGGTTCACCGCACGTGGTGGCGCCGCGGGTTCGGTCTGTTGCGTCGGAGCGGGCTTGGCGAGCACCGTGTCCCCCGGCGGCGCGCCTGTGGCCCAGGAGCGACGCGCCGGCGGCACGTGGGTGGGCCAGGAGCCAACCCCCGGCGGCGCAGTGGTCGGCCAGGGGCGTAGCGCCAGCGGTTTGTCGGTCTCGTCGGGGAGGAGTTCGCCGGTCGACGGCAGACCGATTACTCGGCCGGTCTGGTAGATCCGGGCCAGCGCGAGCACTAGACGGATGTAGGAGTCGGCGTTGTTGTAGCGCCGGATCGCCTGGGCTGCACGGGCCGGGTCGCGCAGGTTCGACGTACCGGTGCAGAGGTACTGGGCAGCGCCTTGCGCGGCGTCGAACATGTTGTTCGGGTCGGCGAACCCGTCGCCGTTGCCGTCCGCGTTCACCGCGCGCCACGTCGACGGGATGAACTGCATCGGCCCGACCGCGCGGTCGTACACGGCATCGCCGTCGAGCGCGCCACCGTCGGAGTCGCGGATCAGCGCGACGTTCGGCCGGCCGTCGAGCGGGATGCCGCGGATCCGCCGGGTCGCCGAGCCGTCGTCGCGCAACTGTGCACCACCGAAGCGTCCGTGATTGGACTCCACTCGTCCGATCGCGGCAAGCAGCGTCCACGGCACCCCGCAGCCGGGGTCGGTCACGGCCAACCGTGCCTCGGCCTTCTTGTACGCCCGCACGGCGACGTCCGGGATTCCGCTCTCGCCGAGCGTCCTGATCACCGGCGCACCCGAGAGCACCATCTGCACCGGTTTCGCGACCCGGCCAGGCCCGACCGGGACCGCCACCAGCTGCTCCGGCGTGACCAACTCGTCCAGCACCTCGTCATCGACGAACGGATCGGCCGGTGCGTCCTCCGGCAGCACCGTACGCCCCATCGCTGACGCCTCCGCAGCCCCGGCCGCGTCGTACCCGCCGCTCTCCGAGCGGTCCGGGAGCTGCGCGGTCGCCGACGCGGCGAGGGTGACCACCGCGGCGACCGAACCCGCCACCTGCCAGTGATTCTGGGCCGCCGACCGGCCGCGGCGATACCGTCCCCGGTCACGTCCGTGTCGCTCGATGAGCTTGTGCACTTCGGGCACTCGCATGATCCCGATCCCTCCGCCAGTCCGCTGTCGAAGCAGACCCCGCCTTCCCCAGCGGTTCGGGGCAGACCGCACCCCGGATCGGTCCGTCCACACCAGATCGCTGGTAGGACGAACGGTGTGCGGGCGAGCGCTCGGGTGCCTCGCCAAGAAACGACGACGTCGTTACCGCACTTGGCTTCCGCGCGGGGTCAATTTGCGGGGAGAACCTCCCAGCTGCACCGTTCCCCCACCGCGTACTTGGGGTGAAGGGTCCAGATCAGGGGTGAACCCCGCACCTGGCCGCCAGGGCCGGCTTCGGGGGCACTGCGGATTACCTCCCCAGCCCTGTTTGACGCGGCACTGGCACAGAGGCGTCGCCCCGGACCGGAGGTCCGGGGCGACGTGGGTAGGTCGGATCAGGAGTTCTTGGCGTCTGAGTCGTGGGGCTCTGGCGGACGGATCGCGTCGAGTTCGGCCTTGGTTTTCGGGTCGAGCTCGGGCTCCGACGGGCCGGGCGAGGCTTCCGGGGTGGTCGCCGTAGCCTCGGCCTCGGCCTCGGCCTCCAGTGTGCGGGACTTGCGGAGGCTGGCGACGGTGGTGATGCCGAGGGTGATGATGATGAAGCCGAGGGAGAACCAGATCGGGATCTCGGGGGCCCAGTCGATGTGGTGGCCGCCGTTGATGAACGGGAGTTCGTTGACGTGCATCGCGTGCAGGACCAGCTTCACACCGATGAAGGCGAGCACGACCGACAGGCCGATCGAGAGGTAGACCAGGCGCTTCAGCAGATCGCCGAGCAGGAAGTACAGCTGCCGCAGGCCCATCAGCGCGAACACGTTCGCGGCGAAGACCAGGAAGGGTTCCTGGGTCAGGCCGTAGATCGCCGGGATCGAATCGAGCGCGAACAGCAGGTCGGTGGTGCCGAGCGCGATGATCACGATCGCCATCGGGGTGACGAGTCGCTTGCCGTTCTTCAGGATGGTGAGCTTGACGCCGTTGTACTCATCGGTGGCGTTCAGCCGCTTCTTGGCGAACCGGATGACCGCGTTCTCCTTGAAGTCCTCGTCGTCGTTCTCCCCCTGCCTGGCCAGGTGGATCGCGGTATAGACCAGGAACGCGCCGAACAGGTAGAAGATCCAGGAGAACTCGTTGATCGCGGCCGCGCCGACCGCGATGAAGATGCCGCGGAACACCAGCGCCAGGATGATGCCGATCAGCAGCGCGGTCTGCTGGTATTTCCTCGGCACCCCGAACCTGGCCATGATGATCAGGAAGATGAACAGGTTGTCGACACTCAGGCTGTACTCGGTCAGCCAGCCGGCGAAGAACTCCCCCGCGTAGTTGCCGCCGGAGAATACCCAGACCCCGAGGCCGAAGAGCACCGCCAGACCGACGTAGAACGCGATCGCGGTGGCCGACTCACGGGTGGTCGGCTCGTGCGGGCGGCGGCCGATGATGAAAACGTCGAAGGCCAGCAGCGCGAGCAGGACGCCGACGGTGATGTACCAAACGTAGTCAGCAACGTCCACAGAAAACCTCCGGAGCTCAGACGAAACAGGACTCCGAAGGTCTCTTCCGCCGGACTCACGGAGTGAGCCTGGCCGGGGGCACCGGGCGCGGGACACAAGCCCTTGACCGTGATGACGATGCCGCCGCGAAGGAATACTCCCCTTCTCCACCACCATTCTGACGGGTGGACGTACGAGTCTCCAAATCCGGGACACCGTGTCCGGCTGTCGAAATGATCACAGCCGGTTCGGGGAATAGTCGCGCCGAGTGATCAGTGATCGACTACCGGACGTCTGCTCTTCGGCAATTTGGCCACGATCGTCTCGTACGAGGTGTCGATGAGCTCGAGGATCTCGTCGTCGGGGACGGTGCCGCCGAGGCGCACCGTGTTCCACCCCGAGCGCCCGATGTACGCCATCTTGCTGACGTCGCCGGGATAGGTGTCGACCAGCTCGTCCGCCTCGTCCCGGTTGGCGCCGCACTTGAGCCCGACGCCCTCGCCGCCACCGAGGAACGCGAAGATCTTGTCCCCGACCTTCGCGACGACATCCCCCTCCCACGGCTCGTCCTGCCAGGCACCCGGCTTGCCCAGGCAGTGCGCGAGGATGTCGTCCCCACTCAGCCTCGCCATCGCGTGCTCCTCTCAGCTGTGGGAGACGACCTCGACGTTGTTGCTGTCGGGGTCGCGCATGAAGACCGCGTAGTAGCCGGCGTGGTACTCCGGCCATTCGCGAGGCTCGTGCAGGACCTCGGCCCCGAGCTCCCGGACCGCGCGATACACGGTGTCGACGGTCGCGCGGTTGGGAGCCGTGAACGCCAGGTGGATCTCCCGCTGAGCTCCCCCGGTGGTCGTCTTCCCCAGCCAGAACTTCGGTACGCCGTCCTGCCCGGCCAACCCGAGGACGTCGCCGAACTCCATCGACACACCGATGCCGAGCGGTGTCAGGACCGTCTCGTAGAAGCGACGGCTCGCGTCCACGTCGTCGCATTGCAAGGACAAGTGGTCGAACATGGTTCCTCCCCTGGTGGCTCTGAGAGGCACAGTAGACCCCGTCGCGGACAGAACTACGCTGCTCGGCATGACTTCCGTTGTCGTCGCCGCAGTACAAGCGGGTTCCACCCTGTTCGACACGCCCGCGACCCTGGCCAAGGCCGAGCGGTACGTGCGCGAGGCCGCCGCGGTCGGCGCCCGGCTGATCGTGCTGCCCGAAACGTTCCTCGGCGGCTATCCGAAGGGGCTCGACTTCGGCGTGACGGTCGGCTCCCGATCACCCGAAGGGCGCGACGTCTTCCGGCGCTACCGCGAGGCCGCCGTTCAGCTGTCCGGTCCGGAGATCGCCCGGCTGGCGGACCTCGCGGCGGAACTCGGTGTTCACCTCGTCGCCGGCGTGATCGAACGCGATGGCGGGACGCTCTACTGCACCGCCGTCTTCATCGACCCGCGGCACGGGCTGGTGGCGCACCACCGCAAACTGATGCCGACGGCGGCCGAGCGCTTCCTCTGGGGGCAGGGCGACGGCTCGACCATGCCCGCGGTGCACACCGATTTCGGTGTGCTCGGCGCGGCGATCTGCTGGGAGAACTACATGCCGCTCTTCCGCCAGGCCATGTACGCGAAGGGCGTCGAGATCTGGTGCGCACCGACGGTGGACGATCGCGATCAGTGGCAGGCGACCATGCGGCACTTCGCACTCGAGGGCCGCTGCTTCGTGATCGGCGCGAACCAGTACCTCACCCGCGGTGACCTGCCCGACGACGTCCACCCGATCCAGGGCGACGCGCCGGCGACCGTCCTGATCGACGGCGGCAGCGTGATCGTCTCCCCGCTCGGCGAGATCCTCGCCGGCCCGCTACGAGGCGGCGAGGGTGTCCTCGTGGCGGAGCTCGATCTCGGCGACCTGGATCGGGGCAAGTTCGACTTCGATGCCGTCGGCCACTATTCGCGGCCGGACGTGTTCACCCTGTTCGCCGACGAGTCGCCGCAGCACACCGTCGTACCCAATCAGTAGCCGGCTACTTCATCCCCGCGTTCGTCATCTGGCGGAGCTCCTTCTTGAGCTCGGAGATCTCGTCGCGGTAGCGGGCCGCGACCTCGAACTGCAGCTCGGCCGCCGCGTTGTGCATCTGGTCGGTGAGCTGCTGGATGAGGTCGGCCAGGTCGGACGACGGCAGACCGCCGGCCAGCTCCTTGGCCTTCTCCCCCGCCTTCGCCTTGCCGCCGCCCGGCACCGGCGCCTTGCCGCGCGACTGCGTCCGCCCCGAACCGAGCAGTTCGGCGGTGTCGGCGTCCTCGCGGGCGAGCATGTCGGTGATGTCGGCGATCTTCTTCCGCAGCGGCTGCGGGTCGACGCCGTGCGCCTCGTTGTAGGCGATCTGCTTGGCACGGCGCCGGTTCGTCTCGTCGATCGCCATTTCCATCGACGGGGTGATCTTGTCGGCGTACATGAACACCTGGCCGGACACGTTCCGGGCGGCGCGGCCGATGGTCTGGATCAGCGACCGGCCCGACCGCAGGAAGCCTTCCTTGTCCGCGTCCAGGATCGCGACCAGCGAGACCTCCGGCAGGTCGAGACCCTCACGCAGCAGGTTGATGCCGACGAGTACGTCGTACTCGCCCATCCGCAGCTCGCGGAGCAGCTCGACCCGGCGCAGAGTGTCCACCTCGCTGTGCAGATACCTGGTCCGGATGCCCATCTCCAGCAGGTAGTCGGTCAGGTCCTCCGACATCTTCTTCGTCAGCGTGGTGACCAGGACCCGCTCGTTCCGCTCGACGCGGCCGCGGATCTCGTGGATCAGGTCGTCGATCTGGCCCTTGGTCGGCTTCACGATCACCTCGGGGTCGACCAGACCGGTCGGCCGGATGAGCTGCTCGACGTACCCGTCCGACTTGTCCTGCTCGTACTGCCCCGGGGTCGCGGACAGGTAGACCGTCTGGCCGATCCGCTCCAGGAACTCCTCCCAGCGCAGCGGCCGGTTGTCCATCGCCGACGGCAGCCGGAACCCGTGCTCGACCAGCGTCCGCTTCCGGGACATGTCGCCCTCGTACATCCCGCCGATCTGCGGCACGGTCACGTGCGACTCGTCGATGACCAGCAGGAAGTCCTCGGGGAAGTAGTCCAGCAGGCAGTGCGGCGCCGTACCGGCCTCACGTCCGTCGGTGTGCCGCGAGTAGTTCTCGATACCGGAGCAGGTGCCGATCTGACGCATCATCTCGATGTCGTACGTCGTCCGCATCCGCAGCCGCTGGGCTTCCAGCAACTGGCCACCGCGCTCGAGCTCGGCCAGCCGCTCCTCCAGCTCGGCCTCGATCGAGGTGATCGCGCGCTCCATCCGCTCCGGCGCGGTCACGTAGTGCGTCGCGGCGCCGATGTAGACCTCGTCCTCCTCGCTGATCACCTCACCGGTCAGCGGGTGCAGCGTCATCACCCGCTCGATCTCGTCGCCGAAGAACTCGACCCGGACGGCGAGCTCCTGGTACACCGGGAACACCTCGAGCGTGTCGCCGCGGACCCGGAACGTGCCGCGGGTGCCGGCCAGGTCGTTCCGCGCGTACTGCACCCCGACGAGCTTGCGGAGCAGGCCGTCGCGGTCCATCTCGGTGCCGACCTTCACGTGGATCATGCGGTTCAGGTACTCGTCGGCGGAGCCCAGGCCGTAGATGCAGGAAACGGTCGCGACCACGACCACGTCGCGGCGGGTCAGCAGCGACCAGGTGGCCGAGTGCCGCAGCCGCTCGACCTCCTCGTTGATCGAGGAGTCCTTCTCGATGTAGGTGTCCGTCTGCGGGACGTACGCCTCCGGCTGGTAGTAGTCGTAGTAGGAGACGAAGTACTCGACCGCGTTCTGCGGGAAGAAGTGCCGCAACTCGTTCGCGAACTGGGCGGCGAGGGTCTTGTTCGGCTGGAGGATCAGCATCGGGCGCTGGATCTTCTCGGCCAGCCAGGCGATCGTCGCGGTCTTACCCGTGCCGGTGGCGCCCAGCAGGACGACGTCCTGCTCGCCGGCGTTGATCCGCCGCTCCAGGTCCGCGATCGCGGCCGGCTGGTCACCGGCCGGATCGAAATCGGACACCACCTTCAGCGGGGCGACCATACGCTGGAGATCCGAGACCTGTCTCATGCCCTCCACCGTACGGCGCGCCGCCGACAGTTTCTAAAAACCGCAGGTCAGAAGCTCTTGACGACCGAATTGTTCATGTAGATCAGCTCGTTGACGCGCCGCTTGTAGACGCGGGTCTCGAGGGCGGCGTCGGTGGCGGTGACGCGGTCGAACTGGTCCTGGTAGGCGGTGACGAAGCCCTGCATCGCGATCTTCTTGCCGTTCTTGGCCACCCACACCCCGGTGTACGACAGCGCGTAGCAGGCCTTGACCGCCGGGGTGGCCGGCTTACACGCCACGCCCTTGCCGATCCGGACGCCCTGCATGCCGTTCGACTCGATGTCGACCAGGTGCTCGGCGAACCCCTTCGCGTCGTACAACTCGGTCTGCCGGACCCAGTAGTACCCGTCGATCAGGCCGCGCGCGTTGAACTGCTGCAGGATGTAGTTCTTCCCGCCCTTGGACTTGTCCCAGTCCGGCAGCCAGCCCTTGGCCGGGGTGAACCAGACGCCCCAGCCGACCTCGACACCGATGTCGTTCGGACCCTTGGAGTCGTTGGGTGTGGGCGTGGGAGACGGCGTGTACAGCGTGCCGACAGGATCCGGGGTCTGCTGGGTGACCGGGTCCGTGTCCTTGCCGCCGCCGGTCACCAGCAGGACCACGCCGACCGCGACGAGTACGACCGCGAGGACGGCGCAGCCCATGATGATCCACTGGTTCCGGCTCGACTTGCCCGGCCGGTCCTGCGGCCGGCTCGGCCCCGGACCCCAGCCACCAGGACCGGAACGACCCGGAGTACCCGGTCCGGGTCCCCAGCCGCCAGGAGCGGGGGCGGGAGGCGGTCCCGGGGGCGGCCCGTACTGCTGACTCATAGCTCTTCCTCGCGGTGTGTCTCTGGTTTCGTCATCACAGGCTGTCGAGCACGGACTTCTTCATCGTCTCGGCGTCGGCCTCGGCCTTCGGGGCGAAGTCGACCCGGGTCCGGAAGTCCAGCGCGGTGACCACCTTGTCCTTGCGCCGGTACGCCTCGACGTAGCCCTGGACCCGCACGTCCGCGCCGGTCTTGTCCTTCGCGGTGGAGGTGTAGCTGATCGCGACGCACTCCTCCAAGACGTCCTTCGGGCACGGCAGGTTCCGCACGTTGCCCAGCTGGGCGATCTCGTTCTCGGTCTCGCCCTCGACGATGCCGAGCACGTACGCCTGCGCGGTCACGTTCTCCTTCTGCCGGACCCAGAAGAACGCCCGCGGATCGCCGTTCGGTGCGTAGGTGACCAGCTCCTTGCCGCGAGTCTCCTTCGCCAGCAGGCTCCAGCCCTCCACCGGTACGACGGAGACGCCGAAGCCGACCGCGATCGCGTTGGCCGGCGGCTGGTACGACGTCGTCGGCGTACTCGCGGTCGGCGCCGGCGACTGGCTCGGAGTGGGGTCCGCGGTCTTGTCGTCGCCACCGGACAGCAGGACCAGCGCGACCGCGACCAGCACGACCACGATCAGGCCGGCGCCGATCGGGATCAGCAGCGGCGGGACCCGCGGCCCCTTCTTCTCCGGCGGCGGCCGCCGCAACGACGGCGGCCCGACCTTGTCGCCCCACGCCGAACTCGTCTCCGTCGCCGGTCCGGGTCCCGGCCCGGCGGTGTTCGGGTCACCCCACGGCGACGGCGGCGGTGGCACCTCCAAGTTCCACGGCGACGGCGGCAGATCCGGTTCAGTCGGCTCTGCCGCGTCGTCCGCGTCGGGACCCGGCTGGTTGACCCAGGGGTTGTCCGTTCCGGAACCCTTGTCGCGCTTCCCGCTCACTGGCTCTTGACGACCGACTGCAGCATCGCCGTCGAGTCCGGCTGGATCGTGGACACCTTGTCCTTGCGCCCGTACACCCGGATGATCGTGATCACGCCGTCGTTGCGCTCGATCACGCCGACGAACCCGACCACCGGCAGGCTGCCGTTCTGGGAGCTGGAGACCGCGTCGAAGCTCTGGGTGGTGACGACCTTGACGTCGGTCTTGTCGTCCGGACCCGGCTTGCTCTCCTTCGGCTGGCCCGTCTTGACCGAGGACAGGTCCTTGGTCTCGGCGGTCAGCAGCTGCGGGAGCACGGTCGCGGTGTTCTCGTCGGCCTCCGCCTTCCAAGCGTTCACCATGAAGTAGGCCTCGCCCTGCTTGAGCAGGTAGACGCCGGTGAACTTGTCCAGGCTCTTGCGGATGTAACCGGGCTGGGGCTTCACGAAGACGCCCTCGGCGACCTCGATGCCCTCGTCGACGTTGGGGGTCGGCTGGTTGTTGCTCTGGCTGGTCGTCGGCTGCGGGTCCGGCTCCGCCTTCTTGTCGTCGCCACCGCTGAAGATGAGGGCGAGGACGACGCCGATCACCGCGACGACGGCGAACGCGCCGCCGGCGATGAACAGGATCTTGTTACCGCCCTTGCCGCGCGGGGAGCGGCCGCCGTACTGACCCCATTGCTGCTGGCCGCCGCCGTACTGCTGCTGCTGGCCCGGGTAGCCCTGCTGCTGCGGGTACTGCTGCTGGCCGGGGTATTGCTGCTGGCTCGGGTACGGCGGCTGCTGACCGGGGAAGGTCTGCTGACCCGGCTGCCCCTGGTACGGCGGTTGGCCCGGCTGCTGGCCGTATCCCGGGGGTGCCTGCGGCGGGCGCCCGTACCCCGGCTGAGCCTGCGGCGGCTGCTGCCCGTACCCGGGCTGCCCTTGCGGTTGGCCCTGCGGCTGGCCATAGCCCGGCTGACCCTGCGGCCGGCCCGGCTGCTGGCCGTAACCCGGCTGGCCCGGTTGACCTTGCTGGCCCGGCTGGCCGCCGTACGGCTGCTGACCGGCCGAGCCGTAGGGCGGTTGCTGGTTGCTCATGCCTGCATCTCCCCAGTCGTCGCTTCGTAGCCACTCGCACCCGCCACGGCCGCCAGGCCGCGGGCGGACTTCGGCACGGAGCGCACCGAGTTGCCGCACGCGGAGCAGAAGTCGGAGTGCGGCAGCAGCGGCATCTCACAACGCGAGCAGAAGGCCAGATCGCCCGACGCGTGGTTGGAGCCACCGCGCGCGGCCGACTCCAGCGCCGCCTCGAGCAGACCCTTGTGCAGTACGGTCCGCACCCGGATGATCAGCGCGCCGAGCAGCAGCAGGCCCCAGACCACACCGAGGATCGCGCCGATGGTCGAGCCGTGGCCGCCGACGAAGCCGAGCAGGTAGACACCGCCCTGGAACAGCGCGTTGACCACCATCGCCTGCAGCACCGCGAACACCCAGCGCGGCGTGAAGCCGTCGTACCCCTCGCCCAGGCCGGAGAACTCCGCACCCGCGAGGCCGGTCGCCGATCCGTAGATCAGCGGCTTGATGAAGCCGTGCAGCACCACGATCGAGATCCACGTACCGGCACTGCTGCCCGGACCGGCGAAGCCGCCGCTGATCCAGCCCCAGTGCAGCACCAGCGTCTCGAAGCACGCATAGCCGACACCGGCCACCACGCCGAAGGTGAAGCCGTCCATCAGGTCGTCGTACCGCGGCCGGGAGGCCAGGTACAGCGGGCCGATCTGGCGGATCAGCTCCGACACCACCGGCACCAGCAGGAGCAGGATGAGCAGGTCGCGCCCGGACGGGCCGGCGTGGTTGCCGCCGATCGTGTCCAGGGAGAGCGCGAGCTTGTCCGACCAGAGCCAGGTGAACACCGCGGCCAGGACGCCGGTCAGCACGAACGCCGCGGCGACGACCGGGATCGGCTCGTCCTCCCAGAGGTTCACGTCGTACAGGTAGAGGATGTACACGATCGGAATGGCGAACGCCGCGATCATGATGGCCACCGGCAACGCGCCGAGCGCGGCCGTCACGACGGTCAGCAGCAGGGCGACGCCCAGCGCGACCTTGTACGTGTAGGGCTGTTTACCCGAGCCCTGCGGCATGATCGTGGACACCAGCTTGAACGACGCGACCGGCTCATCGGGCCTGGCGGCGTACGCCTTCTTCCGCTCCGCATCCCCGGAGCGCACGTCGTTGCCACAGTGATGGCAGAAGTGCGACACCTCGGGGACGTCAGAGTTGCAGCGCGGACAAACCACGCCATCCTCCCAACCTCGGACATCATTCCGGACCGGCGCGGGGCGCGCCGTCGGTGGTCACGGCCCGATCACCCCGGGCCGAACCGGGACAGATTCTCGTACAGCAGGTCCCGGAGTCATCATTTACCGCGCGAGGGTCACCTTTTCGTGTCCGGACCGTGGCCTGCGCGTCGTTGGAGTGTGGCCCACACCTCGTCGATCCGGCGGTCCAGCTCGGCGAGCGTGCCGGAGTTGTCGATCACGACATCCGCCACCGCGAGCCGGTCCTCCCGGGACGCCTGACTGGCGATCCGCTGCTTGGCTTCCGTGTCAGCCATCTCGCGCTCCGACGTCAACCGCTCCAGTTGTACGTCGAGCGGCGCATCGACCACGAGGACGAGATCGAACCGATCCGCCTGACCGGTCTCGACCAGCAACGGGATGTCATGGACGACGATCGCGCCGGCCGGCGACTGCGCCTCGATCTCGGCGGCCCGGGAGCGAACCCGCGGATGGACGATCGCCTCGAGCCTCCGCCGCGCAGTCTCGTCACCGAACACGATCCGCCCGAGCGCCGCCCGATCCATCTCGCCCTCGGCGGTCAGTACGTCGTTCCCGAACGCCTCCACCACCTCCGCGAGCCCGTCGGTCCCCTTGGCGACCGCCTCGCGCGCGAGTACGTCGGAGTCGATCACAACCGCCCCACGAGCGGCCAGCCGCGACGACACAGCACTCTTCCCGGACCCGATCCCACCGGTCAGTCCCACTCTCAGCACGCCAGCACCTTAGCCAGTCAATGCCTAACATGGCGTATGGGGTGGTTGCGACGCAGGCGCGCGGTCGACCTGCGGCAGGTGCGATTGATGGCCGAAGAGGACATGGTCCAGTTCGGTGAGGAGCTCGCGCGCTTCGGCGAGGTCCGGACCGGCGAACTCGACGCCGAGACGCGGCAGGACTACCAGACCGCGCTCGATGCCTACGAGTCCGCCCAACGGATGGTCGACCACCTGACGTCGGCCGAGTCGGTCAGCACCGTGGTCGACACCCTCACCGCCGGCCGGTACGCGCTGGCGTGCGCCCGGGCCCGGGTCACGGGCGCTCCCCTGCCGGAGCGGCGTACGCCGTGCTTCTTCAACCCGCAGCACGGACCGTCGAGCACAGATGTCGTCTGGACGCCGGCCAGCGGACCGACCCGCCGAGTGCCGGCCTGTGCGCAGGACGCGGCCCGCATCCGGGCCGGCGAAGACCTACCGGTCCGAATGGTCCGGTACGGCGAGGTGCAGGTGCCGGCGTGGGAGGCAGGCGCGCCGAACGAGCCGTACAAGGTCGGTTTCTTCTCCGCGAGCCCGGCCCGGGCGCAGGTGATCGAGCTCAAGAGTCAGCTCAAGGGCGAGGGCCGCGGACGCTGGGGCATCGACTTCGGTAAGCGGAAGAAGCCCCGCCTCCCCTACGACTGACCCACCCGCGGACAGGCGAGACCCCCGCATCCAGTACGGGGATGCGGGGGTCTCGGGCCTTACTTATCCGGTCAGGATCAGCCCTGGCCGGTCAGCTTCTCGCGGAGGGCCTGCAGCGCCTCGTCGGAAGCGAGCGCGCCCTCGACGGGAGCGTCGTCCTTCGGAGCCGCGGCGGAGGAGTACGTCGACGCCTCGCCGGCCTCGACGTCCGCCGTCTTGGCGTCCTCGATCTGCTTCTTGTGGGCCTCCCAGCGCGCGTGGGCCTCGGCGTACTGCCGCTCCCACTCCTCACGCTGCTTGTCGAAGCCCTCGAGCCACTCGCCGGTCTCCGGGTCGAAGCCCTCGGGGTAGACGTAGTTGCCCTGGTCGTCGTACGTCGCGGTCATGCCGTACAGCGTCGGGTCGAAGTCGTCCGAGACCGGGTCGACACCCTCGTTGGCCTGCTTCAGCGACAGCGAGATCCGGCGCCGCTCCAGGTCGATGTCGATGATCTTGACCATGACGTCGTCGTTGACCTGGACGACCTGCTCCGGGATCTCGACGTGCCGCTCGGCCAGCTCGGAGATGTGCACCAGACCCTCGATGCCCTCCTCCACGCGGACGAACGCACCGAACGGAACCAGCTTGGTGACCTTGCCGGGCACGATCTGGCCCATCTGGTGGGTCCGGGCGAACTGCTGCCACGGGTCTTCCTGGGTCGCCTTCAGCGACAGCGAGACACGCTCGCGGTCCATGTCGACGTCCAGCACCTCGACGGTGACCTCCTGGCCGACCTCGACCACCTCGGTCGGGTGGTCGATGTGCTTCCAGGACAGCTCGGACACGTGCACCAGACCGTCGACGCCGCCGAGGTCCACGAACGCACCGAAGTTGACGATCGAGGACACGACGCCCTTGCGGATCTGGCCCTTCTGCAGCTGGGTGAGGAAGTTCATCCGCACCTCGGACTGCGTCTGCTCCAGCCACGCCCGGCGGGACAGGACCACGTTGTTGCGGTTCTTGTCCAGCTCGATGATCTTGGCCTCGATCTCCTGGCCGACGTACGGCTGGAGGTCGCGGACCCGGCGCATCTCGACCAGGGAGGCCGGCAGGAAGCCGCGCAGGCCGATGTCCAGGATGAGACCACCCTTGACGACCTCGATGACGGTTCCGGTGACGACGCCGTCCTCTTCCTTGATCTTCTCGATCGTGCCCCAGGCCTTCTCGTACTGGGCGCGCTTCTTCGAGAGGATCAGACGGCCTTCCTTGTCCTCCTTCTGGAGAACCAGGGCCTCGACGTGATCGCCGACGTTGACGACCTCGTTCGGGTCGACGTCGTGCTTGATCGACAACTCGCGGGAGGGGATGACGCCTTCGGTCTTGTAACCGATGTCGAGCAGGACCTCGTCCCGGTCGACCTTGACGATGGTGCCCTCGACGATGTCGCCGTCGTTGAAGTACTTGATGGTCTGATCGATCGCCGCGAGGAAGTCTTCCTCCGACCCGATGTCATTGACCGCTACCTGCGGGGTGCTGCGTACTGCGGGGTCGAGAGGTGCCTCGATGCTGGCCGTCATGTGGTGGGTTGCTCCGTGGACTGGTGGTGTTGTGCGGTCGCGTCATGAACCGTTGGATCGCATCAAACCGCTGGATTGCCTGAAGAGCACAGATTCACCACCGACTGCTGCGAGCACGAGCCTGCTCCGTCCGAGGTCGCGCGGGCCCATAGCGCACCTGACAGAATACCGGTCTTGACGAAGGCAGCACAACCTGGGGCACCCGGTGCCTACCGGCCGCCCGCCGAGGTCTCCCGACGTGCCATCCATCTCAATGTACGACGTCCAGGGCGGGTCGTCCTCCGGAGAGGGTACTCGTGTCCGCCATTCGGGCCACCAGGTCGTGCGCGGCGGCCGCGACCTCGTGCTCGGTCGACCGCGCGGCGAGGTCCAGCAGCGCCCACAGATCGGCCGCCCGGCCCAGGTCCACCAGCGGCTCGCCGAGCGCCGGCCCGCTCCCCCGCAGCACGCTCAGCACCGCCCCGGCCAGCACCGGGTCCACGCAGAACCGGAAAAGGTTTCCCAGATCCGTGTACGGCGATCCCGCGTGGGCGAACTCCCAGTCGATCAGCCCGGTGATCCGCGCGGTCGCCGGGTCCACCAGCAGGTTCTTCGGATTGAAGTCGCTGTGCACCAGGCAGACCCGGTCCACTCCGTCGGCCAGCACGTCCTCGGCCTCGGCGATCACACCGGCGAACCGCTCGGACTGCTCAGGGCTCAGCCCCAGGTCGAGGCCCGCGACGTACCGCTCCAGGTCGCCCATCCCGAACGGCTCGATCGCCAACTCGCCGTCACGGAACATCCCGAAGGTGAGGAACGGCATCCCGCTCAGCCGCACCAGCAGCTCACCCAGCTGCTCCCCGACCGTCCGGCGCTCGTCCTCCCCCGCTGTCTCCAGATAGAGCTGCAGGTTCACTCCCGGCAGCCGCTCGGTCAGCAGATAAGGCGGGTCCTCGGCAGATCCCTCGCGCTTGGTGTCCAGTACTCGCGGAACGGGCAACAGCCCGCGGACGAGGTGGAGGAGCGCCGCGTCCACAGCAGCCCGCCCAGGGTCCTTCACATACAACTTCAGTACGGCGTCCTCGCCGCCGGCGCTGACCGCATACGTCTGACCGCCGTACCCGCCTGTCAGGGGGACCGCACTGGCCGCGAAGTCGCTCATACAGCCGAACACTAGAGTTTCCTCCGTGACCGGGCCGGTGCGGGTGGAGTTGACCGAGGCGGAGACCTCCCGGGCCAGCCGGGCCTACTGGAACTCGGCGGCCGGCGAGTATCTCGCCGAACACGGCGACTTCCTTGGCGACGACCGCTTCATCTGGTGTCCCGAGGGGGTCGACGAGGAGCACGCCCAGTTGCTCGGCCCGGTTCGGGGCCGGCGCATCCTCGAGGTCGGCTGCGGCGCCGCGCAGTGCTCGCGGTGGCTGGTCAAGCAGGGCGCGGACGTCGTCGCCTTCGACATCTCGGTGGAGCAACTCCGGATCGCACGAGAGCTCGACGCCCGCACCGGCACCGTTGTCCGGACTGTCGCGGCCGACGCGACCGCGATCCCCTACCGGGACGCCACCTTCGACATCGTCTGCTCTGCGTTCGGGGCGCTGCCGTTCGTCGCCGACGCCGGGACTGCATTGCGCGAGATCGCCCGGACGCTCAAGCCGGGCGGCCTGCTCGTGTTCTCGGTGACCCATCCCTTCCGCTGGACCATGCCGGACGACCCCACGCCCGCCGGCCTGCGGATCACCCATTCCTACTTCGACCGGACGCCGTACGTGGAGGTCGACGCCGCGGGTACGCCGGTGTACGCCGAACACCACCGGACAACCGGCGACTGGATCCGCGAACTCACCGACGCCGGGCTCGTCGTCGACGACCTGCTCGAGCCCGAGTGGCCGGCCGGGCACGACCTGGTCTGGGGTGGCTGGGGACCAGACCGCGGCCGCCTGGTCCCAGGCACCGCGATCTGGTCCGCGCACAAGCAGTAGGTCAGTCCGCCTCGGTCCGCCGCCGCGTCTGCAGGAAGCCGACGGCCACCAGCAACAGCAGTCCGAGGATCAGCGACAGCAATGGCACCCAGAAGCCGATCAGGTGCAGCTGTGCCGCCTTCGACTGGTAGCCGCCCTCGTCGACCCCGTTCTCGGTCGCGCCCTTCACGTTCTTCTTCACGGTCGCGTCGTCGTACGCGATCGTGACCTGTGTGGCGGTCAGCTTGTCCTCACCGTCGTACGCGATCGTGGCGAGTTGCTTCTCCTCGCCCTTGATGATCGCTCCGGTGATCGGCTCGATCCACAAGGTCCGGGTGTTCTTGTAGGTGCGCTGCACCGCGACCGAGTCCTTGCTGAAGTCGTCGACCAGGCTGCCCGGCACCAGCAGCGGCTTGGCCAGCGGCACCTCCTGCTTCGGGATCTCCTGTTCGAAGACGTAGACCTTGAGCCCGTCCAGCTTGGTCTCGTTCTTGTACTGGATCGGGAACGCCTTGCGCAGCGTGGTGTCCCAGAAGGAGTACGTCTTCTTCTCGGTGCCGAACGGGAACTTCAGCACCAGACCATCGTGCCCCTTGAACAGCGGGCTCTTCGGGTTGGGCTTGAGCCGGTCCGCCTTCTCCAGCGTGGTCGAGATGTACTCGCCGCTGTCGTCGCCACCCGACGGGTTCCAGCGCACCGCCTCACCGGTGCGCGCGTCCAGGACGACGCGTTCCTGGACGAAGCTCAGCGGCATCAGACCGGTGAGCGACGCGTCGTCGGGGAACTTGTAGTTCTTGGAGTCGTCCGTCACCACGGCCGTGTCGAACACGACCACCTTGCGATTCAGCGCCTTGCTGATCTTCTCGGCCGCGGCCACGTCACCGCGGACCGTCCGCCGGGCTTCCAGCTCGACGCCCTTCTTCTCCTTCAGGTCCGCGACGCTGAAGATGGTGGCGTCCGGACCGGCCGACACCGTATGTGCGATCTGGCCCGCCGGCGCGACCGCCAGCGTTGGATACGCATAGAACCTGGCCAGCGCCGCAACGCCGACGAAGAACACCCCGAGCCCGATCAACACCGCACGACTGCGTGTCCCCACTGCATCCCCTCCCGGTCTGTCCGCGGGACGCTACCAGCGGGTAGCCATCTTGAACAGACGATGCGGGCGGGAATTTCGAACTGTCATATAGTCGCGCGGCATGAGGGGGAACTGGGCTGTGCCGGCGCCACCACAGACATCGGTTCTGCGTGGTGTCGTGGTGGCGATCGCGGTGCTGCAGTCGGCGGTTCTCGGTCTGCTCGCCCGCCGAGGTTCGTGGCTGAGCGACGACCTCGACTTCCTCGTCCAGGGCGGTCGCGGCTTCGCGCCCGCCGAGCTGCTGACACCGGTGAACGACCACATCGCGCCCGGGCTGCGCCTCGTCTACGCGATCTTCGCCGAGGTCGCTCCACTGAACCATGGCTTCACCATCGGCTGGCGGGTGCTGATGCAGGCGCTCGCGATCACCCTGATGGGTCTGCTCCTCCAGCGCATCCTCGGCTCGAACTGGTGGGTGGTCGTCGGCACGATCTTCTACGCGATCACCCCACTCAGCATGCCGTCGTTCATGTCGCTGTCGAGTGGCGTGAACAACCTGTCCGCGCACGTCTTCGGGCTCTTGTTGCTGCACGCAACCATCGACTGGCACGACGGCCACCGCCTGCGGGCCGTTGCCTACGGCCCATTGTCGCTGCTGATCTCAGTGGCCTGCTGGGAGAAGTCCGGCCTGATCCTGGTCACGGCCGTTGCCCTGGCGCTCTATCTGCGCACCGACCCGCTCCGCGAATGGATCCGCGACTGGTGGCGGTACGCCGCCGCACTCACCGTGCCGATCATTGCCTTCGGCATCCTCTACCTGACGCACGGCAATCCCTCGACCGGCCGGCTGCCCGGCCCCGGCAGGCTGCTCGAGCTCACAGCGCGCGGCTTCGGCGTGCCGCTGTCCGCACTGGTCGGCGGTCCTTGGACCTGGGCCGGCACCGGGCAGTCGATGAGCGTCGCCACGCCTCCCGTCGCGGCGTTCGCGCTCGGTGGGCTGGTCGCCGTTGTGCTGCTCGCGACCGCGTGGCGACGGGACCGGCGTGCGCTGCTGCTGTGGGCCTCGGTCGCCGTCTACGTCCTGGTGACCGTGCTCCTCGTGTCCTACGGACGCTTCCGTGGGTTCGGCTCGATCTTCACCGTGCACTACCACTACTGGTCCGATCTCTCGATCCCACTCACATTGGCTGTGGTGCTGTCGGTTCGGACGGTCCAGTTGCGGCTGGCCGTCGTACCCGTCGCCTGTCTGGTCGTCGGCGTGGTCGTGTCGGACGCCGGATTCGCCCGGGAGTGGGGGAACAACCCGGCAAAGGCGTACTTCGCGACCGTCACCGCGGAGCTGGATCGGGCCGGACCGAATGTGAATCTCTGGGACACCCCGATGCCGCGCTCGATCGCCACTGCGCTGATGGCAGACACCCGGCTGTCGCCTGTGCTGAGGATGGCCAGGGTCCCGTTCCTGTTGCAGGCACCGACCAGTGAGCCGCTGCTGGTCGACGACACCGGGCACCTCCGCCGGTCGCAGCTCGCGGTCTGGTCGCGCGGTGCGCCGACGTCGCAGGCCAACTCCTTCTGCAACCTGCTGGTGCGTGGCACCGATCCGGTGACCGTGCCGCTGGTGCCCACCCAGCCCGGAGTCGCGACCGCGGAGTGGTTCGTCAAGGCGGCGTACTTCTCCAACCGCGAGAACACCGTGGCGATCGAACTCCTGGACGCCGACGGCAACGTCGCGGCGCTCCCTGCGGCCGACTGGCCCGCTGGAGCCGGGAACATGTACTTCGGCCCGTCGCCCCGGATCACCGCCACGCAACTGCGGCTACGCTCCTCCGACCCCGCGACGAACCTCTGCATCGAAAACCTCGAGATCGGACTCCCTAGGTGACACGGACCAGATTCCCGGCGTTGGACGGGTTGCGGGCTATCGGTGCGCTTGCGGTGCTGACCACCCATGTCGGGTTTCACACCGGGACCTCGTTGAACGGACCGTTCGCCGGGATCCTTGCCCGGTTGGACATCGGGGTGGCGATCTTCTTCGCGATCTCCGGGTTCCTGCTCTACCGGCCGCACGCGGTGGCGTGGTTCGAGGGGACGCTGCCGCCGCTCACGCTGCCCTACCTGCGCAACCGCGCACTGCGGATCCTGCCGGCGCTCTGGCTGGCGGTAGTGCTGGCTGTCGTCCTCGTGCCGCACAAGGACGGTGTGACCTGGGCGACGTACCTCCAGCACGCCACACTCACGCAGGTCTACTTCGACGGGCCGGCGGCGGACGGACTCACGCAGCTGTGGAGTCTGGCGACCGAGGTCGCGTTCTACCTTCTCCTGCCAGGGCTGGCGAGACTGCTGACCGGATACGAGCGTCCCACTCGACGCAGCGTGCGCTGGCGACTCGTCGTACTCGGTGCGCTGATCGTTCTTGGACCGGTCTGGATGGCTGCTGTGAACGCGACCGGTCACCCGCAGGCCGGCCTCTGGCTACCCGGGTACGTCGGCTGGTTCGCCGTCGGGATGGGGTTCGCCCTGTGGCAGGTGGCGCGCAGCAGCGGCCGGCTCGGGCCGTCCGCGCTCGACACGCTCACCAAGGTCCCAGGGACGGTCTGGGGTGTCGGTGCAGCGCTGCTGCTCATCGCGTCGAGCCCGGTGGCCGGGCCGTACAACCTGTCCGCATCCACACCAGGCCAGGCGTTCGTGAAGGCCATCCTCTACACGGGCATCGCAGCGTGCGTTCTCTTCCCGGCGTTGACCCCGACCACCCGCATCGCCGGCGTCCTCGGCGGGAGTGTCGGTCACATCGCCGGCGACATCTCGTACGGCGTCTTCGCGTACCACCTGATCGTGCTGGGCCTGGTCGAGCGGATCAGCGGCTACAACCTGTTCAGCGGCAAGTTCGCCCTACTCTTCTTCCCAACGCTCGTCATCTCGGCCGCTGTCGCCGCAGCGAGCTACTACGGGATGGAGCGGCCCATCATGCGCCTGGGCAGGCGAGACAAGTCGTACGACGTCTCACCGGTGAACGTGGACAACAAGGCCAGCGCACATCCGAACAAGATCGACGACTGGACGACTGCCGAGGTCACTCCGGCATCTCCGTTCGGCCAGGGCTGAACGGCCGCCACCAGAGTCCCCAGCGTCACCACAGCCGCGACCACCACCAGCACGACCCGCTTCGGCAGGAACCACGAGCAGACTGCAGCAATCGCAACAGCAGCCAGGCCGATCCACCCGGACATGACCGTGCCCGCGACCGCACCGAGGACCAAAGCGACCCATGGCCCGACGTTGCGGCCTTCGCGCAGGCGATGCCCCGAATGCCTTGACCGACGCCGGAAGAACACGGCCATGGCGATGACCGACAGCAGTGCGAGCAGTCCGACCAGCAGACCGCCGCGGTACGTGCGATCCGGCATGAAGCGGGCTGTCACCACCTGCTCGGGCCCGGCCGGCAGCACCCACCCCTGCTGCCAGCCGCCGATGCGGATCGGCGTCAGCTTGTGGCCAGTGCCGTCGTACGCCTCCCAACCGTCGTTGTAGTTCTGGGCGACGGTCAGCACGGACTGCTCGTCCGCGGCCGGCACCTCGGCGGTCAGTTCGGCAGGGTTCGGCCGCCACACGTCCACGTCCTGCACCGGCGTGACGGACACGTCGCTGAACCCTGCCTTGGTCAGCGTGGTCTCGATAGGTACGAAGCCGCCACCGGCCAGGACGTCCACGGCATGGCGTCCTGCCTGCAGTGGAACCGCGGAGTCCTTTCCACACGTGCTGAACGCGACCGGCCGTCGCTGCAGCAGGTCCCGCACCGTCGCCTTGAGCTGTGTGTCCGCCGGTACGCCGTCAACGCGCACCCCCGGCCCATAGCCGCAGTACGCCCCGGTCTGGCTGTTCAGGTCGAGTGCCTTCCGCAGATCGTCGGCGCCGAGCACCCGCACCTCGGCGACGCCGACCGGCGCCGTCTGTGCCAACCCGGTAGCCGAGTCGAAGTCCACCATCGGTCTGGTCTCGGCGAAGTCCAGTTCGACCGTCCGCGCCTTCCGCTCGGCGAACCGAACGTAGCCCTCGGAGTCCACCGTGCTCCGGGTCGGCGCGCCGCCGTCGAACCGCAGCAGCACCTCGGTCGGCTGAGAGGCCGTCAGGTACGGATCGGTGAGGAACTGCAGCCCGCTCAGCTCCCTTGCCGCAGGCAACTTCAGGGTCAGGCTCGGAGCCGGATCGCTCGGGTCCGCTACCCAGCCGGTCCCGAGATCACGATCGACGGCAGCGCCCGGTCGCCCCTCGGGAGCCGTGACGGCTCGGGACGAGGCAGACGCGGTGATGGCACCCGGCACCACGAGCATGCCTTCAAGAGTCGCGCCGTCCTTCGGCAGTGCGGTCCCGTGCAGCTGGTACGACGCCGCCTGCGGGAGCTCGACACTGCGCAAGAGGCCGGTCGGCTCCTCCGAGTCCTTCGCCACGCTCTGCCGGCACAGTGGCCGGGTGTCCACGTGAAGGCAGGCAGACCGCCCGATCTGCTCGTTCCTGAACACCAGGGCACTCGGCTGCCGGTCAGTGTCCGGCACGCTGAGCCGGCTGACCGCCTGCATGCCCGGCAGGGTCACCTCGGCGATCGACACACCGCTCGGGTTCTTGCCGTCGGTCACACCGACACTCAGCCGCAACCGCTTCGTCTGGCCCGGTGGGGTTGGGATGCTCTGCGCATCGCCCGACCCCGAGACCACTGACGTCAGCGATCCGGCGTCCGTGTCCACCTGCAACGTCCGGACCGGCTCGGTCGTCGGTGGCGCCAGCGAGAACTGGACCTTCAGCCCGTCGACCGAGTGCGGCGAGTCGAAGGTCAGCTCCAGCCATTCCCCACTGCTCCGGCCGAACGTCCCCGAGATCCAGCGACTGGACGGATCGCCGTCTACTGCGGCGAACGGTCCGTTGCCCGGCCCGGTCCGCAACGTGGCGTCCGCATCCGATGCCGACGAGGACGCCCGTACGTCGGCAATGCCGCCACCCCACGTCCTGGTCGTACTCGGAGTTGCGGTGCCGTCGTCGTACCCGAGGGTGCGGCGGTGTTGCCGACTCCCCTCGGTCGCGGTGAGCACGGGCGAGTAGTTCTCGGCCGGACGGCCGACCGACACCTCACGACGTTGCATGCCGTCGGTCTGGATCAGCGGTAGTCCGTTGAGTCGCCCGGCGGCGGCGGAGCTGGTCACCGCGTCACGGTCACCGCCGAGTGCCGTCAACACGGCCGGTACGTCCTCAGCCGCGCCGCGGACTTCCACCAGTCGCGACTCCGGGACCAGCCGGCCCGCACTGGTGTCACCGACGTCGTAGATCTCCACGCTCGGGTACGGCAGCCGCATGTGGCCGTCGAGCGTCACGCCGGGCTGCTCGATCGTGCTGCCGGTGGGCGGGCCGAAGGACGCGACCCGCTTGATGCCGGACTCGGCCAGGCTCTCGTGCACGGCCAGGGTCGGCGTCACCTGCGCGTCGTACCTGAGGTCGTTGCGCACCACGACGTACCTGACGCCCGCACGCGCGAGAGCTTGCCGCAGTGTCTGGTCGCCGACGCCGGACCCGAGCCGGCGTTCCACCTCGTCGAGCCATCGCGTCGTCCCGGCAGACCCCAGTGGTACGGCGTCTCGCACGGCCATGGGTCGCTTCAGCAAGGCCTGGAACGGCTCGTCCTTCGTCGAGCCCCAGGTGAAGTCCGCGAAGGATGCGGCCGGCACCACGAGGACACTGCCCGGCGCGGACTGGTTGTCGAGCCAGGACGCGGCTTCCCGCCAGTGCGCCGGGATAGCGTCGTACCCCTCGCTCCTGGGCAGTTGACCGAAGATGGCCGGCGTTGCGACCGACACGACCAGACAGGCCACCAGCACCGGTACGACGCGACGGTGGATGCGATGCGATACCGCCCACTCGGCGAGGCGGCTCAGGGAATGCGCTGCGGCGAGGGCGAGTGGCAGTCGAACGACCAGCTCGAACTTGTGCGTGTTGCGAAGCGCTGCGAGCGGTCCGTCGAGCAGTTCCTGCAACTGCGGCGCCCAGGGTGAGCCGGCCGCACCGGCGTGGCCGAGCGTCACCAGCAGGAGTCCTGCCACGAGGGAGAGCTGCAGGAACCCGCGGTTCTTCAACGAGCCCATCGCGAGGCCTGCAAGGCCTAGCAAGGCGATGGCTGCGGTGGTGAGGATCAGCATCGGCTGCGTGACGTAGAGCCAGCCGGCCGGCCAGCTCGGTCCGCCACCGCCGGACAGGAAGTTGAGCCACTGCGACGTACCGCGGAAGGACTCGAACACACTCGCCATGCCGGTCGTCACCCGGGCGTTCTCGATCCAGTCGAGGAACGGCGGGCTGTACCGGCCGAGCAGCATCAGCGGCACGAGCCACCAGACCGACACCGCCACCACGCAGCCGAGCCAGCCGACCGCCACCTTCAGCGTCGACCGGTCCACCCGCCGAGTCATCAGCCAGATCGCCGGCAGTACGAGCGTCGCACCGGTCGCGACGGCGTTGACTCCCCCGACCAGTGCGAACGCCACGGCCGACCAGCCGACCCGCCACCAGCCCGAGCGGGCGCGCGGGGTGACGAGTGGCAGCAGTACCCACGGGGCCATCGCGATCGGCCATACCTCGATCGAGGTGATCGACAGCTCGCCGAGCATGCGAGGGCTCAGTGCGTAGAGCAGCGCCACGGTGAAGCGCGTCCACGGCACGCCGTACTGCAGGGCGTTGCACAGCTTCCAGACGCCGAGGAACGCGACGCACAGGACCAGGGACCACCACAGGCGTTGGGTGATCCAGTCCGGCACCGACAGCGAGTCGAGGAGCCAGTGGAACGGGCCGATCGGCAGCAGGTAGCCGTAGGCCTGGTTCTGCAGCTGACCGAAGGCACCCTGTGGATCCCACAGGTGCAGTGCCCGAACGAGGAAGCCGCCGGGTCCGGCCGTCAGGTCGAGCTTGGTGTCGGGCACGATCTTGCCGGGCGCTTGATGGAAGCACAGGGCGATCAGGACCAGGCAGCCCAGCACGAGCCTCGCTCGCCAGACCACCTGCTCCGAACTGCCCGCCTTGAGTCTCCTCATCGGCGCCGGAGGACCAGGACGAGATTCCAGGTCACGACCTCCCGCACACCGGGCACCGCGAGTACGCCGTACGCCCAGCGAGGGTGATATCTCGGCACCGCCGCAACGAGGTCCGCTGTCTGGCAGGAGCGAGCCCACCGCAGTCCCGCGGCCACTGTGATCGGGAACAGCGACTCACCGAACTGGTTCTTCGGCGGATGCCCCTCTCGGCGCTCGTACCGGCTGGCAGCGCGGTGTCCGCCGAGGTAATGCCACGGCGCGGTCTCATGGCCGCCGTGCGGTCCCCACCAGCCGGTGTACGACAGGAAGACCGTCCCACCGGGCCGTGTGACTCGGACCAACTCGTCAGCCATCAGCCATGGGTCGGGCACGTGCTCGACCACGTTGGACGAGAAGCAAATGTCGACTGCGGCGTCAGCAACCGGCAGCGCCATACCGCTGCCGAGCACAGTGCCCGGTGTGGGCTCGCCGCGCCCGCTCAGCTCGCCGAGGTCGGAGTCGATCGCGTAGTACGTCGCTCCAGCCCGGCGGAACGCGTCGGCGAAGTACCCGGGCCCGCCACCGACGTCGAGCAGCAGTGCGCCCTGCAGCTCGGCGTACTGCCGGACCTGCCCGACCGAATCTGCGGCAAGCGTTTCGTAGAAGCGATCCGGGTCCGACTGCTCGACTCCGAACGCCCGGAACAGCCGGACCGCCCGGCCGAGATCGGCCGTCCACTCCGGGCTTTCCGTCGCGTTCGTCATCAGTTGCACAGGCGGGACATTAACGGATCTCGCGAGGTCTGGCGGACATCGTTACTCCTTGGTAACGTCCCCGCCCATTACCTCGGGGGAGGTGACCGGAGGGGTGGGGCTGACCAGGTGCGTGCGCAGAGCGTGCTGTTGCTGAATTGGCGGGACACGACGAACCCGGAAGGTGGAGGTTCGGAGCGCTATGTGGAGGAGGTGGCGAGAGGCCTTGCAGCACTGGGCTGGTCGGTGACCGTGCTGTGCGCGGCGTACCCGGGGAGCCCCCGCGAAGCCAGTCGCCACGACGTCCGGTACGTGTATCGAGGCACCAAGGTCACGGTGTACCTGCGCGGTCTCGTGCACACCTTGCTGCACCAACCGGACCGCGTTGTCGACGTGCAGAACGGACTCCCATTCTTTACCCGTCTCGTACGTCGTACCGTCGTCGTCCTCGTGCATCACGTGCACCAGGAGCAGTGGCAGGTCGTGTACCCGGGCTGGCGCGGCCGGCTCGGCTGGTGGCTCGAATCGCGGGTAGCACCACGGTTGTACGACGACTGCCCTTACGTGACCGTGTCGTCGGCCTCACGCGACGAGCTCACCGGACTCGGCGTCGGCGACATCACGGTGATCCACAACGGCACCGATCCGGCGCCGCCACGCCAGCGCCCGCAATCGACAGTGCCAACGGTCGTATGCGTCGGACGGCTCGTTCCGCACAAGCAACTCGAGCACGCCGTCGACGCGATCGCCGAAGCACGCAAGGTCCTTCCCGCTGCACGGCTGATCGTTGTCGGCTCAGGTTGGTGGGAGGACTCGCTCCGTGCGTACGTCGACGAGCGCGGTCTGCGGGACGCGGTCGAGTTCCGCGGCCATGTGAGTGAGGACGACAAGCACGCGGCGTACGACGAGGCCTGGGTGCTCGCACTGCCAAGCCTCAAAGAGGGTTGGGGTCTCGTCGTCGGCGAGGCCGCGGGTCACGGCGTACCGACGGTGGCCTACCGCAGTGCGGGCGGCCCGACAGAGTCCGTCCACGACGGAGTGTCGGGCGTGCTGGTGGACAGCCCGCAGCACTTCGCCGGCGCGATCGCCGCGCTGCTGCAGGACGACGCACTGCGGCAGCGGTTGTCAGAAGGGGCGTCGGCCAGTGCGGGCAAGTTCACCTGGTGTGCGGCCGCACTGGCCTTCGACCGGCTGCTGACGCCTACTTCACCCCGTAGCCGACGATCGGGTCGTCCGCCTGCCCCTGCGTCTGGCCGGGCGGCGGCGCCGGGTCGTCCTTCACCGACTGCACCACCCCGACAACCGTCGTGGTAGCGACTGCCAGTCCGGCGAGTACGGCGATGGCCGCACCGATCAGTGATCCCATGGAACGTGTCCCCTCCCGGTCAAGTGAACCGAAGAGTAACAACGCCTCGCCAGAGAAACCAGAGCGGCGATCAAGGTCGCCCAGGCAGCCGCCCAGGCAGCCAGTACGACGACAATCCGCCAGGGCGCGTGGTGTTGCGGCACGGGCGTTCCCGCGAGCCGGTAGACGGTCACGGTCGGACCGGAGAACTCCTCCCTGAGCCCGTGCAACAGCGTTGTCGGGACCGGACCGCCCGCCTCGCGATCGACCACGATCCAGCCCACACCATGCTGCAGCAGAACGTCAGTCGGATCCGACCCGTCCCGCACGCCGGCCCGGATCGCGGTTGCCACGTCGGCCGCCTGTGGATCCTCGCCGGCCAGGCGGTGCCCGCCGACGATCAGTTCGTCGGGCGCGATCGATGGCTGCGCGAAGTAGCGGGGCATCGGGTCGAGCACGGGACGGCGGCTGTTCCACACCGGTGCCCGATAGGACTCGTAGGGCCAAGGAATGAAACGGCCAGCGACCGCGTGCTGTGCCTGCTGCCAGTCCGACGGATACTCCGAAACCTTCAGGCCGGCTCCTCCGGCCAACGCAGGCAGAGCGGCGATCGGCAGCAGCACCGCAGTGGCTCCCACGACACGCTGCATGCGGACGTACCGGAGTACAGCTGTCACCGCAACACCGAAGCCGACGGACTCGAGCAGGATCAGTGGTGGCAGATAGCGCTGCCCGTCGCGGAACAGGCCGGCTCCTGGCACGTGCGCAACGACCTGGGCGAACGCACCCGGCGCGACCACGCCGGCCAGCCCGATGAGCAGAGCGACCACGGCTGCTGTCACCAGTGCGCCGACTACGCGGTCTTGTCGCCACCACAGCACCACGCCGGCCACCGACAGGACCAGCATCGCGACCGCAAAGATGGTCGGCAGTAGGTCGCCTCGATTGCCGGGGACAACGTTTGCGTTCCACACGCCTCCCAGCGTGAGGAGTGTGGGCAACACGCCCCCATAGCCCTCGTCACGTGCCGCGAACGCAGTCACCGAGGCTGGATCGCTGGTTGCACCTCCGCCATGGACGAGACCCGCAACCAGCCACGGTGCATTGACGAGCAGTGCTGCGCCCAGCGGCCAGATCTTCGGAGCCCGTGGCGGCCACAGCAGGATCAGCCCCGCCATCAGCAGTCCGGTGATTCCACCCGATGCCGTCAGCGCACACCCGGCCGACGCCAGCACGAACCCTGGCCACCCTTGTCCCCGGCGCAGTCGTAGTGCCGACCGCACCAGCCACGGCAGGGCGGCGTACCCGAGGAGGAGTGCCCACGCACCGAGCCGGAGCCGCTCGGCGACGAACGGGTTCCACAGGTAGAGCGTGGCGGCCGCAGCGCCTGGCAGCGCGCCACCCAGCCGGACCTCGCGCCAGAGAGCGGTCATGCCGAGGCCGGAGAGTAATGGGATGGCCACGAGGACGAGCTTGTTGACCAGTACGCCGCCGACCACGTCGAGCAGGGCCACGACGACATCCGACGGGACCGCGCGCGGCATGGCCGTTGTGACACCGAAGAGGTCAAGCCGTACCGTGAGGTCCGGCACGAACACCATGTCGTAGCCGACCACGAAGCCTGGAGCGAGCAGCGGAGCAGTGATCAGCAGGGTGAGCAGGACAGGCCACAACCACGGCAGGACGCGCTTGGCACGTTCTGACATGACCACCTCCCCACCCAATGCCCTGAGGCAGTAGAGCATGAGTTCAGACACCACTCCGGAGCAAGAGCCCAGACGGTTGGCATTCCTGCGCAGTGCCACGGTCGTTGCCGTCGGCATGGCCATCATGAACGTAGCCGCCTACGGTTTCACGCTGATCGGGACGCACACGCTCGTGCCCGAGCAGTTCGGCGCCATGACCGCGCTGCTCGGCCTGCTGCTGATCGGCAACGTCGCCTCGCTCGGACTGCAGGCAACCGGGGCCCGCCGCCTCGCCACTCACAGCGGGAACAGCGCCGCGGGCTTGGCCGACACCATGCTCAAGGCGGGTCGCCGTGCGGCTGTCGGACTCACCGCGGTGTGCCTGGTGGCGACGCCCCTGTTCATGTGGATGCTGCACATCGACTCCGTGGTCGCGGTCCTGCTGCTCGCTCCCACACTCGGCTTCCTGACGCTGATGGGCTCACAGCTCGGTGTCCTCCAAGGCAGCCAGCGCTGGACCGAGTTGGCGGCCGTCTACACCGCTGTCGGCATCGGCCGCCTCGTGCTCGGTGGTGGTGCACTGCTCGTGCACCCGTCCCTCGACTCGGCGATGATCGGTCTGGCTCTCGGCGCCGCCGTACCTCCACTGCTGGGCGGCTTGCTGCTCCGGGGATCGGCCGGCGGTACCGCCGCGGAGATGAAGGCGGTACTGCGGGAGACGATGCACGGAACGCACACCCTGCTGGCGTTCTTCGCGATCGCCAACGCGGACGTGCTGTTCGCGCGTGCGTTGCTCGACGGCAGGGACAGCGGGTACTACGC
The DNA here is from genome assembly GCF_054073265.1 of Kribbella sp. CWNU-51. NCBI lineage: Bacteria > Bacillati > Actinomycetota > Actinomycetes > Propionibacteriales > Kribbellaceae > Kribbella > Kribbella sp. CWNU-51. Next base: position 103,669 of record NZ_JBSXMZ010000023.1, read on the forward strand.
GGCCGGGCTGATCGTGTCGAAGGCGTGCCTGTTCCTGCCGCAGTTCGTCATCGTGCTCGTGTTCCCGTCACTGGCCAGTTCCCCCGGTGACACCCTCCGGCTACGCCGGGCGATCGTCGCCGTCGCGGGGCTCGGTGTCTGCTCGGTCATCGGCACCCTCGTGCTGCCCAACCTGATCGTCGCGATCATCGGCGGCCAGGAGAAGTACGCGGCACTCGGTCCGTACACGTGGTTGTTCGCGGTCTCCGGCTCGGCGTACGCCGTACTGCAACTGGTCGTGTACGCCGCGATCGCGCAGCAGGAGAAGCGTGCCGCCCTGGTGATCTGGGTCGGCCTCGCCGTACTCGCGGTCGCGGCCGGGATCGTGCTCGGCACCGGCATCGCCACCGGGCTCAACGGCGTGAAGGTGCTGGTCGCGATGACCAGCACCTGCGCGCTGCTGCTGTCGGCCGTCCTGGCGACGGGACTCCACCGCCAGGCCAGCAGCACCTGACTCACCAGAGACTGGACTTGGCGAACCGGCGGGCGAAGGTGTTCGCCAGCACCAGCAGCACCAGCCCGATGACGGAGCGGAACAACCCGATCGCCGTCGCATAGCTGAACTGCGGCACCGCCGAGGCCAGACCGATCTTGTAGACGTAGGTGTCGATCACTTCCGCGGTGTCGAGGTTGAGGTTGTTCTGCATCAGCAGCACCTTCTCGAACCCGACCGACAGGATCGAGCCGATGTTCAGGATCAGCAGGATCACCGCCACCGGCACGATCGCCGGCAGGTCGATGTGCCACATCCGCCGCAGCCGGGACGCGCCGTCCACGATCGCCGCCTCGTGCAGTTCCGGCGGAACACTGGTCAGCGCGGCCAGGTAGATGATCGCGGCGAACCCCATCGTCTGCCAGGCCCCCGACCACACATAGATGTGCCGGAACATCCCGGAGTCGCCCATGATGTCGACCGGCCCGAAGCCGAACAGCCCGAGGAACTTGTTCGCCACCCCGGTGTTCGGGTTCGTCAGTACGACGACCAGCCCGACCACGACCACCGTGGAGATGAAGTGCGGCGCGTAGGTGATCAGCTGCGCCGACCGGCTGAACCACTTCTTCCGGATCGTGTTCAGGCAGAGCGCGAGGATGATCGGCAGCGGGAACGTGGCCACCAGTTCGTAGACGTGCAGGTACACGGTGTTCTTGATCAGCCGCCAGAACTGGTACGATTCCACGAACCGGTGGAAGTGCTTCGTCCCGACCCACGGGCTGCCCCAGATCCCGGACACCACGTTTTAGTCCTTGAACGCGATGATCACGCCGTACATCGGCCAGTAGGCGAAGATCGCCAGCCAGATCAGCGGCAGCGCCAGCATCGCGTACAGCTGCCAGTTCCGGCGCATCCGCAACCCCAGTCCGACCGCGGACCCCGCCGTACGCGTGCGCTTTTGGGCCGCCGTCCGGACCGACGAGCGGGCTTGTGCTTCGGTGGATGTCACCATGTGCTCATCCCTTCAAGGAGCCGATCATGGCTCCCTTGACGAAGTGCTTCTGGACGAACGGGTAGACCAGCAGCGGCGGGATCATCCCGATCACGATCAGCGAGTACTTCAGCTGCTGCTGCAGCTCCTTCAGCTGGATCAGCTTGCTGGTGTCGGGCATCTGCGACGGGTCGATCTTCGACTGGATGAGGATCTGCCGCAGGATCACCTGCAACGGGAACAGGTGCTCGTTGGTCAGGTAGATCAGCGCGTTGAAGAACGAGTTCCACTGCCCGACCGCGTAGAAGAGCAGGTTCACCGCGATGATCGGCTTGCTCAGCGGCAGCACGATCCGCCAGAAGAACCCGAAGTCGCTGCAGCCGTCCACCTTCCCGGCCTCGACCAGCTCCTCCGGGATCGTCACCATGAAGTAGGTCCGGGTGATGATCACGTTCCAGACCGCCAGCGCGGCCGGCAGGATGATCGCCCACCGCGTGTTCAGCAGGCCGAGCTTGTCCACCACCAGGTACGTCGGGATCAGCCCGCCGCTGAACATCATCGTGAATACGAACGCCGCCATGATCAGGCCCTTGCCCGGCAGCCCCTTCCGCGACAGCGGGTACGCCGCCAGCAGCGTGAGGACCGTGGCCACCACAGCCCCGACGACCGCGTAGTACACGGAGTTGCCGAAGCCACTGACGATCGAGTCGTAGTCGAAGATCGCCTTGTACGCGTCCAGGGTGAACCCGACCGGCCACAGCCAGACCTCACCGGAGGCCACCTTCTTGGTGTTGCTGACCGAGGCGCTGAGCACGTAGATCAACGGGTAGAGGACGGCGAGGCAGAACAGTCCGAGCGCGGTGTAGATGCAGGCCGACGCGATCTTGTCGCCTCGGGTGTCCTGGATCGACGCCCCCACCGCGAGCCGCCGCTCGTCCGGCGGCAGCGTGCCCGCGCTCATGCGTTGTAGGTCTCGTAGGCGGCCTGCTGGAGATCGAGATACGGCTTCACGCCGATCTTGCCGACCCGGTCCTTGAAGTCGTTCCAGGCGCCGTCGTCGTTCGGGTCGAGTTGCCCGGTGACGAACCGCGCGAACGACTGGTTGACCTCGGTCTTCAGGTTCGTCTTCAGCTCCGACTCCTGCGCGGCCTGGTCCTGGTCCAGGGTGACCGGCGGGAACTGCATCTCCTGCGGCTGCTTGTACGGGAAGTAGTTGTCGACGGTCTGCTGGTAGAGCGGCTTCTCGAAGGTCATGTCGGCGGGGTTCACCCGCTCGGCGAGCCGGAAGTCCTGGGACCGGTACATCGTGTTGTCCTGGCTCCAGCTGATGTTCTTCTCGGTGTTCCAGGTCGCCGAGAACCCGAACACGGCCTGCTTGCCGTTGATCCCGAGGTCGCCTTTCTTGGCCCACTCGAACTTCGGGCCGCCGTACCCGCGCAGGATCGCCTCCAGCTCCATCTGCGCGTCGGCCCACTGGACCAGCAGCTCCGGCTTGGCGCACTTCTTGGTGATCACGAGCTTGGCCACCTCGACACCCACGCCGAGATAGTTCCAGGCGGCGTACCGGACCTTGTTCGGTCCCTCCAGCGGCGGGATGGCCAGGTACTTGCGCCAGCGCGCGTTCGGGTCCTTCTGGTCGATGTCGAGGAAGCCGCCCCAGTAGTAGGACCGGGCGCCGCCGATGATCGGCTTGCCCGGCGCCTTGCCGTACCGGTCCATCTGGTCCTGGTCAGCGGTGAACACGTCCTTGTTGATCAGGCCCTCGGCGTACAGGCCGTGGATGTACTTCAGGCCCTCGCGCCATTCGTCCTTGTCGAAGGTGACGTCGACCTTGCCGTCGTTGACGACCAGCCACGGATCGCCCGGGTTGTAGAGGAAGGAGTTCATGAAGAACGTGTCGAGCGGCGCGTCCTTGTAGCCGGCGAACGGGATGGTCCGGCCGTTGCCGCCGAGGTCGGCCTTCTTGAAGGCCCGGAGCACCTCGCGGAACTCGTCGGTGGTCTTCGGGACGTCCAGGCCGACCTGCTTGATCCAGTCGGTGTTGAGGAATGTCCGGCTGTTGCTGGCCCGGCAGTGGTAGCAGTCGTTGATGTTCGGGAACGAGTAGATCTTCTTGTCCGGCGCCTGCACCAGCTTGCGGGTGTCCGGGTAGTCCTTCATCGCCTGCTGCAGGTTCAGCGCATACCCGTCGATGTACTGACCGACGTCGGTGAACAGTCCCTGCTGGCCGTACAGGTACAGCTGGGAGCGGGTGAAGTGCACACCCATGAACGCGTCCGGGATGTCGCCGGCCGCGATCATCGCGTTCACCTTGGTCATGATGTCGTCGTCGGTCCCGCCGACCTGGTTCCACTCGATGTGGATGTTGGTCTTCTGCTCCAGCCACTTGGTGAAGGCGTTGGTCTTCCAGTCGCCGATCGTCACGTCCTGCGGTACGACGATCTTGAAGGTGACCTTCTCGCTGGTGATCGGCTTCAGCTCCCGGGCGACCGGTCCGACGTACCCCTCCGGGTACTGCACCGTGGTCAGCTTCGGGCCGAGGGTGACGCTGGGCGCGGCCTGGCCGGCGCCGGCAGCAGCACCGCCGGCACTGCTCGAACTACTGCAGGCACTGAGCAGACCGCCGCCGGCTGTCGCGGCGGTCAGTCCGAGTGCCCCCGCGATGAGTGATCGACGGCTGAGTCCGGTGCGCCGGGCATCGAAGTTCGGCATGAGTTCCTCCTAGGCGGCTGGGTCGGAACGGCACGAAATATCCGATAGGATCTCGGATCTTGCCCGGGAGGATGACATAGAAAAAGACGGTGCGGAAGACCTCGACGGCAACCGAACGGAATCAGTCGCTCACTGTCCGCATCTTGCGTGCAACCGCTTTCCACTTACTGTCTATCGGACATCTTTCTTGCGGAAAGTAAGTCCCAGCAGCGGCTCGATAGGGTGCTGCGCATGACGACCCCGAAGTTCATCCTCGAACTGCGCGAGAAGATCGGGCATGACCTGCTCTGGCTCACCGGCATCACGGGTGTGGTCCTGAACGACCGCGCGGAGATCCTGCTCGTCCGGCGCGCCGACAACGGGCGCTGGAGCCTGGTCGCCGGCATCCTCGAACCGGGCGAGCAGCCGGCCCACGGCCTGGCCCGCGAGATCCACGAGGAGACCGCGGTCGACGTCGTCGTCGAGCGCCTGGTCAGCGTCACGGCGCTGCCCCCGGCCAGCTACCCCAACGGCGACCAGGTCCAGTACCTCGAGCTCTGCTTCCGCTGCCGCCCGCTGCGCGGCGAGCCCCGGGTCAACGACGATGAGTCCCTCGAGGTCCGCTGGTGGCCGTTGGCTGACCTGCCCCCGCTCACCCCCCGCGAGCACGAGTCGATCGCCAACGCCCTCTCCCCCAACCCGCTGCCGCTACTACCGGGAGTCGGAGGCTGACAAGCCCTGGCTGGGCGCTAGTGAGCTGCCTCGTGCCAGGTGCGGCCGATGCCGACGGAGACGTCGAGGGGGACGGTCATCTCGACGGCGTGGCCCATGTCGCGACGGACCAGTTCCTCGAGCGCCTCGCGCTCGCCGGGGGCGATCTCGAAGACGAGCTCGTCGTGGACCTGCAGGAGCATCCGCGACTTCAGGCCGGACTCGCGCAGTGAGGCGTCGACCTTCAGCATCGCCATCTTGATCACGTCCGCGGCCGAGCCCTGGATCGGGGCGTTCAGCGCCATCCGCTCGGCCATCTCACGGCGTTGGCGGTTGTCGCTGGTGAGGTCCGGCAGGTACCGCCGGCGGCCCAGGATCGTCTCGGTGTACCCGCTCTTGCCGGCGTCGATGACGATCGACCGCAGGTAGTCCCGGACGCCGCCGAACCGCTCGAAGTACTCGTCCATCAGGCCGCGCGCCTCGTCCACGCCGATCTTCAGCTGCTGGCTGAGCCCGTACGCCGACAGGCCGTACGCGAGCCCGTAGTTCATCGCCTTGATCTTGGCCCGCATCTCCTGCGTCACCTCGGACGGCTCGACCGAGAAGACCCGCGACGCCGTCACCGAGTGGAAGTCCATGCCCGAGTTGAACGCCGAGATCAGCCCCTCGTCCTCGGACACGTGCGCCATGATCCGCATCTCGATCTGGCTGTAGTCCGCGGACATCAGCGCCTCGTTGCCCTCGCCGACGATGAACGCCTGCCGGATCCGGCGGCCCTCCTCGGTCCGGATCGGGATGTTCTGCAGGTTCGGGTCGGTCGAGCTGAGCCGCCCGGTCGCCGCGATCGTCTGGTTGAACGTGGTGTGGATCCGGGCGTCCTTCGGGCTGATCGTCTTCAGCAGCCCCTCGACGGTCTGCCGCAGCCGGGTCGCGTCGCGGTGTGCGAGCAGGTAGGCCAGGAACGGGTGCTCGGTCTTCTCGAACAGCGCCTGCAGCGAGTCCGCGTCGGTGGTGTACCCCGTCTTGGTCCGCTTGGTCTTCGGCATCTGCAGCTCGTCGAACAGCACCACCTGCAGCTGCTTCGGCGACCCGAGGTTGATCTCCTTGCCGATCACGTCGTACGCCGCCGTCGCGGCCTCCCGCACTCCGGTGGCGAACCGCTCCTCGAGCTCCTCCAGATACGGCCGGTCGACCGCGATCCCGTCGCGCTCCATCCCGGCGATCACGTCGATCAGCGGCAACTCGACATCCGCGAGCAGCGCCGTACCGGCCTGCTTCTCGAGCTCGGCGTCCAGCGTGTCGGCCAGGTCGGCGATCGCCCGGGCGCGCAGCATCGTGTGGTCCGCGGCCGGGCCGCCCTCGATGTCGTCGAAGCTGAGCTGACCGTTCTCGGCCTCCTCGTTGCGCAACTCGCGCTTGAGGTAGCGCACGGTCAGGTCGGCCAGGTCGTACGAGCGCTGGTCCGGGCGGGCCAGATACGCGCTCAGCTGGGTGTCCGAGCTCAGGCCGGCCAGCGTCCAGCCACGCTCGAGGAACCCGAGCAGCGGGCCCTTCGCGTCGTGCAGCGCCTTCGGCTGCTTCGGGTCGGCGAGCCAGGCCTGCCAGGCCGCGTCGTCGTCCGGCGTCAGTGCGATCGGGTCGAACCAGGCCGCCGCGCCGGAGGTGTTCGCCAGCGCCAGGCCGGTGATCTCGCCGGTGCCGCGGCCCCAGCTGCCCTGCACCGCCACGCCGACCCGCTCGCCGGCGCTGACGTGCTCCTTGAGCCAGCCGGCCACCTCGCCCGGCTTGAGCTGCACACCGTCCAGCTCGAACCCGTGGTCGACGGTCGCGTCGACCTCCTCGTGCTCGGCGACCAGCCGCTCGCGCAGCACCCGGAACTCCAGGCTGTCGAACAGCGTGTGCACCTTGTCCCGGTCCCACGGCGTGCGGACCAGGTCGTCGACCGTGACGTCCAGGGTCAGGTCGCGGACCAGCTCGTTGATCTGCCGGTTCCGGATCACGTCGGCGAGGTGCTCGCGCAGCGACTCGCCGGCCTTGCCCTTGATCTCGTTGACCCGGTCGACCACGTCGTTCAGCGAGCCGAACTGGTTCAGCCACTTGGCCGCGGTCTTCGGCCCGACCCCGGGCACGCCGGGCAGGTTGTCGCTCTGCTCGCCCACCAGGGCCGCGAGATCCGGGTACAGCTGCGGGGTCACGCCGTACTTGTCCTCGACTGCCGCCGGGTCCATCCGGGCGATCTCGGACACGCCACGCTTCGGGTACAGCACCGTGACGTCGTCGCTGACCAGCTGGAACGCGTCCCGGTCACCGCTGCTGATCAGCACCTCGAAGCCCTGCTCGGCGGCCTGCGTGGCGAGGGTGGCGATGACGTCGTCGGCCTCCCAGCCGTCGATCTCGGTGGTCGGGATCCGGAGCGCGTCCAGCACCTCCTTGACCAGCGAGACCTGTCCCTTGAACTCGTCCGGCGACTTCGACCGGCCCGCCTTGTACTCCGCGTACTGCTCGGAGCGGAAGGTCTTGCGGGACACGTCGAACGCGACGCAGATGTGCGTCGGCTGCTCGTCGCGGAGCATGTTGATCAGCATCGAGGTGAACCCGTACACCGCGTTGGTGTGCTGCCCGGTGGTGGTGGAGAAGTTCTCCACCGGGAGCGCGTAGAACGCCCGGTACGCCAGCGAGTGCCCGTCCAGCAGCAGGATCCGCGGGCGGCCGGCGCCGGCCTGCGGGGTGTCCTTGGTCATCGTCGAGGTGTCGGTTTCTGGAGCCACACACCGACTCTAGTGGTTCCCCCCGACAGTTCTGACACACCCGCGTAGTCTGCCCCTGTGACTGATCAATTGGACCTCGGGCCGGGCATGGGCATGGACGGGACTCTGCTGCAGCTGATGGGAATCGTTGTCAGCGAGGCATCCCCGGACAGGGTGGTCGCGACGATGCCGGTCAACGGCAACACCCAGCCCTACGGTCTCCTCCACGGCGGCGCGTCGTGCGTACTCGCGGAAAGCCTCGGCTCCATCGGATCCGCGCTGCACGCGGCGGGCTACGGCAAGGTCGCGGTCGGTGTCGACATCAACGCCACCCACCACCGCGCGGTCCGCGAAGGGACCGTGACCGGGGTCGCCACCCCGATCTACCTCGGCCGGACCACGACGTCGTACGAAGTGGTCGTCACCGACGACCGGGACAAGCGGGTCTGCACCGCGCGGATCACGTGCCAGCTGATTCAGGCTCCGCCGGGTAGCTGACGTCGACACCCAGCGGCGCGTCGGCCGGCAGCGGTCGGCTGAGCTGAGCCCGCCGGGCGACCGCGGACCGGCGTGACGAGAGCAGGGCGAGCAGGTTCGGCGCGTGCTCCGCGGCGATCCGGCGACGCACCGTGTGCGTAGTCGCGAACCGCAGTACGCCGGCCTGTCCGAGACCCAGCCGCGCCAGGAACCTGTTCGCCTCACGGGCGATCGCGGGCGCGACCACGGCCAGGTGTGCGCAACTCTCGTGCTCGGCCCATGCGACCGCCTCCGCGATCAGCGCCTTGCCCAGGCCGTGCCGGCGGGCGACGTCACTGACGTGCAGGTACTCGACCGCCACCGTCTGGTCGTCGTGCAGCGGAGTGACCATGGTCCGGCGCAGATACGCCATCCCGTGCACCTCGCCGTCCAGCTCACCCACCAGCAGCCGGCCGAACGGATCGTCCAGGTGCTTGCTGACGGCAACCTCGACGGCGGCCGCGGACGGCGTCGCGGGCAACCGGGACGGATGCGCGCCGGCGCCGGCCAGCTCGCGCCACAACGCGACGAGGGCATCGGCGTCACCACGCCGGGCGTCCCGCACCTCGATGGCTGCTGCCACAGCGACCTCCTGGTCTGGTCCACCCCCGAGGTGAACGGAGACGGCGGATACGCTCGTCCTCGCGCAACAGTAGGCCCTCGGAGGTCACTTGCAAAAGCTGCACCGCACGGGGTGATCGGAGACAGTTTTGTTCATCGGAATCGGCACCGTGGTGAACGTCGCGACGGTGCTCGTCGGGTCGGTACTCGGCGTACTCATCGGCCACCGGCTGAGTCACCGGACCCGCGATCTCGTCACCGATGCGATCGGTCTGGTCACGCTGGTGATCGCGATCTCGGGGGCGCTCGCGGTCAGCGATCGCGTCCTCAGTGACGCCGTCGGCGACAGCGCTCCGGTACTGATCGTGCTCGGCGCGATGCTGATCGGCGGGATCGCCGGCTCGCTACTGCGGATCGAGCTGCGGCTGGAAGGTTTCGGCGCGTGGATCCAGCAACGGTTCGACCGGGGCGAGGGACAGAGCACCTTCGTCGAGGGCTTCGTTTCGGCATCGATGGTGTTCTGTGTCGGGCCGCTGACGTTCCTGGGGTCGTTGTCCGACGGGCTGGGCCGCGGCGCGGATCAGCTGTACCTGAAGGCGGTTCTGGACGGTTTCACCTCGATCGCGTTCGCCGCATCGTTCGGCTGGGGCGTGGCTGCCTCCGCGCTGGTGGTGCTGGTCGTCCAGGGCTCGGTGACCGCGGTCGGCGCCGTACTGGGCGACGTACTCCCGGAGGCGCATGTGACTGCGTTGGGGGCCACTGGCGGGGTGATGCTGATCGGCGTCGCGCTGCGGCTGCTGAAGCTCAAGCAGGTCGCGGTAGCCGATCTGCTGCCGGCGCTGATCGTCGCTCCCCTGCTCGTGCAGCTACTTGTTGTCATCCGCAACTGAACCCCCTGGTGCTGTGTTCGCACCAGGGGGCTCAGAGCAACGGAGTCAGTCCTCGCCGAGGTAGGCCTTGCGGACCTCGTCGTTGACCAGCAGGTCGCGGCCGGAGCCGGACAGCACGATCTTGCCGACCTCCAGCACGTAGCCGAAGTCGGCCCGCTTCAGCGCCGCCTGCGCGTTCTGCTCCACCAGCAGGATCGTGGTGCCCTGCTGCTGCAGTTCGGTGACCGTCGACATGATCCGCTTCATCATGATCGGCGACAGCCCCATCGACGGCTCGTCCAGCATCAGCAGCTTCGGCCGGCTCATCATCGCCCGGCCCATCGCCAGCATCTGCTGCTCACCACCGGAGAACGTCCCGGCCGGCTGCTTGCGCCGCTCCCCCAGGATCGGGAACAGGTCGTACGCCGCATCCAGATCGGTGCGCACGCCCGCGGGATCCTTCCGGGCGAACGCGCCGAGCAGCAGGTTCTCCTCGACCGACAGCCGCGGGAAGATCCGCCGCCCTTCCGGGGAGTGCGCCAGTCCACGCGCCACGATGTCGTGCGCCGCCACCTGCTCGATCCGCTCGCCCTGGAACAGGATCTCGCCCGACGTCGGCCGGAGCAGGCCCGAGATCGTCCGCAGCGTGGTGGTCTTGCCGGCGCCGTTGGTGCCGATCAGCGACACCACCTGCCCCTGCTCCACGCTGAAGCTGATCTTCTTCACCGCGACGATCTTGCCGTAGGCAACTTCCAGGTCGCGGACCTCGAGCATCGCGGTCACGGCTTCTCCTCCCCACCGTCGACTACGTCCTGCGGTACGACGTCCTCGTCGTCGTCCTGCTCGCCGGTGCCGATGTAGGCCTCGATCACCCGCGGGTCGGACTGCACCTCCTGCGGCGTGCCCTCGATCAGCGCCTCGCCGCGGACCAGGCAGAGCACCCGGTCGCAGAGGTTGAAGATGAACCGCATGTCGTGCTCGATCACCACGACCGACAGGCCCGAGTCCCGGATCTTGAAGATCAGGTCACTGGCCTGCCGCGTCTCCAGCGGGTTCATACCGGCCGTCGGCTCGTCCAGCAGGACGAGCTTCGGGTCGGTGGCCAGCGCCCGCGCGATCTCGAGCCGGCGCTGGTCGCCGTACGGCATGTTCCGGGCCAGGTGGTCGGTGGACTTGCCGAGGCCGACGAAGTCGAGGAGCTCCTGGGCCCGGGCGATGGTGGCAGCCTCCTCGCGGCGGAACTTCGGCCCCCGCAGGACCGAGGTGAGCGCGCCGGAGCTGGTCCGGCAGTACCGGCCGACCATCACGTTCTCCAGCGCGGTCATGTTGGCGAACAGGCGGATGTTCTGGAACGTCCGCGCCATCCCGGCCTTGACGACCGCCCGCGGCTTCGGCGGCAGCGGCGTACCGGCGAACCGGACCTCGCCGCTGGTCGGCTTGTAGAGACCGGTCAGGCAGTTGAAGAAGGTCGTCTTGCCGGCCCCGTTCGGGCCGATCAAGCCGACGATCTGGCCTTCGCGGACGGTCAGGTTGACGTCGTTGACCGCCAGCAGACCACCGAATCGCATGGTCACGCCGGTGGCTTCCAGCACCGCGGCGCCGGACGCCCGGGCCGGTGCCGGGGTCGTTTCGGTGACGGTCATTTCGCCTCCTCGACGAACAGGTGCTCTTCGTCGATCTCGACGGCCAGCTGCTCGTCCTCTTCGTGGAACTCCAACTGGCGGCGTCTGTTCGCGACCAGACCCTCCGGGCGGAACCGCATCATCAGCACCAGCAGCAGGCCGAACAGCAGCAGCCGGTACTCCGAGAAGAACCGCAGCTTCTCCGGCAGCAGCTTCAGGATCATTGCCCCCAGCAACACACCGGCGATGGTGCCCATACCGCCGAGCACGATCGCGGCGAGCAGGAACGCCGACTCCAGGAAGATGAACTGGTCCGGGCTGACCGCGCCGTCCTGATGGGCCTTGATGGTGCCGGCCAGGCCGGCCAGGAAGGCACCGGTCGCGAACGCGAGCAGCTTCAGCCCGAACGTGTTCACGCCCATCGCCTCAGCCGCCTTCTCGTCCTCCCGGATCGCCACCCAGCCACGGCCGATCCGGCTGTTGTTCAGCCGCGAGAAGACGAGGATGACGAAGCCGGTCAGCACCAGCAGCAGGAAGTAGTAGTTCGAGAACCGGCCCAGCTCGATCCCCGCGACCGTGTGCACGTCGCCGAAATTGAAGCCGCCGATCTCCAGGTCCGGGATGCCGGGGACACCGTTCGGGCCGTTGGTCAGGTTCGGGCCGTTGTTGCCGTCCAGGTTGAACATCGAGAACCGGAAGATCTCACCGAAGCCCAGGGTCACGATGGCGAGGTAGTCACCCGAGACCCGCAGTGTCGGCGTGCCGATGATCAGACCCAGGGTCGCCGCGACACTGGCGCCGATCAGCATCACGACCAGGAACGGAGGCTTCCACCCGACGGTGGCGAACGCCGACGTCGACATGGTGGCGGCCACGTAGGCGCCGCACCCGAGGAACGCGATGTACCCGAGGTCGAGCAGGCCGGCCAGACCGACCACGATGTTCAGACCCATCGCGGTCGCCGCGAAGACCAGCACCTGGGTGGCGATGGACATGTTCGCGTCCGAGCCCCCCTGGGTGAACGGGAACAGGAACGCGACCACGACCGCCGACAGCGTCAGCACCTTGCGCTGCCGCTGCGAGACGTGGCCGACCCAGCTCATTGCCCCGGACCGGAACAGTACGGCCACGACCGCGGCGATGAACACCAGGCAAAGGATGAACGACCAGGCGTCCTCCAACCCGAGCGCGTACGCCGCGAGGAACAGCACGCCGGCCATCAGCACCGCGATCGCGAGGATCTCGAGCCAGGCCGGCAGCTTGGCCTCGCTCATGTCGCGCAACTGCCGCAACGGCAGCATCCAGGCGCTGACCAGGATCAGCACGGCACCGACGAACGAGATGTACGCGCCGGGGTTCACGTTGATCAGGCCGTCGGAGTCGACCGAGATCGCGATCAGAACCAGCAGCATGTACAGCGTCAGAGTGAAGCCCAGTGCCCGCAGACCGGCCGTGGCGTCGAGCCACACGCCCAGCTTCGTCAGCGGGCCCTTCTCGGCCAGCAGCAGGACAAGCGCGAGCAAGGCGAGGATGATCGCCAGGATCTGCAGGCCACCCGGGTAGAAGTTGATCGACAGGTCGCCCAAGATCGTGCTGTCGTAGCTCCACGACAAGAACGAGCCCACGACGACCAGCACCACACCGGCCAGGCCCAACGGCCAGGCGAACGGGTTGGCGTACGGCTGAGCCGCGGTCTCCGGCTCCGTCGGAGGTGTCTTCACATCGGTCATGCCCGGTCCACCACCCTCGCGCCGAGCAGGCCTTGCGGCCTGAACACCAGTACCAGAATCAGGATCACGAAGGCCCAGACATCCTTCCAGGTACTACCACCGAACTGACCCGGGATGTACTGCGTGGCCATCGCCTCGATGACGCCGAGCACGAGACCACCGACGACAGCGCCGAACACGTTGCCGATACCACCGAGCACCGCGGCGGTGAACGCCTTCAGACCGGCCAGGAAGCCCATCCGGAAGTCGATGTTGTTGTTCTGCAGTCCCTGCGAGACACCCGCGATGGCCGCGAGCACGGCGCCGAGGGCGAACGCGACCACGATGATCCGGTCGACGTTGATACCCATCAGCCGGGCGGTGTCCGGGTCCTGCGACACGGCCTGCATACCGCGGCCGAGCCGGGTCCGGTTGATGAAGAACCACAGCAGAGCGGCGCAGACCGCCAGCGCGGCCATGGTGAAGATCGCGGACCGCTGGATCGTCACGCCGCCGACATCGAACGCGGTCCCGGTCACCACATCGATCTGGGGGAACGGGATGCGCTGCTTGGCGCTCGGCCAGGTGATGCTGTTGATGAGCTTCTCGAAGAGCACCCAGCCCACCACCGCGGCGACGGCTGCGGTGGCCGCGGACGCCGCGATCGCCGGGATCTTGATCTCCGTCCGCGCCCTCCGTCGTACGGCCAGACCGGCCAGCCAGCCGATCGCCGTGCCGACGACCGCGCCGACGATGACCACGCCCACCACCAGCACGGCGGACAGGTCGTTGTTGATCTGCCGTACCACTACCCAGACGGCGACGGGGCCGACCACGGCGCCGATCAGCGCGGCACGGTCGTACCACTTGGTCACCGGGTGGTTCAGCTCGGCCTTCGACACTCGCGCGCCGACGTAGTAGCCGATGCCCAGCGCCAGGCCGGCGAAGGCGAACAACGTCCAGCCCGGGCGCTCGTAGAACAGCCGGACGAACTCCTGCAGGAACACCGAGATACCGATCGCGGTGATCAGCGGTGCGAGTCGTGGCGCGTTCCGCAGGGGACGGTACGCGACACGTTCCATCGCCACGGCGGTACTGACCGAAGCGATGATGGCGCCGATGATCATGATCGGCAGGATCCACAGGTCGGTCTTGCCGTCGAAGAACAACAGCCACGTCGTCAGTGCGCCGAACGCACCGATCATGAACACCTCGCCGTGGGCGAAGTTGATGAGCTGCACGATGCCGTAGACGACGGTGTAACCGACCGCGATCAGGGCGTACAGCGACCCCAGGGTCAGCCCGTTCACGAGCTGCTGGAAGAACTGGTCCACGTCGACCTCCCATCTGCCTCAGTTATGACACGCCACGGGGGTGGGAGGATCGCTCCCACCCCCGAGGCATGGGGTCGACTCTGGTTACTTGGACTCGAAGGCCTTGGTCTCGACGGTGGCCCACTTGCCGCCGGCCACCTTGTACACGGTGAGCACCTTCGACGTGGTGTCGCCGTACTGGTCGAAGGCGACCTTGCCGGTCACACCGTCGAAGGAAACCTTGCTCATGGCATCGACCGTGGCCTGGCGGGCCGACTCGGCGTCGCTGGCGTCCTTCAGCGAGGTCTTCAGCGCGTTGATGATCGAGTTGGCCGCGTCGAAGGAGTAACCGCCGTACGCCGCGTACGGGTCCTTGTAGCCCTGCGCGTTGTAGTCGGCGACGAACTTCTTCGCCGAGTCCAGCGTGTCCACCGGCGCGCCGACCGAGGTGGCCAGGTCGTTGTCGCTGGTCTTACCGGCCAGGGTGATGTACTTCGGGTCGTAGATGCCGTCGCCGCCCATCAGCGGGACGTTCAGACCGGCGGCCTTCATCTGCTGCGAGAGCGGACCGGCCTGCGGGTACTCACCACCGTAGTAGATCGCCTGCGGGCCGGACGGCTTGATCGAGGAGATCACGGCCTGGTAGTTCGAGTCGTCCGGGTTGATGGTCTGGGCCGCGACGACCTGACCACCCAGCTTCTTGAACTCCTCGGTGAAGGTGCCGACCAGGCCCTGGCCGTACGCCTTCTTGTCGTGGATCGTGGCGACCTTGGTGATCTTCGCCGTCTCGTACAGGTACCGGGCCGCGAACGGACCCTGCACCGCGTCGGTGGTGCAGGTGCGGAAGTACGTCGGGTACGGCCGCTTCGGGTCGGTCTGCCAGTTGGCGCCCTGGGTCAGGCCCGGGCCGGTGTTGGCCGGCGAGACCTGGACGATCTTCGCCGAGGCGAGGACCGGCTGGACCTGCTGGCTGACGCTGGTGTTCAGCGTGCCGACCACGCCGATCACGTCCTTGTCACCGGCCAGCGCGGTCGCGGCGTTCTTACCCGGGTCCGGCTTCGCCTCGTCGTCCTTCGGCACGACCTCGAGCTTCCAGCCCGGAATCGCGTTGGAGTCGTTGGCCTGCTTCACGGCCAGCTCGACCGAGTGCTGGATGCCCAGGCCCAGCGCCGACAAGTCTCCCGACAAGGGCGCGATCACGCCGATCTTGGCAGTCTTCGTCGAACCTCCGGAGTTCCCCCCGGAGTCGTTGCCACTGCGTGAGCCGCAGGCAGTCAGGGCCAACGACGCAACGATCAGCGACGCGCCGACCCTTACTACGGAACGCTGGTGCACTGTTCCTCCCATGTCTGGATAGTCCGGGAAACTCCGGACTCCCGCGTTTCCCGCGAGCACCCGCAGGTTAGACCTCAGCAAGCTCTTCCGGCGATGTGACGGAGCGTGTGTTGTGAGGTCGTTACAGCGGTAAGCAGTGTGAGGATCAGTGATTGCTGTACGCGCGCTCACGGGTATGAGCGGAGAGTGATTCAGTCGCTACCGCCAGCCTCGTCAACAACCAACTCCGCGACCTGACGCATGGAAACTCTTTTATCCATTGCGGTTTTCTGGATCCACCGGAACGAGTCCGGCTCGGACAGCCCGAACTTCGTCTGCAGGATCGATTTGGCCCGGTCGACCAGCTTGCGGGTCTCCAGCCGCTCGGCCAGGTCGGCGACCTCACGCTCCAGCTCGGCGAGCTCGACGTACCGGGAGGCGGCGATCTCGATCGCGGGCAGCAGATCGGCCTTGGAGAACGGTTTCACCAGGTACGCCATGGCGCCGGCGTCGCGGGCCCGCTCGACCAGCTCGCGCTGCGAGAACGCGGTCAGCATCAGCACCGGGGCGATCCGGTCGCCGGCGATCTTCTCCGCCGCGCTCAGCCCGTCCAGCTTCGGCATCTTCACGTCGAGGATGACCAGATCCGGCCGATGCTCAGTCGCCAGCCGGATGGCCTCTTCCCCATCCCCCGCCTGCCCGACGACGTCGTACCCCTCCTCGGCCAGCATCTCGGCCAGATCCATCCGGATCAAAGCCTCATCCTCAGCGATCACCACACGCTTAGCAGTCACACCAGACACCTTATCGACCCCGCGTCAGCTCTTCGGACCCACGAAGCCATCCAGCGCGGCGACCCCCTCCTTCCGGCTCACCGCGATGGCGTTGCGTCGCGGCCTCCGCCACGGGATCCCGAGTAGATCCAAGGCATCGGTGAGGATCCCGATGATGTCTTCGGACTCGTTCGAGAACATGTACCGCACGTAGTAGTACCGCCTGCCGTCCGGCTTACTCGCCCAGTTCACAAACCGGCACCCATCCGAGTGAAACAGTCCTCGCAGCAACTGTTCGGGGTACTTGGCAACGATCTCCCGCTGCCAGTCCGCCAGCTCGATCTTCCGCAAATGCTTCAGCCCGGGACCATGCTGCGGAAACAGGCATGGCCAGTGCTTCCACCGAGCCTCGATCCGGATCATGCCTTGCCCATTCCGCAGGCACGGACTCGCGGTCGGCTTCACCAGCCTGATCGTGGCCGCGATCTCCTGGTTCAGCTGCGGATACTTCTGATCGTTGGCGATCTGCAGACAGAAGACCCCACGCCGCGCTTTCGCGATATGCCCGTCACCGAGATACCACCCCAGCAGGAGCGCGTACGTCGTCTCGTCCAACGCGGCACCATCACACCGTGGACACGGCGTCCCCTGAAATCCTGTCCCTCGCGGTAGTCCCCGCCGCTGATACAGCCGC
Source organism: Kribbella sp. CWNU-51 (assembly GCF_054073265.1). NCBI lineage: Bacteria > Bacillati > Actinomycetota > Actinomycetes > Propionibacteriales > Kribbellaceae > Kribbella > Kribbella sp. CWNU-51. The sequence continues at coordinate 120,652 of NZ_JBSXMZ010000023.1, forward strand.
CGCCATCGCCGGATCGTCTTGATCGCCACGCCATGGATCTCGGCGTTCACCCGATCGCTTACGCCGTTGTCCGACATCCGCAACGCGGAATCCACCGTCTCCTGCGCCCTGATGTGCCCCATGCCACATGCTCGGTCAGAGCACCGACAGTTTCGTGTCGCCCCGGATTCACGGCCGATCGCCTGAGTACGCTAGGATCTGGCAAGCCAGCCCTGGTACTCCAATTGGCAGAGAGCGCGGATTCAAAACCCGTTCAGTGTGGGTTCGAGTCCCACCCAGGGCACCTCTCTCCACAGACCGAATTCTGTCGGTCCTTCCTGCGAATCTCACATCACGTACGACGAGCAAGTGCGTGCTGTGGCGCGAGCTGCCATGGCGCGCGGTGAGAGTCTCAATGCGATGAGCAAGCGGCTCGGCGTGAGTCGGGCCACGCTCCGCGACTGGCGGGAGCGCGAGGGTCGTCGGCCTTACCCGAGTGGCTGCCCCCGCTGCACGGACGTGGCGCTGGCGGAGGCGTCGTACGCGCATCTCCTCGGGCTCTACCTGGGCGACGGATGTCTTTCGAGGCATCGGAAGGACGTCTATGCGCTGCGCATCGCCTGTGACGATGCCTATCCGCGACTGATCGACGAGGCAGAGGCGGCAACGGTCGCGGTGCACCCAAGTCGACCAGTCCATCGGGTCCAGGCTGTTGGCTACACGTCAGTCGTTTCATACTGGAAGCACTGGCCGTGCTTGTTCCCCCAGCACGGGGTTGGGCCGAAGCACCGGCGCCGGATCGAGCTGACGACTTGGCAGCGGGAGATCGTTGCCGAGCACCCGGAACTGTTCCTTCGCGGGCTGTTCGACTCGGATGGCTGCCGGGTGGCGAACTGGGCCACACGGACGGTTGGCGGCCAGGTGAAGAGGTACAAGTACCCGCGCTACATGTTCTCCAACGAATCGGCCGACATCATGGGGATCTGTCAGTGGGCGCTCGGCTTGCTGGACATCGCGTGGCGAATGCCTCGGCGCAACGCGTTGTCGGTGGCTCGGCGCGAGGCGGTCGCGAGGCTGGACGAGTTTGTCGGGCCGAAGTCGTAGGCGAGGTGCTCGTCGTACCGTGAGGGTTGGAGTGAAAGGAGTTCGGCGTGTTTGTTGGGGCTCATGTGATTTTGTACAGCAGGGATGCGGAGGCTGATCGGGGGTTCATTGCGGAGGTGCTGGGGTTTCCGCATGTGGATACCGGGGCGGGGTGGTTGATCTTTCGGTTGCCGCCGGCGGAGGTCGCGGTCCATCCGAGTGATGGGGACGAGCGGCACGAGTTCTATCTGATGTGCGAGGACATCGAGGCGCTGTTCGACAAGCTGGCCGCTGCCGGGGTCGACGTCTCGCGTGAGATCAGCGAGGAACGCTGGGGCCGGCTCGCCAGCATCCCGCTACCCAGCGGCGCGCGCCTGCCCGTGTACCAGCCACTGCACCCGGTCGCCTACAACCTGCAGGAATGACGAGAGGCGGACAGCCGACTCGGCTGCCCGCCTCACCTCAGGTGGTTACGGGTTGGGGCTGCGGTAGGCCGGGGCAATGCCTTCGATGGCGTCGCCCATACGGTGGACCCGGAGGGCGTTGGTGGAGCCGGGGAGGCTGGGTGGGGAGCCGGCGACGATCACGACCAGGTCGCCCTTCTGGAGTTTGCCGAGCTCGAGCAGCCGCTGGTCGACCTGGCGGACCATCTCGTCGGTGTGGTCGACGGTGGGGACGATGTGCGTCTCGATGCCCCACACCACGCTGAGCCAGGCGCTGACCGACGGGACCGGGGTGAACGCCAGCAGCGGGACCTCGGTGCGGTAGCGGGCCAGCCGGAGCGCGGTGTCGCCGGACTGGGTGAAGGCAATCAGGTACTTCGCCTCCAGCCGCTCGGCCACGTCCGCGGCGGCCCGGGCGATCACGCCGCCCTTGGTCCGCGGCTCCCACTCGATCGACTGGACCCGGCTGAGGCCGTGCTCCTCGGTCGACTCCACGATCCGGGCCATCGTCTTGACGGTCTCGATCGGGAACCGGCCGACGCTGGTCTCACCGGACAGCATCACGGCGTCGGCACCGTCCAGGACGGCGTTCGCGACGTCGGACGCCTCGGCCCGGGTCGGCCGCGGCGCGGAGATCATCGACTCCAGCATCTGGGTGGCGACGATCACCGGCTTCGCGTTCAGCCGGGCCTGGTCGATGATCAGCTTCTGGACCAGCGGGACCTCCTCGAGCGGGAGCTCCACGCCGAGGTCACCGCGGGCCACCATGAACCCGTCGAAGGCGTCGATGATCTCGTCCAGGTTGGCGACCGCCTGCGGCTTCTCGATCTTGGCGACGACCGGGATCCGCAGACCCTCCTCGTCCATGATCTTGTGCACCAGCTGGATGTCGGCGGCGTCCCGCACGAACGACAACGCGATCATGTCGGCCGGTAGGTGCAGCGCCCAGCGCAGGTCCTCGGCGTCCTTCTCCGACATCGCCGGCACGCTGACCGCGACACCGGGCAGGTTGATGCCCTTGTGGTTCGACACCGGGCCGCCGACGGTGACCCGGCAGACCACGTCGGTCAGGGTCACCTCCTCGGCGACCAGCGCGATCCGGCCGTCGTCGATCAGCAGCTGGTCGCCCGGCTTCACGTCGCCCGGCAGGCCGTCGTACGTCGTACCGCAGATGGTCGCGTCACCGGGCACCTCCCGGGTGGTGATGGTGAAGCGTTCGCCGTAGGTCAGCGTGGCCTTGCCCTCGGCGAACTCGGCCAGCCGGATCTTCGGGCCCTGCAGGTCGACGAGGATGCCGACGTTCTTGCCGGTCTCCGCCGCGGCGGTACGGATCCGCTGATAGATCCGCTCATGCTCGGCATGGGCACCGTGGCTGAGATTCAGCCTGGCGACGTCCATACCGGCTTCGACGAGTTCCAGGATGCGCTCGGGGGCGGCCGTAGCCGGGCCAAGCGTACAAACGATCTTTGCGCGACGCACGTCACAAAACCCTACTCCTACAAACCACTACACCCGGTGGTCCGCCCCCCTTACTGGACCGTTAACAGGTGATGACAACCGGGGACGATGCCTGAATCGTCAAGAAGGCAAGGGGGTGTAGGCGCCGACCGTGATGTCGCCGGTCAGTTCGGCGGTGACCGTCTGGAGGCCGATCGGCTGACCCTTCTGGTACGTGATGAGGGTGACCTCACCTGGCCGGCGCAGCGTGTAGCCGAGGGCGAAGGCGTACGCCGCTCCCCCGGTCGTGCCGTTCGTGTACGTCGTGACCGGGCGCTCGTCGACCACCTTGCTCTCCGGGCCGACCTGCCGGTGCAGGTGACCCGACAGCAGCAGGGTCGCGCAGCCCCGGGCGGCGGTGTCGGCGAACGACGACGGGTCGTGGACCACGAACGTCGAGATCCGCTTGTCCTCGGGTTGCTCGCAGGCGACGTCCGCCAGCCGCTTCGACTGCTCGGAGGTGGTTTCGTCGCCGGGCTGGTCCGCACTGCCCAGGCCGGTCTTGGTCGGATCGCTGTCGCCGAGGAAGCGGATGCCCTCGACCTCGACAGGCTTGCTGTCGAGCACCGTGAAGCCGTTCTTGCGCATGGCGTTCTCGACGTGTCCACCGGCGTCGTGGTTGCCCGCGACGGCGACCACTTTGAGGTCCTTGAAGTGCTGGCGCAACGAGTTGATGCTGAACACCTCCCAGGACTGACCCGACGAGGTGTCGTCCCCGGCGTCGATCAGGATCTTGGCACCGGCCGCCTTCGCCACCTCGGCCGCGAAGCCGTCGATGCCGATGTTGTCGTGCCGGTCGCTGACCTGGATCGCGACCTTCTGGCCTTCGCCGGGCTGGTGGATCTCGTCGGCGACGTCCCCGACCCGGTCCTTCAGCTGACCGTAGAACCGGGTGGATCGCTGGTACGTCTCGACCGCCGTACGGATCACTCCCACCCCACCCGTGGTGGAGAACCCGGACGCGACTTCGACCCCCTGCAGCTGTTTGTCCAGCGGGATCTCCGGCAGCAGCTGGGCGAGCGGGCGCCACTCGGTCGGCGGTACGTCGGCCGGCCGCATCCGCGCCGGGCCGAAGATCGACGCGATCGTGATCAGCATCGCGACCAGGACGACGATCGCGCGGTGCTCGATGCGTCGTTCGTGCCGGTGCACCAGGTGCCACAGCTCGCGGCGCCGCCGGGCGCCGATCACTGCCCAGACGGTCGCCACCACGACGACCACGAGTAGACCGGAACCGGCGCCGGCCAGCCCGTCGTCGACCGCCATGTCCTGCACCACCTGCTGGATCCGCGCGATCTCACCGTCGGGCTGCGAGGCGATCAGGGCGTCGCGGTTGATCAGGTCGGTCAGGTTGTCGGCGTCGGTCTCCTGGACGTCGACGTTCACGCCGAGCCCGAGCGGATTGTGCGCCGCGATCCGCAACCGGGGCAGCACGGCACCGAGGTCGACGGTGGCGTGCCCGTCGAAGGTCGGCGAGACGGTTGCCGCGTGGGCGCCGATCGTGACCCGCTCGGAATCGTTGGCGAACGCGAGCAGACCGATCGCGACCGAGGTGACCAGCCAGAGCGCGGTCAGTGCGGCCCACGGCGCGATCGCACGGAGCCGAGCCTTGGTCACCAGGCGCGTAGCCACCCTCTCAACCTATCGGGACGCCCCACCTTGGGCACCGACCAACCACTTTTCGTGACGAATTGTGGTTGGCGGGTGCACAAGGTCAGACCGCCAGCGGGCGGGCGGTGGGAGGGATGGGGGTGGGGAGGGTTGAGGAACCGGTGAGGTGGGTGTCTACGCCGTTGGCGCAGGAGCGGCCTTCGGCGATGGCCCAGACGATCAGGGACTGGCCGCGGCCGGCGTCGCCGCAGGCGAAGACGCCCTCGACCGAGGTCTGGTAGGTCTTGTCCCGCTTCACGTTGCCACGCTCGTCGAGCTCGACGCCGAGCTGCTCGAGGAAGCCCTCGCGCTCCGGACCGAGGAAGCCCATCGCGAGCAGTACGAGCTGGGTCGGGATGGTCCGCTCGGTGCCCTCGACCGGGACGAACCTGCCATCCTGGAACTCGACCTCGACCAGGTTCAGCCCAGAGACGTTGCCCTCAGCATCAGCCTCGAAGTTGACGGTCGAGACCGAATAGACCCGCTCGCCACCCTCCTCGTGCGCCGAGGCGACCCGGTAGATCATCGGGTACGTCGGCCACGGCTGCCCGGCCGGCCGGTCGTCGCCGGGGCGCGGCATGATCTCCAGCTGGGTGACCGAGCGAGCACCCTGCCGGTGCGCCGTACCGAGGCAGTCGGCACCCGTGTCACCGCCGCCGATGATCACCACGTCTTTGCCGGTGGCAACGATCTGGTCGTCGACCGGCTTGCCGAGCGAGGCCCGGTTGGACTGCGGCAGGTACTCCATCGCCTGGTGGATGCCGCCGTGCTCGCGGCCCGGCACCGGCAGGTCGCGCGCCGCGGTGGCCCCGGTCGCGATGACGACGGCGTCGTACCGCTGCTTGAGCTGGGTCCCGGTCACGTCCACGCCGACGTTCACGCCGGAGCGGAAGACCGTGCCCTCCTCCTTCATCTGCTGGATCCGGCGGTCGACCTGTTCCTTTTCCATCTTGAACTCGGGGATCCCGTACCGCAGCAGGCCGCCCGGCGCGTCCGCACGCTCGTACACCGCGACGGTGTGACCCGCGCGGGTCAGCTGCTGGGCGGCGGCCAGGCCGGCCGGGCCGGAACCGACGACCGCGATCGTCTTGCCGGTCAGCCATTCCGGCGGCTGCGGCTTGACGTCACCGGACTCCCAGGCCTTGTCGATGATCGCGACCTCGACGTTCTTGATCGTGACCGGTTCCTGGTTGATGCCGAGCACGCAGGCCGGCTCACACGGCGCCGGGCAGAGCCGGCCGGTGAACTCCGGGAAGTTGTTGGTCGCGTGCAGCCGCTCGATCGCGCCGGTCCAGTCGTCGCGCCAGACCAGGTCGTTCCACTCCGGGATCAGGTTGCCCAGCGGGCAGCCGTTGTGGCAGAACGGGATGCCGCAGTCCATGCAGCGACCGGCCTGCTTGCTGATGATCGGCAGCAGCGCCTTGCCGGGCCCACCGGGGTACACCTCTTTCCAGTCCTTCACCCGCTCGTCCACCGGGCGCCGCTCGGCGACCTCACGCCGGGTGGTCAGGAATCCCTTCGGGTCAGCCATCAGATGGCCTCCATCATCGCTCGCGTGGTGGCGTCCTCGTCCAGCCCGTCGCGCTCGGCGGCCGCCTTGGCTGCCAGCACCCGGGCGTAGTCGCGGGGCATCACCGTGGTGATCCTGGCGGCGGCCGCGGGCCAGTCGGCGAGCAGCTTGGCCGCCCGTTCCGATCCGGTCTCCTCGAAGTGCCTGCGGACCAGGTCGTGCAGCAGTTCGGACTCGTCCGTGGTGACCGGGTGCAGATCCACCAGCTCCGGGTTCACCAGGGCGTGGTCCAGATCGAGCACGTGGGCCACGCCGCCCGACATGCCCGCCGCGAAGTTCCGGCCGACGGCGCCGAGTACGACGACGCGCCCACCGGTCATGTACTCGCAGGCGTGGTCGCCGACCGATTCGACGACCGCGGTGGCACCGGAGTTCCGGACACAGAACCGTTGCCCCACGCCACCACTGATGAAGAACTCGCCGGACGTCGCGCCGTACCCGATGACGTTGCCGGCGATGATCTGGTCGGCCGCGTCGAACCGCGCGTGCCGATCCGGCCGGATCACCACTCGGCCACCGGACAGGCCCTTGCCGACGTAGTCGTTGGCGTCACCCTCGAGCCGCAGCGTGACACCGCTCGGGACGAAGGCGGCGAACGAGTTGCCGGCCGACCCGGTGAAGGTCAGGTCGATGGTGCCGTCGGCCAGGCCGGCCGCGCGGTACCGCTTGGTGATCTCGTGACCGAGCATCGTGCCGACGGTTCGGTTGACGTTGCGGATCGCCAGCTGCGCCCGGACAGGTTCGCCGCTGTCCAGCGCCGGCTGGCAGATCCGGATCAACTCGTTGTCGAGCGCCTTGTCCAGGCCGTGGTCCTGCTCGACCACCTGGTGCCGCGACGCGCCGTCGGGCAGCGCGGGCACGTGCAGGATCGGCGACAGGTCGAGCCCGTCGGCCTTCCAGTGGTCGACCGCGCGCTGGATGTCCAGCACCTCGGCGTGCCCGATCGCCTCGTCCAGGGACCGGAAGCCCAGCTCGGCCAGGTACTCACGGACTTCCTCGGCGATGAACTCGAAGAAGTTCACCACGAACTCGGGCTTGCCGGAGAACCGCCCGCGCAGTACCGGGTTCTGCGTGGCGACGCCGACCGGGCAGGTGTCCAGGTGGCAGACCCGCATCATGATGCAGCCCGACACCACGAGCGGCGCGGTGGCGAAGCCGTACTCCTCCGCGCCGAGCAGCGCCGCGATGACCACGTCCCGGCCCGTCTTCAACTGACCATCGGTCTGTACGACGATCCGATCGCGCAAACCGTTGAGCAGCAGGGTTTGCTGGGTCTCGGCCAGCCCGAGCTCCCACGGACCACCAGCGTGCTTCAGCGAAGTCAGCGGCGCCGCACCGGTGCCGCCGTCGTGACCGGAGATCAGTACGACGTCCGCGTGCGCCTTGCTGACCCCCGCGGCGATCGTGCCGACGCCGACCTCGGAGACGAGCTTCACGTGGATCCGCGCCCGCGGGTTCGCGTTCTTCAGATCGTGGATCAGCTGGGCCAGGTCCTCGATCGAGTAGATATCGTGGTGCGGCGGCGGCGAGATCAGGCCGACACCCGGCGTCGAGTGCCGGGTGTTCGCCACCCACGGGTAGACCTTGTTGCCGGGCAGCTGACCGCCCTCGCCCGGCTTGGCTCCCTGCGCCATCTTGATCTGGATGTCGTCGGAGTTCGTCAGGTACTCCGCGGTGACGCCGAACCGTCCGGACGCCACCTGCTTGATCGAGCTCCGCCGCGCCGGGTCATGCAGGCGGTCGGAGTCCTCGCCGCCCTCACCGGTGTTCGACTTGCCGCCGATCCGGTTCATCGCGATCGCCAGCGTGGTGTGCGCCTCGGCGCTGATCGAGCCGTAGCTCATCGCGCCGGTGGAGAACCGCTTGACGATCGCGCTGACCGGCTCCACCTCGTCGACCGAGATCGGCTCCCGGTCGGAGTTGAAGCCGAACAGGCCGCGCAGCGTCATCAGCCGCTCGGACTGCTCGTCCACGCGGGAGGTGTACTGCTTGAAGATGTCGTAGCGCCCGGTCCGGGTGCTGTGCTGCAGCCGGAACACCGTGTCCGGGTCGAACAAATGCGGCTCACCCTCACGCCGCCACTGGTACTCGCCGCCGATCTCCAGCTTGCGGTGCGCGGGCAGGATGCCGTCCGCCGGGTACGCGCGCAGATGCCGGCGGCGCACCTCCTCGGCGATCGTGTCGAGCCCGACGCCGCCGAGCTTGGACGACGTACCGGTGAAGTAGGTGTCGACCAGCTCCGGGGACAGCCCGTTCGCCTCGAAGATCTGGGCGCCGGTGTACGACGCGACCGTCGAGACACCCATCTTCGACATGACCTTGAGCACGCCCTTGCCGAGCGACTTCACCACGTTGCGGACGGCCTGCTCGGGCTCGACGCCCGGCAGATAGGTACCGCGTCGACAGAGGTCCTCGACCGCTTCCAGCGCGAGATACGGGTTGATCGCGGCCGCGCCGTACCCCATCAGGAGGGCGACGTGGTGGACCTCGCGGACGTCGCCGGCCTCGACGACCAGACCGACCTGCGTGCGGGTCTTCTCCCTCACCAGATGGTGATGAACCGCGGCGGTCAGCAGCAGCGACGGGATCGGGGCGCTGTCGGCGTTCGAGTGCCGGTCGGACAGCACCAGGATCCGGGCCCCGCCCCTGATCGCCTCGTCGGCCTCGGCGCAGATCTCGTCGAGCCGTGCCTTCAGCGCCTCGCCGCCGCCTTCGACGTCGTACACACCGCGCAGGACCGTGGTGGCCAGGCCCGGCATGTCGCCGTCCAGGTTGATGTGGCGGAGCTTCGCGAGCTCGTCGTTGGTGATCACCGGGAACGGGATCACCACCTGACGGCAGGACGCCGGGCTCGGGCTGAGCAGGTTCGCCTCCGGGCCGAGGCTCGACGACAGCGAGGTGACGAGCTCTTCGCGGATCGCGTCCAGCGGCGGGTTGGTGACCTGCGCGAACAGCTGGGCGAAGTAGTCGAACAGCAGCCGCGGCCGGTCGCTCAGTACGGCGATCGGCGTGTCGGTGCCCATCGAGCCGATCGGCTCGGCGCCGGCCCTCGCCATCGGGGTGAGGATGACGCGCAGCTCTTCCTCGGTGTACCCGAACACTTGCTGGCGGCGCGTCACCGACGCGTGGCTGTGGACGACGTGCTCGCGCTCGTGCAGGTCCTCGAACCGGATCAGGCCGGCGTGCAGCCATTCGTCGTACGGGTGCTCGGTGGCGAGCGCGTTCTTCACCTCGGAGTCGGTGATGATCCGGTGCGCCTCGACGTCGACCAGGAAGATCCGGCCGGGCTCGAGCCGGCCCTTCTCGGTCACGGTCGCGGGGTCGATGTCGAGGACGCCGGCCTCGGACGCGAGTACGACGAGACCGTCCTCGGTGACCCAGTAGCGCGACGGCCGGAGTCCGTTGCGGTCCAGGACCGCGCCGACCTTGGTGCCGTCGGAGAAGACGACCGACGCCGGGCCGTCCCACGGCTCCATCAGAGTCGAGTGGAACTCGTAGAACGCGCGCCGCTTCGGATCCATCGTGGTGGCGTTCTCCCACGCCTCCGGGATCATCATCAGCATCGCGTGCGGGAGTGAACGGCCGCCCAGGTGCAGGAGCTCCAGGACCTCGTCGAACGAGGCCGAGTCCGAGGCGCTCGGCGTACAGATCGGGTAGAGCTGCTCGAGGTCGCCGGGGATCAGGTCGCTACTGAGGAGCGCCTCGCGGGCGCGCATCCAGTTGCGGTTGCCCTGCACGGTGTTGATCTCGCCGTTGTGGGCGATGTACCGGTACGGGTGGGCCAGCGGCCAGGACGGGAACGTGTTGGTGGAGAAACGCGAGTGCACAACACCGATCGCGGAGGCGAAGTCGGGGTCGGTCAGCTCGGGGAAGAACTTGTCCAGCTGGTCGGTGGTCAGCATCCCCTTGTAGGTGATGGTCCGGCCGGACAGCGACGGGAAGTAGGTCTCGGTCTCCTTCTCGGCCCGCTTCCGCAGCCGGAACGCCATCCGCTCCAGCGCCAGGCCGAGCACCCGGCCGGCCTTCGCGGCGACGAACAACTGCTTGAAGGTCGGCATCACCGAGCGTGCGGTCGCGCCGAGCAGATCCGGGTCGGTCGGGACGTCCCGCCAGCCCAGGACTTCCAGGTTCTCCTCGGCGGCCAGTTCCTCGATCCGGGCGACCGCCTTGGCCGCGTCGTCGGCCTCGGTGGGCAGGAACGCGATGCCGGTGGCGTAACCGCGCTGCACCGGCAGCTCGAACTCGCACACCTTGCGGTAGAACGCGTCCGGGATCTGGATCAGGATGCCGGCGCCGTCGCCGGAGTCCGGTTCGGCGCCGGACGCGCCGCGGTGCTCGAGGTTGCGCAGGGCGGTCAAAGCCTTGGCCACGATGTCGTGGCTCGGTTCACCGGTCAGGGTCGCGACGAAGGCGACACCACAAGCGTCGTGCTCGTGCTGTCCGTCGTACAGTCCCTGCTTCGGGAATGGGGGGCGACCAAACATTCAGGGGCTCCCGTCGTCCTACGGTCAACAACTGGCCGCGGGACAACATTGGCCCAAGCCGGGTGTCCCGAGACTACCTCATGACGCTCGACAGATGGACAGCCATTCCACCGTCACAACGCCCTCATAACCCTCAGTAAGCAAGCGCTCACTACCAGCCTCCATCATCCCAGCCACCCGCTCCCACAACCACCCACAGCACCTGAAATTCACCTGCCGAGACCGCCCGTCCCTGATAAGCCACGACCATGTCCTGGCACCCCTCCCCCGACTGGCAAGCCCTCACGTCCGGCACCGGACAAGCTACCGGCGGGGTCTGGCTCACGCCCGACCAACAGGTCGTCAAACGCCTCGTCCCCGGCGTCATCGACCCACGCCACCACGCCTACTGGGAACGCCAGGCCTTGGTTGCCGAATCCGGCATCGTCGCGGCCACTCCAGGCCTGCGCTCACCGGCGTGTCTGGGCGTCGAACGCGACCCAGCCGGCATCACGCTGCGGATGGCGCTCGTACCCCCGGTCGCGTCGACACCACTCGCCCTGGCTGCCGCTCTGGGCCGCTTCGCATGCTCCCCGACGCCAGAGCCCGCCTGGGCCGCTCGGGACGTACTCCGAGACCGCCTGGCAACCGTAGAGCGGCGCGGTGGGTGGAGTGCGTTGGCGCGAGCCGGGCTCAGCTCGGCGGCGGCTGACGCTCTGTGGGTACGGCGAGACGCGGCGCTGGCGGTCCTGGACGAGCTGCCGCGAGTCCCGACCCACGGAGACGCCCATCCGGTGAACCTGCTCGGTCGCGACGGAGACGACGTACTGGCCATCGACTGGGAGCAGTTCGGCCACGGCCCGGCCGGCTTCGACCTCGGCTACCTACTGCTGGCCGTGGACGCGCCACTCGATCAACTACTGGCAGCTCACGGCGGCGACCTGGACGCCGTTCGACGAGGTGCAGTGCTGGTGGCGGCGTTCACCGGCTTGTCGCGTGCGGCCTGGGCACTCGGCCAGCCAGACCCCAGCGATCACGTCGAGCGTCTCGTCAGGCTCTCCCCGGTCGTCGAAGAGGCAGTCGCCTATGCCTAAGGGCGTAACGACAGGAGGTAGTCGATCCAGCGCAAGACCCGGACAGGTGTTGAGGCGGGGACCGCCCCCGGCCGGCGGCGTCGACCCGACTACCTGCTGTCGTTACGGGCCCTCGGCACAACCGACGCATCCGTCCACCAGCTGAACACCGCGGCGCCGAGCCGGCCCCACTCGCCTGGCTTGGTCGGTCACATTGTGTGCACGAGATCCGTGCGCGCCGGCCTTGCGGGTACGGATCTGGTGCACAAGGTCGATCCCTGCTGTGGCCTACACCGGTTGGGCCACGGCATCGACACCGCCAAGATTGGGCAGCCACCGAGATGCCACAACAGCCCGGACAACGCCTCGGGTCCGGGGGTTCTCCCCTCGAACACCCGCAGACAACTCAGCACGCGTCGGACATCCGGTCCACCATCCCGGGGATGCCGTTTGGCGGGCCGGGGCGGACACCATGTCGGGGCCTCGGACAACTCATGACCTGTTCCAGGTCCCGACGTCTTGTCCCAGCTCCCTGCTCCGGCCCGAAATCCCCGCCTGTCCGCGGTCTCGAGTTCCTGTCCGCAGACCCACGGAGCTGCGAGGTTTCCTGGCGACCCGACTGCCGGGCGGACCCGCAGTACCGGCCGCGCGGCCACGTCTCGCCGAGTACGTGCGATCCACAGCGTCACCCAGGCGTGAAACCGGCGGTCCGCCCGGCCGCGTACCACGCCCGGTAGAAGGCGTCGTAGCTGGGATAGCGGGTGGTGGTGGCTTCCTGAAGTACTGCGTACTGGGCGTCGGTGCCGCGGAACGCGTCGGGGTCCAGGGTGGTGTCGGAGAGGAGGATCAGGGCGGCTCGGGCCAGGACGTAGGCGGTGGTTCGAGTGTCGATGGGAGCGCCGCGGGAGAACTGTTCGGGGGCCATGAAGCGGCTGGAGCCGAACATGCGGCCCATGTCGTTGCGGTGCGGGCCTCGGCGGTAGGTGTCGAGGTCTACAACGGTCAACTGGTGGGCTTCGAAGTCGTAGAGAAGGGCGCCGTCGTAGAAGTCGCCTTCGACCCAGCCGGCCGCGTCGAGCCGAGCATGGAGGTCGTAGAGAGCATCCAGGGCGGCGAGGATCTCCGGCACCGGCAAGGCCTTGAAGCGTTGATGGGCGCTGGCAGAGTCGTCGCGGTTGGTGCCGAGGTGTTCGCCGATGCGCCAGTCGTAGACGAGGAGCGGGCCGGCTGGGGACTCGATGACGGCGTGGAGGGCTGGGAGGGTGGGATGTACGACGGACTCCGCAAGGGCTGCGGCGTTGCGCAACAACGCGATCCGGCCGTCGAAGTCGAGGTACGGCGCGGAGTCCGCGGGATCGCCCGCGGTCTTCACGAAGTACTTCCGGGTGGCGGTTCGGACGCCGTACGAGATGTTGCCGGAGTCCTGGGTGGTGAAGCGGGTGAAGATGGTGCCCAGGTGATTGAGGTAGGTGGCTGGGAGTACGTCGATCTCGCCGGGGAACATCTGGGGGACGCTAGTCAGGACCACGCCGGACGGCGACCGAGTTTTGGGAGGAACGTATGGCGCTGGGTGACTTTCCGCGGTATTCGCTCACGTTCGGGCCGAGTCCGGTGCATCCGCTCGATCGGCTGAGTTCGCACCTGGGCGGGGCTCGGGTCTGGGCCAAGCGGGAGGACTGCAACTCCGGGCTTGCGTACGGCGGGAACAAGACCCGGAAGTTGGAGTACCTGATTCCGGACGCGCTGGCGCAGGGTGCGGACACGTTGGTGTCGATCGGGGGGTATCAGTCCAACCACACCCGGCAGGTCGCGGCTGTCGCGGCGAAGGTCGGGTTGAAGGCCGTGCTGGTGCAGGAGAACTGGGTCGACTGGCCGGACGCGCTCAACGACCGGGTCGGGAACATCCTGCTCAGCCGGATCATGGGCGCCGAGGTCCGGCTCGATCCGGCCGGGTTCGGGATCGGCTTCAAGGACAGCTGGAAGGAGGCCCTGGCCGACGTCGAGGCGCGCGGAGGTACGCCGTACGCGATCCCGGCAGGTGCTTCGGACCACCGGCTCGGTGGACTCGGATTCGCGAACTGGGCGGTCGAGGTCGAGCAGCAGGAGCGGGAGCTCGGGGTCTACTTCGACACGATCATCGTCTGTGCGGTGACCGGGTCGACGCAGGCGGGGATGATCGCCGGGTTCGCCGGGCAGGACCGGCCGCGGCGGGTGATCGGGATCGACGCGAGCGCGAAGCTGCAGGAGACCCGCGACCAGGTCGAGCGGATCGCCCGCGCCACCGCCGAGCTGATCGACCTCGGCCGCGACCTGCGCGACGACGAGATCACCGTGCTCGAAGGCTGGGCCGGTGACCGGTACGGGATCCCGGTGCAGTCCACGCTGGACGCGATCCGGCTCACCGGTCAGCTCGAAGGGATGATCATCGACCCGGTCTACGAGGGGAAGTCGATGGCCGGCCTGATCGATCTGATCCGGAACGGCGACATCCCCAAGGACTCCAACATCCTCTACGCCCACCTGGGCGGCCAGCCCGCGCTCAACGCCTACAGCGGGCTGTTCACGCACAGTCAGCCGATGCCGGGTCCGACCAACGTCCCGACGCCGTAGGTGAGTGCTGCGGCCAGACCGCCGAGGAGCAGCTGACGGAGGCCGGAGTACCACCAGGACCGGCTGGTCACGCGGGAGACGATCGCACCGCAGACGAAGAGAGCGGTCAGCGACATGATCAGGGCCGGTACGACGCTGCCGGCGCCGAGCAGGTACGGCAGCAGCGGGATGAACGCGCCGACCGCGAAGCAGATGAACGACGACGCGGCCGCGACGACCGGGTTGGGCAGGTCGTTGGGGTCGATGCCGAGCTCTTCGCGGACGTGTTCCTCGAGGGCCTGGTCGGGGTCGGTGTGGAACTGTTTCGCGACCTTGCTGGCCAGGTCCGGGTCGAGGCCCTTGGCGCGGTAGGTCTCGGCGAGCTCGATCTCCTCGTCGATCGGGTGCCGCTGGATCTCCTTACGCTCTTTCTCGATCTCGGCCCGGGCGAGCTCGCGCTGCGAGGCGACGGAGGTGTACTCCCCCGCCGCCATCGAGAACGCGCCCGCGGCCAGGCCCGCCAGCCCGGCGAGCACGATCACACTCGAGCCGGACGCCGTACCGCCGTCCATGCCGGCGATCAGGGCGAAGTTCGAGACCAGGCCGTCCATCGCGCCGAACACGGCCGGGCGCAGCCAGCCGCCGCTCACATCACGATGAGTGTGATCTCCGTGATGCTCGGCAGAAACCTCGGGAACCTCAGTCACGAGACCCATCTGAGTCGGAACCGTTGGTCGCCTCGACCTTCGGTTTGTCCGGTACGGCGTCCGTTGAATCAGCCGCTGCTCCAGTATCAGCCGATTCGTCGGTACTCGCCTCCTCGTCGTCATCCGATTCCGGCGTCGACTCCTCGTCGGTCGGCTTGCCGGCGGAGGGGCCGGTGGAGATGTCTTCCTGGCCGGGGTACTTGCGGGCGCTGATGATGAAGGCGGCGACGGCGAGGACGAACAAGATGATGGCGGTCCACACGTTCAGCCGGAGGCCGAGGAAATGGTTGACCGTGTCGATGCGCAGGTTCTCGATCCAGACGCGGCCCGCGGTGTAGCCGGCCACGTAGAGGAAGAACGCGCGGCCGTGGCCCAGCTTGAAGCGGCGGTCGACCAGGATGACCAGCGCGACCACGCCGAGGTTCCAGATCGCTTCGTACAGGAACGTCGGGTGGAAGGTGGCGAAGTCGGCGTACCCGTCCGGGCGGTGCTCGGGCGAGATCTCCAGGCCCCACGGCTTGGTCGTCGGCTTGCCGAACAGCTCCTGGTTGAAGTAGTTGCCGAACCGGCCGAACACCTGCGCCAGCGCGATCCCCGGCGCCATCGCGTCCGCGACCGCCAGGAACGGCACCTTGGCCCGCCGGCAGGCGATCCAGGCGCCGAGCGCGCCGAAGCCGACGGCGCCCCAGATGCCGAGCCCGCCGTGCCAGATCTTCAGCGCGTCGATCGGGTGCCGGCCCTCGCCGAAGTACAGCTCGGCGTCGGTGACGACGTGGTAGATCCGGGCGCCGACCAGCCCGAACGGGATGGCCCAGAACATGATGTCGGCGAGCACGGTCGGTGAGCCGCCGCGGGCGACCCAGCGGTGGCGGCCGAGCCAGTAGCCGGCGAAGATACCGGCCAGGATGCACAGCGCGTACGCGCGGATCGGCAGGCCGGCGATGTGCCAGACACCCTGGCTCGGGCTGGGAATGAACGCCGGAACCATCACGGCGGGAATCAGACTAGACATGGCAAGGGGGAACGCTACTCGACCGGCCCGGGCACGACCAGAAACTCATGGTCACGATGGGGACTCGGTGCGTCAGCTCGCGATGGCATCGACAGCCTTCTGCAAGCCGTCGGCGGTCAGCTGGTCGGCTTCCAGCTGCTTGTCGTTGACGTAGACCGTCGGCGTCCCGGTCACGCCGCGGTCGTCCGCGGCCTTCGAAACCGTGTCGAGCCAGCCGCCGTAGGTGTTGTCCCGCACGGCCTGCTGGAACTTCGCGTCACCGATACCGAGCTGGCTGCCCAGGTCGAGCAGCTGGTCCGTGGTCCACGACTTGCTGAAGTCGCCGTACATCTCGTCAGCGTAGCTGAGCGCCTTGCCGTTCGCGGCCGCTGCGGCGAACGCGTTGGCCAGTCGCGGCGAGGCGTCCGGGTTGACGAAGGCGAGCGGCCAGTAGGTCAGCGTCGCCGTACCGTCCTGGACGAGTTTGTCGACTACTCCACCGGTCGACTCCTCGAACTCGGCGCAGTGCGGGCAACGGAAGTCGAGGTAGATGGCGATGTGCACCTTGGCGTCGGCGTTGCCGACGGTGACGCCCTTCCCGGACGTGCCCGGGCCGGTGATCACCGTGGGCTCGGGTTTGCCGTTCGAGCTCACCTCGACCTTGGAGTGCCCACGCCAGTACTGCACGCCGACGCCGCCCGCGAGGGCCAGCAGCAGCACGATCACCACGATGATCCCGGGCGAGATCCGCCGCTTCGGCTGCTGCAGCAGCGGAGTCGCTGGGGCATTGGTCTTGCTCACGACGCGGTGACTCCTTGCGGTTCGGGTTCCAGGGCGTACTTGCTGGTGGAGTTCAACCACAGCCAGGCCGCCAGCAGCAGCAGGCCGACGTCCCGCAGGATCTCCTGCAGGTACTTCGTCTGACCGGGGGCGACCTGGCCGCCGCCGCCGAAGCAGCCGCAGTCGATCGCCAGGCCGCGCGCCCAGGCGGACGCCACCGCGGCGATGAACACGACCATGAAAACACCCGCGGCGGCCTCAGCGGCGCGGACACCGAAACCGACGATCAACAGCAATCCGATCGCGATCTCCAGGAACGGCAGCCCCCAGCCCACCGGCGCCGCCAGCGACGCCGGCAGCAGCTCGTACGCGCGGACCGCCTGGGCCGCCGTCTCCGGATCGGTCACCTTCAACGCGCCCGCCACCAGCATCACGCCGCCGAGCACGAGCCGCGCTCCCAGCGAGACCCATTCGAACCAGGGTCGACGATTCACTGGTTGTCCTCCACCAGCTTCCCGAAGTCGTGGGCCAGGTCGCCGATGGCGGCGTTCGACAACCAGAGCACGTTCGCCTTGTCGTTCTTGCCGAAGCCGATCACCTGCGCACCGTGACCGACCTCGTACCCGCCGGAGGGCAGCTTCTGCATCCCTTCCACCGGTACGCCGACGGCCTTCGCGATGTCCTTGATCGACGTCAGCGAACCAGTCAGCCCGACGAACGACGGGTCGAACCGGTCCAGGTACTTGCGAATCACCGGGCCGGTGTCACGGGCCGGGTCGGTGGTGATGAACAGCAACTGCACCTGGTCCCGCACCGGCTGGTCCAGCTTGGTCAGCGCGGACGCCACATCGGCCATCACGGTCGGGCACACGTCCGGGCAGTTCGTGTAGCCGAAGAACACCAGCGTGACCGGCTTCTTGGTCGAGGTGACCAGGTTGAACGGGTTCCCGCCGGTATCGGTCAGGGTGGCCGCGGGCAACGAGTACGGCCGGTCCAGCGTCGCCCCGCGCAGACCGTTCGGATCCTGCGTGGTGCGGATGATCGCACCGCCGGGGTTGTCCGCCTTCTCCTTGTCGCCGCCACTGCAGCCCGCGAGGGCGAGCAGAGCCACCGCGGCCAGTAGAAGTGCCGCGTTCCTGGTTCGACTCACGGCGTACTAACGACTCGCGGCGGCGCTGGGTTCCCTGCGGACGCCTTCGGACAGCGCTTCCGCGAGCGCGCGGACCCCGGCCGGGCCGCCGTCCTCGAGCGCCTTGACGAGAGCCGCGCCGACGATCGCCGCGTCCGCGAACGCCGCCACACCGGCCGCCTGGTCAGCGTTCGAGATTCCGAGGCCGACGCCGACCGGCAGGCCGGTGACCGCCTTCGTGCGCGCCACCAGTGGCGCCGCCAGCTCCGAGGGCTTGTCCCGAGCACCGGTGACACCCATCACAGCGGTCGCGTAGACGAAGCCGCGGCAGGCGGCCGTGGTCATCCGGATCCGCTCGTCGGTCGACGACGGTGAGACCAGGAACACCTTGTCCAGGTCGTTCTTGTCCGCGGCCGCGATCCACTCCGCACCCTCGTCCGGGATCAGGTCGGGCGTGATCAGGCCCGCTCCCCCGACGCCGGCGAAATCCGCGGCGAACCGGTCCACGCCGTACCGCTCGACCGGGTTCCAGTACGTCATCACGAGCACCGGCACATCGGAGTACGCCGCGACCTTCTCGATCGTGCTCAGCACGTCGCGGGTCCGTAGCCCGCCGGCCCGGGCCACCTCGGTGGCGCGCTGGATGGTGACGCCGTCCATCACCGGGTCGCTGTACGGGAGACCGACCTCGACCACGTCGACGCCGCCGTCGATCATCGCCTTGATGCCGTCCACGCCACCGTCGTACGTCGGGAAGCCGGCCGGCAGGTAGCCGACGAGGGCGCCGCGGCCCTCGTCGTTGGCCTTCCGGATCGCCGCGCCGGCCTTGCCCAGGGCAACCAGATCAATCACCGGTGGCCTCTTTCTCGCCGAGGCCGAACCAGGTGGCGGCCGTGTCCATGTCCTTGTCCCCGCGACCGGACAGGTTCACCAAGATGGTTGCCTCCGGCCCCAACTCCGTCGCGATGTCGAGCGCGCCCGCGACCGCGTGCGCGGACTCGATCGCCGGGATGATGCCCTCGGTCCGGGACAGCAGCTTGAACGCCTCCATCGCCTCGGCGTCCGTGATCGGCCGGTACGACGCCCGCCCGGTCTCGGCCAGCCACGCGTGCTCCGGCCCGACCCCGGGATAGTCCAGCCCGGCCGAGATCGAGTGCGACTCGATCGTCTGCCCGTCCTCGTCCTGCAACAGGAACGACCGCGCACCATGCAGTACGCCGACCTGTCCGGCGGTGATCGTGGCCGCGTGCCGGCCGGTCTCGAACCCGTCGCCACCCGGCTCGATGCCGTACAGCAACACCGTCTCGTCGGGGATGAACGCGGTGAACAGGCCGATCGCGTTCGACCCGCCGCCCACGGACGCGACCGCGGCGTCGGGGAGCTTGCCGAGCAACTCGAGCGCCTGCTCCCTGGCCTCGTCACCGATACCGCGGACGAAGTCGCGCACCATGGCGGGGAACGGGTGCGAGCCGGCCGCCGTACCCAGGATGTAGTGCGTCTTGTCCACGCTGGCGACCCAGTCGCGCAGGGCCTCGTTGATCGCGTCCTTCAGCGTCCGGCTGCCGGTCTTCACCGAGATGACCTCGGCGCCGAGCAGCTGCATCCGGGCCACGTTCAGCGCCTGCCGCTGGGTGTCGACCTCACCCATGTAGACCACGCACTCGAGGTCCAGGTAGGCGCACGCGGTCGCGGTCGCGACGCCGTGCTGGCCGGCGCCGGTCTCGGCGATCACCCGGGTCTTGCCCATCCGCTTGGTCAGCAGGGCCTGGCCGATCGCGTTCCGGATCTTGTGCGCACCGGTGTGGTTCAGGTCCTCACGCTTCAGCAGGATCCGGGCGCCGGCCGCGTCGGACAGCCGGGTCGCGTCGTACAGCAGGCTCGGGGCGCCGATGTACTCGTGCAGCATCCGCTCGAACTCACCGGTGAACTCCGGGTCGGCCATGGCTTCGCGCCAGGCCGTGGTGAGCTCGTCGAGCGGCGCGATCAGCGCCTCCGGCATGAACCTGCCGCCGAAACGGCCGAAGTGCCCGAGCTGGTCGGGCAGCACACTACTCATCCGACAAACCTTCCAAAACCCGGCTCTACAGCGCGGGAGAGTGTCCGTCCCGGTGCCGTTTGGACCGGCCGGGTCTAGTGCCGCTGCTGGATGGCGGGATGCGATCCGGCGGCGACGAGGTCGGCGACCGAGGCGCGGGGATCGCGGCCGGTCACCAGGGTTTCACCGACGAGGACGACATCGGCCCCGGCGCGCGCGAACTCGATTACATCATGCGGGCCGCGAACGCCGGACTCCGCCACCCGGACCAGGTTCGACGGGATCGTCGGCGCGACCCGGGCGAAGGTGTCCCGGTCGACCTCGAGAGTCTTCAGGTTCCGGTTGTTCACGCCGATCAGCTGGGCGCCGGCATCGACCGCCCGCCGGGTCTCCTCCTCGTCGTGCACCTCGACCAGCGGGCACAGGCCGATCGAGTGCGCGCGCTCGATCAGCGAGACCAGGGCCTCCTGCTCCAGCGCCGCGGCGATCAGCAGCACCATGTCGGCGCCGGCCGCACGGGCCTCCCAGAGCTGGTACGACGAGACGATGAAGTCCTTCCGCAGGACCGGGACGTCGACCCGGCCGCGGACCGCGCGCAGGTCGTCCAGGCTGCCGTTGAACCGGCGCTGCTCGGTCAGCACCGAGATCGCCGCCGCACCGCCCTCCTCGTACTCCCCGGCCAGCGCGGCCGGGTCGGTGATCTCGGCCAGCTCGCCCTTGGACGGGCTGGATCGCTTCACTTCGGCGATGATCGCGATCCCGTCACCGCGGAACACCGGCATCGGGTCCTTGGCGTCGGGCTTGCGCTGGGCTTCCTGCTTCAGGTCGTCCAGGCTGACCCGCGCCTGGCGCTCCGCGAGGTCCTCCCGGACCCCCGCGAGAATGTCGTCAAGCACAGTCATGTCCGTCCGCCCCTCAGTGGTCGCCGTCGGCCGGGACCCCGAACCCCAGCAGTTGCATGACCTTGCCGGTCAGCACACCCAGCACAGCGATGGCGACCGAGATCCAGAACAGCACCCAGTTCGGACCGAGCACCATCGCGATGGCGCCGACCGTGAACGCGATCAGCACGATGGTCACCGCGGTCCACGCCGCCGGGCTGTTGCCGTGCAGGTCGTGGGGAGCCTCCTCGCTCACCCGCGTCGCTACTTGATCGGCCGTCGTATTGTCCATGGTTGGCGCCACTCCTCGTTGTCGTCCCGTCCTATTGTGGCGGTAGGCCGCCGCGGTCAGAGAGTCGGGTCCTCCCCGGCGTCGATCGCCTTCCACTGATCGGCCGGTGCGGCGGCCGGATCACGCTCGTAGCGGGCCGTCGCGCGACGCCAGCGATGCGCTGTCAGCAAGGCGATCAGGCCCGCCGCGACCAGCGCCGCGCCCCCGGCCAGGGCGAACCAGGGCGCCGGACCGCCGGACAGACTGACGTGGTCGGTGACCGCCTGACTGAGCTCCGGCCGGATCCTGCTCAGCTCACTCACGTCGGGCCGTACCTGCAGCGCGACGGCGATCGCGGCAACACCCATCAGCAGCACCAGCGCACCCAGTACGCGACGCAATGCTGTACCTGCGAGTTTCGTAACGACGATCGCGACCACCGACGCGAGTGCCAGCGTCACCGGTGCCTTGGTGACGGTGTACCCGTTGAAGTCCACACTCGGACGCCCGCTCCCCGGGTGCGCCGTCGACCACGTCAGGTACGCCGACAACCCGAGCAGCACCAGCGCCACGACGGCGAGGAGATCGACGAGTCGCTGCGGCTTCATACGTCGCTGAACGTTCCCGCGACCGCGATCGCGTTCAGGACGGCGGCCGCCTTGGTCCGGCACTCGGCGTCCTCGGCGGCCGGGTCGGAATCGGCGACGATGCCCGCGCCGGCTTGCACGTACGCCGTGGAGCCGCGCAACACCGCGGTCCGGATCGCGATCGCGGTGTCCACGTCACCGGCGAAGTCCAGGTAGCCGACGACACCGCCGTACACCCCGCGCCGGGTCACCTCGAGCTTGTCGATGATCTCCATCGCCCGCGGCTTCGGCGCACCGGACAGCGTCCCGGCCGGGAACGCGGCGGTGAGCGCGTCGAAGGCGGTCTTGCCGGCCGCCAACTGCCCGGTGACGGTCGATTCCAGGTGCATCACGTGGCTGTAGCGGCGGACGTCCATGAAGTCGACCACCTCCACGGTGCCGGGCGCGCAGACCCGGCCGACATCGTTGCGGCCGAGGTCGACCAGCATCAGGTGCTCGGCGCGCTCCTTGGCGTCGGCGCGCAGCTCCTCCTCCAGCGCGTGGTCCTCCTCCGGCGTGGCGCCGCGGCGGCGGGTGCCGGCGATCGGGTGCAGGATCACCTTGTTGTCGGTGACCTTGACCAGCGCCTCGGGACTGGAGCCGACGATGTCGAAGCCGTCCAGGCGGACCAGGTACATGTACGGGCTCGGGTTGGAGCGGCGCAGCACCCGGTAGATGTCGAGCGCGGACGCCGTGGTCTGCAGCTCGAACCGCTGGGACACGACGATCTGGAACGCCTCGCCGGCCCGGATCTCCTCCTTGGCGTGCTCGACGGCCTCCCGGTACTCCGCGCTGGACCGCTGCCGGTGGGGATCGGGCACCGCGGTCCGGTCCGCGCGCACGACGTACGACGGGGTCGGCTGCGCCAGATCCGCCTCCATCGCGTCGAGACGGCGTACGGCGTCCGCGTAGGCCTCGTCGACACGCTCGTCGGAGTCGTCCCAGTTGACCGCGTTCGCGATCAGCCAGATCTCGCCGGTCTCGTGGTCGAGGGCGGCCAGGTCGGTGGCGAACAGGAACGTGAGCTCGGGCAGGCCGAGGTCGTCGGTCGTTGTGTCGGGCAACCGTTCGAGCCGGCGGACCGCGTCGTACCCGAGGAAGCCGACCATGCCGCCGGTCAGTGGCGGCAGGTCAGGCAGCCGGGGCGTGTGCAGGATCTCCAGCGTCTCGCGCAGCGCCTTCAGGGGGTCACCGGTCTGCGGCAGGCCGACCGGCGGGCTCCCGGTCCAGATCGCCTCGCCGTCGCGCTCGGTCAGCGTCGCCGCGCTGCGCACGCCGATGAACGAGTACCGCGACCAGACGCCGCCGTTCTCCGCGGACTCCAGCAGGAAGGTGCCTTCGCGCTCGGCGGCGAGCTTGCCATAGACACCGATCGGCGTCTCCGCGTCGGCCAACAGCCGCCGCGTCACCGGGATAACGCGGCGGTCCTTGGCATACTCGCGGAAGGTCTCGATGGCCGGGTTCGTGGTCATGGGGCCTCCCGGCCTGGACTGAGGAGCGCAGGGAGCCCGGTCATGGGGCCTCCCACCCTGGACTGAGGAGCGCAGGGAGCGAAGCGACTGGAGCGACGAGGGAAGGGCGGGAGTAAAAGCCCCATGACCCGCCGCCCCGGAGGCGCGGCCAAAGGCACAGCGACTGGAGCGACGAGGGAAGGCCGGGAGCCGAGGCCCCATGACCCCGCCGGCGCCGAAGGCCCGGCCAAAAGCACTGTCATGCGTTGACCTCGATCTGGCCGTGCTCGAAGCAGGTGCGGGTGCCGGTGTGGCAGGCCGGGCCTTCCTGGTCGACGAGGACGAGCAGGGTGTCGGCGTCGCAGTCGACGAGGATCTGCTTGACGTGCTGACGATTGCCGCTGGTCTCGCCCTTGACCCAGTACTCCTGCCGGCTGCGGGACCAGAACGTGCTCCGCCCGGTCGCCGCCGTCCGGCGGACCGCCTCGGCGTTCATCCAGCCCACCATCAGGACCTCACGCGTGTCGTATTGCTGCACCACTGCTGGGATCAGCCCGGCCGCGTCGAAGGTCAGCTCGTCAATACTCACCCGCCCATTGTCGCCGATCACAAGGAGTACTCCGAACACGGTGCCTTGCGACGAACACGCGCGTGGGACGGGCTGACAGTATGAGGGCATGACGACGAGTGAGGCACGCGTGCAGGAACTGCTGACCGAGCACCCGGTGATCGACGGGCACAACGACCTGCCGATCGCGTTCTACGAGCTGTGTGGGTACGACCTGGACGCCCACGACCTGAGCGGCTCGGTGCCGTCCCTGCACACGGACCTGCCGCGGTTGCGGACCGGACACGTCGGCGCGCAGTTCTGGTCCCTGTGGGTCCCACAGGACGAGCACTCGGTACGGCGTACGTTCGAGCAGGTCGACTTCGTGCATCGGCTCGTGGAGCGGTTCCCGGCCTGGCTCCAGCTCGCATCGACCGCGGACGACGTCGACGCCGCGATCAAGGCCGGGCGGGTCGCCTCGCTGATGGGGATGGAGGGCGGCCACTCGATCGGTGAGTCGCTCGGGGTGCTGCGGGTCATGCGGGAGCTGGGCGTGCGCTACATGACGCTCACCCACAACAACAACGTGTCCTGGGCGGACTCCGCGACCGACGAGCCGGTGCTCGGCGGGCTGAACGAGTTCGGCGAGGAGGTCGTCCGGGAGATGAACCGGATCGGCATGCTGGTCGACCTCTCGCACGTCTCCGCGGACACCATGCGGCACGCGTTGCGGGTGACCAGCGCGCCGGCGATCTTCAGCCACTCGTCGGCCCGCGCGATCTGCGACGTACCGCGGAACGCGCCGGACGACGTGCTCGAGACCCTGGCCGGCAACGACGGCGTCTGCATGGTGACCTTCGTCCCGTACTTCGTCTCCCAGGCGTACGTCGACTGGGTCAAGGGAGCCAAGGAGGCGCAGCCGGACCTGAACCCGATGAACCCGGCCGACCAGGCGAAGCTGACCGAAGCCTACGACGTGCCGAAGCCCGAGGTCACCCTGGCCGACGTGGTCGACCACATCGACCACGTCCGCGGGATCGCCGGCGTCGACCACATCGGCCTCGGCGGCGACTACGACGGCTGCCCCGAGTTCCCCACCGGCCTCGCGGACGTCGCGTCGTACCCGGCCCTCTTCGAGGCCCTGGCCGACCGCGGCTGGAACGACACCGAACTGGCAAAACTTGCCGGCGGCAACATCCTCCGCGTCCTCCGCGCCGCCGACGAGGCAGCGGCCTAGGCGTCCCGGTACAGGTCTCTGGTCTCGGGCAACCGCTCGAAGCCCGCCGCCTCGTAGGTGGCGATCGCGCCGACGTTGAAGCCCGGCGTGCACACGACCGCGCTGCACGAACCCAGCTCCTGCAGAGCTCGCGCTGCCGCGACCGTGATCGCCGTGCCGTAGCCGCGCCCGCGGTGCAGTCGATGCACGCCCATCGGCTCGATCAGCCCCGGCTTGCCCTCCCCCGCCGACCACACGGTCACGGCCGCCACGGACTCACCCAGCTGGTTGCGGCCCACGAGACAGCGCGCGTCGGCGTACGGCTCGCCGTCAGCCATCGCGTACCACCGGGCGTCGGTGAACGTCGACCCGTCGAACGACGCCCGCTGGACGGCGGTCCGCTCGTGCGCCTCCTCAGCTCCGATGACGTCGACCCGCAGACCGGGATCCGGCACGGGCTCGCTCAGGTCGCGCCGCAGCGGCACCCACGGGTCGTCCGCCTTCCAGCCGTCTTTGAACAGCAGGTCCTGGACGAGCGCTCCCATCGGGGCCTCGACGTACACCTTGCCCTCGATCAGTACGCCGGCCTCCGGCGCGGACACGTCCTCGACCAGGCGCTGCGCGAGCTCCTCGTCACGCTGGGCCTCCGGCGCGATCGCGACCCGCAGCAGCTCCGGATCGTCGAGCATCCCGACCGCCAGGATCTCCCCGTCCCGGCTCCAGGTCCTGATCGCCGCCGCCGTCGCCTCATCACCGAACCGCCAGAACCACCCCAAGTCCCCCGGATGCAGCTGCACCGGACCCTCGTCGTACTGCCACTCCCGCAGCACCCGCACAACATCGCCCAACCCATCGATCCCCAGAGTCCCCAACACAATCGCCATCCCCCGATCACACACCACCCCACCGACACCCCGCACGCGACTTTCCGGCGACCTTGAGCACCGATCAACCAGATTCCCCGACGAAATCCGGTTGGCCCGTGCCCAAGGTCGTTGTCCACAGGTTGGTGATGGTGGGGTGCGAGGGGCGATGGTGAGGCGGCAGGCTTGGTGAATGGATCGGCTTGACGATGTCGCCCGCGAGCAGCTGCTGGTGCTGGCGCGCACTCCGCGGCGCCGGCAGGAGCTGCACGACCTCGGCCTGGGTGACCCCGATCTTCGACGGCTCGTCCGGCGAGGCCACCTGCGGCACCACCACGGGCACTACATCGACGGGCGCATCGACGACCAGGTCGCGGTGATCGCCTGTGCCCGGGCGGCCTATCCAGGGTCGATCATCAGTCATTTCAGTGCCGCTTGGCTGGCCGGCCTCAGCCTCTGGACCGACCGCGGCCGCTCGTCCGCTCCGCCGATCGAAGCCACGTGGCTGACCCGCCCACCGACGGCCCAGCGCAATCAGCGTCGTCCTGACATCGTCGTACGACGAGCTGGTCTGACAGCTATGGACGTGTCACGCCATGTCTGGCTCCCGGTCACGGGCATCGCGAGAACCGTTGTCGATCTCGCCAGGGAGTTGCCCCTCCGCGAAGCGATCGTCACAGTCGACCACGCCCTGCGAACGGGTACGGCGACCCGCGATGAGCTGATGGCTGTTGCCGACCGGCAGCAACGCTGGCCCGGAATCCTGCGAGCGCGGTCTGCGATCGACCTCGGCGACGCGAGATCGGAGTCCGCACTGGAGTCCATAGCGCGGGCGGTGTTCGCTGCGGCGGGGTTGCCCGCGCCTGTGCTCCAGGCACAGTTCTTCGATGGATTCGGGTGGATGCCCGAACGGGTCGACTTCTGGTGGCCGCAGTTCCGGACGGTGGGAGAAGGCGATGGATTGGCGAAGTACGAGGCCGACAGTGCAGCGGAGCGGAGACAGAGGATGCGCAGGAGCCACCGACGTGACCAACGCCTCAGTGATCGAGGTGTCGAGCTCGTGCATTTCGGCTGGGAAGACGTCATCAATCCCCGATCCGACCTCGTCGCTCGTCTCCGAGCGGCCTTTGCCCGAGGCGCGTCCCGCCCCACCGACCCCCCTTCCTGGCGCCTCGCACCCATCGCTCGCGCCCACGTCGCCTGACCTTGGGCACGGGTCGACCGCGCTGGGCGTGAATTCGTGGTTGGTCCGTGCTCAAGGAGTCGGTGGTGTTTGGCGTTTGGGTGAGGGGGCACGGGGCGGGTTCAGTGTTGACCGACGGATGGAGTGGTTGTGCTTACCCTGACTGAGAACGCGACGCTGGTGATCAAGAGCATCACCGGGGTCGAAGGCGCGCCGGAGGGTGCCGGAGTGCGGATCTCGCAGGAGAACCCGGCGGATCCGGCGCTCGCGGTGACGACGACGGAAGCGCCGCGGCCCGGTGACCAGGTGGTCGAGGAAGCCGGAGCGCGGGTGTTCCTGGAGCAGAACGCGGCGAACGCGCTCGACGACAAGATTCTGGACGCAGCGGTCGACGACAAGGGCGGCGTCGAGTTCCTGCTGGTACCGCAGCCTGGTGCCGGCACTGCGCCGACCGCCTGACAGGTGAGACCGCGAACGGCCGGGACCCTCCCCTCCCCTGAGGTCCCGGCCGTCGCGCACACCTAGACGCCGGCCGTTGTGTGGGTTTATACGGCGCTTCGTTGGGCGATCCAGCTGTTGTGGAGGCGGGTGTAGACGCCGCCGGCGTCGACCAGGTCCGCGTGTGGGCCTCGCTCGACGATCTCGCCGTTGTCGAAGACCAGTACCTCGTCGGCCGCCTCCGCGGTCGACAACCGGTGCGCGATGGTGACCGACGTACGCCCGGACATCAGTCGCTCCAGCGCCGCATTGACCCGCACCTCGGTGCCGGGGTCGACGGCCGATGTCGCCTCGTCGAGCACGAGTAGATCGGGGTCGGCGATGTTCGCCCGCACCAGCGCGACCAGCTGACGCTCACCCGCGGACAGCGACTCGCCCCGCTGGCCGACCGGCGACTGCAGACCGTCCGGCAGCGACTCCAGCCAGTCGGTCAGCCCGAGTGACTGGAAGGCCTCGAGCAACTGCTCGTCCGTCACTTCCGGACGCCCGAACCGCACGTTCTCGGCCAGTGGCGCGTCGAACAGGTACCCGTCCTGCGGCACCATCACGACCCGTTCCCGCAGCGACTCGAACGAGATCTCCCGCGCGTCCACCCCGTCTAGCCGGACCTCGCCGGCGGTCGGATCCATCAACCGGGTCAGCAGCTTCGCGAACGTCGTCTTGCCGGACCCGGTCTCACCGACCACCGCCACCCGCCGGTGCGGCTCGATCCGTACGTCGACATCGCGCAGAACCAACTCGCCTTCCGGGTAGGCGAAGTCCACGTCCGCGAAGTCGACCGTGATCGGACCGCGCGGCTGCTTCACCCCCGCATCGCCCGGGTCGACCACATCGGCCGGGGTCGCGATCACACCGAGCACCCGACGCCACCCGGCGAACGCGCTCTGCGCGTCGGTCAGCACCTGGGTCGCGATCTGCACCGGATCCGAGAACAGCGCGACCAGGAACATGAACGCGAGGAGCTCCCCCAATGTCGCCTGCTTGTCGACACCCAGCAGCACGCCGACCGACAGCACACCGGCGTTGGCCAGGCCCGCCGCCAGACCGCCGATCGAGAACGTCACACCGGTGAGCGCCTGTGCCCTGGTCGCGGTCCGCCGGTAGTCCTCGATCGAGGCGTCGATGCGGTCCTGGGTCCGCTTCTCGACCGCGTACGCGCGGACCACCTGTGCGCCGACCACGGGCTCCGCGATCGCGGACAGCATCTCGCCGACCTTCGCGCGGACCACACCGTAGGCCTTGGACATCGCGCGCTGCAGATACTTCAGGCTGGCGAACAGCGGGATGAAGCACCCCAGCACGACCAGGGCCAGCTGCCAGGAATAGAAGAACATCACCACGGTGGCGAGCAGCATCTGCCCGATGCTGACCAGGAAGATGAATCCACCGAACTGCAAGAATTGCGAGACCGTGTCCACGTCCGACGTGACCCGGCTGACCAGCGCTCCGCGCCGCTCCGTGCTCTGCGTCAGCACCGGCAGGTCGTGCACGTGCCGGAACGCCTTGATCCGCATCGTCGCGAGCCCGTGCTCCGAGTTGATCGCGAGCCGCACTGTCGTCAGGTACGACGCTCCCGCCGTGACCACGATGCCCAGCGTGCAGACCAGGCACATCCACGCGACGTACGAGATGTCCGGGCCGCCCGCACCGGACAGGCCCTTGTCGATCGTCTGCTGAACCGCGATCGGTACGACGATCCGCCCGGCCGTCATGGTCAGCGCGAGGATCCCCGTGACCCACCAGCCGTTGGCCAGCTCGGGCGAGACCTTCAGCCCCTGCCGCAACGTGTCCAGGCCACTCGCGTCGTCCGCATGGTCCAGCCGACTCGCTTCCGCCGCGCTCACGCCGACGCTCCTTCCGAATCGAGGTCTTCGATCTCAGCGGCCAGGTCCGCCTCTTCCTGGCGGCGCTCCGCGTCCTTCTCGTAGGCGTCGACCAGGTTGCGGTAGGCAGCCGACGTCTCCTGCAGGTCGGTGTGCGTCCCCTGCGCCGCGATCCGGCCCTCGTCGAGGAACAGCACCTCGTCCGCTAGCGAGATCGTCGCCTTCCGATAGGCGATCACGAGCACGGTCGTCGCCGCTTCGGCACCCTGGACCGCGGACCGCAGCCCGGCCAGGATCCGCGCCTCGACCTGCGGGTCCACCGCGCTGGTCGCGTCGTCCAGGATCAGCAGCCGAGGTCGCCGTACCAGCGCCCGGGCCAGGGCGATGCGCTGCCGTTGACCACCGGACAGCGTCGTACCGCGCTCGCCGACCTTGGTGTCCAGACCATGCGGCAGCCCCTTCACGAAGCCGTCGCCCTGGGCGATCCGCAAAGCGTCCCAGACGTCCTCGTCGCTGTAGTCGCCGCCGAGCGTGATGTTGCCGCGGATCGTGTCGTCGAACAGGAACGCGGTCTGCGCCACCAGCGCGACCGAGCCGGCCAGCTGGTCCCGGGCCAGGTCGCGCAGATCGACGCCGTCGAGCTTGATCGCACCCTCCTCCGGGTCGATCAGCCGGGTCAGCAGCGTGGTCATCGTGGACTTCCCGGAACCGGTCGGTCCGACCATCGCGACAGTCCGGCCGGGCTCGATGACGAAGTCCACACCGGCCAGTACGTCGCGCTCCGGCAGGTACCCGAACCGCACGCCGGCCACCTGCAACCGGGCCGCCTTCGCCGACGTCAGCACGGCATCGCCGTACTCCATCCCGCCCTCGGCGGTGAGCACCCGCTGGATGCGATCCCACCCGACGACCGAGCGCGGCAGCTCGCCGAGCACCCAGCCGAGCGCGCGGATCGGGAACCCGATCAGCGTGAACAAGAACGCGACCTGGACCACGTCACCCGCGTCGGCGCCGCCGGAGCTGACCCGGTAGACACCGACCAGCAGCACCCCGAGCACCCCCAGCCGGGGCAGGCCGTCGATCACCGGATCGAACATGCCGCGGGCCTTGTTCACCGCGATGTTCGCGTCCCGGAGCGCGTACGTCGGGGCGCGGAAGCGCTCGGTCTCGGCGCTCTCACGGCCCAGCGTCTTCACCACGAGCGCACCGTCGAACGACTCGTGCGCGACCTCGGAGACATCCGCCCGCAACTGCTGCGCCCGGGTGGCGAGCGGCTGCAGGTAGCGCTGGAAGATCACGTTCGCCAGGAACACCAGCGGAAACACCAGGCAGCCGACCAGCGCGAGCCAGACGTCGGCCGCGAACATCGCGACGGTCGCGAACCCGAGCATCGCGAGCACCCCGATCGCCATCGGCAGCGGAGCGATCACGAACCAGGTCGACTCGACGTCCGCGTTGGCGTTCGAGAGCAGCATGCCGGTCGAGTGCTGGTGGTGCCACTCGAGCGGAAGCTTCAGGTACTGCCGGGTGACCCGGCGGCGGTACGTCGCCTGCAGCCGGAACTGCATCACACCGGCGCCGAGCCGACGCCCGACCACGCCGATCGCGTTCAGGATCGCGATCCCGATGAACAACCCGATCAGCGAGGCGATCGCGGCGAAGGTGGTGTCACCACTCTCGAAGGCCGGCCGGAGCACGTGGTCGGTGGCCCAGCCGAGCGCCCAGCCGCCGGCCACCGTCATCGCGCCGTAGAGCATCGCGGCCAGCACGGACAGCGTGAAGATCCGCGGCTCCTCCCAGATCGCCACCCGCAGAACCGCGAGCCCTCTCCGGGTGACGCTGCCCTTGTCGGGGACCTTCGGCATGGGCAAGACGCTCTCCAGGACAGTCAGGTGCGAACACCGGGCATAGGCATGACAACGATTGACATTCTGCCACCCCGGCTCCCCCTCCTGTCTTCTGCTTTCCGTCCCTCCACCTGTGGCTGAGGGACGGAAACAGGAAGTTGCAACTGGTGATTACGATCGAGTTGTGACCGACTACAGCCGGGTAGAACGACTCGCTCTGTGTGATCTGTTCGACCAGTTGGGGCCTGACCAGCCCACGCTCTGTGAAGGGTGGGCGACGTACGATCTCGCCGTCCATCTGTATGTCCGGGAAGCGGATCCGATGGCCGGGCCGGGGATCATGATCCCGGCGCTGGCGGAGACCACCCAGCGGCGGATGAAACGGGCCAAGGAGCGCTACAGCTTCACGGAGGTGGTTGACAAGGTCCGCAACGGGCCGCCGCCGATCTCGATCTACGCGTTCCCCAAGTTCGGTCACCAGCTGAACACGACCGAGTACTTCGTGCACCACGAGGACGTCCGCCGGGCGCAGCCGACGTACGACATTCGCACACTGCCGGCCGATCAGGAGGCGGGACTGTGGAAGTCGATCCGGCTCGGCGCGAAGACGCTGATCCGAAGGGCGCCGAGCGGGATGGTGCTCCGGCTTCCGGACGGGACGACGTCCGTCGCTAAGCGGCCGACCGAGCTGGGGTCGGTGACCGTCACCGGGGCGCCGGCCGAGCTGGTCCTGTTCTGCATGGGCCGCCAGCAGGTGGCCGACGTGGAGCTGGACGGCGACGCGGAGACGGTCGAGCGGCTCCGCAGCGCCTCATTCGGAGTCTGATTTCGCGGCGGCCCGATTGCGCCGCGCCCGCTGGACCAGGCTGCTGAGCACGGTCACGAGCACGACGAGCACGATCGCCGCCAGCACGCCCTCCCACGGCTCGTCGAAAAGCGCATACCCGAGCAGCCCGATAGCCATGTAGACCGCGGCCCACAGCGACGACGCGGCCAGGTCCACCACCGCGAACCGCTCCCACGGGTACCCGGCCAGGCCGGCCGCGAGCAGCACCGGCACCCGGCCTCCCGGGATCAGCCGGGAGGTCAGCAGCACGCTGATCTCGTGCGCGTCCAGCCGGACCCGCAGTGCGTCGAGCGAGGCATTGTCGCGCAGCCACCCGACCCGCTTGGCCAGCCGTTCACCGCCGAACCGGCAGCCGGCATACACGATCAGGTCGCCGGCATACGCGCCGGCCATACCGGCGATCAGTACGCCGCCCAGCCCGATCGGATTGTTGTGCAGCGCGAGTACGGCGCCCGCCGAGACGGCCGCGCCGGTCGGGAGCACCGGCAGGACCGCGCCGACCAGCACCGCCCCGGCCAGCGCAATGAGGTACCACAGGTCGAACCGCGTGTCCCCACTCATCCACGTCCTCGCTTCGCTCCGGGCGCGGATGAGGCACGAGCGCACTGTGCAGGATGGTGAAACTCGCTGCGCTCGTTCACGGGGCATCCTCGGTCGACTCTCCTGGTGCGAGGAGCTCTACCGACACCTCGGGAGCCACTTCGGTCATCGCGGTCTTGAACTTGTCCCCCGGTGGCAGGAACAGCTCCGGCTTCAACCAGTCGCACCCGATCGGCCAGAACGTCCCGAAATGGATCGGGATCGCTCTCCGGGCGCCGACCAGGCGAACCGCTTCCGCCGCACGGACCGGATCCAGATGTCCTGGACCGAGCGACGGCCCCCAGCCGCCGACCGGCACCAGGGCCAGGTCGACCGGTCCGGCTTCCGTGGCCAAGTCGTCGTACAGGTCGGTGTCACCGGCGAACCACACGCTGGGCGAACCTTCCACCCGGTATCCCAGGGCCGGTCCGGCGTACGACGACCACGGCAGCCGGCGCCCGTCGTGAAGCGCGGTGACGACGGTGATGTCAAGCGACCCGATCCGGATCTGATTGCCCGGGGCAACTTCGATGCAGCGGTCCGAGAACGCGGCGCCGCTGTCCTGGTGGATCAGCTTGGCCGCGCCCCGGGGCACCACCAGCGCGGCGTCCGGCGCGACCAGCGGCAGCGAGCTGAGGTGGAGGTGGTCGGCGTGCATGTGCGAGACCAGTACGGCGTCACACTGGCCGGCCTCGGGCAGCGGAGCCGGTCCGCGCCGCCGGCGCACGTGCGCGATCCGCGAGGTCAGCACCGGGTCGGTCAGCAGCCGCGTGCCGTTGGCCTCGATGGTGGTGGTGGCGTGCCCCCACCAGGTGATCCGCACGCTTCAGGCCTCCAGACTCGACTCGACCGATTCCCGCAGGTCCTTGCGCTGGCCCAGCTTCTCCAGCCAGCTGATCAGCAGTTCGTGAACCGCGTCGGAGCCTACGGGAGGCTCCTTCAAGACCCAACGACTTGGGTGCACCAGGACCGCCTCGGTCTGCCAGCCGCCGATCCCGCCGTGGCATCCGACCAGCTCCTCGAACGCCGCCACCTCGTGGGTGTAGTCGTCCAGCCGGCTGACCACCACGATGTCGCCGTTGTGCGGCATCTCGGCCTGCCGCAGCATCGACGCCGGCGCGAACGGCCCGTACGGCGCCAGTGGGTCCTCCCCCTCGATCCGGCCGGACCGCAGCACCCGGACCCCGGCCCGCCCGATCGCGACCGGTCCCTCGGCCAGCGAGTCGACCACGATGAACCCGACCCCTGGGTGCGTCGCCAGACCGTTCACCAGCTTCGGGTGCAGCAGCTCGATCTCTTCGAGCGGCACCCGCCCCGGGGTGGTCGCGAGGTAGATCAGCGCGAGGTTGCCCGAAGCGGTGACCACGACCTGCTCATCGGCGGCGACCGGCGGCTCGCAGTCCTTCGGGCCGAGCTCGAACTCACCGCTCCTGGCCTTGCCGTGCAGGGCTCTGCGGGTGACGGTTCCGGCCACGCTCCGGCGCAGCGACAGCTCGGTCAGGAAGGCGTTCACCGGGCCCCAGCCCTCGGATCTCCCGACCGCCGCGACCGACTCCTTGGTGGTGTCGACCAGGTCGTCGACGACCTGGGTGAGCGTCCGGCCGTACCGCTGCAGGAAGGTCGAGCCCTGGCTCTGGCCGTGGTCGGACAGGACCACGATCTCGTACGAGTGCGGCAGGATGTCGATGATCCGCTGTAGCGCGCCGAGCACCCGGTCCAGACCCTCCAGCGTCTGCAGCGACTCCGGCCGGGTCGGGCCGGCGTGGTGCGCGACCTCGTCGTAGTCGACGAAGTCGCAGTAGATCACCGGGGTGCCCTTGACCAGTTCGTCGGTGATCAGCGAGACGTTGAGGTCGCGGAGCAGGACGTTGCTGATCGCCCGCAGGAAGATGTAAGACCCACCGCGCTTGACCCGTGGGACCAGGTGCCGGACCCGCTGCCGCCGGGCTTGGTGCAACTCCTTCACCATCTCGGCGAAACACAGGATGAGGCCGCGGGCCGCACCCTGCGGACTGGAGAAGAACCGGACATAGCCGCGGCTCCGGCTGTCCGGCAGGCCGGCCCGGCTGAAGACGAGTTCGCACTTGTCCGCGTCCCCGGACCAGTTGTTGCTGATGCTGACCCCGCCGTCGGCCAGCAGCCCCCGCCCGGTCGACATCCGCGTCTCGATCTCGGCGGCGTCCCGGCCACGGTTGGTCACCATCACCCGGCCGGTCTCCTTCTCGTACCACCGGAACGCGGGGATCTGCCCGGAGCCGCCGTGCAGGATGCCGGCCTGACTGGCCGGGGTGGTCGCCGGTACGCCGGTGTGCCAGCCGACCATCGAGTGCCGGCCGTCCCGGATCCAGCCGCCGAGGTTGGGCAGGTTCCCGGCCAGCACCATCCAGTTCAGCAGCGGCTCGGACAGCCCGTCGATCTGGATGATCAGCATCCCGGTCTTCGGCGCGGCCTCGATCTTCCGGGCCCGCCGGTGCACGACCCGCATCACCTCGGCGACGTACGCGTCGTCGGTGCCGGCGTACGCGACCCAGCCGACGAACGCGCTCACCGTCGACATCCAGATCGCGACCAGCAGTGGCGCCTCGACGCCGCCGTGCAGAGTCACGCCCGGATCCACGGTGATGCCGAGGTAGACGACGCCGAACTGCGACAGCAGTCCCCCGACGAGCACGCCGATCGAGCCGATCAGGATCGCGACCCCGGCCAGCGCCCAGCGCATCAGCATCGAGAAGACCGCCAGCAGCACGACCAGCCGCACGATCGGCAGCCGGCCGTCACTGCTGATCTGCGGCAGCGTCCAGAACACGATGATCAGCGAGATCAGCGAGGCCAGACCGCCGAGCAGCATCGCCCGCAGGCCCCGGCCGGTCCGGCGCAGGTCCAGCCAGACCGGCCGCGGACGTCTCCGCCGCCGGTCGCCGGACATCTGTTCTGGTGGTTTCGTCATCGCCCGCTTCGTGCTCCCGGTCGGTGCCGCTGTGCTCTACCGAGAGTACGAGGCGGGCCGCAGGGCCGGGGCACCACGCCACGCACCGGACGGGTGGTTCCCGGGTCAGAACCGGGGTCCCGCGGGGTGATCCCCTGACCCGGCAACCTCACTGCAACTCGAGGTAGTCAACCTCCGTGTAGAGGTCACCCTTCGTCAGGCGGATGGTGTTCCACCCGGCGTTGAGCGTCACCGAGACCGAGCTCTGCTGCCAGTTGTCCCAGCCGGTGACCGGGTAGCTGACCACGCCCTGACTGTTGCCGTTGACAACAAGTCCGTGGCTGGCGGTCGCGCCCGAACCGTTGGCGTACCCGACGTGCAGCGTGTAACCACCCGCGACCGGCGCGAAGAGCGAGTTCTCCACCCAGGAGTCGGCGTAGTCGATGTACGCGACCACCTTGCCGTCCGAGGCGCCGGCGGCGTTCGAGCGGACCGTGCAGTGGTTCAGCGTTCCGCGCTCAGCCTCGTACCGGACCCGGCTGCCCCGGACGACCGGGTAGTCGTTCGCCCACCCGACGTCGGCGACGTACAGATGCCGCGAGCCGTTCACCCAGCCGTGCCACCACGGCCGCCAGAAGTCGTCTGCGCATGTCACTCCTCAGGTGGGGCGGGTACCTGTGCGGAGAACTTTTCCATCGATTCACCTTCAGAGCGAGAGGTCAATCGCGCTGATCACTGGACCCGGGGCGATCGGGGGTGGAGACTCCCGCTAGTTGATTTCCGCCTGGGTTGAGGGAGTTTCTCGTGAAGTATTTACCGAGAGTGTCGGGGCGCGCGGTGGTCGCCTCCATCGCTGCAGTGGCGGCGGCCGTCGGTGGGGTGGTCTCCCAGTCGGCCGGAGCGCCGACCGCCGTCCAAGGGACGGCGCTGCAACAGCGGCTGGACAGCCTGCTGAACGACAGCCGGTACGACGGCTCGCAGGTCGCGCTGGTGGTCCGCGACGCGACGACCGGCGAGACGTTGTACGACCGGAACGGCGATCAGCGGATGCTGCCCGCGTCGAACACCAAGCTCTTCACGTCGACGGCCGCGATGCACGTCCTCGGCCCGTCGTACCGCTTCCACACCGACGTGCTGGCGACCGCGCCCGTCCGGGGCGGCAAGCTGCGCGGCGACCTGTACCTCAAGGGGTACGGCGATCCGACCGCACTGGAGTCCGATTACGTCGGACTGGCCAAGCAACTGAGCGCGGCCGGTGTACGCCGCGTCGACGGTGACCTGATCGCCGACGACACGTACTTCGACCACGTCCGGCTCGGTGACAGCTGGGCCTGGGACGACGAGCCGTTCTACTACAACGCCCAGATCTCCGCCCTCACGCTCGCCCCGAACACCGACTACGACTCGGGTACGGCGATCGTCGAGAGCCGGCCCGGAGCGGCGGCCGGTACACCGGTGAACCTCTCACTGGTCCCGGCGAACGGCGTCATCAAGCTGATCAACACCGCGACGACCGGCGCGGCCGGGTCGTCCAACACGCTGAACATCGAGCGCGATCACGGCACCAACGTCGTCCGGGTGACCGGTTCGGTCCCGCTGGGCGCCTCGGTCGGTCAGGAGTGGGTGACGGTGTGGGAGCCGGAGCTCTACGCGGCCGACGTCTTCCGCCGCGCACTGGCATCCCAGGGCATCCAGGTCAGCGGCCGGATCGAGAACGCCGCCACTCCCTCGACCGCCAAGCAGCTGGCCCGGGACGAGTCGATGACGGTCGGCGAACTGATGACGCCGTTCCTCAAGCTCTCCAACAACATGCACGCCGAGACGCTGGTCAAGGCGATGGGCGCGGTCGTCGAGGCCGACGGCAGCTGGTCGGCCGGACTGGGCGTCGTCACCGACTACGCCCAGAGCATCGGCGTCGACACCAGCCGGATCCGGCTCTCCGACGGCTCCGGCCTGTCCCGCAAGGTCAACGTCACAGCCGACAGCGTCACCGACGTACTGATCGGCGCCAAGAAGGAGCCGTGGTGGCAGCAGTGGTACGACGCGCTGCCGATCGCCGGCAACCCGGAACGCTTCGTCGGCGGGACGCTGCGCAGCCGGATGCTCAACACCCCGGCCGCCAACAACCTGCACGGCAAGACCGGCTCGCTGACCGGCGTGACGGCGCTGTCGGGTTATGTGAGCACCAAGGACGGCCGCAAGCTGGTCTTCTCGATGCTCAGCAACAACTACCTGGACAGCCCGCGCTCGATCGAGGACGCGGTCGGCGTCACGCTGGCCTCCTGGTCCGACCAGGCTCCCCCGGCGGCGGTGTCGCCGCAGAACCTGCGCTCTGCTCAGACCACCTGCGACCTCGAGTGGGAGAAGGCCTGCTGAGCTAATCCGTTCGACAGTACGGCGGTCGTTCACCACGATAGGTGAATGACCGCCGTCCTGCCGGATACCCACACCGTTCGCCCGCCGACGAAGGACGACGCGGAGGCGGTCTTCGCCCTGGTGTCCGCCTACAACACGGCCGTGATCGGCTTCGCCGACTACACCCTCGACGACATGGTCGACCAACTCACCGACCCCGGGTTCGAGCCCGCGACCGACGCCTGGCTGGTCTTCGACGGAGACCGGCTCGCCGGCTTCGGCATGGTCTCCGGCCGCGGCGACCACCGCCACCTCGATCTGGACGCCTACACCACCGACCCGGTGGTCTGGAGCTACCTCCTCGACCGGATCACGCGCCGGGCGGGCGAGTTCGCCACCCAGTACGGACACCCGGCGGTGCAGCTCGACGCCGTCGCCTATCGCGCCGACGAGGCCCGCCGGGATCGGCTGACGGACGACGGGTTCAAGCCCGCTACGACGTACCACCGGATGCGGATCGATCACGACGGTCCGGTCGCCGCGCCGGCGGTCCCGACCGGTGTCACGGTGCGCCGGGGAGCTCCGGACGAAGACAGTCAGCGGGCGGCGCACGCCGTACTGACGAAGACCTTCGAGGGGCAGTTCGGGTTCACGCCACGGACGTTCGAGGAGTGGCAGGTGGCGCACGAGAGCCAGTCGACGTTCGACTGGTCGATGACGACGCTGCTCGAGATCGACGGCCGGGCAGTCGCGCTGCGGGAGTGCACGGACCAGTTCGTCGAGGACGAGAACTGCGGCTACATCGGCCGGTTGGGCGTCCTCGAGGAAGCCCGTGGGAAGGGGCTGGCGACGTTCCTGCTGCGCGACCAGTTCGCCCTGGACGCCGCGGCCGGGCGGACCGGCACGATCCTGCATGTCGACACCAACAACCCCACCCCGGCGCTCGGCCTGTACCTCTCGGTCGGCATGCGGGCCGAGCTGGTGATGGACGTCCTCCGGCTCGAGGTCGACGCGGTATGACTCTGCCCGCCGGCCACACCGCCCGGCCGATGCGGCTGACCGACGCCGCAACGATCGCCGCGCACTCCGGCGACTACACGCGGGCCTTGCTCGGCTTTGCGAAGCACAGCCCCGAGGACGTCGCGAACTATCTGGGCGACCCCGGCTTCAACCCCGCGACGGACGGATGGGTCGTGCTCGACCCGGACGGCGGCTTCGCCGGATCCGCGACTGCCCTGTCTTCCGGCGACGGGTCGCGAGTGAACGTCGAAGCGCTGAGTGAGACGCCCGCGATCGTGATGTGGCTGCTTGATCGGGCCGCGCGCCGGGCCGTCGAGGTCGCGCAAGCCGCCGGACGAGCCGACGTGCTGATGAGCGTCGCAGTCATCCGCCAGGACGAGTTCCTGCGAGGAATCGTCGCCGCCCAGGGGTTCGAGATCGGTACCTCGATACATCGCATGCGCATCACCTTCGACGGCCCGGTCCCGCCACCCACGGCGCCGGACGGTGCAGTCGTACGGCGCGGGGCCCTCGACGAACCGAGTCGCCGGGCGGCGCACGCCGTACTGATCGAGGCTTTCAGGGGGCAGCCGTCGGCGTTGCCGCGGCCGTTCGAGGAGTGGGCGGCGTCGCGGGAGAGCCGATCGACCTTCGACTGGTCTCAGCTGACCACGGTTGAACTCGACGGGCAGGCAGTCGCTGTGACCGAGTGCAACGACAACTTCGTCAGCACCGACAACTGCGGGTACGTCGGCCGGCTCGCCGTCATCGAGGAAGCACGTGGCCGCGGGCTGGCCAAGTTCCTGCTGCAGAACGCCTTCGCCGTCGACGCGGCCGCCGGACGATCCGGCACCATCCTGCACGTGGACAGCAGCAACCCCACGCCGGCGGTCGCGCTCTACACCGGGGTCGGAATGCGGCCCGACCTGATCAGCGACATCTGGCGCCGGACCATCACTGTCTGAGGACGACTCGCTGACCGGTGCTGCCGGCGTACACCGTGCGGCCGTCGAGCGGACTCCGCAGCCTGATCCGCAGCGTGGTCGGCGCCCTGCTCCGCTGGGCGCACAGATGGCCTTCGTTCTGATCCGGTCCGACGCCGTACCGGTACGCCGCGACCCGGATCGACTGGTCGTCCTGGGACAGGATCCGGACGATGGTGTTCGGCGCGCACGGCTCGATCGCGATCTCGTCGGGCGCGACGTTCACGATGAGCACCGACGCGTCGCGAGGATCCGGGGTGACCGCTGTCACCGCGATCTCGCCACGCAGCAACAGCCGGATGGAACCGATCCTGAACTCCTGCGGCGGCGGACCGTCGTCCACCGCCTTCGGCGCCGGCACCGTGGGCGTCGGCTCCGGGGTGACCGGTTCACGCAGTGCCCGCGGGACCCCGATGCCCGCGATGATGCCGGCCACGACCACGACCGCCGCGACCGCGGCGGACACGACGTACTTTCGCCGGCGCCGCTCTCTGACGGCCTGCTCGACGTACTCGAACGGCGGCGCCTCGTCCGGTGTCTGTTTGTCGACGTACTCGACCAGACGGCTACGCATTCTCGGACACCTCCAGCAGCGGACCGAGCGCATGCCGGGCTCGGGCCAGCCGGGACTTCACCGTTCCCAGTGGGACTTGCAGTTCCTCTGCGATCTGCTCCACCGGCAGGTCCATGACGTGATGCAGTACGACGACCGCCCGCTGATCCGGCGTGATCCGGGCCAGCGCGGCCGCCACGTCGAAGGCGTCGCCATCCGGTCCCCGAACCGTTCCGGGCCGGCCAGTGAGCTTCGACAGCGCCCGGTGTGCGACCTGCTGCCGGCGCAGCCGGCTGATCAGCGCCCGGACCGCGACCGCCCGGACCCAGGCCTCCGGATCGTCGTACCGGCGGATCGAGTCCCAGCGGGCGAGGAGCTTCACGTACGCGTCCTGGGCGACCTCCTCGGCGTCGGCCCACGTTCCCCCGATCGACACCAGCACGCCGATCAGCCGCGGCCAGGTCCGCCGGTACAGCGCGGCCACGTCCGACACCAGCTCAGGGTCGTCCGGCACCCGGTACCACCTCCCCACCGCTCATTACACGGCTAACACGCGCGACCTGCCAGTCCGGTTCCGTCCGCCGCGGAGAAAGTCTCCGGGGTTGCCCTTCGGAGATCTGAGAGATTACTCTCGAAACATGTCTCTCAGAAATCCGTACGGCGATTTCGAGATCACCGACCCACAGGCCATGCGGGCGCTGGCGCATCCGGTCCGGCTCGCCGCGCTCAGCTACCTGCAGAAGAACGGCCCGGCCACCGCCACGCAGCTGTCCGAGCACGTCGGTGCCTCGCCGTCGGTCACCAGCTGGCACCTGCGGCATCTGGCGACTTTCGGCCTGGTGGTCGACGGACCACCACCGAGTGGGTCGGACCGGCGGCAGCGGTGGTGGAACGCGGTCGCCCGCGGGTTCCGGTACGCGATGCCGGACACCCCGGAGGGCACCGAGGCGGGCCGCCTGCTGCGGACCGAGATGATGAACCAGGCGCTCGAATCCGCCCAGCACTGGATCGCCGAGACCGAGCCCGTCCTCGATCCCGAGTGGAGCCGGCTGGCCGGATCCGCGAACACCCTCCTGATCCTCACGCCCGCGGAGGCCGAGGCGATCGAGTCCGCGATCGAGCAACTGCTCGCGCCGTACGTCCAGCGCCGCGACGCCGGCGACACACCGGCCGGCGCCCAGCCGGTCCGCTACCTCCGCATGTCATTGCCCGAAGCAACAAACTGAATCTCCTGGGGGGATCCCGTGAAGACTGATGCCGCCCGCAGTCTCTGGCACGATCGGCAGTTCCGGACCTTCTGGTCCGCGCAGACCGTGTCCGAGTTCGGCGACCGGATCTCCGAACTCGCGCTGCCGCTGATCGCCGTCACGCTGCTCGACGCCTCCCCCAGCCAGGTCGGCTTCCTGACCGCGGCGGTCTGGCTGCCGAGCCTGGCCAGTCTGTTCGTCGGGTCCTGGGTCGACCAGCGCCGGGACAAGCGGCCGCTGATGATCGCCGCCGATGTGTCCCGCACGATCCTGCTGCTCACGATCCCGGTGGCGTACTGGCTGGACCTGCTCAGCCTCGGCCAGCTCTACGTGATCGCGATCCTGGCCGGTACGGCGGGCGTCGTGTTCGGCACCGCGTACGCGTCGTTCTTCGTCCGGCTGGTCGACCGGGACCACTTCCTCGAGGCGAACGGCAAGCTGTCGGCGACCCGCTCGATCTCGTTCATGGGCGGCCCCGCGGTCGGCGGCGTACTCGTGCAATGGCTGAGCGCGCCGGTCGCGATCGTGGTGGACGCGTTGTCGTTCGTGTTCTCGGCGATCCGGATCAGCCGGCTCGACGTCCCACCGGGAGCGGCCGACGAGACGCCGGAGTCGCTGCTGTCCCGGGCCCGGACCGGGATGCGCTACCTGCTCAAGCACCCGTACCTGCGCCGCAGCCTCGGCTGCGCGACCACGGTCAACTTCTTCAACATGATCGGCATGGCACTGCTGGTGCTGTACGCCAGCCGCGATCTCGGACTCTCGCCTGGCACGATCGGTCTGGCCTTCGGGATCGGCTCGTCCGGCGGTCTGCTCGGCGCGGTCGCAGCCGGCCCCTTGACCCGGATCTTCGGGGCCGGCCGGGTGATCGCAGCCGGGACGATCATCTTTCCGGGCTCGATGGCGCTGGCGGTCCTCGCCCATGGGCCGGACTGGGTCCGCGCGGCGGTGCTGGCCGGCGGCATGTTCGTCGCGACGTTCGCCGTGATGTGTTTCGACGTACCGCTGAACTCACTGCAGGCGGCCGTCACCCACGACCACATGCGCAGCCGCGTCGCGGGCGCGTTCAGCAGCATCAACTACGGCGTCAGGCCGCTCGGCGCGGTCGTCGGAGGATTCCTCGGCACCTGGATCGGTGTCCGCGAAACCCTTCTCGTCTCCGCGGCCGGCGGCCTGTTGTCCGTGCTCTGGCTGGCCCGTTCACCGATCATCCGCACCCGCGACCTGGCCGGTCTGCAACCACCTCAGCTTTAGTCGTGCACGCTGCTGTCGA
The DNA here is from genome assembly GCF_054073265.1 of Kribbella sp. CWNU-51. NCBI lineage: Bacteria > Bacillati > Actinomycetota > Actinomycetes > Propionibacteriales > Kribbellaceae > Kribbella > Kribbella sp. CWNU-51. Next base: position 163,609 of record NZ_JBSXMZ010000023.1, read on the forward strand.
CCAGGTCCTCGATCTCGTCGACCTTGGCGACGGTGCGCCGCAGCGGGACCTCCTTGATGAAGAACACGGCCACCAGGCTGACCAGGGCGCACGCGGCCGCGATCAGGAAGACCCGTCCGGTGGCGTCGCCGTACGACTGCCGCACCAGCTCGGCCAGCTGCGGCGGCAAGTGGTTGACGTCCAGCAGGCTCGTGCCGCCGGATCCACCGTCCTGCAGCTTCCGCGCCGCCTCGGCACCGCCGGGGCCGGCCAGCAGCCCCTGGATGATCAGGTCCTTGACCCGCGCCGCGAGTACGGCGCCCAGCACCGCCACGCCGACCGCACCACCAAGGCTGCGGAAGAACGAGACCGTGGCACTCGACGCGCCGATCTCACGGACGTCGACCGTGTTCTGTACGGCGAGGACCAGGTTCTGCATGGTCATACCCATGCCGAGCCCCATCGCCAGCATGCCGAGACCGGTGTACCAGTACGGCGTGGTGTGGTCGATCGTGCCGAGCAGGACCAGGCCGATGACCAGCAGGATGGCACCGCTGACCAGGTACCGCTTCCACTTGCCGTAGCGGGTGATCATCTGCCCCGAGCCGATCGACCCGAGGAACGAGCCGAGCATCATCGGGATCGTCAGCAGGCCGGCCTCGGTCGGGCTGTAGCCACGGGCGATCTGGAAGTACTGACCGAGGAACAGCGCGCTGCCGAACATCGCGACGCCGACCGCTACGCTCGCCACGATCGCCAGCGCGGTGGTGCGCTGCTTGACGACCTTCAGCGGAACCAGCGGCTCCGGGAACCGGCTCTCAACGACTACGGCGACGATGGCGAAGAGCAACGTGCCACCGACGAACAGCGCCGACTCCCACGAGATCCACGCGAAGTTCTGGCCGGCGAAGCTGACCCAGAGCAGCGGCAGGCTCGCGGCCACGGTGATCAGAATCGCGCCGAGGTAGTCGATCCGGACCTCACGCTTGAAGGTCGGCAGGTGCAGGTACTTCTGCAGGATCACCAGGCTGATCACGGCCAGCGGGACGCAGACGTAGAAGCACCAGCGCCAGCCCAGCCAGGAGGTGTCGACGATGACGCCGCCGATGAGCGGGCCGCTCACGGTCGCGACCGCGATCACCGCACCCATGTAGCCGGCGTACCGGCCGCGGTTGCGGGGCGGGATCGCCGCGCCGATGATGGCCTGCGCCAGCGCCATCAGACCGCCCATCGCCAGGCCCTGCAGGACGCGGGCACCGATCAGGAACGGCACGCTGTGGGACAGGCCGGCCAAAGCGGAGCCGACCACGAACAGCGAGATCGCCAGCTGCACCAGCAGTTTCTTGTTGATCAGATCGGCGAGCTTGCCCCAGATCGGGGTGGACACCGTGGTGGCCAGCAGGCTCGCGGTCAGCACCCAGGTGTACTGCGTCTGGGTGCCTTCGAGGTCGGCGATGATCGTCGGCAGGGCGTTGCTGACGATCGTCGAGCTCAGCATCGCCGTGAACAGCGCGGCGAGCAGGCCGATCAGGATCTCGAGGATCTCGCGATGGGTGAGTTCCGGTGCAGCGGGCAGGTGCTGCTGCCGGGTCTCCGTGACAGTCATCAGTCTCCAGTCGATTGGGGGCGCCGCACGCCCTGACCGGCCTCGGTGATGGCGTGCGCGATCCGCTGCATGGTGTCCGCAGCGGCCAGCAGCGCGTCGTCGTCGAGGTCCGCCAGGGCGGCACGAAGATGCTGGGTGTAGGACGAGTAGAGGGACTCCAACTGGGCCCTTCCGCGCGGCGCCAGGCTGACCAGCCCGACCCGGGCATCGGCCGGATCCGGCCGACGGCTCACCAGTCCGTCGGCCTCCAGGGCGGTCAATTGCCGGCTCACCACCGACGCGTCGACGCCGAGCTTGGTGGCGATCTCGCCGCCGCGCTGCTCGCCGTCGCGCAGCAGGACCTTGAGCACACTCGCGTCGGAACGGCGCAGACCGCCGTCGGGCATCAGGTGCCGATGTTCGATACAGCGCACGGCCCGCACCAATGAGCTGACACCTTCGAGCAGTTCCTGGGCCGACGCGTCCCGCTCTACCCCCGGGACAAGGGGTTGCTGAGCTAGTTGCATAACCCAACTATATATTGCGATAGTTGGTTTCTGCAACCATATGGCAGACTGGCCGGTTCCGTTTACGGAGTGTAAGTCTTCGGCCGAAACGACCCCCTTTTGGCGACTCTCCGTCTATCATCGCCCGGAAGGGGGCATTTGCTGGGGCGGTGCACCGAAGTCCAGGGGAGCGACTGAGGTGAGGCCATGATGGCCACGAGAATCGATCAAGGCCGGTTCGAGCCGACCGTCTTCGGCGCGGTACGCCGTTATCGCGTCATGGTGCTGATCATCAGTTTCCTGGTGGCAGCTGCCGCGCTGGCCTACTCGCTGGTGCAAGCGGAGGTGTACCGCGCGAGCGCCACGGTCACGGTCCCGCAGAGCGCCTCCGCCCAGAGTGAGGCCCCCGACCAGTACTTCGACAGCCAGGTGCTGCTCTTGCAGTCCCAGCGGGTGGCCGACCGCGCCGCCCGGATCGCCAACACGACCCTGAACGGCACCATGCTGTCCCCGGCGGACTTCAGCGGCCAGGCGAGCGCGTTGGTGATCACTCCACCGGAGCACGCCACGCCCGGCAGCTTCGGCTCGAGCATCGTCGCGGTCTCGTTCACCTGGCCCGACGCCATGGTGGCCCAGGCCGGTGTCAACGCTGCGCTCCAGGCATTCGACGAGGTGCGCTCGGCAGAGATCGCGACTCAGGGAGCGGCCTCCGTCGCCGCCGTCGAGCGAGCGATCCGGGACGCGCGGACCAAGGGCCAGCAGGCCGACCTGCTGAAGCAACGGGCCCAGACCCTGCTCAACCTGCAGGTGGATCTCGCCACCCATCCGACCATCGGCTGGGCACCGGAACCGCAGGTGCCGATCAACGGCAATTCGAAGCGGTCCGCGGCGATCGGGCTGGTGGCCGGGCTCGGGCTGGCTGCCGGGCTGGCGTACGCACGCGCCCGGCGCCACCGCTGCGTCGAGGGACCGGATGATCCGGCGGCGATCTACGACGCGCCACTCATCGGCGACATCCCGCCGACGCGGAACAGGATCATTCCCGGCCACACGGAGGCCACCGATCCCTTGCCGGTGGCCCGTGATCCGGACTCCCCTGCCGCCGAGGCGTTCCGGTTCAGCGCGGGTTCGGTCGAGCGGATTCGCGTCGGCCGCGACCGGCACCTGGTCGTCGCCTTCGTCTCCGCCGGCAGCGAGAGCGACCGGAGTACGGTCGTGGCCAACATCGCCCTCGCCGTCGCCGAGAGCGGCACGCCGGTTCTGGCGGTCGACGCCGACACCGGTGAGGGCGGCCTCACCGGCCTCCTGCTTCCCGGCAGCCGACCGGCCGACGGCTTCGGGCAAGTGGTGTCCGGTCGCTGCGCGGTGTCGGACTGCGTGGAGTCAAGCCCGCTCAACTCGGCCGTCGCCGTTCTCCCGGTTGGCTACGCCCGGGCGCGTCAGCCGTCCGGTGTGCCCTACCCGGAGGCCGTCGCGAAGCTGATCGCGGAAGCCAAGGAATCCTTCGAGCTCGTCCTCATCGACTCCCCCGGGCTGCTGCATGCCGCGACCGCGGTGGACCTGGTGCACGACTCCGACGCGGCCGTCCTCGTCCTCGGCCCCGGCGAGCCTGTCGACGACCACGTCACCGTCGCGGACCGACTGGACCAGGTCGACTCCGACGTCGTCGGTTATATCTACCGGCGCGAGCGCCGCTGGCAGAGGTTGGTACGCCGGCTGTGGAAGCCGGCAGCTCTCCGAGCCGGTGGACGGACGGAGCGAACGTCCGATCCCCACTTCACGTTCGGGCCGACCGGGGACACGCACTCGTCGGCGCGGCCGCCACGGGGGTGACGCGGGATGCCGTCGTCCTCCGGACGCCTCTGGGTCCTCTACGGCCGGTCGCTCGCGTTCCTCCTCGGCGGTTACCTGCTGTTCGACCGGGCGTTCGCGTACCTGCATCTGCCGGGGAGTCCGCTGTTCATCGGTGAGATGGTGCTCGGGCTCGGTGTGGTGGCAGCCCTCGCGTCCACCCGGTACTTCGTGGTGCCGCTCAGGGACGAGCCCGTGTTCGCGCTGCTCCTCGCCTTCGTCTTCTGGGGACTGATCCGCACGCTGCCCGGCGTGGGCACCTATGGGCTGGATGCCGTGCGAGACGCCGCGCTCTGGTACTACTGCCTGTTCGCGTTCCTGATCCCGGCCGCACTCTCCAGGTCTCCGGAGCTCCTCGACCAGATGATCGCCGGACTCCACCGGATCACCCCTTGGCTGCTGGTGTGGTTGCCGCTTGCACTCGTCCTCACGCCCTTCGCCGACGTCGCCCCGAAGGTGCCCTTCTCCACCGTGTCGGTGCTGTCGCGCAAGCCCGGCAGCGCGGCCATCGCGGCACTGATGGTGCTCGGGCTGATGTGGCTGATGCCCGGGAATCGCAGTGCCCGCAGCCGCGCGCTGTGGAGCCTTCCGGCACTCCTGGTGATCGCACTGGCCGCCACCCAGAATCGGGGTGGTCTCCTCGGAGTGATGGCGGGTGGAGCGATCGGACTGATGTTCATGCGCCACCCGTTGCGACTCGCGGGCCGCGTCGTGCTCGTGATGGTCGTCGGGCTGGGTGTGGCGTCGCTGCTGTCGCTGCAGGTGCCGACGCCCGGTGTCCAGGGCCGGGCGTACTCCGCCTCCCAGTTGATCGCCAACATCGAGAGCCTCACCGGCAAGGACTCCCCTGGAAACCTCGGTGGCACCGTCGAAGGCCGTCAGGACCTGTGGACCCGGATCCTCGACAAGCAGGTGAAGGACGGCCATCTCGTCGACGGCTCCGGCTTCGGGCAGAACCTGGCCGCCGAGGTGGGCATCTACGACGAGGGCAAGGAGACCCTGCGGAGTCCGCACAACTCGCACCTGCACATCATGGCCAGGCTGGGCCTGGTGGGCCTGTCGCTGTGGATCGCGCTGTGGGTGGCCTGGTTCTGGCGGATGATCGCCGGTTGCCGACGGCTGACGCGGCAGGGCCGGCACACCGAACGCCAGGTTGCCGTGCTGTCGCTGATGGTGTGTACGGCGGTGCTGGTGTCCTCCTTCTTCGACCCGCAACTGGAAGGACCACAGATCGCGGCCTTGTTGTGGACCATGTTCGGCATCGGGGTGACCGTGACTACGATTCGGCCGTGGTTCCCCGGCGTACGCGCGGAGTCTGAAGAGGCCACGGGGCAGCGCAGGGCGCGGCCGTGACGCGGCGGTGGACCGCGGTCGTCGTCGCGCTCGTGGCTGTCCTGGCTGCGTCGTCGTCCTGCACCCGCGAGCCGACCGAACGGCCCTCGCAGGCGAGGGCCGGCCTGGCCGGTCCGATCGGACCAGTCGGCCCGGTCGGACCGATTGCGAGGTCGTGTGAGGGTGTCACCGTCGAGCCGTCCGACGCCGTTCAACCCGTCATCGACGCGCATCCACCGGGAACGACGTACTGCTTCTCCCCCGGCAGCTACCGGCTGCGCGAACCGCTGCGGCCGAAGGCGGGCGACGCCTTGATCGGTCGTCAGGGTGCCGTCTTCAGCGGGTCGAAGGTCCTGACCGGCTGGCGGAAGACCGGGCGCGGCTGGTCCACGACGGGATTCCTGCCGACCGCCCCGGGCGACCACGGCAACTGCCGGCAGACGGAGCCGACCTGCACGTACGCCGAGGACGTCTTCGTCGACAAGCAGCGGCTGGACCGCGTGCGATCCCTGTCCAAACTCGTCAACGGCACCGTCTATGCCGACTACCGCACGAACACGATCACGATCGGCGACAATCCGTCGCGGCACCTGGTCGAGCAAGCCGTCGCACCCAGCCTGATTCGTACGACGGCCGACGACATCACGGTCGCCAACCTCGTCCTCGAGCAGGCCGCCAACGAGGCTCAGGTCGCCGCCCTCGAGAGCCGCCAGGTGACTCCGTACGCGATGGGGTCCGGCTGGCGGATCCTCCACAACGAGGTACGGCTCAACCACGGCGTCGGCCTGGGGATCGCCGACGGGGCCTTCGTGTCCGCCAACTTCGTCCATCACCAGGGCCAGCTCGGCTTCGGCGCCTGGGGTGCCGGAACGGTTGTCAACGGCAACGAGATCTCGTTCAACGGGACCGCCGGCTACGCGCAGGACTGGGAAGCCGGCGGCAGCAAGAGCTGGCAGACCGACGGCCAGTCCATCACCCGCAACAACATCCACGACAACCTCGGCCCGGGACTGTGGTCCGACGGCGGCGCCATCCACACCGAGTACGCCGCCAACCGCATCACCGGGAACTGGGGAGCCGGCATCCAGCATGAGCTCAGCTACGACGCCACCATCCGCGACAACGTGATCACCGGCAACGGCAAGGACCACAAGGGGTGGGCCTGGGAAGGCGGCATCCAGATCCAGTCGTCGGGCGGGACCGAACTCATCGAGGTCACCGGCAACACCGTCGCCCGCAACGCCAACGGGATCGTCCTCATCGACAGCGGAAACCGGGTCCACGAGTCGCCCGCCCCCCACGGTCCGCACCTCGTCCGGAACATCTGGGTCCACGACAACCGGATCACGATGGAGCCGGGCCAGACCAGCGGCGCCGTCCAGGACACCGGTGACACTGCGATCTACGGCCAACAGAACAACAATCGCTTCGAGAACAACACCTACTACCTGACCGACCTCGGCGGCCTGCACTTCTCCTGGCACGACACCGATCTCGACTGGGCCGATTGGCACGCGCTGGGTCACGACGCCGACGGCCGGGCCGAACGCGCGCCCCGCTGACCGACGTCAGCCCAGGTCGGTGTTGAGGCGGGCGAGGAGGCGTCCGAGGTCGGCGAGGTCGGTGGGGTTCCAGCGGGTGAGGATCGCGCGGAACTCGGTCTGGCGCTGGGCGCGCATCGCGTCGAAGCGCTCGGCTCCGGTGCTGGTGAGGCGGAGCAGCCGGGCGCGGCCGTCGTCGGGGTCGCCGACGCGTTCGATCAGGCCCAGGTTCTCGAGCTGGGTGATGCCGCGGCTGACCGTGGACTTGTCCAGGCCGAGGACCTGGGCCACGTCCGACGCACGGACCCCGGCGCCACCGCTCGCCGTACCGAGCTCGATCTGGGAGATCAGCGCGTAGCCGGCCGCGTCCATCTCGGGGTGCACCCGGCGGGCGAGCCGCAGCGAAGCGGACCGGGATCGGCGGAACAGCGCGGACAGTTGCTGCTCGATGTCCGCGACCAGCCGCTCGCCGTGCTCCGATCGTCCCGCCTCCGGCATCTGCACACTCACCGGACCACGATCCCGGCGTCGCGCAACGCCTTCTTGACGTCCGCGATCCGGAAGTCCCCGAAGTGGAACACACTGGCGGCGAGTACGGCGTCCGCCCCGGCCTCGACCGCGGGCGGGAAGTGCTCCGGCGCCCCCGCTCCCCCACTGGCGATCAGCGGTACGCCGACCACCTCGCGGACCGCCCGGATCAGTTCGAGGTCGAAGCCCTGCTTGGTGCCGTCGGCGTCCATCGAGTTCAGCAGGATCTCCCCCGCGCCCAGCTCACACCCGCGCTGAGCCCACTCGATCGCGTCCAGGCCGGCCGACCGACGGCCGCCGTGGGTGGTCACCTCGAACCCGCTCGGCTGCTCCGCGGAACGCCGTACGTCGAGGGACAGCACGAGCACCTGGTTGCCGAAACGGTGGGCGATCTCCCGGATCACTTCCGGCCGGGCGATCGCGCCGGTGTTGATGCCGACCTTGTCCGCACCGGCCCGCAGCAGCCGGTCCACGTCCGCCGCCTCGCGGACCCCGCCGCCCACGGTGAGCGGGATGAACACCTGCTCGGCGGTCCGTCCGACCACGTCGTACGTCGTCTCGCGCGAGCCCGAGGACGCGGTGATGTCGAGGAAGGTGAGCTCGTCGGCGCCCTCCGCGTCGTACACCTGGGCCATCTCGACCGGGTCCCCGGCGTCCCGCAGGCCGGTGAAGTTCACACCCTTGACCACCCGCCCGGCATCGACGTCCAGACAAGGGATCACGCGCACGGCAAGAGTCACGCGGAAAGGGTACCGACTCGAACCTGGCAAACCCGGTCGTCTCCGAAATCTAGTTGCATTGCAACTAGATGCCCTGCAACTATCGGATCTTCCCTACGAGAGGACCACAATGCGCACCACTCTGATCGCCGCGCTCGCCTTGGCCGCCGCGGCGCTCGTCACGTCGCCGGCGCAAGCCAAGCCTCGCGACCCCACCTGGTCGGCTGCCTGGGCGACGGCGATGCAACGTCCCACCCCGGCGACCGGCAACTGGAGCACGGCCGGCTTCGATCACCAGACGATCCGGCAGACGGTCCGGCTCAGCACGGGCGGCCGGAGCCTGCGGATCCGGCTCTCGAACCAGTACGGCACCAAGCCGCTCCACCTCACCGGCCTGACACTCGGCGAACGGCACCTGACGGCGACCTTCCACGGCTCACCGCGGACCACCATCGCGACCGGCCGGACGATCAGCTCGGACCCGCTGGAGGTCGCGACCACCGCCGGCGAGCAACTCACCATCTCGCTGTACGTCGAGGGCGCCACCGGGCCGGCCACCTTCCACGAGGACGGCCTCACTACGACGTACGTGGCCGACGGCAACCACCTGTACGACGACGCGGCCGGTGGCGAGACCAGTCACTCGGTCTACTACCTCACCGGCGTCGACGTGACCGGCGCGACGGGCACTGTCGTCACGTTCGGCGACTCGATCACCAACGGACACAACTCGACCGCCGGTGCCGATCACCGCTACTCCGATGCATTGGCACAGCGGCTCCGGACGCGTCGGCTCGGTGTGGCCAACGTCGGTATCACCGGAAACCTGCTGCTCAGCGAGTTGCCATGCTTCGGCGCGCAGGGCGTGTCCAGGTTCGATCGCGACGCCCTGGGGCAGCCGGGGGTTCGCACCGTGATCGTGGAGGAAGGCGAGAACGACATCTGGGACAGCGAGCACAACTTCGGCTGCGGCGTCACTGCGAGGGTCACCGCGGAGCAACTCATCGGCGGTTACCGCCGCATGATCGCCGCCGCGCACGCGCACGGTGTGCGGATCGTCGGCGGCACGATCACGCCGTTCAAGGCCGACTACATGGAACCGGCCGAGTTCGCCCGGGCGGAGGCCATCCGCGACCAGGTCAACCACTGGATCCGCACCTCAGGCCAGTACGACGCGGTCGCCGACTTCGCCCTGGCCGTCGGTGATCCGGCGGACGGGCAGCGGCTCGACCCCGCGTACGACTCCGGCGATCACCTGCATCCGAACGACGCAGGCTACGCGGCACTGGCCACTGTCGCCGCCTGCACCATCTGACCGTTGCGTCCGAAGATCTGCGGCTGATAGCCCACAGATCTTCGGACGTAAGGAGGTTCTACTTCCAGGCGCGGTGGTTGGTGCGGGCCGGCTTGATCGGGGCGGTGGATTCCCAGACGCGGCGCCAGCGGGCGGCGTCCGGACCGGACTGGGACGGGGACTGGCCGGCCGCGACGCGACGGCGGGACTCGTACCAGGTGGTCGACTCCTCGTCGAGGAGGGCCGAGACCGCGGCGGAGATCTTCGGCGCGAACTCGCGCGCGCTCTCCCCCTCGGCCGGGTGCAGCGGATCGCCGTACCGGACCGCGACCGCCGGGCGGCCGGGGATCGGCCAGCCGCGGCCACGGGGCATCGCGGCGAACGAACCCTTGATGCCGACCGGGATCACCGGCACCCCATGCTCGACGGCGAGGTACGCCGCACCCATCCGGAACCGCTCCATCCAGCCGTCGGGCGAGCGGGTCCCTTCCGGGAAGACGACGACGTTCCAGCCGTCCGCGAGCAGGTCGCCAGGGGTCGAGCTGAGCTTGCCGCCGCGACGCTCGATCGGGAACGTGTTGAACACGATCGCCGACGCGGTCGCCCGCCACCAGGTGTCGAAGAAGTAGTCCGCTGCCGCGGCCACCGCGGTCTTGCGACGCATGCCGTCCGGCAGCGTGCACAGCAGCAACGGAGTGTCCAGGTGCGACGAGTGGTTCGCCACGATCAGCGCCGGGCCGTTGAGCTTCAGCAGCGAGTCGAGCCCGCTCACCTGCGGGTTCACCTCGAAGCGCAGCACCGAGTTGAGCGCGCCCTTCTGCAGCACCTCGCGGACCGCGATCGCCGCCGGCGTCCGGGCCCACTTCGTCGGGAAGACCGAGGTCTCCTTCGGGATCACGTACGGCTCGGCCGACCGCGGCACCTGTGGCCGCCGGCCCCACCGCCAGCCGCGCGCGACCTGCTTCACGTCACGCGCGGTGTCCCGGCTGAACTTCACCAGGCCGGTACCCATCAGCGCACGTCCGCGAGCAGGTGCGGGGGGTTGTGCAGGTAGGTGATCGACGGCGACCGGCCGACCGAGTGGCTGACCATCTCCAGCGCGTCCTGGAGCGTCGACGCGGACCGGAAGCCCATCCGCTCGACGGTCTTGCGGTTCGCGCCGACCCAGACGATGTCGCCGCAGTGGTCCAGCGCGTGCGAGATCCAGTACCACATGTAGAACGGGTGCACGCCGTGATACGCGTACGACGTCCGGTACAGGTGGATGTACCACGGGTCCTCGGCGTACTGCTTCTCGAACTTCGCCTCGATCGTCGCCGGGTCGGTGCTCTCCGAGAGCACCTCCTCGAAGAAGTCGACGTACGACGGGTGGTGCAGCTGGCTGAACTCGTACGGCACCGGGTGGTAGAGGATGACCGCGCCGTCCTTGCGGACCACGGGATTGCCCCGGTACGAGTTGAAGTAGTAGCCCAGGCCCATGCAGGCGGCCAGGATCGGATTCATCACCGAGTTCACGTTGTACGGGCCGACGAACGGCACGCCCATGATCGCGACGTCGGACTGGCCCTGCACCTCGACCAGGTGCTGGCGGTGCACGTTCGCGATGGTCTTCTCGTGCACCGGCTCGATCGCGCCGGCGTGGATCCCGGTCAGCCCGTAGTTCGACCGGACGTCGGTGAAGATCCGATGCCGCAGCTTGTTCGGCGCCGCCGCGAGCGCGCGCTTGGTGCCGAGCATCGAGGCCTGGTCCTTGATCGACCACTCCCACTCGCGCTTCTGCAGGAACTCCAGCGGCCCGCCGAAGATGTCGTTGTTCAGCGTGGTCTCGATCTGGAACACCTTGACGTGCTGGGTCAGCACCTCACCCATCCGCCAGGCCGAGTGATGCATCTTCGAGGCCTTGTGATCCATGAACGAGCGGGAGTGGATCATCGTGTGGCTGTTGTGGTGGTGCTTCAGCGACTTGTACGACGCCAGCCCGATCGACGTCGACTTGTGGCCGCCGTCCATCGCCACCAGGTTCACGTTCACGTAGACCAGCAGGTCGGACTCGGCCGCCCGCTTGGAGATCTCGACGTCCTCGCCGTGCTTGGTCTGGCCCAGGTGGGTCAGGTTCGCGGTGTCCTCGGCGTCGAAGTTGTAGAGCTTGCCGTCGGGGAAGAACGACCGGAAGACCCGCTCGCCGACGATGTCGCGCAACTCGTTCGGGGTCAGCCGGCGGTGCAGCGCGTTCGCCGAGATCAGCTCGACGTCGTCGACGCCCGCGTCGGCGGCCAGCGTCAGGACGGCCTCGATGACGCGCTGGCGGATGTCCGGCTTCTTCATCGGCGGCAGCGGCAGCGAGATGTCGTCGAAGGCGATCGTCAGCCGCATCCCCGCGTGTAGCAACTCCGGCAGCGGCTCGGAGTCGATCGGGTTCAGCAGCGCGTTCTGGATCGCCTCCTCGACGTCGCGGACCGGCGGCAGCGCCTCCGGCGGGTACACCACCCGAGTGCCGAGCGGGAACCGCTCCAGCAGGAAGCCCTCACCGTTGTGCACGAGCAGCGGCGGCGTCCGGTCGTCAACCTCAAGCACAAACCCTGGCCGAGACATGTCAGAACCTCTCTCGTCGTACGTTCGGCGCCCTCATGAGGCCCTCACATCGAATGCGACCTTGACCGTGCCGAGTCGGCCGGCCGAATGCGCGTGGTCGATCGCCTCGCGCCAGCGGTACAGCGGATACTTCGCGCCGACGATCCCGTCCAGCGGAGCCTTCGCGGCCAGCTCCAGCGCGGTCTCGAAGGCGGGCCGGCCGTTCGGCTCCTCGCGGGCGGACGCGTAGGTGCCGGTCAGCTCCAGCTCCCGGAACCAGATCGGCGACAGGTCGGCGCCGCTGGCCGGCATCCCGGACAGGACGACCCGCCCGCCGGCCTTGGTCACCCGCAGCACGGTGTCGATCGAGTCCTTGCTGCCAACCGCGTCGACGGCGACGTCGACGCCGCCGAGCAGGAACTCCTTGGCGCCGAGCTCGGGCTTGAGCCGGAACGCCCCTGTCGCCCGGCGCACGCCGCGGAATACCTCGTCGGGCGCTACGACGTCGCTGGCACCGAAGGCCCGGGCAAGCTCACGCTGCTTGGCGTGCTTCGCGACCACGGTGATCCGGCCCGCCTGGGTCAGCTCACGCAGCGCGAGCGTCGCGAACAGGCCGACCGCCCCCGCGCCGCTCACGAGGACAGACTGGCCCGGCTCGACTCTGGCTCGCAGCGCGGAGTGCACAGCACCGGCCAGGGGCTCCACGAGCACAGCGCGCTCGTCGGCCAGCCCGTCCGGCACGGCGTACAGCTGACTGCGGTGCGCGACCATGAGCTTGCCCCAGCCGCCACCGGTGTCGCTGCAGAAGCCGGTCTGCAGACCGGGCGTCACGTGGCCGACCGTGATCCGGTCGCAGCGGTTGGTGGCCCCGGACACGCAGTTCTCGCACGGCTCGACGCCACGGGCGGCGCAGGTGAGCACCGAGTCCATCACCACGCGCGTGCCCTTCGACAGGTCCTCGCAGTCGTCGAGCAACTCGCCGACGATCTCGTGGCCCGGGACGAACGGCATCGAGACGAGCGCGGAGAAGTACATCTTGGTGCTGCCGGTCACCATGCCGAGGTCGGAGCCGCAGATGCCGGACAGGATCGGGCGGATCCGCGCCCAGCCCTCCCGCTCGGCCTTCGGCTCGTTGATCGTGACAAGACGCAGCGGCGCGGCCGGACCGGTCAGGATGCCGGGGATCCGGCCGCCGACCGCCTTGGCCGCCAGGAACTTGGCCGGCGACCGGTACATCTCGAGAGCGAGCATCATCGGGCGTTCACCCCAGGGAGCTCCAAGCGGGACGAGGTGGACGGGGTCTTCCAGTCGACGATCTGCCAGCGCGCGGCCCGGGCGGCCCGGAACAGCGACACGTCCGGCGAGACCGCGACCGGATTGCCGACGGTCGTCAGCATCGGCAGGTCCGAATGGCTGTCGGCGTAGGCGTAGGACTTGGACAGGTCGATGTTCGTGCCCCGGGCGCGGTGCTTGATCCACGCGGCCCGGGACTCACCGACCAGCGGCGGCCCGGACAGGAAGCCGGTGCAGCGGCCGCGGTCGTCAACCGCCAGCTCGGCGGCGACGATCTCGTCGAACAGCGGCTCGAGCGGCCGGGTCAGCGGCCGGATCGCGCCGGTGATCAGGATCGTCTTGTGCCCGGCCGCGCGGTGCTCGCGGATCCGCCGTACGGCGGCGCCGCTCAGCCGTTCCAGCACGTGCTCGGCGAGGATCTCGTCGACGATCCGGTTCAGCTCCTCCAGATCGGCGCCCTCGTAGCGGCGGTAGATCGTGCGGAGGAAGGTGCCACGGTCCTTGCGCTCGGCCGAGATGAGCTTCGGCAGCCGGCGCAGCATCGAGCTGATCTCGCCGACCCGCTGGTGACTGTCGAGCTCGGGCAGCCGCATCCACAGGTAGGTCTCGATCACGTTCGACGACAGCAGCGTGCCGTCCATGTCGAACGCGGCGATCACCTCCGCGTCCTGCGTCGGCTCGACCTTCTTCAGCACGCCCGCGGACTCGGCCAGCGCCTTGTTCCGCTTCTTGCGGACGACGTCCAGCCGGCGCAGCGAATCGGTGACACTCGGGCAGTGCACCTCCTGCAGGTAGTGCTGCCAGTCGACAATCGAGGTGTCGCACCAGAACTTCTCGCGGTCGTCGCCCTCGAGCGCGTTGTGCAGGGCAAGCACGTTGTCGTCGATGAACTGGAGCTCCGCCTGGGCGTACTCGGAGTACAGATCCATGTAGCGGCGGAGGAAGTCGAGCCGGCGCTTCTGCACATCGAGCTCGCGGGCGTACTTCCGGGTCCGCTCGCCGCGCGGGACGCGGGTGATCACGGCGTCGGCCAGCTTGTGCGCGCGTTCGCCGTACCGCAGCATCGACTCGACCGAGTCACCGCCGGGGAACTTCCACACCGGCAGCCGGACCGCGCCGCGCTCACCCAGGTCGAACGGGTGCTTGGAGAAGTACGCGCGGACTCCGGCGTACAGCTGTTCGAAGGTCAGCGGGTTCCGCGCGCCGGAGCTGACGTGGTAGTACTCCGGCTTCGACAGCTCCGGCTCGGTCGCCATCACGGCGCAGATCGCGCCGACGACGTGGTCGACCGGGATGATCTCGACCACGGAGTCCGGGCTGGCCGGGAACTCGGGCAGCTCGCCGCGGCCGTAGGCCAGGATCAGCGGCTCGGCCATCTTGAAGCCCTCGATCCAGCCCGGGTGCGGGCTCTGCACCGCGGACTCGATGATGGCCGGCCGGACGATCGAGGTCGGCAGCTTCGACGAGAACTCCTCGACCACGCGCTCGCCGAGCGCCTTGGTGAACGTGTAGCAGTCGGTCCAGCCGAGGCTGCGGGCCCGCTCGGTGCCGGTCTCGACCAGCTTCTTCGCGACCCATTCGGTACGCCGGCGCTCGGTGTCGGCCGCAGCCGTGAGGTGACCGGCACGACGGTGCAGCTTCTCGGCGTCCTTGCGGAACTTGGCCAGCATCGGCGCGGACCGGGACTGCTCCTCGATCCGGGACTTCATCGCCATCCCGGCCTCGGCCTCGGCCCGCCAGTCGACAGTGTGCTCGACCGACGCCTCGGGGATCGCGCCCCGCCGGCGGCCCGCGGTGTACGCGGTGGAGATGTGGACGTAGTGGACCGGCCGCCCCGTCTCGACGATCCGCTCGAGCAGGCTCTTCGTGCCGAGCACGTTGGTCGTGAACGCCTCGTGGATCGGCGGGTCGAAGCTGACGTCGCCGGCGCAGTGCACGACGATGTCGAGATCCGTCGGCAGCTCCGGTACGTCGGACAGGTCGCCGTCGATCACCTGGATCCGGGCCGCGGACAGCGCCTCGGCGTCGGCGTGCTCGGTGCCCTCGCCGTAGAACGGCTTGAAGATGTCCTTCTTCAGCAGCTGCGCCATCCGGTCGGTGCCGGTGAGCGAGCCCTTCGGGCGGATGATCGCGACCACGGTGGTGCCGGGCAGGTCGCCGATGATCCGATGCAGCAAGGCCTCACCGACGAACCCGGTGACGCCGGTGACCAGGACCTTCTTGTCCTTGAGCTTGTCGGCCAGACTCACTTCTCGCCTCCACGCGTGAGCTCGAGTGCCTCGGTCAGGGTGAACGCACCGGCGTACAGAGCCTTACCCACGATGACGCCTTCGACGCCGTCCGGGACCAGTGTGCTCAGCGCCTTCAGGTCGTCCAGGCTCGAGACGCCGCCGGAGGCGACGATGGGCTTCGCGGTGCGCGCGCACAGATCGCGGTACAGGTCCAGGTTCGGGCCCTGCAGCATGCCGTCCTTGGTGACGTCGGTGACCACGTACCGCTCGCAGCCGGCCGCTTCCAGCCGCTCGAGCACCTCGTACAGGTCGCCGCCTTCCTTGGTCCAGCCGCGGGCCGCCAAGGTCCGCCCGCGGACGTCGAGCCCGATCGCGACCCGGTCGCCGTACTGCTGGATGATCCGGTCGCACCACTCCGGGTCCTCGAGCGCGGCGGTGCCGATGTTGACCCGGCGCGCTCCGGTCGCGAGCGCCGCCTCGAGCGAGTCGTCGTCGCGGATGCCACCGGAGAGCTCGACCTGGACATCCAGCTTGCCGGTCACCTCGGCGAGCAGTTCACGGTTGCTGCCCCGGCCGAACGCCGCGTCCAGGTCGACCAGGTGGATCCACTCCGCACCGGCGTCCTGCCACGCCATCGCAGCGGCCAGCGGATCGCCGTACGACGTCTCGCTTCCGGCCTCGCCCTGCACCAACCGGACCGCCTGACCGTCCGCCACATCCACGGCAGGCAGCAGCACCAGGTTCTCAGACATGGCCCACACCCTAGAGGGCGTTCCTCCGGGATCCGTAACCCGGAGGCCCGCTGAGTCGTTGAGATCCAATCTGTCTCAGCAATACCAGTCTACTCGGTGGTCTCATCGATCTAGGGTGGCTGCGTGGTCACCCTGGAGGAACTCGAGACAGATCCGCACCCGGCCCTCGCCGCGCTGCGGCCGGTGGGGTGGGTGGAGGCGCTCGGCGGGTGGGTGGTGTCCTCGCGCGGGCTGGCTCTTCAGGTCCTGCGTGATCCGGAGACCTTCACCGTTGACGACCCGCGGTTCTCGACCGCGCAGGTGGTCGGGCCGTCGATGCTGTCGTTGGACGGGGCCGCGCATGCCGCCCACCGCGAGCCTTTCGATCCGCCGTTCGGTCTTGCCGAGACGCGCCACCGCTTCACGACCTTCGTGCAACAGACCGTGGACGAACTGCTCGCCGCCGTCCAGCCTGCGGGCGCCGACCTTCGGACAGCTCTTGCCGGGCCGTTGTCCGTTGCGGTGGTCGCCTACTCGCTCGGGTTGCCGCCGGCCTCGGCCTCGACGGTGCTGGGCTGGTACACCGCGATCTCCGACTCGGTGTCCGGTGTCTCGGCCGGACGGCCGGTCACCGCCGAGGGCGCCGCCGCCTTCGCGGAGTTGCACAAACACGTTGCCTCAGGCATCGACTCGTCCAACTCACTGGTCGCGGCGGCGGCACAGGCCGGACTCGGTGTGGACGAGGTGGTGGCGAACGCCGCTGTACTGATGTTCGGCGGGATCGAGACCACCGAGGGCATGATCACCAACGCGCTGTGGCATCTGCTGATGCACCAGGATCAGCTGGATCTCGTGCTGGCCGACCGCTCGTTGCTGCCCAACGCGATCGAGGAGTCGCTCCGCCTCGAACCGGCCGCGGCCGTGGTCGACCGCTACGCCACCCGCGACGTAGACCTGGCTGGTGAGTCCATCCGACAGGGCGACCTCGTCACCGTGTCGCTCGCCGGCGCCGGCCGCGACCCGGCGGTCTTCGAGTCGCCCGACGAGTTCGACGTACGGCGGTCCAACGCGCGACGCCATCTCGCCTTCGCCAGCGGACCGCACATCTGCCTCGGGATGCACCTGACCCGCCTGGAGACGCTGACCGCGGTTGACGCCGCACTGCGGCTGCCAGGCCTGCGCCTCGCACCCGGGTCACCACCACCGCGGGGCCTCGTCTTCCGCAAGCCGTCCGCTCTCAACGTGCTGTGGGACGACTGACCCGCTGCATCGCAGTCGCCCAGAGGCGGACCGGAAGCAGGCGGGCGATCTTCATCAGCACGGCCATCGGCAGCGGGAAGACGATCTCGGCCCGGCCCTGTTCGAGTCCGTCGCAGATCGACCGGGCGGCCTGATCCGCTTCGATGATGAACGGCATCGGGAACGAGTTCCCGGCGGTCAGTTCGGTCTTGACGAACCCGGGACAGACCGTGACGACATCGACTCCCAGCCCGGCGACCGCGATCCGCAATGCCTCCAGCAGGTTGATCTGTGCGGCCTTGGTGGCGCCGTACGCCTCGGCCCCGGCCAGGCCGCGATATCCCGCCACGGACGACACCCCGACGAACCCGCCATGGCCACGCTCGAGCATCGGTGGCAGCACCGCACCGAGAAGGTTGTTCAGGCCGAGCAGGTTGACCTCGATGTGCCGGGCAAAGAGGTCCCAGTCCCAGGCTGCGGCGTCCAGTTGCTCCCAGACGCCGGCGCTGAACACGACCAGGTCCGGCGCACCGATGAGGCCGGCGACCTCCTTGGCGGCCGCATCGACCGCGATCCGATCGGTCACATCGAGCGGTACGGCGGACATCCGGTCGCCGGCGACATCCTTCAGCTGATCGGCCCGCCGAGCCGAGATCGCCACCCGCGCGCCCCGCCCGACCAGCTCGGCGGCTAGTGCGGCACCAATTCCGCTGGAGGCGCCAATCACCCAGACCGCCCGGCCCGCGAGGGCGCTCATCGCGATCCCCGGGCCAGCTGCAGCTGGCCGACATCGAGATAGCCCGACGCGAAGCCCGCCTCGGAGTAGGCCAGATAGAACTCCCAGGTCCGGCGGAAGCTCTCGTCGAACCCGAACCGCCGGAGCTGTGGCCACTGCTCCTCGAAGCGTCGCCGCCAGCGCCGTAGCGTCTCCGCGTACTGCGGACCGAACCGATCATCGGCGACGATCCGGAGCCCAGTGTTCGCCGCCAGGCTCTCCTCGATCGCCCGCCGAGACGGAATCAGCCCGCCCGGGAAGATGTACTTCTGGATCCAGCTGAACGAGTTGCGCGTCGCCAGCATCCGGTCGTGGTCCATCAGGATCGCCTGCAACGCGATCGTGCCGCCGGGAGCCAACAGCCGGTCGAGTGCGGCGAAGTACGTCGGCCAGTACTCCTCGCCCACGGCCTCGATCATCTCCACGCTGACGATCGCGTCGAACTCACCCTGCACCGACCGGTAGTCCTGCAGGCGCAGCTCAATTCGATCGCCGAGACCGGCGTCGGCCACCCACTTCGTCGCGAGGTCGAGCTGCTCACTGGACAAGGTCACGCCGGTGACCAGTGCGCCCCGGCGCGCGGCGGCGATCGCGAGTGCGCCCCAACCGGTGCCGATCTCCAGCATCCGGGTGCCCTCGGTCACTCCGGCTAGGTCGAGGATCCGGTCGATCTTGCGGCGCTGGGCCGTCTCCAGACTCTGAGCGCCGTACGGCGGCTGTCCGTCGAACACCGCGCAGCTATAGCTCATCGTCGGGTCGAGGAATCGAGCGAAGAGCTCGTTGCTCAGGTCGTAGTGCGCACTGACGTTGGCGCGTGCCCCGGAGAGCGAGTTGCGCAACCGGCGGGGAACGCGCTGGTCCACGAGACCGCGCAGCCGGGTCAGCGGGCCGGGCAGCAACGCGGTGAGCCGGGCGGCGAACGGCGTCAGCAACTCACCGAGATCGGTGCCCTCGGCAACGGTCCAGTCTCCGGCCGTGTAGGCCTCGCCCAGACCGATCTTCGGGTTGCGCCCGACCCGGTCGAAGAACGCGACGGGCCGGACGATCCGCAGGGCCGGATCGTTCGGGCCGCCGCCGCCCCGGACGGTGCCGTCCGGGTAGAGCGCCCGTACCGGCACGCCCGCTAGGACCCGGTCCACCAGGGCCCGGGTGAGCCAGGCCCGGGGACGTAGCGGGCCTGGCCGACTGTGGATGCGCGGCGAGGTGATGATCGAGGTCATCGGACTCCTTCCGGTGGTTGGTGAACGGGTCGGGACAGCACTGGCAGGCGGCGGAGCCACAGCCAGATCCCATGCGCGCGGATCAGGATCGAGGCGCGCTGCGGCATCGCCGGCAGTACAAGTGCGGTTTTAGCCACGGCGATGGCGGTCGCCGGGCGGATCCGGCCGCCGAAGCCGGCCGCGAAGACCGGTCGGTCGCCACGGTTCAAGGTGATCGAGATCGACAGGTGCTCCGGCGACACCGCGAACCGGAAGGCGTAGCGGCCGGAGACGTCGTTGAACGGCGATACGAAGAACTCCTTGCCGACTTCCGCCGTACCGTCCGCCTCGGGACGGAGCAGGTACGCGTGCCGCTCGCCGTACGTGTTGTGCACCTCCGCCACCACGCACCGGAGCGCGCCGTCGGCGGTGAAGCACCAGAACACGGTGAGTGGGTCGAAGACATAGCCGAGAACCCTGGCGTTCGCGAGCATGACGACGCGGTCGCCGGGTCCGGGTACGACGCCCTGGTGGGCCAGGTAGCGCTCGACAGCGGGCTTGATCCCGGCCGATCCGCTGCCGAGGTGGTCACGTGCGTCGAACTTGGCGAGCGGCCGCAACCAGGGTGGAAGCTCTGGCAACTCGTCAAGGTCGACGAGCCACAGGTACGCACGGTGCCGGAACTCGTGCCGGATCGGGATTCGGCGCCGGTGCCAGACATGTCCGACGACGAGTGACGGGAGCGTCGGCAGATCGCTCGGTGTCGTCACCACTCGACTCCGAACGCGGCGGCGGCCGCGACGCCCGAGCGGCAGCCGTCTTCGTGGAAGCCCCAGCCGTGGTACGCGCCCGCAAAGGCCGTGCGTTGGGTGTTCAGGGCCGGGAGCGTTGCCTGAGCTGCAACCGCGGCCGCGTCGTAGACCGGATGGCGGTAGTCCATCACCGCGAGGACCGCGGCCGGATCGATCCGCTCCCGGGCGTTCAGCGTGACCAGGAACTGGGTTTCGGTGTCCAGACCTTGCAGCCGGTTCATCCAGTAGGTCACCACCGGGGGCCGATCGTCGGAGGTGGTGCGGAAGTTCCACGCCGCCCGGGCCTTCGGCGTCCGTGGCAGCAGCGAAGCGTCGGTGTGCAGCACTGTTTCGTTGCGCGAGTACTCGAAGGCGGAGAGGACCTCCTTCTCGGCCGGATCCGCATCGGTCAGCAACTCGAGCGCGGTGTCGGCGTGGGTCGCGACGACCACTCGATCGAAGCACGCCGTCTGGCCGGCGGCGTCCGTCACACGCACGTCGTCGACGCCACGAACGATGCCCCGAACCGGCCTGCCCGCACGGACCGACTCGAGCCGGTCGGCGATCGCGTCCACATAGGTCCGCGAACCACCCACGACCGTGGACCATTGCGGCGAATCCCGGAAGGACAACATGCCGTGCCGCTCGAGGAAGCGGAACAAGTAGCGGGCCGGATACTGCAGCGACGACTGTGCACCGGTCGACCAGACACACGACACCAGCGGTACGGCGTACAGCCGCCGGAACCGCGGTGAGAAGCCCTCCGAGTCCAGGAAGTCGCCGAGGCTGGTCAGGTCCGCATCGCTGGTCGAGGCCAGGAACGCGGCCGCCCGCCGATGGAACCGGCCGACCTGGCCGAGGACGCCGAGGAACCGGGGATCGGCGACCAGGCGACGCTGGGCGAAGACCCCGCCGGCTCCGAGACCCCCGGCGTACTCGAGGCGAGTGACCGGATCGCTGATGCTCATGCTCATCTCGGTCGGCCGGGTCGCGATGCCGAGCTCTCCGAACAGCTTGCGGAGCTTGGGGTAGGTGCGGTCGTTGTGCACGATGAAGCCCGTATCGACCGCCAGTGGAGCGCCGGCAGCGTCGCGGACGACCTGGGTGTTCGCATGGCCGCCGAGCCGGGGCTCGGCCTCGAACAAGGTGACCGAGTGCGAGCGCGACAGCAGGTACGCCGCAGTCAGCCCGGAGACCCCGGCTCCGACGACCGCGACCGTCGGATGGGTGGTGCGGGTCATCGGCGGTCCCGCGCAGCCGCGAGCGAGGAGGCGCACAGCAGTCCCCAGCCGGCGGCAATACCGGCCACCTTGGCCCGCGATCGTGGTGGTCCGGCCAAGCCGAACCCGGCCACATCAGTGAGGTCGCACGCGACCCGGGCGACGATCGCCGCCTGCAGCGGGCGACCCGCCGGGGCCAGCAGCATCGTCGCGCCCGACAACACATCCCGGACCCCGATCACCGTGCCGAGTACCCGCCCGGACCGGCCGATCGCCAGGCCGTCCGCCAGATCCGCGGCCCGGATCAGCGAGTCCGGGCGGGCTGCTGTGTAGGCGCCGTACCCGAGGGTGAGCAGTCCCAGGAAACGGGGCAGGAGCTGAGCTCTCATCGAGTGGCCCTCCATGTTGTCTAGGTTCTGTCTAGGAATCCTAGAGCAATCAAGGTGGATCTGTCTAATGTTCGTCTAAGGAATGTAGAGTGTCTGCCATGGATTCCGCGGACGCGCCCGGATTGCTCCGGATCGGCGAGCTGAGCCGCCGGGTGGGCGTCAGCGACCACGTCCTGCGCGCGTGGGAGAACCGGTACGGGTTGCTCTCCCCGGTGCGGTCCGCCGGCGGCTTCCGGCTGTACTCCGAGAACGACGAGCGCCGGGTACGACGGATGCAGGCCGAGCTGGCCAACGGGCTGTCAGCCGCTCAGGCGGCCCGGGTGGCCTTGGCCGGGGATCTGCCGGTGGGCGTAGCTGACCGCGCGGTCCACGAAGTGCCGCCCGTTGACGGCGCCGCGGCGGTATTCGGTGTCGCGCTGGACGCGATGGACGAGCCGGGCGCACAGGGCGCGCTGGACCAACTGCTGAACGAGTTCACCGTCGAGACCGTGCTCCGTGACGTCGTGATCCCCTACCTGCACGACCTGGGCGAGCGCGTCGCGCAGGGCGTCGTCGGGATCGGTCAGGAGCACTTCGCGAGCCACGTGATCCGCGGCCGGCTCGCCGGGCTGGCTCGAGGCTGGGGCGGTGGGCGCGGACCACACGCCGTACTGGCGTGCCCGCCCGAGGAGCACCACGACCTGGCGCTGATGGTGTTCGGCATCGTACTGGCGCGCAACGGGTGGCGGATCGGCTATCTGGGCGCGAACACCCCGATTGCCGACGTACTCCGGATCGCCGAGGACACCACACCCGAACTGGTCGTCCTCGCCGCCACCGTCCCCGAACGCCTCACTCCGATCGCCGGCGAGCTGCGCCGACTGGCGTCGGCCGCACCACTCGCGCTGGCCGGGGCCGGTGCGAGCCAGGCGATCGCCGACGAGACCGGGGCCTGGCTGCTCGCCGGCGATCCGGTCAGCGAGGCGCTCCGAGTGACGCGCGCCTCTGACCTCACCGATCGGGGCGCGTGAGGACCAGCATCGCGGCGGAGTAGACAGGCACGAGGCGATCCGGGTCGCGCTCCACGTCGACCGCGAAACGCTCGAAACCGGGAGCGATCTCGTCCTCCGGCAGGTGCTCGAACGTCGAGAGCGCCCGCAGCTTGAGCCGCTCGTACGCCGCGCGGAGCGTGCGTGGTTCCTCGGTCGTCACCCAGACCGGCTCATCGTCCGGGACGAGCCCGGCCTGTCGCGCGAGCTGTTGGGACTGCTCGACGGTGAGATACATGCCGGCGTCGACCGCGCGGGCGGACGGGAAGTAGTCGTACCAGAACAGGTCCGGCATCAGGTCGGCGAACTGGCTGCGCAGGCACGCCACGCCCCCGGGCCGCAGCACGCGGTGCACCTCCTGGAGCGCCTTGAGCTGGTCCGGGAAGTGGTGGAAGGACAGGAACATCAGCACCCCGTCGACCGATGCCTCAGGCAATGGAATGTCCTCGGCGCTGCCCTTCAGGTAGGTCACTGCGGGATGCGCGGCGGCGTGCTCCGCCGTCTCCCGCATCCGGTCCGACGGCTCCACGCCGTACACCGGACCCTCGAACTCCTCGGCCAGTCCAGGGGTGAAGCGGCCGCTGCCGCTGCCGAGGTCGAGGATCTGCACGGGTCGCTGCTCAGGGAGGTACGCCGCGAGCGCCGCGGTCCCGTCGTACTCCTTCGGGGGACATCCCCCGGCCGGCGACGTACACACTGCCCATTCGACCGTCGTAGTCGACCATGCCGCCGACCCTATCGCCTGACGCGGATCAGCCGCAGAATGGCGACATGACGGAGCTGCTGGCTGGACTGGACGCGGCGCAGACCCTCGGCGAGGTCGGCGAGGTCGTTCGCGTCGAGGCGCGCCGCCGGACCGGAGCGCAGGGCGCGACCTTCGTCCTCCGCGAGGACGACCGCTGCTTCTACGCCGACGAGGATGCGATCGCGCCGCTCTGGAAGGGACAGCGTTTCCCGATCGCCACCTGCATCAGCGGCTGGGCCATGCTCCACGACGAGACCGCCATCGTCCCCGACATCTCCGTCGACGACCGCATCCCCCTCGAGGCCTACCTCCCCACCTTCGTCCGCAGCCTTGTGATGGTCCCGGTCGGCTCGCCCACCCCCATCGCCGCCATCGGCGCCTATTGGTCCCGCCGCTACCACGCCACTCCCGCCGAGATCGCGGCCCTGCAGGCGCTGGCCACCCAGACCTCCATCGCCATCCACCGCATCGGCCTCGACGACGCCCCCTGGGCTCCCACCTTCACCAAGCACTGAGAGTCAGCCGTGGAAGACGTCGTACGCCAGGCGGAGGATGAGGGCTGAGACGACGATCAGGAAGATGACGCGGACGAAGCGGCTGCCGCGGGCTACGGCGGTGCGGGCGCCGAGCAGACCGCCGAGCATGTTGGCGGTACCCATGATCAGGCCGAGGAGCCAGAGCGGGGAGCCGTGCAGCGCGAAGATGATGATCGCGCCGAGGTTGGTGGCGACGTTGGCGATCTTCGCCTTGGCGCTCGCCTGGAGGAAGTTGTAGCCGAGGAAGCCGACCAGCGCGAAGATCAGGAACGAACCCGTGCCCGGACCGACCGCGCCGTCGTAGAAGCCGATCAGTACGCCGATCCCACTCGCGGCGACGTAGTGGTCACGGCCGTCGAAGCGGAGCGCTGTCCGGGCGCCCAGTGACGGCTTGAGCGCGGTGTAGATCGCCACGCCGATCAGCAGCACCAGCACGATCGGCTTGAACCACGACATCGGGATCTTCGTCGCCACCAGGGCCCCGGCCGCGGATCCCAGCCCGGCCAGGATGGCGAGCGGCAGGACGGTCTTCTTGTCGGGGCGCACTTTCACGCCGAACGTGACCGCGCTGGTCGCCGTACCGCACAAGGACGAGATCTTGTTGGTCGACAGGATCTGCGCCGGCGACGCGTTCGGCAGTCCGAGCAGCATCGCGGGCAGTTGCAGCAACCCGCCTCCGCCGACCACCGCGTCGATCCAGCCGGCCGCGAAGGCCGCAATCACCAGGAAAACCAGGGTCCACAACGAAACATCAGGCACGGCGGGAAGTCCTCACGCACCGATGATCAGGTAAGCCCATAGTTCGGCTCAACCCTTACACCGGGGAATGAGAGACAAACCACGTCCGCGATGCCACAGTGGGCAGATGGCGTCCTCGATCCTGCCACCTGAGGGCGAAACCCTCGCCACCGGTTGGGAACCGGAGCTCGCGCCGGCCGACTCACTCGTCCGGCAGGCCGTCCTCGCGCACGCCTCCTGGGCGATCGACGCGCCCCGCCGCGCCGGCCAACCCTGGTACGACGGTGACACCTGGGCCGGCGGGATCCTCGGCGACCGCGGCCCACTCACGAACTGGGTCGTCCCGAAGCAACCCGTCGACCCGGCGGAGGTGATCGCCGAAGCCGCGCGGGAGCTGCCGAACAACGCGCCGTACCTGTTCGTCAGTGCCTGGCCGACGCGCGATCTGCGCGAGCACGGCCTCGCCCTGGCCGGTCACCCACCGCTGATGGTCCACCTCCCGGCGCTTCCGACCACTCCCCCGATCACAGATCTCGAGATCCGCCAGGTCACCGACGCCGCCGCCCTGGCCGACGCCGAACGCGTCCTGGTCGAGGGGTATCCGCTCCCCGAGCTCCAGCCGTTCCAGCCCGGCGCCGTGTACGACGTCTCGTTCCTCGAGGGCTCCGCGGTCTGGGTCGGCTACGACGGCGACGTACCGCTGGCAACCTCGACAGCCCACCATGCCGCCGGCCTCACCGTCGTCGAGAACGTCGCTGTCATGCCCGCGGCGCGCGGCCGCGGCGCCGGCGCAGCCATCACCTGGGCAGCCACCACCCACCACCCCGACCACCCCGCCGCCCTGATCGCCTCAGACAACGGCCAGCCCGTCTACCAACGCCTCAACTACCTCCGCCTAGAACGCTGGACCGTCTGGGTCAGGCCCTAACCCGCCAACCCACGCCGGCCGCTCCAACAGAACGTCCGGCACCGACGACGTCGCCGCCACGTAGGCTCCGAGATCACGATCGAGCAAACCACCGAGCGCGCTGATCTTGGCTGCTTCGCGCGACAGGTTCTCACCGATCAGCGGCTCATGGTGGGCGACGCGATTCCGTAGCCGGTTGAGAGTTGCCACCTTGCTGTCCACGTCTCGCTTCCGATCGGTGCCAGGCGGGAACACCTGGTGCAGGTACGGCACCCAGACCGTCTTCTCGTGGGCCGACGAACTCAGGAACCGCCAGAAGCCGAAGGTCAGTTCGGCGATCACCTTGCCCGGCGCGGTCTCCGGCCCCACCCGCTCACAGGCCTGCTCGAGCTGAGCACGCTGCTGGGTGTTGATATCCACCTGCCGGCCGTCACGCATCCGGTAGACCGGCGGAAAGAGCGCCTGGGCCGAGCGGGTCCAATGCAGTGGAGAACCAGCCCAGTAGCGTTCGATGACGGCGGCGTAGGCGTTCCGCAGCCCGACCTCGATGTGGCCGAGATCCCGCATCAGCGCGGCGCTGATGCGGGAGTTCCATTCATAGAGTGCGAGCGCGCGGCCGATATCGCCGCCGGCCGCAGTGCTGTACTTCGCGAGCCGGGCCGCGCTGAGCCAGCGCCGCACCCATGGGCCTGCGGGCGGCGGCTCGAGATCGGTGGATAGCACAGGCTCCTCCCCGCTTCGGGTGGTAGCATCGACAGTGAAAGCCCCGGTGGACCGCTGACTCAGGTCATGTCGCCGGGGCTACGACTTTCTGGGGGTCAGGTCCCGCGAAGACAGGCGCACCATCGACCACGTCAGGTGGCAGTGGGTACGCCGAAAACCGCGGACATGTGACGCACTAGATGTGGTGCAAATCGGCCCCCACTCGCGGGAGTGGGGGCCGATGGGGTTAGGCGCGGACCGTGGCTACCAGGTGGTCGACGACCTCGGCTACGGGGATGTCGGCGCGGGTGCCGGTGCGGCGGTCCTTGACCTCGATGGTGCCGTCGGCGAGGCCCTTGCCGACCACGGCGATGGTGGGGACGCCGAGCAGCTCGGCGTCCTTGAACTTCACGCCCGGGGAGACTTTCTCGCGGTCGTCGTAGATGACGGACAGGCCGCGGGACTCGAGCTCGGCGGCCAGTGCGGCGGCCTTCTCGAACAGCTCAGCATCCTTGCCGGTGGCAACGAGGTGGATGTCGGCCGGGGCGATCTCGCGCGGCCAGATCAGGCCGAGCTCGTCGTGGTTGCCCTCGGCGATCGCGGCCACCGCGCGGGTGACGCCGACACCGTACGAGCCCATGGTGACCGTGACGAGCTTGCCGTTCTGGTCGAGCACTTTGAGGTCCAGGGCCTCGGCGTACTTCTTGCCGAGCTGGAAGATGTGGCCCATCTCGATCCCGCGCGCGCTCGACAGCGGACCCGAACCGTCCGGCGCCTCGTCGCTGTCGCGCACCTCCGCGGCCTGGATCGTGCCGTCGGCGGTGAAGTCGCGGCCGTGCACCAGATTCATCACGTGGAACCCGGACTTGTCCGCACCCGTCACCCACGCGGACCCCTCGGCGACCCGGGGGTCGAGCAGGTAGCGGATGCCCGACGTGTTCTCGGACCCCAGCACACCCGGCCCGATGTAGCCCTTCGCGAGCGAGGGGTGCTTCTCGAAGTCCGACTCCTCGAAGGCCACGACCTCGGCCGGCTCCACCTGCGCGCCGAGCCGCTTCTCGTCGATCGCCCGGTCCCCCGGTACGCCGATCGCCAGCGGCTCGCGCGTGCCGTCGGGGCGCACCAGCATGACGAGCACGTTCTTCAACGTGTCGGCGGCGGTCCACTCCCGCCCGTCCGTCCGAGCATGCTTCGCGTTCATCGCGTCCACCAATGTGTCGATGGTGGGCGTGTCCGGAGTGTCGACGACCTCCGCGGCAGGCACGGCCGACGCGTCGACCGGCGCGGCCTGCGGGACCACGACCGCCTCGACGTTGGCGGCGTACCCACCGGGCGAGCGGACGAAGGTGTCCTCACCGTTCTCCGCGATCGCGAGGAACTCCTCCGAACGCGAGCCACCCATCGCACCGGACATCGCCTTGACGATCACGTAGTCGAAGCCGAGCCGGTCGAAGATGTTGATGTACGCCTTGCGGTGCAGCTCGTACGACGCCGCGAGGCCGTCATCGTCGACGTCGAACGAGTACGAGTCCTTCATCACGAACTCGCGCCCGCGCAGCACGCCGGCCCGCGGCCGCGCCTCGTCGCGGTACTTGTTCTGGATCTGGTAGATCGACAGCGGCAGGTCCTTGTACGACGAGTAGAGGTCCTTCACGACCAGCGTGAACATCTCCTCGTGCGTCGGCCCGAGCAGCATGTCGGCGCCCTTGCGATCCTTCAGCCGGAAGATGTTCGGCCCGTACTCGGTCCAGCGGCCGGTCGCCTCGTAGGGCTCGCGGGGCAGCAGCGCCGGGAACACCAGCTCCTGCGCGCCGATCGCGTCCATCTCCTCGCGCACGATCCGCTCGACGTTGCGCAGCACGCGCAGGCCCAGCGGCAGCCAGGTGTAGATGCCGGGCGCGGCCCGCCGGATGTACCCGGCGCGGACGAGCAGTTTGTGGCTCGGGACCTCCGCGTCCGCCGGGTCCTCGCGAAGGGTGCGGAGGAACAGCGACGACATACGCAGAATCACGGGAGTCTCCCAGCGTGCAACGGGTCAGGAATACAACAACGGACGGAACAGAGAATATCGGCCCGGCGGTAATGCTCTCACCACGTTATCCACAGGCTCACGCCGCCCGGTCCTCGCGGGCGGCCTTCAGCGCCCAGCGGATCAACGGCAACTGCAGCGGCAACCGGGCCCAAGCGATCGCTTGAGCCGGCCGGGATCCCTTGCGCTGCAGGTCGGCGGCCATCTGCACGTTCGCCGGGAAGATCGCCACCAGCAGCCCGGCACTGGCCAGGCCGGCCACCCGTCGCGTACGCGGGTGGAGCAGACCGGCCGCGCACGCCAGCTCCGCCACTCCGGATGCGTAGACGAGTTCCTTCTTCCGCGGCAGTGCCCGCGGCACGATCTGCTCGAACGGCCGCGGCTTCAGGAAATGCAGCGTGCCGAGAACGCCGAACAGAACAGCGAGGCCGGTCGTGGTCTTGCTCCGAGACGCCATGCGCCGGAGCTTACTCGCTGGTAGTCAGAACAGAATCGTCGCGAACGTCTCGATCGTCCGGAACCCGACCCGCTCGTACGCCGCCCTCGCCGACAGGTTGAACGCGTTGACGTACAGCGTCACCACCGGCGCGATCTGCCGGGCCAGCTCGACCACCGCCGCCATCCCCGGCGCGGCGAATCCCTGGCCGCGGAACTCCGGATCCACCCAGACCCCCTGGATCTGGCAGACCCCGCTGCCGACCGACCCGACCTCGGCCTTGAACACGACGCGCCCGTTCTCGATCCGGGCGAACGCACGCCCGGCCCGGATCAGCTCGGCCACCCGCGACCGATAGAACGTCCCGTCCGGCCCGGTCTGCGGCGGTACGCCGACCTCCTCGGTGTACATCGCGACACAGGCCGGGTACAGAATCGGCAGTTCCACCGGCTCGACCGCGCGGACCAAGGGATCGGGGGCGATCACCGGCGGGCCCTCGATCACCATGAACGGCTGGTTGTCGCGCACCTCGCGGGCCGGTCCCCAGTGCGGTTCGAGGATGCTCCACAACTGCTCGACCGAGCGGGCCTGGCCGAGGATCTGGAAACAGTTCCGTCCCCGCCGCATCGCGTACGCCGCGAACGCGCGCAACGCGGCGTCGTCCGCGCCGACCGGCACCATGTTGCCGCCCGCGTGACACAGCGCCTCCAGCGCGCCCTTCTCGACGTACCCCCAGACCTCCGCACCCCGGCGCGGATCGAGTCCGGACGCCTGCACGAGGCTGTCGACGAACACGTTCACGACCGGATCGCGGGCGATGACCGCGCGCGCCGCCGCGAGGTCACGAGGACCGAGAACCCGTACGCCCACGCGCAGAACCTAGCGGATGTTCAGCAGTTCGGCATGCAAGGGGCCGGATCAAACCGCCGCTGGATCGTGTGTCGCCGCGATCCGGCGCAGCGGCGACGTCCACGCGACCACCACCGCGACGAAGCCGGCGAGCCCCATCACCACCATGCCGGTCCGGATCCCGAACTCCTTGCCCAGTAGGCCGCCCACCACCGAACCGAACGTCCAGCCGACACCCCACGACAGCATCCGGGCGGCTGTGTTGACCCGTCCGAGCAGCTTCTCGGGCGTGACCTGCTGCCGGTACGACACCGCGTTGACGATGACCAGCACGTACGCCGAACCCCACACCAGCAACGCGATCGCGGCCGCGACCCACCCGGGCGCCAGCGGCGAGAGCACCCCGAGGAGCGCCGAGACCGGCAGCGCGTAGAGCGTGATCGCCGCCGGCGACAGCCGCTTCAGCAACCGCGGCAGCGCGACCGCGGCGATCAGCCCGCCGATCCCCCACGTCCCCCACACGAGCCCGAACCGGAGTCCCGACGTACCGACGTGAAGGACCTGGTCGCACCAGACCACGATGAGCGCCATGAACCCGCCGCCGCCGAACGACTGCAGGCTGCCCACGATCGTCATCGTCCGGACACCTGGGTGACGGACCAGATAGCGCAGCCCTTCAGCGATATCGGCCAGAACCACTCGCGGTCTCAGCGGCGCCAGTCCCTCGCGCCGCTCGGACATCGCCCGCACGATCCCCCGCACCGCGAAGGCCGACGCGGCGAAACTCAACGCGTCGAGCGTGAGCAGGCTGGCCGGATCCAGCACGGCGAGGAGCAGACCGGTCAGCGGCGGGACGAACAACTCGATCAGACTCGACGCCGTCCAGACCGCGGAGTTCGCCTGCGCGACCCGGGCCCGGCCGACCAGCACGGGAAGGGCGCCGAAGTTCGCTCCGTCGAAGAAGGTGTAGACGCTCTGGACGGTGAACGCGACCACGAGCACCTGCGCGACGGTCAGTACGTCGAGCAGGTGCGCGACCGGGATCGACCCGACCAGCACCGCGTTGACCAGGTCGGCGCTCACCATCACCCGGCGCCGGTTCCACCGGTCGGCGAGCGCGCCGGCGAACAGCCCGGTCAGCAGGTACGGCGCTGATTCGAGCGCGGTCACCAGGGCCGTCAGGACGGTCGAACCGCTCAACCGATAGACGAGCACCGGCAGCGCGATCGCGGTCACCATCGATCCGGTGATCGACAGCGCCCGGGCCAGCCAGTACCGCCGGAAGTCCGGATCGTCGCGCAGCCTCGTCATGGCGGAATCTTGCAACCTCACGTGCGGTGGAGGTCAATGACCATCCACATCAGGTCGACGCCGAGATCCCGGTCCGGGGTTGCCCGCGCCTCGGTGAACCCGTGAGCCCGGTAGAAGCCGATCGCCTTCTCGTTGGTGACCAGGACGTCCAGCAGCAGTTCCGTCGTACC
Organism: Kribbella sp. CWNU-51; assembly: GCF_054073265.1. Taxonomy (NCBI): domain Bacteria; kingdom Bacillati; phylum Actinomycetota; class Actinomycetes; order Propionibacteriales; family Kribbellaceae; genus Kribbella; species Kribbella sp. CWNU-51. The sequence goes on from NZ_JBSXMZ010000023.1 coordinate 194,834, forward strand.
TTCGGGAAGCGCGGCGATCGCGGCGTCGAGGAGTGCCGTGCCGATCCCCTTGCCCTGGTGCTCCGGCAGCACGTACAGCTTCCACATCACCCACGAGTCGCCCTCGCGGCCAAGGCCGGCCATCCCGACCAGGTCGTCGCCTTCGGCCGCGACCAGGGTGATCCCGTTGCGGATCCCCCACTCGACCACCTCCGGCGACCACCACTGCGCGACTCCGTCGCTGATGAACTCCTCGGACGCCAGACCCGCGTACGCAACCGGCCAGCTCGTCACCCCGATCTGCCGCACCGCGTCGACCTCAGAGAGCTCGGCCCTTCGTATTTCGATCACTCGTGCACCACCACCGTCGCCCCGTCCGGATCCACGATCTCCAGGCCTTCCTCGGTCCGCGTCACCTGATGGCCGCTGAGTCGCCGCCGTACGTCGTCCAGGTCTTCGGTGGTGGACAGCTCCAGGCGTACGGCGTACTCCGCGTCGGCCGGCCCGAAACGCAGGGACCCGTCAGCGCCGAGCAACTTGAGCAACCGCAGCCAGGCCGCCTGATCCACGCCGGTCAGGTACGGCGTGACCGACCAGCGATCGTCCGGCCGGGACTCGTGCAGCTTGTAGCCGTACAGGTCCTTGCTGCGCTCGTCGATCCAGAGCTCGACCCCACCCGGCCCGGTGATCGACAGGACCCGGCCGTACGCCTCGTCCCAGATCGTCGCGTCTGCGAAGCCCGCCTGTTCCAGAGTGTCCTTGAGTTCGTCGATCTCGTCGGCCTCGAAGGTGAGGCTGGTCTGCCCCGGCCGGCCGGCCATCGCACTGCCCGCGGCGTCGTGCAACGCGACCATCCCGCGACCGGTCAGCATGTCCACCCACCCGCCGCGCTCGGACTCGATCCGCGACCGCAGCCCCAGTGCCTCCAGGAACGCGCGCATCGCGCCCACATCCGCCGTGAACCGCAGCGGCCGGATCAGTACGTCGTTCATCCTCGGGCCTCCCCGTGCTTGTCCAGGTACTCGGTCAGGGCCTGCTCCACCAGCGCCGACAGACTCGCCGCCTCGTCGATCGCCTTGTGCTTGACCCGCCGCACCAACTCCGGCGGCAGATACACGTTGAACTGCACCTTCTCTGCCATGGCTATATTGCTAGCATCCTAGACAGCTAACCGTCAACAAGCCGACGGCGATTGCTGTTCTCCGTCGGCTTGTTGACTCAGACTGCGGCGAGCAGGGCGTCGTCGATTTCCTTGAGCAGCTTGTGCTTCGGGCGAGCGCCGACGACGGACCAGATCACCTCGCCCTGGCGGAACAGCATCAGCGTCGGCAGCGCCATCACCCGGTAGCGGGCCGAGACCGCCGGGTTCTCGTCGGCGTTCAGCTTCAGCACGGTCAGCTGGTCCTCGCGCTCGGCACCGATCTGGGCGAGCACCGGCGCGATCTGGTGGCACGGCGGGCACCACTGGGCCCAGAAGTCCACCAGCACCGGCTTGTCGGAGCGCAGTACCAGCTCGTCGAAGGTCGCCTCGTCAACGGTCCGCAGGTCACTCATCGTTGGTTCATCCTCCAGCTCTCGGCATCGGTCAGGAGGTCGGTCAGCCGGGCCCGCAGGTCGGTGAGCTCCGCGATCCGGCGATCCACCTCGGCGATCCGGCTCCGGTACGCCGTCAGCGAGGCCGGGCAGACGTCCGCCCGCTCGTTGCCGGCCCGCAGGCACTCGATGAACGGGTACGTCTGCTCCGCGGTCAGCCCGAGACTCAGCAGCGCCTTCACTTCGCGTACGACGACCACGTCGTCGGCCTCGTACGACCGGTAGCCGTTGGGCTCCCGCCGCGGCTTGAGCAGCCCCTGCGACTCGTAGTACCGCACTGCCTTGACCGTCACACCGGCCTCGGCCGCCAGATCACTGATCCGCATCCCGCCTCCTTCACCCAACGCTAAACCTTGCCCCCAGGGTCAAGGTCAAGCCAGGATAACCGGGATCAATGGCCGCGGAACGCCTCTTCCAGCCACCAGGACGGATGGTCCGCGACGACCTTCGCGTCGACGAGCATCGGCGCCGACCGCGGTCCGTTCAGCCAGTCCGTGACCGCCGCGAGGTCGCCGGCGGTGCGGACGGTCGCGGCCTCGAAGCCGTAGCCCCGGCCGATCGCGGCGAGGTCGGTCGGCGGGAACCTCACCGTGTCCAACGGGTACCCGCCGGGACCGAAGTGGTGCACCTCGGCGCCGTAGGCGTCGTCGTTGTACACGACCACCAGCATCGGCAGGCCGAGCCGGCGTACGGTGTCGAGCTCCGCGGCGCTCATCAGCGCACCGCCATCGCCGAGTGCGGCGACCGGCAGCCGGTCCGGCTGCGCCAGCGCGGCGCCGATCGCGGTGGCAAGCCCCAGCCCGACCGACTGGAACGCTTGGGTGAAGCAGAGACCGTTCTCGTCCGGCACCGACAGGTAGGCGCTCGGGTAGCCCATGAAGTTGCCGGAGTCGACGGCGACCACGCGTTCGGCCGGAAGGAGGTCGTCGAGCGCGATACTCAGCGTCCGTGGGTCGATCCGCTCCGCCGTGCTCGTGTCGTCGTACGGGACGTCCCGCCAGCGCACGCTCCCGCGCCCGGCCGTGCGCCAACCCACCCGCTGCTCCCCGAATGCCTCCCAAGCCATCGTGGCGGTGAGCCCGACGTCCCCGGTGACGCCGAGCTGGATCTCGCGGTGGGCGCCGAGCGCCGACGCGTCGTCGTCGACCTGCACCACGATCGTGTCGGGTCCGATCAGCTGACCGTGCCGCATCGTCCACATATTCAGCGCGCATCCCCACCCGACGATGAGGTCGGCGCTGCGGATCAGCTCGGCGGTCCGTGGCGAGGCGAAGCCTCCCGAGATCCCGAGCGACCATGGGTTGCCGTGGAACAGACCGTGCGCGACGGCCGAGGTCGCGAGCAGCGCGCCACTGCGTTCCGCCAACAGTTCAAGGGATTGCCGATGTCCACGGGACCCGCGGCCCGCGACGAACACCGGTCGCTCCGCACGCCGTAGCAGGCCGGTCAGGGCGGCGACCTCGGCGGTGTCCGGCACCACCGCGTCTCGCGAAGGCGGCGACGCGACGGCCGGTGCCGCGGCGGGAATCTCCAACGCCTGCACGGGAAGCGGAACGTTCAGCAGCACCGTACGGCGTTCCCGAACGGCGGTCGCCACGGCGTCCAGGGCCTCCACCTCCGCGGTGTCCGCCGAGGTGACCCGCACCGGCACCGCACCCACCGCACGGGCGAGCGCCTCCTGGTCGACGTAGAAGTTCGACCGCGGCTCGGTCACCTCCGCCGCCACCACGATCATCGGCGTCCGGCTCTTCGCGGCCTCGGCGATCCCCGTCATCGCGTTCGTCAGGCCGCAGCCCTGATGGACCGAAACCGCGGCGACGGTCCCGCTCATCCGCGCGTACGCGTCTGCCATCGTGGCCGCGCCGCCCTCGTGCCGCGCGGCAACGAACCGCGCGCCGCCGGCCACCATCGCATTCGTCAGGTGGAAGTTGCCCGACCCGATCACGCCGAAGACCTGGCGGACGCCCGCGGCCGCCAACGCCCGGCCGACGGCGACCGCGACGTTCATCCGCGTTCGACCAGCGCGAGCACTCGTGCGGGAGCGCCGGAGCCACTCACGATCGGCAACGGTCCCGCGATGATCACGGCCCCGGTCGGCGGCAGTACGGCGAGGTTCTGCAGCTGGGTCAGCCCGTACTTGTCGCTGCCCATCAGGTACGAGTGGCACGGGAACGGCGGATCGAACGAGTGCGCCTTCCCGGCGTCCGTACCGACGGTCTCGACGCCGAGCCCGAGTACGGGTGTCTCCTGCGCGACCCACCGCGCACACTCCGGCGACAGGCCTGGCGTGTGCGGTCCGGTCTCGTCGGCGTTGATGAACGCCTCTTGGGAGTACGACCGCGCGTCCCATCCCGTGCGTACGAACAGCCAGCCGCCGTCGGGCAGCGGTACGTTGTCCGCCTCCCAGGCCTTGATGTGGTCGACCTCGACGAGGAAGTCGGGGTTCTTCTCGACCTCGGCACTGAAGTCGAGTACTACGGCCGGGCGGATCAGCCGGCTGGCCGGAACCGACGCGATATCGCCGAGGTCCTTGCCGGTGACCCAGTGGTTCGGTGCGTCGAAGTGCGTGCCGGTGTGCTCGCCGCTGGTGAAGTTGTTCCAGTACCACGCCGGCCCGCGGTCGTCGTACCTGCTGATCTCCTCCAGCGCGAACGGCGCCGTCTGCCCGAACTCCGGCGGCAGCTGGATCACCGGCGTCGACGCGGACAGCGGCGACGTCAGGTCCACCACCTCGATCGACCCGTCGGCGAGTGCTGCGACGAGTACCGACAAGGGCGACGAGCCGGGCATGCGGACCTCCAAGGGAGTGGCGTACGAGACCCTGACACCGAACCTTGGCCCCAAGGCCAAGTCAGCATAGACCGCATGCTGCTGGGGATCTTTCGTTCACCCGAACTCCCGCCTGGCGGACGGCTGGTCGAGCGGACCGCGGTCCGGGGTGTGCTCTTCCGCGGGCGGGAGTTGCTGCTGCTCTCCTCGCGCCACGGCGACTACAAGTTCCCCGGCGGCGGTGTCGAGCCCGGCGAGTCGTTCGCGTCGGCGCTGCGCCGCGAGTTCCGCGAGGAATGCGGGTACGCCGACGTGGTGGTCGGCGCCGAACTCGGCACGACCCGCGAAGAGGTGCCGGCGGCTGAACCGGAGTACGACGTCTTCGGCATGACCTCGCACTACTTCGCCTGCTCCGGCGGATCGCCGGTCGGCGGCCAGCAACTCGAGGGCTACGAGGCCGACCTGGAGCTCACCCCGTGCTGGGTAACGGTCGACGAGGCCCTGACCGCCAACCACGCCGTGCTGGCCGGCGGCGTCGGCGTGATGCGCTGGCTCGCACGCGAGACCGCCGTACTCGACTGGCTCAGTCGACGTACGCGCTGACCCACTCCCCCAGCACCTTCGCACTGGCGTCCACCAGGGCCGGCCAGTCAAGCGCCGCCTCGTCGGCCGAGTCGGACACATGCTTGACGACCCGCACCGGCACGCCGTACTCACGGCACGCGTAGACGACGCCGTACGCCTCCATGTCAACGAGATGCGCCCGGTCCGCGAGCCGCGCCCGTACGACGGGATCCGTCACGAACACGTCCCCCGACGCCAGCACGGTCCCGTCCCCACCCTCGACGTGCAACTCCTCCTGCGGATCCAGCCCGATCCCCCGAATCGCCTCGGCATTGAGATCGTGATTGATCACCGTGCTCGGCAAATACAACCCCGACAACCCGTCCCTGAGCGCTCCCGTAGTGCCGACATTCAGCACCACCAACTCAGAGGTGTCCCGCCCCGCCAACGCGCGGCTGACTGCAACAGCCGCGGCAGTCTTGCCCACACCGGTGACAACCACCGGAATGCCATCAGGCACATACCGAGCCTCCCCAGCAACCGCACTCACCACCAGGTACTCGGTCACTGCCGGAGATCAGCCGACGGTGACTGTGGGGTCGCCGGAGTCGGCGGAGTCGCCCATTTGCTCGGCGATGCGCATGGCTTCTTCGATGAGGGTTTCTACGATGGCGGACTCGGGGACGGTTTTGATGACCTCGCCCTTGACGAAGATCTGGCCCTTGCCGTTGCCGGAGGCTACGCCGAGGTCGGCCTCGCGAGCCTCGCCGGGGCCGTTGACGACGCAGCCCATGACGGCGACGCGGAGCGGGACCTCCATGCCTTCGAGGCCGGCGGTGACCTGCTCGGCCAGCGTGTAGACGTCCACCTGGGCGCGGCCGCAGGACGGGCAGGAGACGATCTCGAGCTTGCGCTCGCGCAGGTTCAGCGACTGCAGGATCTGCAGGCCGACCTTGACCTCCTCGACCGGCGGCGCGGACAGCGACACCCGGATCGTGTCGCCGATCCCCTTCGACAGCAGCGCGCCGAACGCGACCGACGACTTGATCGTGCCCTGGAACGCGGGCCCGGCCTCGGTCACGCCGAGGTGCAGCGGCCAGTCGCCCCGCTCGGACAGCAGTTCGTACGCGCGGACCATGACGACCGGGTCGTTGTGCTTGACCGAGATCTTGAAGTCGTGGAAGTCGTGCTCCTCGAACAGCGAGGCCTCCCAGACGGCGGACTCGACCAGCGCCTCCGGCGTCGCCTTGCCGTACTTCTGCAGCAGTCGCGGGTCCAGCGAGCCGGCGTTGACGCCGATCCGGAGCGACGTGCCGTGGTCCTTCGCGGCCTGCGCGATCTCCTTCACCTGGTCGTCGAACTTGCGGATGTTGCCCGGGTTGACCCGGACCGCCGCACAGCCCGCCTCGATCGCGGCGAAGACGTAGCTCGGCTGGAAGTGGATGTCGGCGATCACCGGGATCTGCGAGTGCTGAGCGATCTCCGGGAGCGCGTCCGCATCCTCCTGCCGCGGACAGGCGACCCGCACGATGTCACAACCGGCGGCGGTCAGCTCGGCGATCTGCTGCAGCGTCTTGTTGACGTCGTTCGTCGGTGTCGTCGTCATCGACTGCACCGAGACCGGCGCGTCCCCACCGACCAGCACCTTGCCCACCTTGATCTGGCGGGTCTTGCGGCGTGGCGCCAGGGTCGGCGGCGGCAGCGCGGGCATGCCCAGGTTGATGCTCATGAGTCCTTAACCGTTGGTGTGAGGTCAGCCGTTGAAGAGCTTGATCGGGTTCACGATGTCGGCGATGACGAGCAGCACGCCCATCACCACGATCACACTGGCCGCGACGTACGCGATCGGCAGCAGCTTGGCCACGTCGACGTAGCCGGGGTCGGGCCGGTGGAGCAACTTGGCGAAGCCGCGCCGGATGCCTTCCCAGATCGCGCCGATCATGTGCCCGCCGTCCAGCGGCAGCAGCGGGATGAAGTTGAACAGGGCCAGGAACAGGTTCAGCGAGGCGAGCAGCGAGACCAGGAACGCGATCCGCTCACCGCCGGTCAGCGACTGGTTCGACGCGATCTCGCCGGCCACCCGGCTGGCGCCGACCACACTCATCGGGCTGTTCTCGTCGCGGGTGCCGCCGACGATCGACTTGGCCACGCCGACCAGCTTCTCCGGGAAGTTGCCGATCGCCTTCACCGTCGCGACGGTCAGCTCGCCCATCTTGCTGACGACGAAGCCGAAGTTCTGCCGCTCGAGCTTCATCTCCGGCGAGACGCCGAGGAACCCGACCGAGACGATCTTGTCCGACCCGGCCTGGTCGGGAACCTGGTTGACGATCGTCTTCGTCTGCAGGGTCTGCTGCTGACCGTTGCGCTCGACAACGATCACGGCCGGCTTGTCGGTGTTCGCCCGGATCAGCGGGGTGAGCTGGTCCCAGCTGGTGATCTGGGTGCCGTTGAACGAGACGATCTTGTCCCCGACCTGGAACCCGGCCGTCTTGGCGGGCGAGACCTGGTCCCCGGGCTCGCACTTGCGGTCGGCGGTCGCCTGCGATGCCGGGATCACGCAGTCGGTGACCGTGGCCACGCTCGTCTGCGCGACGTTGGCGCCGTACAGCATGAAGAGGCCGCCGAACAGCACGAAGGCGATCACGATGTTGACCATCGGCCCGGACGCCATCACGATCAGCTTCTTCCACCACACCTTCTGGTAGAAGAGCCGGCCGTCGTCCTCGGGCGCGACCGTCTCGTACTCCGCCGACCGCGCGTTCTCGACCATCGACTGGATCGGGCCGGTGTTGGCCCTGCGGACCTTCGTCGGGTCTTGTCCCTTCGACGGCGGCATCATCCCGATGATCCGGACGAAGCCGCCGGCCGGGATCAGCTTGAACCCGTACTCGGTCTCACCGCGCTTGGTGGACCACACCGTCCGGCCGAAGCCGACGAAGAACTGCGTCACCTTCATCCCGAAGGCCTTGGCGGGCACCATGTGGCCCATCTCGTGCAGCGCGACCGAGATCAGAATTCCGGCCACGAACAGCACAATGCCGACGAGGGTGAGAAGCGCGCTCATGCCTGGTTGGTCTCCTGTACGGCGGTCAGTTCGCGGGCCCGGGCACGGGCCCAGCCGTCCGCGGCGAGTACGTCGTCGATGGACAGTTCCTCATACGAGGGTACGTCGTGTTCGGTCACCACCCGGGCCACGGTGTCGACGATCGCGAGGAAGGGCAGCCGCCCATCCCGGAACGCCTGTACGCAGACCTCGTTCGCGGCGTTGAACACGGCCGGGGCGGTGCCGCCTCGGGTGCCGGCCTCACGGGCGAGCTGGACCGCCGGGAACGCGTCGTTGTCCAGCGGTTCGAATTCCCAGGTGCTCGCCGTGGTCCAGTCACAGGCCGGCGCAACGTCCGGAATCCGGTCAGGCCAGCCGAGCGCGAGCCCGATCGGCAACCGCATGTCGGGCGGCGAGGCCTGGACCATGGTCGAGCCGTCCACGAACTCGACCATCGAGTGCACGATCGACTGCGGGTGCACCACCACCTCGATCCGGCTCATCGGGAGCCCGTAGAGCAGGTGCGCCTCGATCACCTCGAGGCCCTTGTTCACCAGGTTGGCCGAGTTGATCGTGATCACCGGACCCATGTCCCAGGTCGGGTGGTTCATCGCCTGCGCCGGGGTGACGTCGGACATCTCGGCCCGGGTCCGGCCCCGGAACGGACCGCCGCTCGCGGTCACCACCAGGCGCCGTACCTCGTCGGCCGTCCCGCCGCGCAGGCACTGAGCGATCGCACTGTGCTCGGAGTCGACCGGCACGATCTGCCCGGGCTTGACCCGGCGGGTGACCAGCGGTCCGCCGATCACCAGCGACTCCTTGTTGGCGAGTGCGAGCGTCGTCCCCGCGTCCAGGGCGGTCAGCGTCGGCTGCAGCCCGACCGACCCGGTGATCGCGTTGAGAACCACGTCACACGGCATCGCCGCGAGCTCACTGGAGGCGTCCGGGCCGGTGATGATCTTGGGGATCTTGAACTCGCCCTGCGCGTACCCCTTGCGCTGCGCCTCGGCGTAGAACGCGAGCTGCAGGTCCTGGGCCACCGTGGCCTTCGCCACCGCGACCACCTGGACGCCGAACTCCAGCGCCTGCTCCGCCAGCAGCGCCACATTGTCGCCGCCCGCCGAGAGGGCGAGGACGCGGAACCGGTCGCGGTTACGGCCGATCAGCTCCAGCGCCTGCGTGCCGACCGAGCCGGTCGAGCCGAGGATGACGACGGTTCGCGGGTTCACGGCGCCATTGTCCCAGGTGTGCACCCATGGTGACGATCCGGTGCGTTCACGCGAGGTAGAGGCGCAGCGGGAGGCTCCCGAGGCGGATCTCGGCACCGTCGCCGACCATCGTTGCCTCGACCGGTACGCCGTTCACCCGGGTCCCGTTGGTCGAGCCGAGATCGCGCACCTCGTAGGTCATCGCGTCGATCCGGAGCAGCTCGGCGTGGTGTCTGCTCACCTCCGGATGGTCCAGGATCAGATCGCAGTCCGGCGCCCGCCCGATCCGCACCAGGTCCAGGAGTGGTACGACGTCCCCGTCCGCCCCCACAAGCACCGGCTGTGGCCCGGACTCCAGCGCCGACGCGATCTCGCCCAGGCCGGCGGTGTGGATCTCCAGCGAGACGATCAGATCGTCGCCCTTGTCCACATGCAGGTTGTGCTGAGCGCCGTACCCGACCAGCAGGTTGTCGTACTCGTCGATGACCACAGCGGACACGTGGTAGTAGCCGGGAGGCAGCTGTGCGTACGCCGCTCCGCCTAGGGCCGTGGTGAGCACCACAGCGTCGTACTCGCGGTGACTGACATCGGTGATCGTGATCAGCACCGGGTTGTTGGCGGTGAGATGTGCCTCGGCCCCGCTGTCGCCCGGGGTGAACTCGACTGTCAGCAGCGGCGCCGGCCGGGCCTCCTCGAGCCCGACCACCCGGTCGACGGCGGGGACTGTCCCAGTGGGGATGGACAGTGGGGCGTACTGACCGTGAGACCGCACGAGCAGGTTCAGCCGCGGTCCCAGCGAGCTGTCCTTGCTGCGTGCCAGCAGGAACGCACTCACCATGCCTTTGCCGAAGACGAAGGCAACGTCGCCCACCACGGCCCGCACGAATCCACTGATCGGCTCCATCGTCACCCCCGGCACATCAGTATCCCGGAACGACGACCCCGGTACGGCGCAACGCGGTGTGCCGCCGTGGTTTACCGTTGGCGACTGTGTCTGAAGCTGCCACCCACCCGACGACAGTGTTGATCATCGAGAACGACCCCGGGAGCGGTCCGGGCCGGTTGCTCGACTGGCTCGAGGAGCGGAGCCTCTCAGCGGTCGTCGTCCGCGCCTGGGACGGCGAGCCGATCCCGGCGAGCACCGACGGTCATGCCGCCCTGATCCTGCTCGGCGGCGCGATGCTGCCCGACGCGGACGCCGCCTCTCCGTGGCTCCCCGCCGAGCGGGAGTTGCTGCGCTCGACGACGGAGCAGGACCGGGTGCCGGTCCTCGGCATCTGTCTGGGCGCGCAACTGCTGGCGCACACGTTCGGCGGTGAGGTGCGGGGCAAGCACGGCCTTCCGGAGAAGGGCGTCACCGAGCTGACCCTGCTGCCCGGCGCCGAGGACGATCCGTTGCTCGCCGGCCTGCGGGCGAAGGTCCGGGCGATCGAGAGTCATCAGGATCAGATCACCCGCCTGCCAACCGATGCGGTGCTGCTGATGTCCAGCGAACGCTGCCCACATCAGATGCTGCGGATCGGCCGCAGCTGGGGTGTCCAGTTCCATCCCGAGGTCGGTGCCGAGCGGGTGCGGCGCTGGAGCGTCGACACGGTGCGCTCCATGGGCTTCAGCCCGGAAGACGTGATCGCGGAGGCCGATCGGTACGACGCCGAGCTGGAGCGGATCTGGTCCGAAGTGTTCGGCCGCTTCCTCGATCTCGCCGGACCTCGGGAACCTGCCGCGGCGCTACCTTTGGGGGCATGAGTCTGGAGCAGCCGCCGCCCGGTCATCGGGCATCTGACAACGACCGCGAGCGCGCCGCCGCCGTGGTCCAGGAAGCACACAGCGACGGGCGGTTGGACTTCGAGGAGCTGGACGAGCGGCTGACCCAGATCTACTCGGCGAAGACGCAGCTCGAACTGCGGAACGCGACGGCCGATCTGGTGCCGGTGCGGTCCGGCAACAACCGAGCCGAGATCGTCATCAAGGCGACGCACAGCTCGCAGAAGCGCGAGGGCGCGTGGCACGTGCCGGAGCGCGTGGTGACGCAGGCGAGGCACTCGTCGGTGCGGCTCGACTTCACCGACGCGGTGGTCCAGTGGCCTGAGGTCCAGGTGGCCGCCGACATCCAGCACAGCTCGATCGTGATGATCGTCCCGCAGGGCTGGTCGGTCACCATCGACGACGTCGACCTGCACGGCAGCTCGACCAAGAACAAGGCGACCGCGTCCGCCCCGAACGGCGTCCACCTCTACGTCACCGGCCGCGCGCGCCACAGCTCGGTGACAGTCCGGCATCCGCGGAAGCGGCACTGGTGGTGGCCCTGGTACCGGAAGTGATCCGGGAGCCCGTTGCGGCTAGCGTTCAGGCATGACCGTTTCGCTGGATCTCGTCGACGTCGACTCCCTGCTGACCGAGGAGGAGGTCGACGTCCGGGCGACCGCGCGGCGGTTCGCGGACGAGCGGTTGCGGCCGTCGTTGCCGGAGTGGTTCGAGTCGGCGTCGATTCCGGCGCGCGAACTGGCGAAGGAGCTGGGAGCGCTCGGCTTCCTCGGGATGCACCTGACCGGCTACGGGTGTGCCGGCCTCGGACCGGTCGCCTACGGGTTGGCGTGTCTGGAGATCGAGGCGGCGGACTCCGGGATGCGGTCGCTGGTGTCGGTGCAGGGGTCGCTGGCGATGTACGCGATCTGGAAGTACGGCAGCGAGGAGCAGAAGACCGAGTGGCTGCCGCGGATGTCCGCCGGTGAGGCGATCGGCTGCTTCGGGCTGACCGAGCCCGACTTCGGCTCGAACCCGGCCGGGATGCGCACCAACGCCCGCCGCGACGGCGACGACTGGGTGCTGAACGGCTCGAAGATGTGGATCACCAACGGTTCGGTGGCCGATGTCGCGGTGGTCTGGGCCCGGACGGACGACGGCGTGCGCGGCTTCGTCGTACCGACCTCGACGCCTGGGTTCTCGGCGCCGGAGATCACCCGGAAGATGTCGCTGCGGGCGTCGGTGACGTCGGAGTTGGTGCTCGAGGACGTCCGGCTGCCGGCGTCGGCTCAGCTGCCGGAAGCGCGCGGGCTGTCCGGCCCACTGGGCTGCCTGAACGAGGCCCGCTTCGGCATCATCTTCGGCGCGATGGGCGCGGCCCGGGACTGCTTGGAGACGGCGGTCGCGTACGCCGGCGAGCGCATCGTGTTCGACAAGCCGCTGTCGGCGTACCAGCTGACCCAGGCGAAGTTCGCCGACATGGCCGTCGAACTCAACAAGGGCATCCTGCTCGCCGTACACCTCGGCCGGCTGAAGGAGAAGGGCACGCTGCGCCCGGAACAGGTCTCCGTCGGCAAGCTCAACAACGTCCGCGAGGCGATCGCGATCGCGCGCGAATGCCGCACCATCCTGGCCGCGAACGGCATCAGCGGCGAGTACCCGATCATGCGGCACGCGAACAACCTCGAATCCGTCCTCACCTACGAAGGCACCTCCGAGGTCCACCAGCTCGTGATCGGCCAGGCGCTCACTGGCCAGGCCGCCTTCCGCTGACGGCTCGCGCATGATGCTCCCCCGGTCTGGGCACCGGGGGTGGGATCAGCTACTGCGAGTGTTCGGGAAGGAGCAGGTATGCGGATCGGGGCCGGAATCGCACTCATCGTGGCAGGGGCCATCATCGCCTTCGCCGTCCGCGACACGTCCGACACGCTGAACCTGACCGCCCTGGGGATCATCATCATGCTGGGTGGCGGCGCTGGAATCTGGTTGTCCTACCGCCTCGCCAACCGGCGCCGGCGCAGCGAAACGACTGTCATCGACCCGGAGGTGGAGAAGCAGTACCGCACCGAGCCGCCGCAGCAGGTCGCCGACGAGCCCATCGACGTCACTCCCACCCATCTGCGCGGAGACGACAGAGGCTTACGGTAGGGGTTCAAGACTGCCTGCGCGGACGGTGGCTTCATGGACCGCAATCGGGAATTACTCGAACGTCTGTGGCCTACGGACGACCAGCTCGCGCTGTCGGCCGAGGCGGAACACGAGCTGCGTGCCGACGACTACGTCCTGGAGATGCCGCAGTCGGGTGAGCGCATCGTCGGGCGGGACCGGATGCGGGCCATGCAGCAGGAGTATCCGGCGCCGCCGTCGATCCAGATCCTGCGCATCACCGGCGAAGGCGACCACTTCGTCGTCCTCGGCCGATCGGACTACGGCGGCGACATCTACTACGTCGCGAACGTCGTCGAGTTCCGCGACGGCCGGATCGCGCGCGAGACCCGCATCTACGGCGCCCCGTTCGAGGCGCCGGCCTGGAGAGCGAAGTACGCTACTTCGCCACCTCGGTAGCGCGGGACTCGCGGACCACCGTCACGCGGATCTGGCCGGGGTAGGTGAGCTCCTCCTCGACCTGCTTGGCGATGTCGCGCGCCATCACCTGGGCGGCGATGTCGTCGACCGCGTCCGGCAGCACCATCACCCGGATCTCCCGGCCGGCCTGCATCGCGAACACCTTCTCCACGCCGTCGTGGTGCATCGCGATCTCTTCCAGCCGTTCGAGCCGCTGCACGTACGCCTCCAGCGACTCGCGCCGCGCACCCGGCCGGCCTCCGCTGACCGCGTCCGCGGCCTGCGTCAGCACCGCCTCGACCGTGCGTACCTCGACCTCGTTGTGGTGCGCCTCGATGCAATGCACGACGTCGTCGTTCTCGCCGTACTTGCGGGCCAGCTCGGCGCCCACGATCGCGTGACTGCCCTCGGACTCGTGCGTCAGCGCCTTCCCGATGTCGTGCAGGAACGCACCGCGCTTGCAGAGCTTCGGATCCAGCCCGAGCTCGGCCGCCATCATCCCGGCGATGTGCGCGGACTCGATCAGATGCTTGAGCACGTTCTGCCCGTACGACGTCCGGTAGCGCAGCAGACCCATCGTCCGGACCAGCTCCGGGTGCAGGTCGGTGATCCCTACCTCCGCCATCGCGTCCTCGGCGGCCCGCTCGCACAGCTCGGCCACTTCGCCCCGGCTGCGTTCGTAGATCTCCTCGATCCGGCTCGGGTGGATCCGGCCGTCGAGCACCAGCGAGTCCAGGGTCAGTCTCGCGGTCTCCCGCCGTACGGGATCGAAGCAGGACAGCAGCACCGCTTCGGGGGTGTCGTCGATGATCAGGTTCACGCCGGTGGTCTGCTCGAACGACCGGATGTTGCGGCCCTCGCGGCCGATGATCCGGCCCTTCATGTCGTCGCTCGGCAGGTGCACGACCGACACGACCGACTCGCTGGTCTGCTCGGACGCCAGCCGCTGCACCGCGCCGGTGATGATCTTGCGTGCCTTCACCTCGCCCTCGTCGAGCGCCTGCCGCTCGATGTCGCGGACGATCGTGTGCGCGTGCCGCTTCGCCTCGGCCTCGATCGACGCGACCAGCTCGGCCCGCGCCTGCTCGGTGGTCAGGTTCGCGACGCCTTCCAGGATCCGGCGGCGCTCGTCCTCGAGATCCTTGATCTCGACCTTGCGCTGGTCGAGTACGGCGAGTTGCGCGGTCAGCTCGACCTGCCGTTCCTCGATCGAGCGGTGCTGCTCGTCGAGCCGCTCCTCGCGCTCGGTCAGCCGGTGATCACGACGCTCCATCTCCAGGCGCTGCTCGCGCAGATCGTCCCGGATCGACTGGGCCTCGGCCTCGGCTTCACGCCGTACGTCGGACGCCCGCTGCTCGGCCTCTCGCCGTACCTCCAGGGACCGGTCCTCGGCGGCGCGGCGGATCTCCTCGGCGCGCTGCTCGGCCGACTCCGCCCGAACCCGCAGTACGGCGGCCTCTTCCTCGGCCTGGCGCCGGACCAGCTCGGCCGCGGACTTGGCGCCGGCGGCGACGTGGGCAGCCTCGAGTTGGGCGCTGGCGGCGGCCGCTGAACTGTCGGCGGCTTTACGGCGAGAGAGGGTGAAGCCGATCCAGGCCAGCAATCCGGCGATCAGCAGTCCGATCAGGGTCAGCCCCAGGGAAGTCGCTGTTGGCAAGGCCGCGAGTGACATCGGCGTCTCCCCTCTCCTTCGAGTTCCGCCCAGGCGGAACTTTGGCGTCGGTCGAAGGGACTCGCCACTCGTACGGTCGAAGATACGGCTGAACGCACCACCGGCCTCCGGCGGTGCCTTGTCCTTCCGTTACGGCGCCACCGCCCACAACGCTGGTGCGTTCCGTGCGAGGCTGCGCAGTGTTCGCGCCGTCCGTTGCCGATCGTGGCCGCTGCCGGAGCTTTGTCTGGGTATGCGTCACCCAGGATCGCTGCTCATGGCCGCCACCGCCGGATCCGTCCGCCGCGGTGCCGTCTATCCGACGGCGCTGCGAGCCGCCGTCGTCCTTCCTTCAGCTCGGTCGAGCGTTTCGTGTCGTTTTCTCCGGCCGGTCAGCCGGATCAACCGGCCCGCCGGTGCTATATCCGCCACCGTCAGGTGGAGTGATCCCTTCCTGATTCCGAGGCTAGGCGTGCCCTACCACGCGGTCAAGACGGACACTCGCAGCCCCGGCCACCGATCACCGCGAGCACGAAGACCACTCTTCCCCGTCATCGCCGCCGCAAGACCACTAATCACATTGGTCTACTCCACAACAAGCTGCTCCCGGCACGCCACAGCCCGGGGCGACCTGTCGGAGTCGGCCGAAGGTTTCGGCGGTCGGTTCCGGATTCTGGCGGTCGTCCCGGATTCTCGAGCCTGGCGCGGATTCTGTTCCCGAGGTCGGCGCGGATTCTGTTCCCGAGGTCGGCTCGGACTCTGTTCTCGAGCTCGTCCCGGCTCCTGGAGGTCGGCTCGGACTCCGTTCTCGAGCTCGTTCGGCTCGGGCTACGGGCGCGGGCCGGGCAGTTCTCCCTCGGACTCCAGCGGCGGCTCGGTGCCGACGTCGGCCTGGCCGGTGGCGGTGCTGCCGGTGCCGGTGCCGCCGGCGCCGGCGCCTTCCGTGCCTGAGCCGACCGAGCTGTCCGGCTGGGACGCCGGGTCGGGAGTCTCTCCACCGACGACCTCGGCTTCCGGCGCACCGCCACCACCGGCGGACGCGACACCGCCCGCACCGGCTTCACTCGCCTGGTCCGCGGCGGACGGCGCTTCGGCGGAGGTGCCCTCGGACGCGTGGGAATCCACGAGGCCGCCGACCTTCTGCTGCACAGCGTCGACCTTCTCCGCGTACTTCCCGCCGGTCTGCTTGTCGACCAGGTCTCCGGCCTTCTCGACGCCGGCCTTGATCTTGTCCGGGTTCTGCTTGACGACATTCCGGAGCCAGTTCTTCGCCTGTTCCTGGAAATCGTTCATTGCACCCTCCGCGGTGTTCAGGGGCGGATCGACGGAAAATCCCCAGCCTACGGACCGGCCAAAACACCGGCCCTACTTCGGATAACACACCGTCACACCGCACCCGTCAACGCCCCTCGCCGCTCGCACCCCCTCCGATTGCCCTCACTCTCCGTCGTCACGCGCCCCCTCATGTCCTCCCGCGATGGAAAGCGCTGGGCCAGATGACGCTCTGACTGCTAACGTCTCGGCCGTCCGTGACACAACGCGAGGAGGTGAGGCCCCCATGGGCGCTCTCTTCGTTTTCACGGTTGGGCGACAGCTGTAGCTGTCGCCGGGAGCGCCTCGACCAACAGGCACTCCCGAAAGGCAACAGCCATGCATTTCATCGCGAAGACATCGTCGAACGGTGTCATCGAACGCAATTTCACGCTGGGCGACGTACCCGGCGTCCTCTGGTCACCCGCAGCCGGCGCCGCCGGTGCGCCTCTGATCCTGATGGGTCACCCAGGCGGCCTGCACAAGAAGGCTCCTGGACTCGTGGCCCGTGCTCACCACTACGTGACCACCTGCGGTTTCACCGTCGCCGCCATCGATGCACCCGGACATGGCGACCGGCCGCGTAATGCGCAGGACGAGCAGTGGGTCGCTGCCCTCCAGAATGCTCGGGCGGCCGGCGAGCCGATGGGCCCGATCATTGCCGAGTACAACATCTCACTGGCCGAGCGCCACGTCCCGGAATGGCAAGCCACTGTGGACGCCCTCCAGGCACTGCCCGAGCTCGGGCCCGAGACACCGATCGGCTACGGCGGCATGACGTTGGCCAGCGCGATCGGCCTTCCATTGATGGCGGTCGAACCCCGGATTGCCGCTGCGGTCGTCGGCGGGGTCTTCGTGTACGACGCTCTGACCGAGGCGGCGCGTCAGATCACCATCCCGATCCAGTTCCTGCTCCCGTGGGACGACGAGGAGATCGACCGCCAGACCGGTCTCGACTTGTTCGACGCGTTCGCCTCGAAGGAGAAGACACTCCACGCCAATACCGGCAGCCACCATCATGTGCCGTGGTTCGAGGTCGAAGACTCGGCCCGCTTCTACCTTCGCCACCTCGGTACGGATCGACCTGCTGACTAGGTCGCGTTGGCGTCGAGGTGCGCTTTCGCCAACGCCGGCCGCGCGAAGAGCAGCCACGCGTCGAGCAGTGCCTCGCTCAAGGCAGGCTCCGAGACCTGGTCCAGCTCGATGAGTACGGCGGCGTAGTTGTCGAAGTGCGGGATCGTGAAGAACCCGTCGGCGGCCCGAGCGGCGAGCAATGCTTCCTTCTCGCCGAGGTCCTCCACGCGGACCGCGAGGATCGGGCCGTCCGGCGGGGTCTCGTCGCCGAAACGCTTCAGATCGGCCTTGCTGAACGGGCGCTCCCACGCGTAACCCTTGCCGCCGACCGCCCACGTGCGGTTGCCGTGCCGCGTCGTCTGCTCGGTCTCCGGCAGCGCCGCGACCAGTCGCTCCACGTCATCCAGGGTCGCCATGCCGGTCACGCTACTCCGCCGACCAGGCCCCCGACTTGAACAAAAGGAGGTATCCCCACCGACTTCTCGCCGACACGACACGACGCGGCGGCGGGGTGGCGTGATCAGGCGATGGGGCGCCCAAGCACAACCTATTGCGCAGGTGAACGGATTCAGCCCCCGCGGTCAGTCCGGCTCCAGCCCAGACGGATCCAGCAGCGGAAGCTCCTCGTGGCCGGCGTCCAGCTCCTGCTTCACGATCGTCATCGCGAGGCCGCCGGGGTATCCCTTGCGTCCAAGCATCCCGAGCAGACGGCGCATCGCAACCTGCCGATCAAGCGAACGCATAGACCGCAACTTCCGCCGAACAAGAGCGCGAGCTGTCTCTTCCTCCTGCTCGGGATCGAGCTCATCCAGCGCGTCCCGCGCCAGCTCGTCATCCACACCCCGCCGGCGCAGCTCCTGAGCCAGTGCGCGCTTCCCCAAACCCCGCCCGCGATGCCGCGACTCGACCCACGCGTTGGCAAACGCAGCATCATCAATCAACCCGACCTCGGTAAACCGATCCAGCACCTCCTCGGCCACCTCATCCGGAATCTCACGCTCCGCCAAGAGATCCGCCAACTCAGCCCGAGTCCGCGGCTGCCCCGTCAACTTGTCCAGCAGAATCCCCCGAGCCACCACCCCCGGATCCTCCACCCCGTCCAACTCCGGATCCGCCACCCCCTCAGGCCCCTCCGCCCCACGTCGACTCCCCCGCCCGCCTCCAAAGCCCCGCCGCCCCACCGTCCGCCGCTGCCTTCTCTCCCCGCCCCCCGAACCCGCCCCCGAGTCAGCCTCCCGAGCCCTTCCGCCACCCCGAGGCTCCTGCGCACCCGCAGAGCCCACTGCCTGATCCCCCACACCCGCACCCGAGCCACCCCCAACCCGAGCGCCCTCACCACTACCCGCGGCACGCTCCTCCGCGGTACGCCCAGCGCGACCACCGCCCGAGAGACCTCCGCCATCCCCACCCGAAGCCCGCCCAGCCTGAGCACCACCACCTGATGCCCGTACCGCGCGACCACGCTCATCAGAAGGGTCTCCGGAGCGCGTACGCACAGCCTCGGCATCCCGGTCAGCCCCAGCACGCGGCGCATCACCGGCGTTGGCGCGCCCCGCCGCGCCGGTATCCGCCACAGCACCAGCGCGGGTGCCCGCGTCCCCGGCTCGGTCGGGGTCTTGCCCGGCGCCGAACTCATCGTCTCCGGTGCCCCAGGCACCAGACTTTCCTCCGGCGGCGGTTTCAGGTGCCCGACGTACGACGGCACCGGTGTCGGCCGAAGGTCCGGCAACCTCGTCAGCCGAGCCGTCTGCTGAGTCACCCCACGGATCGACGGTCCCTGCCTTGGAGCCACGACCACGAGAGCTACCCGGCGACTCGTCGACAGACGCGGTGTCATCTGAATCTGCCCACGGGTCCAGCGGGCGCGAGTCGCGGTTGCGGCTTGGTAGCTCGTCCTCGGCTGCGAAGGCTTGGGCAGCTGCCCGGGAGTCGGCCTTGCGTGCCGCGGCTTCAGCGACCTCGTCGTTCTCGGCGATTCGACGGATCGACCCTGCTCGGCGTCGGGGCGAGCCCGACCCCGGAAAGTCGTCGTCAGCCGAGACGTCGTCCGGATCGGCCCACGGATCAACACCCCTCGCCCCCGACCTACGGCCGCGGGTACGACGACCCTCGCCCGCAGAGCCACCGTCGCGCGGAGAACCGCCGGCGCGAGAGCCACCGTCACGCGGAGAACCGCCGACTCGAGAACCGCCGTCACCAGCCGAATCGCCGTCACGCGCGGAGGTGTGTGCAGCCTGATCGGGACCGTGTTGGGCGGAACCTCGGTTGGGCTGTGCGGAAGTGCCGGCAGGCCCGTTGGATGCAGCCAGACCCTCTGCCAGGAGCTTTCGCGCCAGGGCTAGGCGTTCTTCTTGGGGTAGGGACAGGGCCACGGGCGCAGCGTCGTCGGCCGGGGACCGGGGGACGCTGCCGCCCGCGGGGGGTCGATCAGAAGTCGACATCGACCTCGGCCGTGGCGGCCTCGTCGGCCGGCTGGTCCAGCGTCGGGCCGATGCCCATCTTCTCCTTGATCTTCTTCTCCAGCTCGTTGGCCAGATCGGGGTTGTCGCGCAGGAAGTTCCGCGCGTTCTCCCGACCCTGGCCGAGCTGGTCGCTCTCGTAGGTGAACCAGGCGCCGGCCTTGCGGACGAAGCCCTGCTCCACGCCGAGGTCGAGCAGGCTGCCCTCGCGGCTGATGCCCTGGCCGTAGATGATGTCGAACTCGGCCTGCTTGAACGGCGGGGCCACCTTGTTCTTCACGACCTTGACGCGGGTCCGGTTGCCGACCACGTCGGAACCGTCCTTCAGCGACTCGATCCGGCGCACGTCCAGCCGCACCGACGCGTAGAACTTCAGCGCCTTACCACCGGTCGTGGTCTCCGGCGAACCGAACATGACGCCGATCTTCTCGCGCAGCTGGTTGATGAAGATCGCGGTGGTGTTGGTCCCGCTGACCGCACCGGTCATCTTCCGCAGCGCCTGGCTCATCAGCCGCGCCTGTAGACCGACGTGGCTGTCACCCATCTCACCCTCGATCTCGGCCCGGGGCACCAGCGCGGCCACCGAGTCGATCACGACGATGTCGACCGCGCCGGAGCGGACCAGCATGTCGGCGATCTCCAGTGCCTGCTCACCGGAGTCCGGCTGCGAGACCAGCAGGGCGTCGGTGTCGACACCGAGCTTCTGCGCGTAGTCCGGGTCGAGCGCGTGCTCGGCGTCGATGAAGGCGGCGATGCCGCCGGCGCGCTGCGCGTTCGCCACCGCGTGCAGGGCGACCGTCGTCTTACCGGAGGATTCCGGGCCGTAGATCTCCACCACGCGACCGCGCGGCAGACCGCCGATCCCGAGCGCGATGTCGAGCGCGATCGACCCGGTCGGGATGACCTCGATCGGCGCGCGACCCTGCTCGCCCAGACGCATCACGGCGCCCTTGCCGCACTGCCGCTCGATCTGCGTCAGCGCGGTCGCAAGCGCCTTCTCGCGATCGGCCGCCGCGCGCTCCGCACTCGCTGCACCCGCCATGTGACTGCCACCTGACCCATCTGATATCGGGGCCGCTGTCCCAGCCGCCCGGAGAAACTTCGTGTCGCCAGAGAAGGTAAACGTCTCGTCGGACAGTTTTCGCCGCCACTTCGAATCTGTGGACAACTCGGCCGCCCGGCGCACCTTCAGGACACCAAACTATCCCGAACACGTGTTCGAATCGCAACTGACACGCCGAAGCTGTCCCGGCCACCATCCTGGACCGCCGGCTCCCTACCCTGGCGGGCGTGGCAGACCGTCCCGACGTCCCCGACTCCGCCGTCGTCCTAGCCCTCAGCCGGGTCGAGTTCGGCATCGATTCGGTCCTCGACGCGCTTCGTACCCAGGACCCGTTCGGCATCCGCAGCATCCTGGCCGACTACTCCGCCCAGGAGCAACCCAACCTGGCCGAGAAGGGCCTGATCCTGGCGGTCGACCAGCTACTGAGGATGAGAGTGCCCGGGCATGCCGAGTGGCCGACGCTGCCGCTGGCCAAGCGCTGCGACTGGTGGGTCGAGCGACTCGGCGGGTTCGCGGCCGTCGTCGCCGGTCTCCCCCGGATCACCGGTGCGGCCGCCGACCGGCTGCCGGTCAAGGACACCCTCGGCGCGGCCGTCCAGGCGATGGTGATCGGTGCGGTCTGCCGCGAGTACGGCGTCGAGGCGCATGCCGACCGTACGGCGGTGATGGCACGGGTACTGACGGACCGTCCGATCACTCCGGACGACGTACTCAAGTACGACGACCCGACAGCGGCGGGCCAGGATGTCGCGAAGCAACTGGGGCTCGGCGATGAGTCCGAGGAGGCAGGACTGCGCATGGGCGTCCGGATGGTGGGGCGGATCAGCAAGCTGTTCGGTGGGCTCGGTGAGGTCTTCGAGGACCGCCCGCGCGGCAGCATCGGTGCCCGGCTCGTCGGCAAGCTTCCCGGGGTCGGCGTGGTCGGTGGATTCTTCGACGAGCGCAAGGGCATCCGCAAGGCGGCGTACGAGACCGCGGAGTTGCTCAGCAGCAGTGCCTTCCGGGTCAAGCCGCTCTGACAAAACACTGGGGCCACAGCCGCGGTCCTGGGATGATCTCGGCATGACTGGGATCGTGATCGCACGACCGGACGACAGCTGGCCGGCGCAGTACGAGAAGATCGCGCACGCGGTCGGTGAGCTGCTCGGCGAGTTGGCTCAGCGGATCGACCACATCGGATCGACCTCAGTACCTGGCCTGCCCGCCAAGGACATCCTCGACATGCAGGTGACGGTCGGGACGGAGCCGGAGCTCGACGACGTGGCCGAGCGGATGGTGGCAGCGGACTGGGAGCTCCGCCCGCCCCGACGGGATCATCCCGTCCCCGGGTTGCCCGCCGACGACCTGCAGTGGGTGAAGCGCATGCTGCGCGAGCCGATGTACCGGCGGCGGGTGAACCTGCACGTCCGAGTCGCCGGTCGTGCGAACCAGCGGTACGCACTGCTCTTCCGCGACTATCTGCGCAGTCATCCGGCGACAGCACAGGCGTACGGCGCCTTCAAGCGCCAGGCCGCTGCACTGCAGGTCGACGTCGCGGACTACACCGACTTGAAGGACCCAGTTTGCGACCTGATCTACCTGCCCGCCGAAGAGTGGGCCGCGCGCACCGGCTGGACCACTTGAGCGATCTAGTGCCCGAGTGGGCAGCAGGACGCACGGTGAGCGCAGTACTACTGCGCGGTCGTTGACCCCGGTCTGCTGCAGCCAGCAGGCTGGATCCAGGGGCGCCGTGATCGGCCCGGCGTGCGGGCGGGCGTCCCTCTCAGGGGGCGTGGTTCGGGTGGCCGGAGCAGGACGGCTGGCGGCGTTGCCGTGCGGCAAGGTGTCCAAGTGGATCGTGCTGGCGCTGTGGATCGTCGCCGTGGCGGTGTGCTTCAGTCCGGCGGGCAAGCTGACCGGTGCGCAGGAGAACGACGCTGTCTCCTGGCTGCCCGGCAACGCGGAGTCCACCAAGGTCTTGAAGGAGTCCGCGCAGTTCTCGTCCCCTGACGAGATCCCGGCGGTGCTGGTGTACGAGCGCTCGTCCGGTATCACTCCCGCCGATCTGCAAGCAGTGGCAGGCCACGTCACGCAGTACGGCGAGCTGCCCGACGTCGACCGTGATGTCATCGGGCCGATCCCGTCCGAGGATCGCAAGGCACTACAGGTCCTCGTCCCGATCAACGCCGGGTCTGGCGGCTGGGAGACGATCGGTGCGCGCGCTGACGACATCAGGCGCATTGCCGCGGATCGCCCGGACGGACTGTCGTTCCACGTGACCGGGCCGGGCGGCTTCTCGGCCGACTCGCAGGAGGCCTTCGCAGGTATCGACGGCAAACTTCTGTACTCCGCTGCCGCCGTGGTGATCGTCATCCTGCTGCTGACGTACCGCAGCCCGGTGCTCTGGCTGCTGCCACTGCTGTCCGCAGGCGTCGCACTCTTCGCCGCACAGGCGGTGATCTACGTCTTGGCAACCCAGGCGAACCTGACCGTCAACGCACAGAGCGCAGGCATCCTCACAGTCCTGGTGTTCGGTGCTGGGACGGACTATGCCCTGCTTCTGATAGCTCGCTACCGCGAAGAACTCAGGAGGCATGAGGACAGACATGAGGCGATGGCGTTCGCGCTGCATCGGTCAGGTCCGGCAATCATTGCCTCTGGTTCCACCGTGGTGGCCGGCATGCTCTGTCTGCTGTTCGCGTCGATGAACTCCACGCGCGGGCTCGGTCCGGTCGCAGCGGTCGGCATCGTGATCGCACTGGTCGCCATGCTGACCCTGCTGCCCGCACTGCTCGTCATCTGTGGTCGCTGGGTGTTCTGGCCGCTGCGTCCGACGTACGGATCGGATGATCACACCGAGACGAGTGTCTGGGGTCGCATCGGCCGGCGGATCGCCGTACGTCCACGAGTCACCTGGATCACCACATCCGTCATCCTGGCCATCGCCGCACTCGGCACCTTGACACTCAACGCCAACGGCCTGTCCAACGAGGAGTCGTTCGTCGGTACGCCGGATTCCGTGGTCGGTGAGAAGGTCGTGGCAGCCCACTTCCCAGCGGGCGCCGGCAATCCACTGGTCGTAGTGAGCACGGCCGACAAGGCCGCCGAGGTCCGTACGGCGATGTCCTCGACGCAAGGTATTGCCGCAGTGGCGGAACCGCGGGTCGGCGGCGGACTGGCGTACCTCGAGGGGACGATGACCGACGCGGCGGACTCGCAGGCGGCGAAGGACACCGTGGATCGCGTACGGGCGTCGGTGCACGCGGTGCCGGGCGCCGACGCCCTGGTCGGTGGTGGTGCGGCGATCCTGCTCGACACACAGCGGGCGGCCGATCACGACAACAAGGTGATCATCCCGATCGTGCTCCTGGTGGTGCTGGCGATCCTCGCACTGTTGCTGCGGGCACTGGTCGCGCCGCTGATGCTGGTGGCAACGGTCGTGCTGTCGTTCGGCGCGGCGCTCGGGATCAGCTCACTGGTGTTCAAGGCGCTCGGGTTCGAGGGGGCCGACACGTCGCTGCCGTTGTTCGTCTTCGTGTTCTTGGTTGCCTTGGGCATCGACTACAACATCTTCCTGATGACGCGCGTGCACGAGGAGTCGAAGGCGCACGGCACCCGGCGCGGGGCGCTGATCGGCGTGGCGGCGACCGGTGGCGTGATCACCTCGGCGGGCCTCGTGCTGGCGGGAACGTTCGCCGTGCTGGCGACGCTGCCGGTGGTCGCGTTCGCGGAGATCGGGATCGCGGTCGCGCTCGGCGTGCTGCTCGACACCATCATCGTCCGCTCCGTGCTGGTCACGGCCCTGAACCTGGACATCGGCCGGCACCTGTGGTGGCCGAGCCAGTTGGCCAACAAGCGCGATCCCGAGCCGGCCGACAGCGTGCCCGAGAGCGAGTCGGCACTCACCAGCACCTAACAGGCGAGGGTCAGCGTTCGCTGGGTGGGAGTTGGAGGTGGGCCCAGACGGCGCGCCAAACGGTCTTCGCGTGTTCGCCGTCGGCCAGAGCCTCGACGACCGTGCGGCCGCCGAGCCCCTGGACGACCTGGGTCTCGGCCCAGGTCCGTGCATAGGCGGTACCGAGATGGCGATCCATCCGGTCCCAGAACTCCGTCAGTCTCATGCCTGCCCGTTGTCGTCCTTCGGTGGCGGTCCCCAGCCGCCCTGCTGGGGCGGCTGCTGGCCGTACGGCGATCCCTGCTGCGGCTGACCAGGCGGCTGTCCCTGGCCCGGCTGCTGTCCCCAACCGCCCTGACCCTGCTGCGGCGGCTGCCCCTGCTGCCCCGGTGGCTGCTGTCCTTGCGGACCCCATTGCCCCTGCCCCGGTTGGCCCTGCTGCGGCTGAGGCTGTCCAGGGTACTGCGGCTGTCCAGGCTGCCCCGGATACGGCGGTTGCCCCGGTCCAGGCTGACCCTGTCCAGGTTGGGCCGGCCCTGGCTGACCCGGGTACTGGCCGGGCTGACCGCCGTACTGTCCGGGTTGACCGCCGTACTGCCCAGGCTGCCCCGGGTACTGACCGCCCGGACCGTAGCCAGGCTGCTGCCCGTAGCCCGGCTGCCCCGGGTACGGCCCCGGCTGTCCGGCGTACTGCCCCGGGTATTGACCGTATGGCCCGTAGCCCTGCTGGGCCTTGGCCTTGCGACGACGCAGTACGAGGAAGAGGACCGCGCCGATCACGAGCAGCACCAGCACGACGATGAGGATGATCGCCCAGGTCGGGAAGCCGCCGCCGGCCTCGGACGTCAGCGAGACCTTGCCGAGCTTGTCGAGGCTGTCGTACGTCGCGGTCCGGCCGTCGATCTTCGCACCGTCGTCGTGCTCGAGGATCTTGCCCGGCATGGTGATCTTGAAGTTCACCTCCGGCTGGCTGCCGGACGGGACCTGGCCGAGGCTCGAGTCCTTGACCGAGACCATGACCTTGTCGCCGTCCTTGCGGAAGCTCACCCCGTCCCCGCTCGAGCTGCCCATCTTGTCGAACGGAACGCTCTCGAACGTGCAGGTCGAACCGACGTACTTGTCGTTGTCGTACGGCGTGCAGGTGACGCCCTCGGTCGTGGTCTGCTTGATCGCGTCGTCGATCCGCTTCCGGATCGTATCGAGCGACTGCCCGCTGGCCTGTAGCAGCTGCTTGTCGACCCCGATCTTCATGTTGCCCGAGACCGTCTCGTTCGACCCGACCTTGAGATCGGCGTCGAGCTGCACGCACCCGGTCAAAGCGACCAGGCAGGCCACGACGAGGAGCGCTGCGCGTACGCGGTTGATCATGTCGCCGATCATCCCAGACGAGGGGGACAGGATTCGCATCGGACGGAAAGCGCCCGTTCACAGCGGGCGATGAACGGGTGGTGAAAACTGTCGGCGGGACCCGGCAAGATGGGCGACGTGAAGAAAACCAGCGCGTTGAGCCGGTTCTCGCCCGCGACCCGGGCGTGGTTCGGCGACGTCTTCGAGGCGGCCACCCCGGCCCAGCTCGAGGCGTGGGACGCCATCACCGCGGGCCGGGATGCGCTGGTGGTCGCCCCGACCGGCTCGGGTAAGACGCTGGCGGCCTTCCTCTGGGCGCTCGACCGGCTGGCCACGACTCCCCCACCCGACGATCCGAAGCTGCGCTGCCGGGTGCTGTACGTGTCGCCGCTGAAGGCCCTCGCGGTCGACGTCGAGCGGAACCTGCGGGCCCCACTGATCGGGATCCGGGAGACCGCTCGGCGGCTGGGCGAGGCGCCTCTCGACATCGAGGTTGCGGTGAGATCGGGCGATACGCCGGCCGGCGAGCGACGACGGTTCGCCTCGCGGCCGTCCGACGTACTCATCACCACTCCTGAGTCCTTGTTCCTCCTGCTGACGTCGCAGGGCCGGGAGTCGCTGCGCGGTGTCGAGACCGTGATCGTCGACGAGGTGCACGCGGTCGCGGGGACGAAGCGCGGCGCACATCTGGCGCTGACGCTCGAGCGGCTCGACTCGCTGCTGCCGAAGCCGGCGCAGCGGATCGGTCTGTCGGCGACCGTGCGGCCGGTCGAGGAGGTGGCGCGCTTCCTGGGTGGCGAGCGGCCGGTGACCGTCGTGCAGCCGAAGTTCGCCAAGCAGTGGGAGCTGAGCGTCGTCGTGCCGGTCGAGGACATGGCCGAGCTGGCGTCCACCGAGCTCGAGACCTCCGGATCGGCCGCGGGACCGCCTCAGCACGCCTCCATCTGGCCGCATGTCGAGGAGCAGGTCTTCGACCTCATCGGCCAGCACAACTCGACCATAGTCTTCGCGAACTCGCGCCGCCTGGCCGAGCGCCTCACCGCCCGGCTGAACGAGATCGCCGCCGAGCGGGCCGAGCTCGAGCTGGCCGATCAGGGTTCGCCGGCTCAGGTGATGGCCCAGTCGGGTGCGTCGCTCGCGGCGCCGCCGTTGATCGCGCGGGCGCACCACGGTTCGGTCAGCAAGGAGCAGCGGGCGCTGATCGAGGCCGATCTGAAGTCCGCCCGGCTGCCGTGCGTGGTGGCGACGAGCAGCCTCGAGCTCGGCATCGACATGGGTGCGGTCGATCTGGTCATCCAGGTCGAGGCGCCGCCTTCGGTTGCCAGCGGCCTGCAGCGTGTCGGCCGCGCCGGCCACCAGGTCGGGGCGGTGTCGCGTGGCGTCCTGTTCCCCAAGTTCCGTGGCGATCTGATCGACACTGCCGTTGTTGTGCAGCGGATGCGCGACGGGCTGATCGAGAGCCTACACATCCCGGCGAACCCGCTCGATGTGCTGGCGCAGCAGATCGTGTCGATCGTTGCCCTGGACACCGTTGACGTCGACGAGCTGTTTGCCTTGGTACGACGCTGTGCGCCCTTCGCGACGTTGCCACGATCGGCGTACGACGGGGTCCTCGACATGCTCTCGGGCCGGTACCCGTCGGACGAGTTCGCGGAGTTGCGCCCGCGTATCGTGTTCGACCGGGTCAGCGGCGAGATCTCGGGGCGGCCGGGGGCGCAGCGACTCGCGGTGACCAGCGGCGGGACGATTCCGGATCGCGGGCTGTTCGGCGTCTTCCTGGTCGGCGAGTCGACCAACCACCGCGTCGGCGAGCTCGACGAAGAGATGGTGTACGAGTCGCGGGTCGGCGACGTGTTCACCCTCGGAGCGTCGAGCTGGCGGATCGAGGACATCACCCACGATCGCGTGCTGGTCTCCCCCGCGCCCGGGCAGCCGGGGCGCTTGCCGTTCTGGAAGGGCGATGCGGTCGGGCGGCCGGCTGAGCTGGGTGCGGCCACCGGTGCGTTCGTCCGGAAGATGGCAGCATTGCCGGCGGCCAAGGCGATCGAGCGAGCGCGGACTGCCGGCCTGGATGAGTACGCCGCCAACAATCTGGTCTCGTATCTCGCCGAGCAGCGGGACGCGACCAGCCGGGTGCCGGACGACGTGACCATCGTGGTCGAGCGGTTCCGCGACGAGCTCGGCGACTGGCGGGTCTGCGTGCATTCGCCGTACGGGGGGCAGGTGCACGGACCGTGGGCGCTGGCGATCGCGGCGCGGCTGCGCGAGCGGTACGGGATGGATGCGCAGTCGGTCTCGGGTGACGACGGGATCGTGCTGCGGCTGCCGGAGACGGACGAGCTGCCGCCGGGTGCGGAGCTGGTGCTGTTCGATCCCGCGGAGATCGAGGACTTGGTCACCGCTGAGGTCGGCGGATCGGCGTTGTTCGCGGCGCGCTTCCGGGAGTGCGCAGCCCGGGCATTGCTGTTGCCTCGGCGGAATCCGGGACGGCGGTCGCCACTCTGGCAGCAGCGTCAGCGGTCGGCGCAATTGCTGTCGGTGGCTAGCAAGTACGGATCGTTCCCGATCGTGCTGGAGACCTTGCGCGAGGTGCTGCAGGACGTCTACGACCTGCCCGCGTTGAAGGATCTGCTCACCGGGATCAGCGAACGACGGATCTCGGTCGTCGAGGTGGAGACGACGGAGGCCTCGCCGTTCGCGAAGTCGTTGCTGTTCGGGTATGTGGGCGCGTTCATGTACGAGGGCGACAGTCCGCTCGCGGAGAAGCGTGCGGCCGCGCTCGCGCTGGATCAGAGCTTGCTGGCGGAGCTGCTCGGGCGGACCGAGCTGCGCGAGCTCCTCGACGCCGAGGTCGTGCTGCGAACCGAGGCCGAGCTCCAACGGCTCGCCGAGGACCGGCGGGCTCGTGATGCGGAGGGGCTGTTCGACGTACTGCGGATGGTCGGTCCGCTGTCGTTGTCCGAAGCATCGCAGCGTTGTGTCGACGGGTCGGACGCGGAGTCTTGGCTGACCTCATTGGCCACGGCTCGTCGGGTCGTACGGGTTCGGATCGCAGGCGAGCACCGGTGGGCAGTGGTTGAGGATGTGGCCCGGTTGCGAGACGCCCTCGGCGTACCGCTCCCACCTGGGGTCGCGGAGGCGCACGCGGAGCCGGTCGCCGACCCGCTTGGGGACCTGGTCTCCCGCTACGCGCGGACGCACGGGCCTTTCCGGGCTATCGACCTGGCGACACATCTGGGGATCGGCGTTGCTGTCGTCACCGAGGCGTTGCGGCGGTTGGGTGCGGCGGGGCGGGTCGTCGAGGGCGAGTTCCTGCCGGGCGGGATTGCTCTCGAGTGGTGCGACAGCGAGATCCTGCGCTTGCTCCGGCGGCGGTCTCTGGCGGCGCTGCGCAAGGAGGTCGAGCCGGTCGATCCATCTGCGCTCGCCCGCTTCCTTCCCGCTTGGCAAGGCATCACGAGCAGCCGCGGCCGTGGGTACGACGTACTCCTCGGTGCGGTCGAGCAGTTGGCCGGATGCGCGGTGCCGGCGTCGGCGCTGGAGTCGATCGTGCTGCCGTCGCGGGTGCCGGGGTATCAGCCGTCGATGCTGGACGAGCTGACGGCGACCGGTGAAGTGGTGTGGGCGGGTTCGGGATCGTTGCCGGGGACGGATGGGTGGGTGTCCCTCCACCTCGCGGACAACTGCGATCTGACCTTGCCTGACCCCGATCCTGCCCTCGAGCTCGGAGAGACGCATCAGGCCGTGCTCGACGCGTTGTCGGGTGGTGGCGCGTTCTTCTTCCGGCAGTTGAGCGACGTTGTCGGGGCGGCCTCGGGAGTGGTGAACGACGAGACGCTGGTCGGGGTGTTGTGGGACCTCGTCTGGGCTGGTCACCTGACCAACGACACACTCGCTCCGGTGCGCTCGCTCGTGGGCGGAGGTCGCGGTAGTCACCGAACTCGCCGTACGACGCCTCGCGCGCGGCCTGGACGCCCGACGCGGCCGGGCCGACCGGCAATGCCGTCACGCAGTGGGCCACCGACAGCCGGTGGGCGATGGTCGTTGCTTCCGGCCCGTAGTGCCGATGCGACACGGCGGGCGCATGCCGCGGCGGAGACACTGCTGGATCGGTACGGCATCGTCACGCGAGGGTCCGTGATCACCGAGCGGACGCCCGGTGGGTTTGCTGCGGTCTACAAGGTGCTGAGCGCGTTCGAGGAGTCGGGGCGGTGCCGGCGCGGATACTTCGTGGCCGGGCTCGGGGCCGCACAGTTCGCCCTCCCCGGTGCGGTGGATCGACTGCGCGCTTTGGCCGAGCTACCCGGGTCTGTCGCCGGTGGTCCGGGACGCAGTCGACGTGACGAGGAGCTGACCGTGCGGGCCGTCGTACTCGCGGCCTCTGATCCCGCGAACCCCTACGGCGCTGCCCTACCGTGGCCCGAGCGCGAAAGCGCCGGCGGGCACAGACCCGGGCGGAAGGCCGGCGCGCTGATCGTGATGGTGGACGGGCAGTTGATCGTGTACGTCGAACGTGGCGGCCGGACCGTCCTCAGCTTCACCGAGGACCCGGACCTCCTCCAGCCTGCAGTCGATGCGCTCGCGCTGTCCATCCGAGACGGCCAACTCGGCAAGCTCAGCGTGGAGACGGCCGACGGCGAACAGGTCCGCCACACAGCCTTCGGCGACGCCCTCGCCAAAGCAGGCTTCCACGCAACCCCCCGAGGCCTACGCCTCCGAGCCTGAAACCCACCCCCCAGGGCCGGGCACTTGCGAATCACCTCTCGACGCCATGGCTGGCTCGACCCATCGCCGCGAGCACAACACTCCGCGATCGGCGATGCTAGTGAGATGGCTGGGGTGATTGGGAGTGCCTGAGGGCGATACCGTCTGGCGGGCCTGCAAGCGGCTGAATCAGGCGCTCGGCGGGCAGGAGCTGCTCCGGACGGACTTCCGCGTGCCGTCACTGGCGACGACCGACCTCAGCGGTCGCACGGTGCTGGAGGTCGTTGCACGCGGCAAGCACCTGCTCATGCGCCTCTCCGGTGGAGTGACAGTGCACAGTCACTTCAGGATGGACGGGAGCTGGCATCTGTACCGCCCCGGAGAGCGATGGCATGGCGGACCTGATCACCAGATCCGCGCCGTACTGGAGACCGCCTCCTGGACGGCCGTCGGTTACCGGCTGCCGGTGCTCGACCTCGTCGCGACGGACGCCGAAGAGACCGTCGTCGGTCACCTCGGGCCGGATCTGCTGTCGCCGTCCTTCGACCGCGCCGTAGCGATCACCAACGTCGAGGCCGACCCGAAGCGAACCATCAGCGAGGCGCTGCTCGATCAGCGGAATCTGGCCGGCATCGGCAACTTCTATCGCACCGAAGTCTGCTTCCTGCTCGGACTCCACCCATGGCGCCCGGTGTCCGCGGTCGACGTACCCGCGGCGGTCGACCTCAGCCGGCGACTGATGAAGGCCAACGTCCGCAACGGCACCCAGGTGAGCACCGGCGTCGACCGACCCGGCCAGCGATCCTGGGTCTTCGAACGCGCCGGCAAACCCTGCCGCCGCTGCGGTACGACGATCCTGACCGCTTCGCTCGGTGAACCACCCCGGGAGCGGATCACGTACTGGTGCCCGGCCTGCCAGCCCGAGAACTGACCTGTGGACAACGCCATCACCGGGACGCGACACGGATATCTTCTCTGATGCATCGAACATTTGTTCGAACGAGAGGAGAGGTTGATGTGCGACAGATGCGGTGGCTTGACCAACGAGCAGTATTCGCGGCAGATCGAACGGAACATCCAGACCTACGGCTGGACGATGCAGTACGTCGAGGGCGACGGCGCCCGCAATCCCGGCTTCGGATACAGCCTCGGGCTGAGCCTGTACCGCCACCCGGAGATCATCGTCTTCGATCCCGATCCAGCCTGGGCCTACCTGGGCCTCAAACCCTTGGCCTGGGCAGTGATGGACGGCGCTGTCTTCGACGAAGGCGACGACCTCTCGGCATTCTTCCCACCACCAGAAACCGCCGAGCTCCTCCGCTTCCCCGACTCGGCAACCCACCTCTTCACCGCCAACCACATGTTCCGCGACCCCGACGAGTCTCCCCTCCCCGCCCTTCAACTCCTCTGGCCCCATCGCGTCACCCTCATCCAACCAAGCACCAGCCACCCCACCCCCAAGCGAGACGCCAATGACGACCGGCGCTAATGCCCGACCAGTTCCCGTTCAGCGAGGCCTGGGCGAGGCCGGGTGGTGCGCTAGGCGACGGCACCCCGCTCGGGAAGTGCGCGAGCGGTCGGAGCTATCAGTGCTGGGCCTGCCGCGGGTTGGTGCCCGTGGATGTGGCGCTCATGGACGTGGCGGCCGTAGATGCGGCGCCCGGGGACGTGGTGGCCGTGGATGCGGCGCCCGGAGATGTGGCGCTCATGGATGCCGCCCCCGCGGATGTGGCGGCCGTGGATCCGGCGCCCAGGGACGTGGCGCCCGGGGACTTGGCGCTCGTGGATGTGGACCTCGGAGGTGCGATGGCTGTGTGTAGGGCTGTGCGGGCGGCGGCGATGGCTGGGTGGGTGGCGGTGCCGCGGCGGTAGGCCAGGTGGGTTCTGCGTCGGATGGAGAGGGGCGTCAGTACGACGGCGGCGGGTGGCGCGGCGGCGCCCAGGTCGGGGACGAAGGCGACGCCTTGGCCGGCCGCGACCAATGCGAGCACTGCGCCGAAGTCGTCGGCGTGATGGCGGATGCGGGGCGTGAATCCTGCGGCCTCGCAGGCCCGGATGGTCAGGGAGTGGCAGAGGGTCCCTGGGGTGCCGGCGATCCACGGGGAACCACGCCGGTCGGTCAAGGGTCCGGTCGTCAGGGCAGCCAGGTGGACGGTTTCTTCGAGCAGCGGTTCCGTTTGCAAACCGGGATCGGATGCGATTGGGACGTAGTCGTATTCCTGGAGCAGGGCGACGTCGAGACTTTCATCGCGGAGGGCATCGGGCATCGACGCCGGATCCAGTTCGGTGACCATCAGGTCCAGGCCTGGGTGGTCAGTGCTGAGGGCGACGACGGCTGGCGTCAGGATGGTCGGGACTGCAGTCGGGAAGACGCCGATGCGCACGGTTCCGGTGAGTGCGGTTGCGGTCGATGCCAGGTCAGCGGCGGCCTCCTGCAGGATCGCGAGGATCGACTCGGTGCGCTCGACGAGGGCGCGTGCGGCTGGGGTCAGCGTGACTCGCCGGCCGGTCCGTTCGAGTAGCGGTACGCCGGTCTCGCGTTCGAGGGCGGTGAGCTGTTGTGACACCGCGGACGGCGAGTAGGTCAACGCCTCGGCAACGGCAGCGATCGTTCCCCGGTGGGCCAACTCGCGGAGGAACCGGAGTTTGCGTACGTCGAGCATCAGCTCAGCTTACGCTCGACGACACAAATGCGAACTGGATCTGCAGAGCGGAATGCGTGATCGTCGAGGCATGTCGCTCTCTGGTCTCTTCGTTCCGCTCGTCACGCCGTTCACCGCCGCGGGTGAGCTCGCCTCCGATTCACTGGAGGCACTCGCCCATGCCGTCCTCGATGACCGAGCGGCCGGGATCGTTGCCTTGGGCACGACCGCCGAACCTGCGACGCTGACGTCTGCGGAGCGCCGAAGGGTGGTCGATATCTGCGCCAAGGTGTGCGTGGAGCACGGCGCGGACTTGGTTGTCGGCACCGGGTCGAACTCGACCGCCGGCTCGATTGACTCGCTCGCCGAGATCGATCCACGCGCCACCGCTGTTCTCACGGTGGTCCCCTACTACACCCGGCCGTCCGAGGATGGCGTCGTTGAGCATTTCCGGCGACTTGCGGCTGCCAGTCCGGTGCCGTTGCTCGTCTACAACGTTCCCTACCGCACGGGCAGGCCGTTGGGCGCGGATGCCCTTGGTCGGCTAGCTCGGATCCCCAACGTTGCCGGGTTCAAGCACGCAGTCGGAGGGATCGACGATGCGACTGTCGAGTTCATGAGCACCGTGTCGGAGGATGTCGCGGTTCTAGCCGGCGACGACCTGTACGTGGGCCCACTGCTGGCGCTCGGAGCACACGGCGCGGTCCTGGCCTGCGCCAATGTGGCGACGCGGGCGTACGCAGACCTCCTCGCCGCTTGGCGCGACGGGCCGCTCGAACACGCGCGTGCGCTCAGCAACCGGCTCGTTCCGCTGGCCCGCGCGCTCTTCGCCGAGCCCAATCCTGCGGTGATCAAGGCCGTCTTGGCGGCTCACGGCCGCATCCCCAGCCCAAACGTGCGCCTACCACTGCTGCCGTCCAGCCCGGCAGCCACCACCGCCGCTCTCGCATGCTGCGACACCTTCGACACACCCGGCACCAAGCCAGCTCTCGAGCCGGCAATCCGCCGCTAACCGCGAGGACCCGGGCAGGAGGTGCTCGGCGGAGGTCCAGCTCCGTGGTCCGCTAGATCCAACTTCCCCGCGGCGCAGCGGGCTGCGGCCGCCCGCGCGAGGCGCATCGTGGCTGCTGCCCGAACGCAGCGGGCAGTTGGCGGTCGGGCGCACCAAGCGGACAGCGTCAGGCCGGGTTAGGCGGCGAAACGCGACGAGCCCGGGCCTGGTTACGCGGCGGAGGCGATGACGTCGGGCGGTGGAGGAGGCGATCCGGCCGGTTAGGCGGCGGAGGCTACTACCTCGGGCTCGATGGTGGGGTGGGTCAGGACCAGGGCCTCTTCGCGGGCAAGGTCTTCGCTGACTTCGGCGAAGACGGTGGACAGCGGCACGTCCAGGGCCATGCAGATGGCTGCCAGGAGCTCGCTGGAGGCTTCCTTCTGGCCGCGTTCCACCTCGGAGAGGTAGCCCAAGCTCACGCGGGCGTCGGCGGATACCTCGCGGAGGGTGCGCCCCTGGCGCAGCCGCTTACGCCGCAGGACGTCGCCCAGCAGGCCACGAACCAGCACCATGAGGTTTCTCCCTTCCGCCTGTCCGGTCGTTTCTACTCGCACGGTAGCTCGACCGTAGGAACCAACGGTACCCGTTGCTGGGTCACTACTCCTCGCAATGTCCACCTTCGGTGCGCCGCGCCGGTCTGTCCTACCTGTCCCCATGGTGGTCTCAACACCCCGATCAGTCGAGTTCTTCCGCCACAAGAGTTGCTCCGAGTTCCAGAACGGCCTGCACACTTGCTCGGCGTACGGCTGCCCGGTCACCGTTCACCTGCAACTTCCGCACCTGCACCGAGCCCGGTCCGGCCGCTGCGACGTACACCGTGCCGGCCTCGATCCCCGCCTGCGGGTCCGGTCCGGCCACACCGGTCGTGGCAAGGCCGTAGGTGGCCTCCAGCCGCTCCCGTACGCCGGTGGCGAGTGCGGCGGCCGTATCTGGGTGGACCGGCCCCACGGCAGCCAGAAGGTCCTCAGGAACGCCCGCAAGCGTGGCCTTGAGGTCAGTCGCGTACACAACCACTCCGCCGCGATAGACCGCCGACACGCCCGGCACATCCGTCAGCGCGCCTCCGACCAGTCCGCCGGTCAGCGACTCAGCTGTGGCAATTGTCTCCCCGCGATCCTTCAACAGGCCCACCAAGCGCGCGAGTACCACCTCGAACTCCGCGTCCCCACCGGCCACCTGTCACCTCCACCAATTCCCAACAGATCCCACCACCCCCACCAGACTCCCCCGACCCCAGACGTCGGCACGCCGGGCCGGTGTCACGGGAGGGGGCGTTTCGCGGCGGCGCGGAGGCGGAGTGCTCGGCCCACGTAGTCGATGCCGGTGACGATCGTGACGATAACGGCGGCGGCCATGAACGCGACGGCGGTCCAGTGGAGGGGCGCGAACGACTGCCACGGGAGGAGATAGAGGCCGAGCGCGATCGCCTGGAGCACGGTCTTCAGCTTGCCGCCGCGGCTGGCCGGCATCACGCCGTGCCGGATCACCCAGAAGCGCAGTGCCGTCACACCCCACTCGCGGACCAGCACCACGATGGTGACCCACCACGGGAGTTCACCGAGATAGGACAGACCGATGAAGGCAGCGCCGGTGAGTGCCTTGTCGGCGATCGGGTCGGCGATCTTGCCGAAGTTCGTGACCAGGTTCCAGCGGCGGGCGATGTCGCCGTCGAAGCGGTCGGTGACGATCGCCACGACGAACGTAGCGGTGGCGAGCAGGCGGTTGCCGTCGCCGTCGCCACCGTCGCGGAGCAGCAGCCAGACGAACAGCGGGACCAGGATCAGCCGCAGGACCGTGAGCGCGTTCGGCACGTTCCACACGCTGGGGGCGTGGAGCGGACCGGAGGACGCGTGCGACGCCGGGTTCGTCGGCGAGTTGGTCACGCGGTCAGGTTAACTGCCAGACGGCCGTCCCGGGTGCTCACGAGTGCCGCGAACTCGGCAATCAGGTCGACTCCGTCGCTCCCGACCACCTTCGCGGACACCAGATCGCCGACCCGGACGCCCGCCGGCAGGCCCGTGACCGTGGTCGAGCCGTCCACCTCAGGTCCCTGATGAGCGGCCCGCCCCTCCCCCGTACGCCCGACTTCGTCCCCTGAGGTGGAGCTGTCCGCGGACTCGACGCCAGTTGCGGTCTTGGTGTCTGCGGAAGGGGTGGGGTCGAGGGATTCGACGAGGACTTCGAGGAGTTCGCCGGTACGGGATTCGGCTCGGGCTGAGGTGAGGTCTTCGGCAAGCCGGGTGACGCGGTCGAGGCGGGCGGCGATGGTGTCCTCGTCGAGTTTGCCGTCGTACGTCTCGGCTTCGGTGCCGTCCTCGTCGGAGTAGCCGAAGACGCCGATCGCGTCGAGGCCGGCGCGGGACAGGAAGTCGCACAGGACGTCGACGTCGTCCTCGGTCTCGCCGGGGAAGCCGACGATGACGTTGCTGCGGATACCGGCCGTCGGGGCAGCCGCGCGGACCTGGGCGATCAGCTCGAGGAAAGGCTCGGAATCACCGAAGCGGCGCATGCGGCGCAGGAGTGGGCCGGATGCGTGCTGGAAGGACAGGTCGAAGTACGGGACGACGCCGGGGGTCGAGGTCATCGCGGTGATCAGCGTCGGGCGCATCTCCGCCGGCTGCAGGTACGAGACGCGCACGCGGGTGATGCCGGGGACCGCGGCGATCTCGCCGACCAGGGTCTCGAGCAGGCGCAGGTCGCCGAGGTCCTTGCCGTACGAGGTGGAGTTCTCGGAGACGAGGAAGAGCTCGCGTACGCCGTTCTCCGCCAGCCACTCGGCTTCGCGGAGGACCTCGGCGGGACGGCGGGACACGAACGCACCGCGGAACATCGGGATCGCGCAGAACGCGCAGCGGCGGTCGCAGCCGGAGGCGAGCTTGAGCGGAGCCATCGGGCCGCCGTCGAGGCGGCGGCGCATCACGCGTGGGCCGCTCGCCGGGGCGGAGGTGAGGTCGGGGGCTTCGATCTTCAGCTCTTCGGGCCGACCGGTGGCGAAGCGGCCCTTCAGGGCAGGCCCGTCAACCGAGGCGTCGTCAGACACCTCGCGCGCCGGCATCAGCTGGTCGGGGATGTGGCCGGCGTCGTGGACGTGGGTGGCGTCGCCGTGACCGGCGGCGTGCGTGGGGTCGCCGTGGCCAGGGATGGCTATGCCTGTGGTGGAGGCTCGGTCTGCGGGGGCCAGCGGGAGGAGTTTGCGGCGGTCGCGGGGGACGTGGGCCTGGTGCTTGGTGCCGGCCAGGATCGAGCGGAGGCGGTCGGAGATGTCCGCGTAGTCGTCGAAGCTGAGGACCGCGTCGGTCTCCGGGAGCGCTTCGGCGAGTTGGTCGCCGTACCGTTCGGCCAGGCAGCCGACCGCGACGACGGCCTGGGTGCGGCCGGAGTCCTTGTAGTCGGCGGCGGCGAGCAGCGTGTCGACCGAGTCCTTCTTCGCGGCCTCGACGAACCCGCAGGTGTTCACCACCACGGTGTCCGCCTCGGCGGCGTCCTCGACCAGCCGGAACCCGCCGGCTTCGAGCCGGCCGGCCAGTTCCTCGGAGTCGACATCGTTACGGGCACAGCCCAGCGTGACCAGGGCGACGGTGGTGGGTGGCGTAGTCATCCCCCCGAGTATGACTCGCCGTGCAGTCCGGCACCTAACTCAGGACCACGCTCCGCGACGTGAAGACCCCGGGCGGCGAGAGGTCAATTCGTCGGGTACTTGGTGAGGGTGCCGTCGGGGTGGGCGGTAAAGCGGTACAGCTTGGTGGATCGGCGCTGGCCGTTGAGGGTGACGATGAGATTGGCTGGGATGCCGACGGTGATGCGGATGTCCCCGGTCGTGGTGACGGACTGAGCGATCCCGGGGCTGAGGTGCCCCTGGAAGAGGCGCTTGCCCTTCTTGTCGCGGACCGTCAGGTAGGTGCCGTCCCCCTTCGCAGTGAGGGTGAGCTCGGTCTTCAGCACCGGTGGCTTCTTGGACGGCGTCCGGGTGGGACGGACGGTCGGCGTCGGCTTGGGCGTGGGAGTCGTGACGGTCGCGGCGGTGGTCGTGGTCTTGGAGGCGTTGGCCTCGATGTCGCTGGGGAGGGTGAAGAGGCGGACCATCCCCCAGCCCATCAGGCTCACCAGGATCGCGCCGACCACGAGCGCCCACCGCGGCCGGGCCGGATGCAGAGTCGGGCCTTTGACCGCGGCGCGTTCCTCGCGGCGAGCCTTCTCCTCCTCGACGGCGTGTTCGGCGTCGAAGGCGGCGAGCAGTGGCGCGGGATCAGCCTTGACCACCCGGGCGATCGAGCGGATATGGCCGCGGGCGTAGAAGTTCCCGCCACAGCGCGAGAAGTCGTCGGCCTCCATGGCGACGAGCAGCCCGGTTCTGATCCGGGTGGCGGCGCTCAGCTGCTCGATCGACATGTCGGCCCGTTCCCGGGCCGCCGTGAGCTCGCTGCCGATGCTCACGTCCCCACCATCCTCTCCATCGCCCGGCGTATCTCCGCGGTCCGTCGACATCGCCATGCCGACAACCGGATCGTCGACATCAAGTCAACGGCCTTGGTGCGACGGGGTCACGGACGTGTCAGAGTTGTTCCCTGACCGGACATCTGGCATCCGCCAGCATGTGCAATGCCTGTACCACTTCCCCGTTCGACGGCGGAGCCGTCAACCCGAACGGTACCGCGAGCGAGGAGCCGGTCAGTCGACGGTTCGCATCAGTTGTCTTGCGAGTCGAACTCGGCATCGCTCCCAGCACCGGTCCAGGATCCAGCAAATGAACGGCAATCCGGCCGTCGTCCAGCAGGTGGCGGCGCTGCAGCACCGTCACCTCGTCGATGTCCTCCCAGCGCGTTCCGATCCATTCGTGTCCGATCCGCAGCCGGATGCCGACCTCGTCGGCCACCAGCATGTCCCCGACCGTCAACGCCCTCGCACAGACCACAGCCAGTACGGCGAACCCCGCGGCCGCGAACCATCGCAGGATGCCGGTGGGACTGGTGGACGCGGAAGCGGCGAAGCCCACCGCGACCAGCAAAGCCCCGAGGGCGAGCCCGCCGTGCACCTTCTGCGAGGCGCGGACGGTGAACGGCACCGGCTTCGGGTCGAGGTCGAAATGGTCCTGCCTGGGCAGTGCGCTCGCGGCGGTCACGGGTCACTCTCCTCGGAGGGTGGTGATGAAGTCCTCTAGATCGTCCGGTTTGACCAGGACGTCCCTGGCCTTCGAGCCCTCACTGGGACCGACGACGCCGCGGCTCTCCAGGATGTCCATCAGCCGGCCGGCCTTCGCGAAGCCGACCCGGAGCTTGCGCTGCAGCATCGAGGTGGAGCCGAACTGCGTCGACACGATCAGCTCCGCGGCCTGCACGACCAGGTCGAGGTCGTCGCCGATCTCGTCGTCGAGATCCTTGCTCGGCCCCGCGACGGCGGTGACGTCCTCGCGGTACGTCGGCTCCAGTTGGGTCTTGCAGTGCTCGACGACGCCGTGGATCTCGGACTCCGTCACCCACGCGCCCTGGATCCGCATCGGCTTGCTCGCGCCCATCGGCAGGAACAGGCCGTCCCCCTGGCCGACCAGCTTCTCCGCACCCGGCTGGTCCAGGATGACCCGGCTGTCGGCCAGCGACGAGGTCGCGAACGCCAGTCGCGACGGCACGTTCGCCTTGATCAGACCGGTTACGACGTCCACGGACGGCCGCTGGGTGGCGAGCACCAGGTGGATGCCGGCCGCCCGGGCCAGCTGGGTGATCCGGACGATCGAATCCTCGACGTCGCGCGGGGCGACCATCATCAGGTCGGCGAGTTCGTCGACGATCACCAGCAGATACGGGTACGGCGAGAGCACGCGCTCGCTGCCCGGCGGCGGCTTCACCTTGCCAGCGCGGACCGCCTTGTTGAAGTCGTCGACATGCCGGAAGCCGAACGCGGCCAGGTCGTCGTACCGCATGTCCATCTCGCGGACGACCCACTGCAGCGCCTCGGCCGCCTTCTTGGCGTTGGTGATGATCGGCGTGATCAGGTGCGGGATGCCCTCGTAGTGGTTCAGCTCGACCCGCTTGGGGTCGACCAGGATCATCCGCACCTCGTCCGGCGTGGCCCGCATCAGGACCGAGGTGATCAGCGAGTTGACGAACACCGACTTGCCCGAACCGGTCGCACCCGCGACCAGCAGGTGCGGCATCTTCGCCATGTTCGCGACCACGAAGCCGCCCTCGACGTCCTTGCCGAGGCCGGCCACCATCGGGTGGTGGTCGTTGCGCGCGGTCGCCGACCGGATCACGTCGCCGAGGCTGACGATCTCCTTGTCGGTGTTCGGGATCTCGATGCCGATCGCGGACTTGCCCGGGATCGGCGACAGGATCCGCACGTCGGCCGAGGCGACGGCGTACGCGATGTTCTTCGAAAGCGCGGTGACCTTCTCGACCTTCACCGCCGAGCCGAGCTCGACCTCGTAGCGGGTGACTGTCGGGCCGCGCGTGTAGCCGGTGATCTGCGCGTCGATGCCGAACTGCTCGAACACCTCGGTCAGCCGGTCGACCACCGCGTCGGACGCCTTGGTCCGGGCCTTGTGGACCGAACCCGGCTTGAGCATCTGGCCGTCGGGCAGCGTGTACGTGATGTCGCCGGACAGGCTGAGCTGCTCCACCCGCTGCGGGATCGGCGTGTGCGGAGGCGGCTCGGGCGGCGTTTCCGGCTTGCTGGGACCACCGCCGGCGCCGACCGCGATGCCGAGGCCCGGAGCCCCGGCTGCAGCGGCCGCATCACCATCGACGTCGTACGCGTCCTCTTCAGGAACCGGAGCCGCCTTGGCCTTGCGGCCTCGCTTGGAGATCTCACGTCCCTCGAGCACCGGCGAGTCGTACGGCTTGATGGTCGGCTCGCCGTCCTCCTCTTGCGCGGCCTTGGCCCGGCGCTCCTTGCGGGTCAGCCGCACGGTGTCGTCGGTCGGCGCGGCCACGACGGACGGTGCGTCCTCCGGCAGCGCCGTACGCCCCATCAGTACGTCGAACGCCGCACGGAACCGCAGTGGGATCGCGTAGACCGGAGTGCCCGTGACGACGAGGGCACCGAAGATCGACAGCAGCACCAGCAGCGGTGCGGCAACGTACTGCGTCAACAGGTCCGACAGCAGGGACGAGACGACGTACCCGATCGCGCCGCCGGCGTCCTGCAACGAACCGTCGGCCGGGTTGCTCGGACGGGGCAGACCGTTGGCGATGTGGACCAGGCCGAGTACGCCGAGGGAGATGGCGGTCCAGCCGATCACCTGACGTCCGGCCGGGCCGTTGCGGTCCGGGTGACGCAGCGTGCGGATCGCGACGAACAACAGCATCAGCGGGACGGCCCAGCCGAGCATGCCGACGCTGCCGCCGACGACGGTCCGGATGCCGTTGCCGACCGCGCCCGGGAGGTCCCACCAGATCGCGGCGGCCACAACGACCGCCAGGCCGATCAGGAACAGGCCGGCGCCGTCACGGCGATGCTCGGGGTCGAGCTCGCGGGCACCGTGACCGATGCCGCGCACCATGCTGCCGATCAGATGCGCGATGCCGAGCCAGATTTTCACCACGCCGCGACCGAGAACGATCATGGCGGCCGCGAACGGACCCGGTCCGCTGTTTTTGGGCGTGCTGGTCCGCGCGGCGGAGGATCCACCGCGCTTCGCGCTCTGCCCACGCTTCTGGGCACCTGACGGACGGGAGCGTCCACCAGCAGCCGAACGAGCCGAACTCGGCCGTTTGGCTGCCGACTTCTGCGCCCGCGCCGGGGAAGACGTGCGGGTCGCCATATCTAGCAGGCTACCCCGATTACCTCTCGAGTCCCACGTGTCACACGCCGATTACGCTGCCCCATACATAACGTCACAACGCCGCCGCAACCGGACTGCAGCCACAGACCGAGAGGAAAGCGGTCCCTTCACGCCCCGGTGGTGCCGTCGAGTTGTTCGCGCAACAGGTCGGCGTGACCGCAGTGGCGGCTGTACTCGCCGATCATGTGGATGTAGATCATCCGGAGCGTCGACTCGGTCCCGCTGAAGGTGAAGCGGTCGTCGAGCGACCGCCCGGCCGCGGCCTCGTCCGACAGCTTCCACTCCGCGATCAGACCTTCGTACGCCGACTGTGCCTCAGCGGGATCGATGCGCTCGAAATCGGCGTCCTTGCCCAGCTCGGGAGCGAACAGCGGCTCAGCCGGCGACTCCGCGGCGAAGTGGATGCGGAACCAGATCCGCTCCACCTTGGTGAGATGCCGGATGAGGCCGAGCAAGGAAAGGT
Organism: Kribbella sp. CWNU-51; assembly: GCF_054073265.1. Lineage (NCBI taxonomy): Bacteria > Bacillati > Actinomycetota > Actinomycetes > Propionibacteriales > Kribbellaceae > Kribbella > Kribbella sp. CWNU-51. The sequence continues at coordinate 237,714 of NZ_JBSXMZ010000023.1, forward strand.
TGGACGGCGGAGACGGCCGCTCGGCCAGCTGCTCGGCCGTCAGACCGGCGCACTTGTACAGAAGCGTGGTCCGGTAGAAATCCAGGTAGCCCCGCAGCAGTTCGGCTTCGGGCGCGGTCAGCGAGCCGTCCGGCCGCTCGACCGCTGGCGCCGTCCACGCCGTCTTCAACGTCATGCCGCCATCAAACACGCCACGGTCGCCCGGAGCGAATCCATTACGGATTGACCGGCGGCGCCCAGCCGGGTCGCGGGATGAGACAGAACGGGTGACCGGCCGGATCCTCGTACACAGTGGCCGAGAGCTTGCGAGCGCCGAGAGCCAGGACCGCCGACCCGGCCGCGTCGAGGTCGTCGACCATGACGTCGAGGTGCATCTGCCGGGGACGCGTGGGATCCGGCCACTGCGGGCGCTGGTGGCCGAGGGCTCGCTGGAAGGCGAGACCTGAGGTGTGGTCGTTGTCGGCGACCACCACCCAGTTGTCGCTCTCATACGTGATGGGCTGGCCGAGCACGGCCGAGTAGAAGCGCGCGAGCTCCAGCGGTTCCGGGCAGTCGATCGCCAGGTGGTGCAGCCGTCCGATCATGGCTACAGTCTGCACGTCTCAGGATGTGTTCGGGAATCCCGGAATGTGAGATTGCCACTGGCGCGGGTCGAGGGCTGTTCGTTACCGTTCTCGGCAGGTCATGAGTGCCAGCGCGAAGCCCCGGCTCGCTGGCCGGCAACCCTCCTCCGCGGTGGGGTGCCCCGGGTGAAGACCAGGCCGTGCGGATACGCCGCTCGGCAAGTGCGGACTTCCTGGAGCAGCAGCATGTCGATTCTCTCGATCCTCGAACCGGCCAGCGCGAGTACGCCGCGGCCGACGGTCACCCGGCTCGTCACCGGCAGCATCCCCACCACGGTCGGCTCGGACCTGCTGGTCCCGCTGGCCGACGGCCGCGTCACCGACTACGCGAACTTCGACCACGGAGCCAGTGCGCCGTGTCTGGAGTCCGTCCGGGCCAGCGTCGAGGCTGCGCTGCCGTCGTACGCGTCGGTGCACCGCGGGAACGGCTATGCGTCCCGCATCACCACCCAGTGGTACGAGCGTGCTCGCGCCGAGGTGCACGCGTTCGTCGGTGCCCGTGCCGACGACCAGGTGATCTTCACCCGCCAGACAACTGACGCGCTGAACCTGCTCGCCCAGGCCGTCCCCGCGGACGCGACCGTGATCGTCTTCGAGTCCGAGCACCACGCCGCGCTCCTGCCCTGGCCGGCCGAGCGGACCGTCCGCCTCACGGCGCCAGCCGCCCCCAGCGAAGCGGTGACCAACGTCGCCGACGCTCTGCGCACCGCGCCGGAGGGTCCGCGGCTGGTGGTCGTGACCGGCGCCTCCAACGTGACAGGTGAGATCTTCCCGATCGCGGAGATCGCCGCGGTCGCCAAGGCGCACGGTGCGCGGGTCTGCCTCGACGCTGCACAACTGGCACCGCACCGGCCGGTGGACATCGCCGCACTGGACGTTGACTGGGTCGCATTGTCCGGCCACAAGCTCTACGCGCCGTACGGCGCCGGTGCACTGATCGGCCGCGCCGACTGGCTCGACGCCGCCGACCCGTACCTGTACGGCGGTGGCGCGACGACCGCGGTCACCGGCGACACCGTGGTCTGGGCGACCGGCCCGGCGCGGCACGAGGGCGGCTCCCCCAACGTGATCGGCGCAATCGCGCTCGCCTCGGCGTGTGCCGCGATCAGCAAGCACCGTGACGCAATCGAGCAGCACGAGCGCAGTCTGCTCGCCCGCCTCCGGACCGGACTGGCTCAGCTCCCCGGCGTCACGACGTACTCGATCTTCGGCGAGGACGCGGACCGCGTCGGCACTGTCTGCTTCACGGTTGCCGGTCTGAGCTCCACGCTCGTGTCAGCGGCACTGAGCGCCGAGTACGGCATCGGTGTCCGGGACGGCAAGTTCTGTGCGCACCCGCTCGTCGGTCACCTGCTCGCGGACTCCGCCGAGCACGGCACCGCGGTCCGGGCGAGCCTCGGCCTCGGTACGACGCGTGAGCACGTGGACCGGCTCGTCAACGCCGTACGGACGCTGGCCGCCGGTGGACCGCGGTCGGAGTACGAGGACACCGCCCACGGCTGTCAGCCCACCGACGACCCGCGGGACCTCCAAGCTCCTCGCATCTGGTAACGAACGCCGGCCCTCCTACTGCTCAGGAGGTACAAGGCCTACATGGTGAGCAGCGAACGCCAGTAGGTCCGCCCATTCCGCCGCGACCATGGCGGCGGGTTTCCCGAAGCCGTGACCGGTGTTGACCTCGACGCGGGTCAAGACCGGTCCCGGACCGGATTGGGCATGCTGCAGCTCGGCGATGAACTTGTGGCTGTGCAACGGCACCACCCGGTCGTCGTGATCACCCGTGACCACGAGCGTCGCCGGGTACGACGTGCCGTCGCGCAACCGATGCAGTGGTGAGTAAGCCAGCAAATCCTCGAACTCCGACGCATCGTCCGGATGGCCGAAGTCAGAGGCCCACGCGGCGCCCACTGTGAACAGGTGGAACCGCAACATGTCCATGACGCCCACACCGGGCAGTGCAACCGCGAACAGGTCCGGTCGCTGTGTCATGGCCGCTCCCACGAGCAGACCGCCATTGCTGCGACCGTGGATCGCGAGCTGCGCAGAGGTGGTCACCCCGGTGTCCCGCAGGTGCTCGGCGACCGCGATGAAGTCGTCGAAGACGTTCTGCTTGTTCTTCAGCCGTCCCGCGTCGTGCCAGTCGCTGCCGTACTCACCGCCGCCCCGCAGGTTCGCGATGACCAGCACCCCGCCGGCCGCGAGCCACGCCGGCCAGCCCGGCTTGTAGTCGGCCAGGATCGGGATGCGGAAGCCGCCGTACCCGTAGAGCAGCGTCGGGCGTGGTGCGGAGACGTCCAGGTCTGAGCGAGTGATCAGGAAGTACGGCACCTCGCGGCCCGGCTCGACGCGTCGCGTCACGGTGACCGACGGCGACGTGAATCCACCTGAGCCACGGACGAGCTCCGGCAAGGCCCGGACGACGCCCGACGACGTCGAGACGACGTACGACACCGTGGGATCGGTTGTGGTCGACAGGCCGATGAAGAGCTCGTCGTACTCGGGGCTGGCGTCGAAGCCCACCACTCCCCCACCCGGTACGTCGATGACCCGCGCATCGGACCCGTCGAGCGCGAAGAGCGTCAGCGCCGGCCGTGCGTCGACCAGCGTCAGGGTGGCCAGTCCGGCAGCTGTGCCGCGAACGGCCTGCAGTGTGGCCTCGCCCTCCGGGATCAGGTCGACGAACTCACCGTCCAACGAAGCGAGCACCACGCGACCACGGGAGGCGTCACGATCGGTCCGCAGTACCAGCTGGTCGCCGGACATCCGCACGAACGCGATCTCGTCGGCGAAGGAGTCCACCACCTTCACCGGCTCGCCGAAGCCGTCGGACGTGATCGGAAAGACCCAGAGCCGAGCGCCGGGGTCGGTGCCCTCGGTGATGTGGACGACGAGGTAGCGATCGTCGTCCGACACCTCCGGCGTGATGAAGTAGCGGTCCTGATCCGGGAAGCTCAGCACGAGCTCGTCATCGGACTGCGGTGTGCCGACCTTGTGCAGCATCAGACGCCCACCGGTGAGCGTCTTCGTCTCGGTGCCCTCACTGCGACCACTCGCCGGGTAGTGCAGATAGAGGTACGCCGAACTGTCCGGGAGCCACGTGGCTTCGCAGAACTTCGCCCCCGTGACCACGTCGTCCACGGGCGTACCGGTGGCGATGTCGAGCAGCCGGAACGTCGTCCAGTCGCTGCCGCTCTCGTTGACGCCGTACGCGAGGTACTTGCCGTCCGGACTGACGGTGAACGAGCCCAGCGAGTCAGTGCCGTCGGCGGACAGCGTGTTGGGGTCGATCAGGACCCGGCCGCCGGCGAGCAGCGCGTCGAGGGACTCGGCGACGTACACGACATCCTGGGCCTGGGTGCCGTCGTTGCGGCCGACGAGGTACCAGCCGGCCTTCTTCGCCGGGACGCCGGCGCGTGGGCGGGCCAGGATCGCCGCCATCGTGGTCTGGAACCACTCGCGCTCCGGATAGCCGGAGAGCTCGGCCTGGGTGAACTCGTTCTGCCTGCGGACCCAGTCCCGGGTGTCGGGTGCGTCAGGGTCTTCCAGCCAGCGGTACGGGTCGGCGATCTCCTGCCCATGCAGCGTGTCGACGACATCGTCGCGGCGGCTCTCCGGATAACTCATGCGGACAAACCTAACCGGACAGGACAACCTTCAGGAGTTCGTAGGCCGGCCAGGGACGAGCGTCGTACTCACCTGCTCCGGTGGGCGGCATCCCGCGCAGGCGCCGGAGCCAGGTGAGTACGACGGGCCCCTCAGTGGTGGGCCGGGGTGATGTCCTTGGTCCAGAGGACCGTGCCGAACAAGTTGCGCAGGGAGACCGTGAGGACTCCGGTGCGCGGGTCGATCGTGGTGTGGCCGAAGAACTGGTTGCCGCTCGCCGGCGACTGGCTCGCGAAGTCGGCGGCCTTCGAGAACACGACCTGCGGACCGAACGTGTCGTCCAGCGCGTTCGGCCCGAACGTACCGGCGTTGATCGGGCCGGCCACGATCTCCCAGAACGGGTCGAAGTCGGTGAACGCCGCGCGGGACGGGTCGTAGTGGTGGGCGGCCGCGTAGTGCACGTCGGCGGTCAGCCAGATCGCGTTGCGAACCTTGCGCTTCTTGAACTGGCTGAGCACCCAGGCGATCTCGTGCTCGCGACCACCTGGCGCACCGGCGACGCCGTTGGCGACGGCCTCGATCAGGTCGCCGTCCGGGACCAGCAGGCCGAGCGGCATGTCGCTGGCGATCACCTTCCAGGTCGCCTTCGACGCGGCCACCTCGCGGACCAGCCAGGCGGCCTGCTCGGCACCGAGCATCGCGACCGGGCCGACGGTGGCGGGCGTCGGGTTGGCGCCGCGGTAGGTCCGCATGTCGAGGCAGAAGACGTCGAGCAGCGGGCCGTAGCCGACCTTGCGGTAGATCCGGTCCCGGCCCGCGACGTGCTCCATCGGCAGGTACTCGAGGAAGGCCTTCTTCGCCCGGGACGCGAGGACGTCGACGCGCTTCTCGGTGTAGCGGTCGTCGGTGAGGATCTCCCCCGGGTACCAGTTGTTCAGCGTCTCGTGGTCGTCCCATTGCGCGACCAGCGGCACGTCGGCGTACAGGTCGCGGACGTTGTGGTCGAGCAGGTTGTACTTGTACCGGCCGCGGTACTCGGCCAGCGTCTCGGCGACCTTGGCGACCTCCTCGGTCACCACGTTCTTCCAGATGGTGCCGTCGGCAACTTTCAGCTCGGCCGCAATCGGGCCGTCGGCGTAGATGTTGTCGCCGGAGTGCAGGAAGAAGTCAGGGCGGGTGTCGTGCATCGCCTTGTACGCGATCATGCCGCCGAGGTCCGGGTTGATGCCGTAGCCCTGACCCGCGGTGTCGCCGGTGAACACGAAGGACACCGGCCGGTTGCGGCCCGGCGTACTGAACGAACCGTCGAGGGTCTCGCCGACCCGGCCGTGGGCGTCCTCGAAGCCGATCCGGTAGTCGTAGCGCTGGCCGGGACGCAGGCCACGCAGCGGAAGCCGCGCGGTGAAGTCGTCGGCGGCACTGGTGACCGGGCCGCGCAGCCGGATCGACTTGTCGAAGCGACCGTGGCTGGTCAGCTGGACGACCAGCCGCCCAGGGCGGTCCGTTCGGGACCAGACGACGGCCGACTGCGGGGTCACGTCGGCGCTGGCGATGCCGGACGGCAGGGCGGGCCGATCACGGCGTACGACGGTGGGAACCGCGGTCGCAACCCCTGGTACTGCGAGGGTGGCGCCGGCGACGGTGGATGCGGCCAGGAGCTGGCGGCGGCTCAAGTTCATGAGCCGAAAGTGCGCTCCGCTGATGACGGTCAGGTGACGGCCGGGCGAACTGGGCGCCAAATCACCCGCAGCGCCGGACACCCGGCCGCGGTCACCGGACGCCGGCTTGCGTGTGGCTACTGGGCGTGGTTCCGTTGGGGTTACCAGCCACCTTCTCGTACCCGCTGCCCCAGACCCGGTAGCGCATCGACCCGATGCACTCCGGAGCGGGGCATTCTCATGTCACAGCTTGTCGCGGACGAACATGATCCGCCACGGCCGCAGCAGCAGTACACGAACCTCTACACCGACCTCCTGACGACCGTCCGCGAGCTCGGACTACTCAAGCGGCGGCGCGGGTACTACTTCACCCGGATCGGCTTGGTGCTGGCCGCCTTCGCGGCGGTCTGGGTCGGTGTCGGCCTGCTCGGCAACTCCTGGTTCCAGCTCCTGATGGCGGGTGCCCTGGCGCTGGTGCTGACACAGGTCGCCTTTCTCAGCCACGACAGCGCGCACCGGCAGATCTTCGACTCCGCCGCGTGGAACGACTGGACCGCTCGCCTGCTGGCCGGTGGACTCGTCGGGATGAGCGCCGCGTGGTGGCGGTCGAAGCACAGCCGTCACCATGGGGCACCGAACCAACTGGGAAAGGATCCGGACATCGCGATCGGGGTCGTCGCGTTCACCCCCGAGCACGTTGCCAAGCGCACGGGCTTCCAGGCGTGGCTGACCCGCCGCCAAGGCTGGCTGTTCTTCCCGTTGCTGACCCTGGAAGGCTTGAGCCTCTACGTCTCGAGCATCCGCCATCTGCTGCGCCGCGGTGCGACCTCGGTCGAGCGCATCGAGGCCGCGATCGTCGTGGGCCGGCTCGGCGCCTATCTGGCCGTGCTGTTGATCCTGCTGCCGATCGGCAAGGCCGGCGCGTTCCTCGGCTTGCAGCTTGCCGTCTTCGGCGTCTGCCTCGGTGGTTCGTTCGCGCCGAATCACAAGGGCATGCCCCTGGTGCCGAGGACGATGAAGCTGGACTTCCTGCGGCGCCAGGTGCTGATGTCCCGCAACGTCCGCGGCGGGGTGATGGTCGACTTCGCGATGGGCGGCCTGAACTACCAGATCGAGCACCACCTGTTCCCGAGCATGCCCCGGCCGACGCTCAAGGCGGTCCGGCCGATCGTCCGCGAGTACTGCGCCCTGCATGAGGTGAAGTACACCGAGGTCGGCTTCTTCGCGTCGTACAAGATCGTCGTCGACTACCTGAACAACGTCGGGCTGCGGGCGCGCGACCCGTTCCAGTGCCCACTCGTCGCGCAGAACCGGAACTGATGCACTTTGCCAAGCCGACCTCGCCGGTCCACCTCACCGCACGCAGGGCGTCACGATGATTCTTGATGATGACGGCGTGGGCGCCCAGCAGCGGTACGTCAGCCTGTACACGGATCTCCTCCAGACTGTGCGGGAGCTCGGCCTGCTTCGGCGGCGCCAGGGCTACTACTACACCCGGATCAGCGTGGTCCTGACGGCGCTACTGGCCGTCGCCGTCGGCGTGGTCCTGCTCGGCGATTCCTGGTTCCAGCTGGTGCTGGCCGTTGCGCTCGCACTCGTCCTCGTGCAGGTCGCGTTCCTCAGCCACGACAGCGCGCATCGGCAGGTCTTCGACTCCGCGGCCCGGAACGACTGGACGGCACGCATCCTCGCGGGCGCGATCGCCGGCATGAGTGTGACCTGGTGGCGGACGAAGCATTCCAGGCACCACAACGCGCCGAACCAGGTCGACAAGGATCCCGACGTCCAGCTCGAGGCCATCGCCTTCACGCCGGATGCGGTCGCGAAGCGCGGACGACTGGGTCAGTGGTTCGCCGCACGCCAGGGCTGGCTCTTCTTCCCATTGCTGACGCTGGAAGGGCTCGGCCTGCACGCGTCGAGTCTTCGGCACCTGCTGCGCCGCGACGCGACCCGGCTGGAACGCATCGAGGCCGCGATCGTCGTCGCGAGGCTCGCCGGCTATGTGGCTGCGCTCTATCTGCTGCTCCCGGCCGGGAAAGCCAGTGCCTTCCTCGGCCTGCAGCTCGCGGTGTTCGGCGTCTGCCTCGGTGCGGCGTTCGCACCGAACCACAAGGGCATGCCGCTCGTCCCGGCCGGCATGCGGCTCGACTTCCTCCGCCGCCAGGTGCTGATGTCACGCAACATCCGCGGTGGCGTCCTGGTCGACTTCGCGATGGGCGGCCTGAACTACCAGATCGAGCACCACCTGTTCCCGAGCATGCCCCGGCCCACGCTCCGGCGGGTGCAGCCGATCGTCCGCGAGTACTGCGCTCTGCACGGCGTGAACTACACCGAGGTCGGCCTGTTCACTTCGTACAAGATCGTCGTCGGCTACCTCAACAACGTCGGCCTGCGCGCCCGGGACCCGTTCCAGTGCCCGCTGGCGGCAGAGCTGCGCTCAGGCCGGCGGGATCTCGCCTGATCCGCGGATGGTGAGCTTCACCGGGACGCGGACCGTCCGGCCGGGGCGATGCGGCTCCGGGAGACGCTCGGTCATCAGCTGGATCGCCGTCCGGGCCATCACGTCGGCCGACTGTGCGACCGCGGTCAGGCCGGGGCTGAGCAGGTCGCCGAGGGCGAGGTCGTCGAAGGAGACCAGCGCGACCCGATCCCGCCGGCCCGCGAGACCACGGAGGACCTCGGCCGTGGTCATGTTGTTGGCCGACAGCAACGCCGTCGCCGGCTCCGGACGATCCAGTACGGCGGACAGCGTGATGCCGATGCCCTCGGTGGTCGGCTCGGACAGGTGGACCAGGTCCTCGTCCACGTCGATGCGGTGCCGGGCCATCGCGGCCCGGTAGGCGACCACGCGCTCGCGGGCGGTGAAGATCCGCTCGTCGTCACCGAGGTAGGCGATCCGCCGGTGCCCCTGCCGGACCAGGTGGTCGATCGCCTGGTCGATCCCGCCGGCGTTGTCCGCGAGGACGGCGTCGGCCTCGATCCCGTGGGCCGGCCGGTCGATCGTGACCACGGCCATTCCCGCGTCGACGTGCGGCGCGAGGTAGTCCTGGGTCTCCCCGATCGGCGCCATGATCAGCGCGTCCGGCCGGCGGGCGACGAACTCCAGGCAGACCTCCCGCTCGCGCTCCGGGTCCTCGTCGGTGAGCCCGATCATCACGACCGAGCCGGACGACCGGGCCCACAGCTCGACCGCGCGCCCGAGCGAGGCGAAGAACGGGTCGCCGATGTCGCGGATCACCACCGCGATCGTCCCGGTCTTGCCGCGGCGCAGCATCCGGGCGCTCTCGTTCGGGGTGTAGTTGAGCTCCTTGATCGCGGCCTGGACCTTGGCGGTCAGCTCCGGGCTGACGTTCGGCTCCTCATTCACCACCCGGGAGACGGTCTTCAGCGCGACCCCCGCCCGGGCCGCGACCTCCTTCATCGTGGGCCGGCGCTGGCCCGTCCCGTTCACTCCGCTGATGGTCATCGCCGGCCCCTCTCTCCCCTGTTGTGTCAGTGCCTCGTGCGCTTAGCTCTCCACGACGACCGGGATGATCATCGGGCGGCGGCGGTGGGTGTCGCTGACCCACTTGCCGACCACCCGGCGGATCACCTGCTGCAGCTGGTACATGTCGTCCACGCCACTGCCGATCGCCTTCTCGATCTCCGCCTCGATCTTCGGCTTGAGGTCGTCGAAGACGGTGTCGTCCTCGGCGAACCCGCGTGCCTGGATCTCCGGCCCGGCGGTCAGTTTGCCGGTGACAGAGTCCATCACGGCGATGACCGAGATGAAACCCTCGTCGCCGAGAATCCGGCGATCCTTCAGCGAGGTCTCGGTGATGTCGCCGACGGTCGAGCCGTCGACGAACACGTACCCGCAGTCCACCTTGCCGGCCACCACGGCCTGCCGGTCGATCAGGTCGACCACCACACCGTCCTCGACGACGACCACGTTCTTGGCCGGTACGCCGGTCTGGACGGCCAGCTCCGCGTTCGCGTGCAGGTGCCGGATCTCGCCGTGCACGGGCATCACGTTGCGCGGCTTGACGATGTTGTAGCAGTACAGCAGTTCGCCCGCGCTGGCGTGTCCGGAGACGTGCACGAGTGCGTTGCCCTTGTGGATCACGTTCGCGCCGTGCCGGGTCAGGCCGTTGATCACCCGGTAGACCGAGTTCTCGTTGCCCGGGATCAAGGACGACGCGAGTACGACGGTGTCGCCCGGCTGGATCTGGACGACGTGATGGTCGTTGGCCGCGATCCGCGACAGCGCCGACATCGGCTCACCCTGCGAACCGGTCGACACCAGCACGACCTGCTCCGGCGGGTAGTTGTCCAGCTCGCGCATGTCGATCAGCGTGTCGCCGGGCACCGTCAGGAAGCCGAGATCACGGGCCACACCCATGTTGCGGACCATCGAGCGGCCGACGTACGCGACCTTGCGGCGGTGCTTCACCGCGGCGTCCATCACCTGCTGCACCCGGTGCACGTGCGAGGCGAAGCAGGCGACGATGATGCGCTGGTTCTTCGCGTTGGTGAAGACCCGGTCCAGCACCGGGGCGATGTCGCGCTCGTGGGTGGTGAAGCCGGGCACCTCGGAGTTGGTGGAATCGACCATGAACAGGTCGACACCCTCCTCACCGAGCCGGGCGAACGCGCGCAGGTCGGTGATCCGGTTGTCCAGCGGCAACTGGTCCATCTTGAAGTCGCCGGTGTGCAGCACCGTGCCGGCCGGCGTCTTGATCGCCACCGCGAGCGCGTCCGGGATCGAGTGGTTGACCGCGACGAACTCGCAGACGAACGGCCCGATCTGGAGCTTCTCGCCCTCGACCACGGTCTGCTGCGGCACGTTGCGGTGCCGGTGCTCCTTCAGCTTGCCCTCGAGCAGCGCGAGCGTGAGCTGCGAGCCGATCACAGGGATGTCGCCCCGCTCACGCAGCAGGTAGGGCAACCCGCCGATGTGGTCCTCGTGGCCGTGCGTCAGGACCACTGCGACGACGTCGTCGAGGCGGTCCCGGATCGGCTGGAAGTCCGGCAGGATCAGGTCCACGCCGGGCTGGTTCTCGTCGGGGAACAGTACGCCGCAGTCCACGATCAGCAGCTTGCCGTCGTACTCGAACACCGTCATGTTGCGGCCGACCTCGCCGAGGCCGCCGAGCGGGATCACCCGCAAAGCGCCCGGAGCGAGTGGTCCGGGCGCGTCGAGATCTGGATGAGGATGGCTCATGCAATCAGTCCTGCCGTCTTGAGGTCGGTGGTGAGCCAGTCCACTTGTTCGGCGGTCGCCTCAACCAGCGGCAACCGGAGTGTCGCGTGCTCGATGACGCCGGCCAGCTTGAGCGCGGCCTTCACCATGATGGCGCCCTGGGTCCTGGTCATGATCGTCTCGACGGCGGGCACCAGCCGTCGGTCGAGCTCCTGTGCTCCTGCGAGGTCGCCGGCCACCACGGCGTCGATCAGTTGCCGGTACTCCGGGCTCGCGACGTGCGCGACGACACTGGCGATGCCGACCGCGCCGATCGCCAGCGAGGCGAGATTCAGCTCGTCGGCACCGCAGTAGTAGAACAGATCGGTGTTCGCCAGCACCTTGGTGGTCCCGGCGAGGTCGCCCTTGGCGTCCTTCACCGCGACGATCCGCGGGTGCTCGGCGAGCGCGATCAGGGTCTCGCTCTTGATCTCCACGCCGGCCCGGCCGGGGATGTCGTACAGGATGTTCGGCAGGCCGGTGGCGTCGGCGACCGCGGTGAAGTGCGCGCGCAGCCCGTCCTGCGGAGGCTTGTTGTAGTACGGCGTGACGACCAGGAGGGCATCGGCTCCCGCGGCCTCGGCCTGCTTCGCGCACTCGATCGTGTGCGCGGTGTTGTTCGTCCCGACACCGGCGATCACCTTGGCGCGGTCCCCGACCGCCGCCAGCACCGCCTTCACCAGCTGGACCTTCTCCTGGTCCGAGGTGGTCGGCGCCTCGCCCGTGGTCCCGTTGATGATGAGGGCATCGTTACCGCGGTCCACCAAATAGCTCGCGACCTTCTGCGCGGCGTCGAGATCGAGCGCGCCGTCGGGCCGGAACGGGGTGATCATCGCGGTCGTCAGGCGGCCGAAAGGCGGCGCTGGCGTGGCGAGGGAAGCTGACGAGGACATGGGGCTCAGATTACCGCTCCGCAGCCTCGGAGAAATGAGTAGGCCTGGTGGCTGTCCGCTCGGGGGTCCGGGCAGCCACCAGGCTCACTCGTCCTATCGGGGCTGCCCCGGCAGTCGTTACAGCTTCCACGAAAAAAATCCGGAAAAACTTCTGCGAATACTTTCCGTAGCTGGACCGCTGCACTGCGTCGATCATTTCAGCGCGCCAGCCAGATCGAGGTTGCGTCGAAAACGTGCTGGACCGCCCGCAGCCCGCCAGGAAGCAGCAGTACGCCGGCCGCCAGCAGGAGCGGCGCGACCACCAGGCGCTCGACCCAGCTACCGGTGCTGAAGCGGAGGAGACGCGGGAGCCGGATCTCGTACCAGGTCTCGCCGCGGATCGGCAGCGGCCAGAGCCACGGGCAGCCGGAGCGGGTGAGGCTGTCGCCGAGACAGTGGACGAACATGCCGAGGCCGACAGCCATCCCGATCCAGCCGCCGATCTCCGACAAGCCGGCTTGGACAGCGTCGGCGGCCGTCGTACCGGGCAGCGACGTACCGAAGACCGACCAGGCCGTCGCGCCGAGAACCGCGAGGACGATCCAGTCGCCGAGTACGTCGGCGGCCAACACGAGACCCGTGACGGCGACAGCGAGGACCGCCCACTTCCCCCGGTCGCCGAGGCTGGCCGTGAGTACGCCGAGCAGGATCGCGGCGGCCAGTGTGTGGGTCGCGTGGCGATGCCTCCCCGTACTGTCCTCGTCGCGTGGACCCTTGGTGAGGTCGTAGAGGACGCCGGAGAATGCGCGGATGAGACCGGACGTCAGCCGGGTGATCGGTCCGAGCAGCCGGGAAGCGCTCGCTCCCGGGTGATCGAGGTCAGGCAGCAGTGCGTAGCCGGCGGTCGCGGCGGCGAACGGCACCACCTCGGCCACCGACGTCAGCCCGATCAGCGGCGCGACCACCAGCCCGGCGCACCACCCCGACAAGGCATGCGACCGCCCCATCACCGTGCCTCACACTCCCCTCACCCTGGAACGGCTCATCCTTTCAACCGCGGTCCGGCCCTCCAGGGAGGCTCGCCCAGCGCCGTCGTTTTGCATAATCATGCAGAGGGGTGCATACTTTTCCTGTGTCCAAGGTGCTTACGTCATTGCCGGTTGGTGAGCGGGTCGGGATCGCGTTCTCGGGTGGTCTCGACACGTCGGTCGCGGTCGCGTGGATGCGCGACAGAGGGGCGGTGCCCTGCACGTACACCGCCGATCTCGGTCAGTACGACGAGCCCGACATCGCGTCCGTCCCGGGCCGAGCCACGGCGTACGGCGCCGAGATCGCCCGCCTGGTCGACTGCCGGGCGGCGCTGGTCGAGGAAGGGCTGGCCGCGCTGGCCTGCGGTGCGTTCCACATCCGCTCCGGCGGGCGGACGTACTTCAACACCACCCCGATCGGGCGGGCCGTGACCGGCACGCTGCTGGTCCGGGCGATGCTTGACGACGACGTCCAGATCTGGGGCGACGGGTCGACCTTCAAGGGCAACGACATCGAGCGGTTCTACCGCTACGGCCTGCTGGCCAACCCGCACCTGCGGATCTACAAGCCGTGGCTCGACGCGGACTTCGTCTCCGAGCTCGGCGGCCGCAAGGAGATGTCCGAGTGGCTGGCCACCCACGGCCTGCCGTACCGGGACAGCACCGAGAAGGCCTACTCCACCGACGCCAACATCTGGGGCGCCACCCACGAGGCGAAGACACTGGAGCACCTCGACACGGGCGTCGAGACCGTCGACCCGATCATGGGCCTCGCGCACTGGGATCCGTCCGTCGAGATCCCGGCCGAGGACGTCACGATCGCGTTCGAGCAGGGCCGGCCGGTGACGATCAACGGCAAGGAGTTCGGCTCCGGGGTCGACCTGGTGCTGGAGGCGAACGCGATCGGCGGCCGGCACGGGCTGGGCATGTCGGACCAGATCGAGAACCGGGTCATCGAGGCCAAGAGCCGCGGGATCTACGAGGCGCCGGGGATGGCGCTGCTGCACGCGGCGTACGAGCGGCTCGTCAACGCGATCCACAACGAGGACACGCTGGCCAGCTACCACAACGAGGGCCGGAAGCTCGGCCGGCTGATGTACGAAGGCCGCTGGCTGGACCCGCAGTCGCTGATGCTGCGGGAGTCCCTGCAGCGCTGGGTCGGTACGGCGGTGACCGGTGAGGTCACGCTGCGGCTGCGGCGGGGCGAGGACTACTCGATCCTCGACACCACCGGCCCGGCGCTCAGCTACCACCCGGACAAGCTGTCGATGGAGCGGGTCGAGGACTCCGCGTTCGGCCCGGTCGACCGGATCGGCCAGCTGACCATGCGCAACCTGGACATCGCCGACTCCCGCGCCAAGCTCGAGCAGTACGCCGGCCTGGGCATGTTCGGCAGCCATAACCCGGCGCTCGCCTCCTCCACCGACCTGATCGGCGCGATGCCGACCGGCGGCGCCGACGCGATCGCATCCCGCGGCGAGGCCACCGAGGAAGACGAGCTCCTCGACCGTGCCGCGATGGAGTCCGGCACCGACTGACCCCACCGCCTGCTCTCCCCACCCGTTTGAGGGGCCAACCCCGAGTGGTGGGTTGGCCCCAGCTCGCGGCATTTCAGCGGTTGACCCCGAGTTGGTGGGTCCGGCCCCAGCCCGCGCCATTTCAGGGGTTGACGGCCCGCGCCATTTCAGGGGTTGACCCCTGAGTTGGTGGGTTCGGCCCCCAAATTCCCAGGGGGCAACCCACAAGCTCGGGGGGCAACCCCTGAAATGGAGCCCACATCTGCCTGCCCTCCGTGTGGTTGAACAGGTGAGAGGTTGAGTGGTGTGGAGGGTTTTGGGTGACGGGTCGGAACCTCGGACAGGTTGTGGGCACCGTGGACACCGGATCAGCTGTCCGCCGCCCGGCGAGGTGTCGGTTGTCCCGGCTTGGTGTCCGCGGTCCCGGCCTGGTGTCCACCGTCCCGGGTAGGTGTCTACGGTCAGGCGTCGTAGTCCAAGGTCACCTTGGGCGTCGTCGGGTGGGACTGGCAGGTGAGGACGTAGCCGGCTCGGATCTCGTCGGGTTCGAGGGCCCAGTTGGTGTCCATGCGGACCGACCCCTCCAGGACCTTCGCGCGACAGGTGCCACACACGCCGCCCTTGCAGGCGAACGGCGCGTCGGAGCGGACTGCCAGCGTCGCGTCGAGGACAACCTTCGAGTGCTCGCCCAGCGAGAAGCTCGAACGTCGACCATCGAGGATCACCGTGACCTCGGCGGCATCTTCGTCCACTGCCGTCTCTTCGACTGGCGCGGCCGGGGCCTCGTCGCCGACGTGGAAGAGCTCGGCGTGCACGTGCTCACGCGCCACGCCCTCCCCGAGCAACAACTCCTGCGCACCGACGACCATCGCGTACGGCCCGCACAGGAACCACTCGTCCACAGTGTCCAACGGCAGGATCGTCGCGAACATCCGCCGCAGCCGATCCGCGTCGATCCGCCCGCTGAACAGCTCGACCTCGGTCGACTCCCGCGACAATACGTGCACCAGGTGGAGCCGCTCGGCGTATCGGTCCTTCAGATCGGCCAGCTCGTCGGCGAACATCACCGACCCGGCGGTCCGATTGCCGTAGAGCAGGGTCACGCGTGCGCCTGGCTCGGTAGCGAGGATCGTCGCGACCAGCGACAGCACCGGCGTGATCCCGCTGCCCGCGGCGACGAACGCGTAGTGCTTCACGTTCGCCGGGTCGAGCGTCGTACCGAACCGGCCGAGCGGGGTCATCACCTCCAGCTCGTCGCCGACCTTCAGCTCATGCGCCGCGTACGCCGAGAACTCGCCGCCAGGGATCCGTTTCACGCCGATCCGCAGGACGCCCGACCCCGCGGGCGAGCAGATCGAGTAGCTGCGCCGTACGTCGTCCCCGGTACGACGGATCGTCAGGTGCTGACCCGCGGTGAACTCGTACTCCCCCGCCAGCTCGGCCGGCACCGCGAACGTGATCGCCACCGAGTCGTCGGTGATCGCCTCGATCGCGGCCACCTTCAACGGGTGAAAGACCGCGCGGCGGCGAGCCATTGTCGTCGTCATCTAGATCGCCTTGAAGTGGTCGAAAGGCTCCCGGCACGCGTTGCAGCGCCAGAGCGACTTGCAGGAGGTCGAGCCGAAGCGGCTGAGCTCCGTGGTGTCGGGCGACCCGCACAATGGGCACCGGATCGTCAACGAAAGAAGGACTGGCCCACCAACGGCGCGACGACCAGTTGGTGGGGCGATGCCGTACTCCGTCAGTTTCGCCTTGCCGGCCTCACTCATCCACTCCGTCGTCCACGCCGGCGACAGCACGGTCTCGACCCGCCCGTCGACGTGCAGAGCTCGCAGTGTCAGCTCGACCTCGTGCCGGATCAGGTCCATCGCCGGACAGCCGGAGTACGTCGGTGTGATCGTCACGACGACCTCATCGCCTTCGTGCCGCACCCCGCGCAACACACCGAGGTCCGCGATCGTCAGCACTGGCACCTCTGGGTCCGTGACCTCGCCAACGGCCTCGAGGATCGCGGTGTCGGTCACCATGTCGCTCCCGGATGCGAGCGAGCCACGTGCTGCAGCTCCGCGAGCAAATAACCCAAGTGCTCGGTGTGACGCCCCTGACGGCCACCACTGTGCTGGTACGACGCCTCTGGCCGGCTGCACGTGGATTCGTCGATCACTGCCATCACTCGACGCGTCCACTCGTCCTGCAGGGTCGACGGGTCCACTGCGACCGCGAGACGTCGCACCAGGTCGTCCGACTCGAACATCTCGGCGGTGTAAGGCCAGACCGCTTCCAGAGCGGCCTGCATGCGGCTATGGCTCTCGTCCGTGCCATCGCCGAGGCGCAGCACCCACTGGGTCGCGTGGTCGACGTGGTAGGCGACCTCTTTGACTGCCTTGCCGGCAACGCCGGACAGCGTCTCGTCGGCGGACGTCTGGAGCTCGTCGTACAAGAGATGCTGATAGGTCGCGAAGTACAGCAACCGGGCCATCGCGTGGGCGAAGTCACCGGTGGGCAGCTCGCACAGCTGCAGGTTGAGGAAGTCGCGCTCGTCCCGGAAGTAGGCGAGATCGTCCTCCGACCGGCCGGCTCCTTCGACAGAACCGGCGTACTGCAGCAGCGACCGCGCCTGGCCCAGCTGGTCCAGCCCGATGTTGCCGAGGGCAACGTCCTCCTCGAGCTGCGGGGCGGCCGCGATCCACTCGGCGGTGCGCTGCGCGGAGATCAGCGCGTCGTCGCCGAGGCGGAGCGTGTACACGAACAGGTCGTTCACAGGTGCTCGACGCCTTCCGGGACCTGGTAGAAGGTCGGGTGCCGGTAGACCTTGTCGCCGGCCGGGTCGAAGAACTCGTCCTTCTCGTCCGGGCTCGACGCGGTGATGTCGGAGGCCCGCACAACCCAGATCGACACGCCCTCCTGCCGACGCGTGTAGACGTCACGCGCGTTCCGCAACGCCATGGTCGCATCCGGCGCGTGCAAGCTACCGACGTGCGTGTGCGACAACCCACGACGCGAGCGAACGAACACCTCCCACAACGGCTCGATCATGCGGCCCCCTCCTTCAAAGCTTGCTTGGAGGCATACGCAGCCGCGGCCTCACGGACCCACGCACCGTCCTCGTGCGCCTTGACCCGATGCGCGAGCCGCTGCTGGTTGCACGGGCCGTTGCCCTTCACCACGTCGTACAACTCGGTGTAGTCCGGCTCGGTGAAGCGGTAGTGCCCGGACTCCTCGTCGTACGACAGGCCATCGTCGGGCACGCGCAGTCCGAGTACGTCGGCCTGCGGGACGGTCATGTCGACGAAGCGCTGACGGAGCTCGTCGTTGCTGTGCCGCTTGATCCCCCACGCCATCGACTGCTCCGAGTGCGTGGACGCGGAGTCGGGCGGACCGAACATCATCAGCGACGGCCACCACCAGCGGTCGAGGGCGTCCTGGGCCATCGCCTTCTGCGCCTCGGTGCCGTTGCACAGCGTGTGCAGAATTTCGAAACCCTGCCGCTGGTGGAACGACTCCTCCTTGCAGACCCGCACCATCGCCCGTGCGTACGGCCCGTAGGAGCAGCGGCACAGCGGGACCTGGTTGACGATCGCGGCGCCGTCGACGAGCCAGCCGATCGCGCCGATGTCGGCCCAGGTCAGGGTCGGGTAGTTGAAGATGCTGGAGTACTTCTGCTTGCCGCTGTGCAGCAGGTCGAGCAGGTCCGCGCGATCCACGCCGAGCGTCTCGGCCGCGGCGTACAGGTAGAGCCCGTGGCCGGCCTCGTCCTGCACCTTTGCCATCAGGATCGCCTTTCGGCGCAGCGACGGCGCGCGGCTGATCCAGTTGCCTTCCGGCTGCATGCCGATGATCTCGGAGTGCGCGTGCTGCGCGATCTGCCGGATCAGGGTCTTGCGGTACCCCGCCGGCATCGCGTCCCGCGGCTCGATCCGGCCGTCGGCGTCGATGGTCGCCTGGAAGCTGTCCATACCGGCAGCATAGCCGAGATGTGACACTTTCTCTCCAAACCAACAAGAAGTGTCACAAAGTCGGACGGGGTGGTGGTAGGCCCACCCCGTGAAGTGGTGGCAGCGCGCTGGGTCCGCGCCGGGTGCACCGGGAGTATTCAGTTCAAGGCTTATACAGTTTTGGAAAGGACTCCCCGTGACCACGCAGACCCTCCCGGCCGCCGATCATCGCGGACCGGTCACCGGTACGGAACGTGCGCTCGCACCCGACCTGATCCGCGGTGCGATGCTGCTGCTGATCGGCCTGGCCAACAGCGCCAACTTCGCCTTCGCCGGCCAGCCCGGCGTCGAAAGCTCACCGCACGGCCTCGAGCGCGTGCTGAACTTCGTCAAGCTCACCTTCGTGGACGCCCGGGCCTACCCGGTGTTCGCGGTGATGTTCGGCTACGGCCTGGTCCAGCTGGCGCGGCGGCAGCGCTCCGCCGGCGCGACCCCCGGTGCGGTCCGGCGGATTCTGCTCAAGCGCAACGGCTGGCTGATCGCCTTCGGCCTGGTCCACGCGACGCTGCTGTACTTCGGGGACTTCCTCGGCGCCTACGGCATCGTCGGCATCATCTGCACGCTGTTCCTGCTCAACCGCGGCGACAAGTTCCACCGGATCATCCTCGGCATCTGGGCCTTGGAGACCGTCTACCTCCTGGTCATCGCCGCCCAGGCCGCACTCACCGTCGTCAACAGCTCGGGACCCGCACACCCGCTCACCAACGACCCGAATCCGTCGCTCGCTGCCTCGTCGTACGGCGCCAGCGTGATCGATCGGCTGCACGAGTACCCACTGCACACCGCGAGCGTCGTCGGCTTCATCATGGTCGTCTGGCTGGGCATCTGGGCCGCCCGCCAGCAGATCCTGGAGAACCCGGGTGCACACCGCAAGCTGCTGTCCTGGGTCGCCGCTGTCGGCCTGGGGATCACGATCCTGGGTGGTCTGCCGCTCGCGCTGATCGGTGCCGGCTGGTTGCACGTCGACGAGACCGCGGTCGACGCTCTGAGCTATCTGTCTCACGTCAGCGGGATGTTCGGCGGCCCCGGGTACGTCGCTCTGTTCGGTCTGCTGGTCTCGCGCATCACCACGCTGTCGCTGCCGGTCCGCGCGATCTCCGCACTGGGTCAGCGGTCGCTGTCCGGCTACCTCTTCCAGTCGCTCTCGTGGATGGTGCTGCTGGCTCCCTTCACGCTCCACCTCCACTTCGGGAGTACGGCGTACACCGCGGCCTTGATCGCGATGGGTGTGTGGGTCGTCTCGGTGATCTGCGCCTACACGATGAGCAAGCGTTCCTACCGCGGTCCCGCCGAAACCCTCCTCCGCCGCCTCGTCTACTGACCCACCTTGAGCACCCACCAACCACCTTCCGTGCCGGATTTTGGTTGGTGGGTGCTCAAGGTCGTCTCCCCGCGGCGGGAGGCGGGGACGGGGTTTGGGAGGATGGCGGGCATGAGTGACTTCGGCGTACCGGAACCCGCCAACCTGTCCGACCTGTCCGGTGAGAGCCCGGTGGCCGAGACGAGTGTGCGGCTGGCACTTCCCGCCGAGGCGAACGAGATCGGCGAGATCCAGGTCGCCGCGTGGCGGACGGCGTACGCCGGTCTGCTGCCGATGGATGTCCTCTCCGACCTCAACCCGGCGCAGTTCGCGGCGCAGTGGCGGGCCGCGTTGCTCGCGCCGGGTGAGGCGCGCAACCGGGTGATGGTCGCGCTGGCCGGCCGCACCTTGGTCGGCTTCGCCGCAATCACGCCGTCCGACGACCCGGACGCCGACCCGCGGCGGGACGCGTTGATCGCCGAGCTCGTGGTCAAGCCGGAGGCCACCCGCGCCGGCCATGGTTCGCGGCTGCTGAACGCGGTCGTCGACACCATCCGCGCCGACGGGTTCAGCCGCGTGACGGTGTGGGTCAACTCCACCGACGACGTGCTCCGCGCCTTCTACACCGAGGCCGGCTGGGCCCCGGACGGCGCGCATCGTGAACTCGACCTGTATGGCGACGAATCGGTGCGCATCAAGCAGATCCGCCTCCACACCGACCCGGGTTCAGCTGACTGACCGCAGCGCGAACCGCCGGCGGTAGTCGCTGGGCGTCAGACCGGTGGTGCGTTTCAGCTGGATCCTCAGGTTGGCCGCCGTACCGAGGCCGCAGGTCCTCGCGATGGTCTCCAGCCTGACCTCGCCGCGTTCGAGCAGCCGGCAGGCGAAGGCCACCCGCTCACCGGTCAGCCAGGCGAGTGGCGTCGTACCAAGCTCGGCCTGGAACCGGCGATGCAGGGTCGCTTGACTGACCGCGGCGTACGTCGCGATGTCCGCGACCATCAGCGGACTGCCGAGCCGCTCCCGCGCCCACTCGAGCAGCGGCGCCAGTGAGGTGTCCGCGACCACGGGCACCGGCTGGTCGATGAACTGCCGCTGACCGCCGTCGCGATGCGCCGTGAACACCAACCGCCGGCTGACCGCGTTCGCGATCTCGGCGCCGTGATCGCGGCGGATCAGATGCAGGCCGAGGTCGAGCGCCGCCGCACTCCCGGCCGCGGTCAGGACGTTGCCATCGTCAACGAACAGGACGTTCGGCAGCAACTCCACCTGGGGATACGACCGCCGGAAGGTGTCAACCCACCGCCAATGTGTCGTCGCCCGGCGCCCGTCCAGCACTCCCGCTGCGGCCAGGGTGAACGACCCCGTGCAGAAACTCACCAACCGCGCTCCCCGCTCCGCGGCCCGCCGTACGACGTCCAGTATTGCGTCCGACGGTGGCACCTCGGGATCGGGACGATTCGGCACGATCACCGTGTCGGCGCGATCCGCCCGATCGAGGCCGGCGACCCCTGTCAGCGTGAAAAAGCCGGAATGCATGCGGATCGCGGGCTCCGGCGTACAGAGGCTGAGCTTGTACCAGTCTCGGTCGAGCTCGGGCCGGCGCAGGCCGAACAGCTCGATGGCGACGCCGAGCTCGAACGGGTTCGAACCGTGGTCGACGATCACGGCGACGTGGTGCGAGGATTCTTTCGGCATCTGCCATTTCTAGCACTCACTCATCCCCGGCGCACCCGGGAAGACTGGGCCGTATGAGCCACGAACCAGTTGATCTGCACGCTGTCCTGAAGACCTTCGACGACCTCTGGAGCCCGCGGATCGCCGCGCGGATCAACGACTACGACGTCCGCGTCACCAAGGTGGCGGGCTCGTACATCTGGCACGTGCACGACACCACCGACGAGTTCTTCCTGGTCCTCGACGGCGAGCTGAGCATCGCCGTCCGCGACCCGGACGAACGTGTCGTCACCCTCTCCCCCGGCCAGGTCTTCGTCGTCCCCCGCGGCATCTACCACCGCCCCTTCTCCGACGCCGGCGCCTCCATCGTCGTCATCGAACCCGCCGGCATCCCCACCACCGGCGACCACCACGACCCCCTCCCGGATCACATCTCCACCCACACCGGCCTGGAGATCTGACCACCGCCCATAGCATCCGGCGGATCGGCGACCGGCCGGGGGTGGTGCTCGACCGGTGTCGGCGAGCATGACAGATTGCGACGGTCCGATTACGCAAGGCATCCGCTGGAGTCTGCATGAAGTACCTCACCCTGGCCGTGGGTCTAGGGCTGTCCGCTGCTGTTGTTCTCGTCGTACCGGGGTCCGGTGCGACCGCCTCGATGCAAACGGCGACGGTGGTCGACCGGGCGCATCCGGTGGCCAACAAGTACTTGAAGCAGAGACCGGTGTGGACCCAGTGCGGCGACAAAGAGCTGCGCACGTACTGCGCCAAGATCACCGCACCGCGCGACTGGGCGAACCAGTACTCCGGCAACGACATCCAGATCGCGGTCAGCAAGGTCGCACCGGCCAAGGGCAAACCCAGCCGGGTCATCTTCGGGAACCCTGGCGGCCCGGGTGGCGCCGGCCTCGGGATGGCGCCGTACCTGGCGAGCCAGGCGCCGCTGGCGAAGGACCACCTCGCCGTGGGGTTCGACCCGCGGGGCACCGGTGACAGTACCGACGTGACCTGCGAGGGCGCACCCGGCTACTCGATGGACGCGCGCGACCGGGATCCGTGGAACCTCGACCTGATCGCCGAGGCGTCGGCGATGACGCAGCCGTACTGCGACCGCCAGTCGCGCGGACTGCTCCCGTACGTGACCACCGCGCAGACCGTGCAGGACATGGACCTGATCCGGCAACTGCTCGGCTACGACACGATCGATTACCTCGGGTACTCCGGCGGCACCTGGCTCGGGGCGTACTACCAGACCTACTTCCCCGAGCACGTCGGACGCTTCGTGCTGGACTCGAACACCGACTTCACCCAGCCCTGGATCAACACCTTCGTCGCGCAGCCGCCGGCCTTCGAGCGCCGGTTCCGCGAGGACTTCGCGACCTGGGCGGCGAAGTACGACGGTGAGCTGCACCTGGGCACATCACCCGGAGCGGTCATCCGGACCTACGAGCGGCTACGCGCGGCACTGAAGAAGCAACCGGCTGTCGAGGAGTTCCTGGACGGCTCGGTCAAGGTCGGCTACGACCAGAACACCCTGGACTCGATCATTTCCGGGGATTTGTATACAAAAATCGACTTCTATTCACTGGCGCTCGACCTGGCATTTCTCCGCGACCTTTCCGCGGCCCAGACAAAGGGCGGAGCCCGGGCCGCGCAACGCCAGGTGGACGCATTGTCGCCCGCCCGGCAGCACGAACTGGTCCAGCGCGCCAACCGCGGCGTCGTCGGGCTCCCTCCACTGGGCCGGATGATCGGGGACGACGCCGAGAGCGCGACCTTCACGGCGATCACCTGCAACGACATGGCCTGGCCGCAAGGCCGCGAGTACGGCCGGCAGTTGGCCAGCCGCATCGGACCGAAGAACCCACTCCTCGGCTGGACCATGACCGAGAACCCGTGCTTCTACTGGGATCGCCCCGACCTGACCATGCCGACGCCGACCGGCAAAGGCTTGCCCACAACGCTGATGGTGCAGTCGGTGCACGATCCGGCGACCAACTACTCGCTCGCCGTCGACGCCCACAACAGGTACGCCGGATCGCGCCTGCTCACCGTCACCCGCGAGGGCGACCACGGCGTGTACGGCGGCGTGAACAAGTGCGCCGACAAGATCGTCAACGCCTTCCTCACCACCGGCAAGGCGCCGGCCAAGGACGTCAGCTGCGCCGGCGAGGGCATCCCCGCCCCGTCGGCGCCGGCACCGGAGCTCGAGGAGAGCGGCGAGCAGGGGTACGCCGGGAGCGCGCCACTGCGCCGGATCGCGGGATTCACCAAAGCCGTCTCGGGATATCTGCACTGATCCGAGCGAACGTTTGAATCGCAGGAAAGGATTGTCCGGCGCGGACAGAAAATGCGGTCAATTTCTGCCCGATTTCCCTACGCTCGGGCAGACCGTGATCACCGTCGGCGAAATCCGGACCACGCTTTCGTTGTCAGGACAAATTTGTCAGGGCGATGTCAGGGTAACGTCCCTGTGCGACACAGCGTGATTTCGACAACCTTGAGTCAGCGCGGAGGAACCAGGCGTCGACCGGGAGGGCTCGACGGCAGGTATCCATCGCCGACGTGGCTTCGGCCGGCTGTGGGGTGGGGGGACTGCCTGGGGGGTCAGACAGAGACACAGCCGGCCGGGCCACGCACACGGCGTTATTCGCCCGCGCTCCCAAAAACCCTCGCGGGGTGCCGTCGATCCCCCAGGTCGTGGTGCTCCGCGAGGCACAAGGTCGGGGGGCTCGATCACCAGACCCGACCTACGCCGATCAGCAGCCCTGGTGGACTGCTGATCGGTCTTGTTCTGCCCGGCGTCAGAGCCGGCCGGTGCGATTCGGATTGTGGCTCGAGGCCGGTGGCGGGTAGCCGTCGGCGACCGCGGCCAGTGGGGCCGCCCGCCCGGCCGACCAGGCGGTCCGGAAGACCCGCCGGTCGAGGGACTCCTCGATCGCGGCCCGAGTCGCTTGGTAGTCCGGCTTCTCGATCTCCGGCACGGGTGCGCCGATGACCTCGCGGACACCATCCGCGGCACCCAGCAGGAAGGCGGCGTAGTCGCTGCGGCCGCGTTGCTGGGCGACCGCCGCGAGCTCCTCGAGCACGCTGGCCGACCGCCACCGATCACCCAGATCGCGATGCTCGGCCAGGCTCTCGTCCAGCAGATGTACGGCGCGCTCCGTCAGGCCGCGGCGGCGTTCCACGATGCCCAGCTGGTTGAGCGACCAGGCGACACCCTCGCGGTACCCGAGCCGCTGGGACAACGCCAGGCTCTCCTGCAGCAGATCCTCGGCCTCGACCAGCTCACCGCTGTACTGCGCGATCGCGCCGAGGCTGATCAGCGACCAGGCCAGCCCCTCGCCGTCACCGATCACCCGGAAGCTGTCCCGTGCGCGCTGGCACCGCCGCGCACCCACTTCGAGATCACCGCGCAACCACGCCACGAATCCCAGGTGGTTGTGCGCCCACGCCATCCCGGACCGGTCGCCGAGACTCTCGTAGAGGTCGAAACTCTCGCAGTGCAGATCCTCCGCGGCCGAGTAGTCGCCGCGCTCCCGGGCGACTCCCCCGAGCCGCTGCAGGACGAGCGCCGTACCGGCTGCGTCGTCCTGCTCCTTGTACTGCACCAGGGCGGTCTCAAGCCGGACGGTCGCGGCGTCGTACTCGCACTGCAGGAACGCCAGCATGCCCGCCCCCAGATTCGCCTTCGCGCAGGCAGGAGCCAGACCGCCCAGCTCTTTGGCCGGCACCGAGTCCGCGAGGGTCAGGGATCGTTCCAGCCACTGGCTGCCCTCGGCGTAGTGCCCGCGCAGGTAGCAGAACAGCCACAGGCCGCCGGACAACCGCAGCGCCTCGCTGACCGACCGCGTCCGCAGGGCCCACGCCATGGCGGAGCGGAGGTTGTCCAGCTCGTCGTCGAGGCGCTCGAGCCAGTCGGCCTGATTCGGACCGCGCAGGTGGCCCTCGGCCTCCTCGGCGAGGCTGATGTAGTACTGCGCGTGCCGCCTGGCCGCCTCCTCCGTCCAGCCGGCCCCCGCCAGCCGGTCGGCGGCGAACTCACGAATCACCGCGAGCATGTAGTACCGCGCCATGCCGCGCCGCCGCGTCACCCGGATCAGCGACTTGTCCACCAGCCGCCCGGTGAGATCGAGCGCCTCGGCCCGCTCCAACGGGCCTGGTGAAGCCTTCCCCGACATGACGGTCGCGGCCGCGTTCAGCGTCCAGCCGCCGACGAACACCGACAGCTGCGCGAACACGTCCCGCTCCGCCGGTGTGAGCAGGTCATGGCTCCACTCGATCGCGCCGTACATGGACTGCTGCCGCGGCGACGCCGTCCGCGAGCCGCCGGCCAGGATGCCGAACGACGTCTCCAGCTCGCTCGCCAGCTCCTCGATGGTCATCACGTTGGTCCGCGCCGCGGCCAGCTCGATCGCGAGCGGCATACCCTCGAGCCGCCGGACCACGCGCGCGACCTGGTCGATCTGCCCGGCCGGATCGTAGCCGCGGGCGATCGCGCGCTCCACGAACAACCGGACCGCGGCAGACGACTCCAGCTGATCCTCGTCGTGCGGCAGGGCCAGCGCAGGTACGACGTACACGCTCTCGCCGGGGACACGGAGGAGCTCGCGGCTGGACGCGAGGATCGACAGGTTCGGGCAGTACTCCAGGAGCGCCGCGCAGATCTGACCGACGGTCGCAACGACGTGCGAGCAGTTGTCGAAGACCAGCAGCATGTGGCTGCGGCCGATCTGTTCGGCGATCTCCTCGACCAGCCGGGTGCTCTCCACGAGATGCAGGCCGGTGGACGCAGCGACGGCCGGTACGACGGCGGCCGGGTCGCTCAGCGCGGCCAGTGGCACCCAGCAAACGCCGTCCTGGAAGCTGTCGGTGAGTTCGTTGGCCAGCGCCATGGTCAGGCGGGTCTTGCCCACGCCACCAGGCCCAGTGAGCGTCAGCAGGCGGGTGATGCGCTGGCCGAGCAGGCGTCTGGTGGCGGTGAGCTCGGTGGCGCGGCCGATCAGCTGGTTCGGCGGGGCGGGTGGCTGGCGCATCGGCGGCCGGCTGGTCTCGGTCTCCCGGCGCGCGGACGCGGTGAGCTGTGACCGGTCCGGATCCTCCAGCCGCAGAGCGTCCGCGAGCAGGCGCAGCGTGTGGGCTCGCGGCGCGCGCCGACGTCCCCGCTCCAAAGCCGCGATCGCGTCGACACTCAAGCCGGCGAGCTCCGCCAGTCCCTCCTGCGACAGCCCGGCCTCACGCCGGTGCCGGCGCAGCAGGCCGCCGAATCCTGCCCCCTGCACGTCGTCTGAGCCGCGGCCAGACCCGTCTGATGGCACAGGACGGCTCCACCCAGTCTCCGACCTGCACGTGGCGGTTGCCACGCACGTCACGAAAGTATCCCGTTTCACACCTGGTTGTCAGTTACCGCCATGTCGTTCACAGCGAACTCCCAGGTAACTAACGGGCTTCAGCCCACCGCCTGGTCGTGGTGAGCGATCGCTGTGCGCATCGTCGCGCGGGCCCGTTTCCGGTCGCCCGCGGCGTCGTACGCAGTGGACAGGCGGAACCACACCCGCCAATCGTCGGGCGCCGCTTCCGCCTCTTCCTTGTACTTGAGGAACGCGGCGTCCGCGGCGGCTCGGTCGATCCGTCCGGATGGCCGGCGCGGCAGATCGTCGACCGGCAGGCCACCGTCCGCCTCGAGTTCGCCGGCGAGGGCCTCGGTCCGGCGGCCGAACTGCAGTTCGCGCCAGACCAGGTAGATCCCGAGCAACGGGATGACCAGGACCGCGATCCCGAGCACAATCGCGACCGGGTCGCCGGTCCCGATCAGCAACACACCACGCCAGCCGAGCAGTACGGCGTACGCGACGAACACCACCGCGATCACGATCGCCGCCCGCTTCGCGCTCATTTCAGTGTCATTTTCTTCCCCGCCCCACCGCCCCGGTCAGGCGAGATCCATGAAGTGCTCGAGGCCGACCGTCAGCCCGGGCGTGCCGACGATCCGCCGGACCCCGAGCAGGACGCCGGCCATGAACGAGACCCGGGCCATCGAGTCGTGCCGGATCGTCAGCGTTTCCCCCTCGTCACCGAACAGGACCTCCTGGTGCGCGACCAGGCCGCGCAGCCGGACCCCGTGCACCCGGATCCCGTCGACATCCGCACCCCGCGCGCCGTCCAGCGCCGTCGTGGTCGCGTCAGGGATCGGCCCGGCCCCGGCGTCCCGGCGGGCGGCGGCGATCAGTTCCGCCGTACGGCGCGCCGTCCCGGACGGAGCGTCCACCTTGTCAGGGTGGTGCAACTCGACGATCTCGACGGACTCGTAGTACCGGGCAGCCTTGGCGGCGAACTGCATCATCAGGACCGCGCCGATCGAGAAGTTCGGCGCGATCAGTACGCCGGTGCCCGGGCTGGCGTCGAGCTGCGAACGCAGCGTGGCCAGCCGCTCGTCGTCGAACCCGGTGGTCCCGACGACCGCGTGGATTCCGTGCTCGATGCACCAGGCCAGGTTGTCCATCACGACCTCGGGCCGGGTGAAGTCGACCACCACCTGCGCACCGGTCTTGGTCAGTTCCTCGAGCTCGTCGCCCTGGTCGAGCCGGGCGACCAGCTCGCAGTCGTCGGCCTCCTCGACCGCGAGGCACGTCTGAGCGCCCATCCTGCCCTTGGCTCCCAGCACACCGACCTTGATCATGCGCACCCTTCCGGTTGGAATCGAGGGCACCAGGATCTCATCCGGTCCCCCGCGCTCCGGTCAGGGTGCCGTCGGTCAGGGTTTCTGCGCGGCTCGCTCGGCGCGCGGGACGT
This sequence comes from Kribbella sp. CWNU-51, assembly GCF_054073265.1. Taxonomy (NCBI): domain Bacteria; kingdom Bacillati; phylum Actinomycetota; class Actinomycetes; order Propionibacteriales; family Kribbellaceae; genus Kribbella; species Kribbella sp. CWNU-51. Next base: position 266,003 of record NZ_JBSXMZ010000023.1, read on the forward strand.
AGACCTGCAGCTTGATCGTGTCCTTCGCGGGCGCGAGCAACGTGTAGTCCGCCTGGAAGTCCAGCCCGCAGGCGCGCAGGGCGGTGACCTCGACGTCGGAGATGGGACGGTTGAGGATGATGATCGGCGGGCGGCTCGCACCCCAGGGCGGGCCGTTCCGGCAGACCTCCTCGATCCCGGCCGCGGTCCTGGACCGCTCCTTCGGCGCGACCCAGGCCTCACCGACCGGCTTCCCCTGCAGCATCAGGACGATCCCGGCCATCTTGTCGAACGCCAGGATCGGCCGGCTGGCCGGCTGGAGGTACGCCCGGAGCTCGGTCGCCAACTTGGAGTAGTTGCGCTCGGCCAGCGGCTCGACGTAGAGGCCTTTCAACGCCGGCAGGGAAGCCGCCGTGGTCAGCTGTGTGTGCCCGACCGACCGATAGGGGTACTGGAACAGCCCGGTGTAGGCGATGGACGCCACCGCTACCAGCGACGCAACGGCCACGATCCCCACGGTCGCCCGCGCGACGATCGGCGTCGCCCAGATCCCGGTCACCACCGCGATCATCACCGCGGCCCAGGCGGCGAACGCATTGAAGCCGATCGTGTAGAGCGGGTTGTTCGTCCCGAACGCCTGCACCATCGGCAGCACGACCAGCAGCCCGAGGACGACCCATCCCCGCGCGTTCTCGCGGCCCAGTACGGACCGGTCCGTCAGCCCGAGCCGGCCGGCGACCACAGCGGCGACGGCCGTCACCAGCGCGACGAGTACGGCGGCGAGGAGCGTCACCGTGTACCGCGACGTGTGCCCGGACCCACCCACCGCGCCACCATCGGCGACCACCCGGCGTACCGACAGAGCGAACGCGACGAGCACCAGGACCCCGGCGGTGATGCGCAGCCAACGCCATCGGGCGATCACCGCGACAGCGGCCGCGACCAGCAGGATCCCGTGGTCGCGGAGGGTCCGTCCGAGCAGGTTGAGACCGGTCGACCAGTAGACGTGCAACAGGGCGGCCGGCGAGTACGACGTGTCCGCGATGAACCTGTTCACGGTCATGATCCCCGGCACCGCGACGTTCAGCCGGACCACGAACAACTGCACCACGAGCGCCGCCAGCGCGAGTCCGGCCAGCGCGAGACCGACACCGCGGGCAACAGCCCGCAGGCCCTGGCCGGCCAGAACGATCAGGGCGGCGACCACGATCAGCCCGATCACCACCACCGAGGTCCACTTCGCCAGCACCATCGCACCGATGACGAGACCGGCCACGACCAGCACCCAGAACGGCACGGTGCGCCCGCGATCGACCGCCGTCGCCATCCACAACACGCACGAGACCAGCGTCAGCGCACCGAGCAGGACCACATCGTTGTAGCCGGGCGACTGCGGCAGCCAGCTGTAACACATGCCACCCGCGGCCAGAATGACCGCCATCCCAGCCAGCTCCCACAGCTTCGTCGGCGCCGCGCCCGGCCGCCGGCCGCGCAACCAGCGCATGAAGCTGTACCCGAAGATCAGATGGACGACGACCACGGTCAGCAGCCGGAACAGCCGCAACCGGACGATGTCGTACCCGAGCCACTCGAAGACCGGGCCGTACAGGTACTGCACTCCGGTCAGTGCGAGCGGATTGCTGTTCCACCACCGGTAGGACAGCAGGTAGTAGCCCTCATCGGTGATGTCGAAGCCTTCGTTGGCGGCCCGGCCCGCGGTCAGGATCCACCACCCCGCGAGTCCACCGGCAACCACGATGACCCCGACCAGCAGCGCGAACTGCCTGCTCTTCGGGGTCATCGGTAGTGCACTCACGGCCGCCACCCTAGGCCATCACTCCACAGATACGCCTTGGGCCGGGGTGTAGGCGGTCTGGGCGTCTTCGGCGAAGTGGCAGGAGACGGTTTGGCCGGAGGGGATCTCGCGGAGCTGCGGTTCCTCGCTGCTGCAGCGGGATTCCGCGCGCAGACAGCGGGTGTGGAACCGGCAGCCGGACGGTGGCATCACCGGCGACGGCGGGTCACCGGCCAGCACGATCCGCTTCCTGCCCTGCCGGGCCAGTCCCGGCTCGGCGGACAGCAGGGCCTGCGTGTACGGATGCGCGGGGACGTCGTACACCTGCTGGTGCTCGCCCAGCTCGGCGACCTTGCCCAGGTACATCACCGCCACCCGGTCCGACACGTGCCGGACCACGGAGAGGTCGTGGGCGACGAAGATGATGCTGAGACCAAGCTCACGCTGCAGGCGCATCAGCAGGTTCACCACCTGCGCCTGTACGGACAGGTCCAGTGCGGACACCGGCTCGTCGCACAGCAGTACGTCGGGGTTCAGCGCGATCGCCCGGGCGATCCCGATCCGCTGTCGCTGGCCGCCCGAGAACTGGTGCGGGAACTTGGTCTCGTCCTCGGCCCGCAGCCCGACCAGTTCGAGCAGCTCACGCACCCGGGACCGGATGTCGACGCTCTTCGCCACGTCCGGGTGGACCTCCAGCGGCTCGGCCACGATCTCGCCGACCCGCATCCGCGGGTTCAGGCTCGAGTACGGGTCCTGGAACACCACCTGCACGTTGCGCCGCCAGCGCCGCAGATCGCGCGCCCTCAGCTTGCTGACGTCGACCCCGCCGTAGAAGAGCTGACCCGACGTCGGCTTCTCCAGCGAGGCAAGCAGCCGGACCAGCGTGGACTTCCCGCAGCCCGACTCGCCGACGATGCCGAGCGACTCGCCCCTGCGGAGCGTCAGGTCGACGCCGTCGACCGCCCGGACCACTGTCTTGGTCCCGAAGCTCAGCGCCGGGCTGATGTCGTAGTGCTTCACCAGATCCGTTGCCACCAGCAACTCGTCGGACATCACACCGCCTCTCGTTCCGCGATCGACGTACGGCGGATGCACGCGGCATCCCGGCCAGGGGCGACGGTGAGCAGCGGGGGCACCTCACGCGCGCAGTCGTCGATCGCGTGCGGGCACCGCGGCCGGAACGCGCAGCCGGACGGGATCGCCCGCAACGACGGCGGCGTACCGGGGATGGTCGGCAGCTCCTGACCCTTCAGGTCCGCTGACGGCATCGAGCCCAGAAGCCCTTCCGTATAAGGATGAACGGGATACTCCAGGGCCTCCGCGGTGGACGCTCGCTCGACGACATGTCCGGCGTACATCACCACCACGTTGTCCGCGACGTCCGACACCACGCCGAGGTCGTGGGTGATCAGGACGACGCCCATGTCGCGCTCGGCCTGCAGTTCCGCGATCAGTTCCAGGATCTGTGCCTGCACGGTGACGTCGAGCGCCGTGGTCGGCTCGTCCGCGATCAGTACGTCGGGATCGAGCGCGAGCGCCATCGCGAGCATCACCCGCTGCCGCATGCCGCCGGAGAACTCGTGCGGGTAGTCGCCCACCCGCTTCGCCGCGGCCGGGATCCGGACCTGGTCGAGCATGTCCGCGGCCTGCCTGAGCGCGGCCTTCTTCGACATGCCGCGGTGCACGCGGTAGCACTCGGCGATCTGGGTGCCGACCGACTGCACCGGGTTCAGCGCCGACAGCGAGTCCTGGAACACCATGGTGATCCGGTCGCCGACGATCTTGCGCCGTTCCTTCACGGTCATCCCGATCAGGTCCACGCCGCGGTACTCCGCCGTACCGGAGACGATCCGGCCCGGCGGCATCTCGAGGATCCCGGTCAGCGCCTGGGTCGACACGCTCTTCCCCGACCCGGACTCCCCCAGGATCGCCAGCGTCTCGCCGGCCCGGACCTGCCAGGACACCCCGTCGACCGCACGCACCGGCCCGCGCGGGGTGTCGAACTCAACGCTGAGGTTCTCGACCTTCAGCAGTACTTCGCCATGCCTCGTCACTGCGCTCACCTCAGCAGCTTCGGGTCGAGGGCGTCGCGGATCGAGTCGCCGATGATCATGAACGAGATCGTCATCGTCGAGATGAACAACGCCGGCCAGATGAACAGGTGCGGAGTGTCCCGGTACGACGCCGCGACGCCGAACTGCGAACCCCACGAGATCGACGGCGGTTGCAGCCCGACCCCGAGGAACGTCAGCGCGGCCTCGAGGCCGACCATGCCGCCGATGCCGAGCGTGGTCATCGCCAGCAGCGGCGCCATCGCGTTCGGGAACACGTGTTTGCGCAGGATCCGTACCGGGGGTACGCCGATCGACCGGGCCGCCAGCACGTACTCGCGGTTGCGGACCGAGAACACCGTGGCCCGCATCAACCGCATCCCGCCCGGCCAGCCGATCAGCAGGATCACGCCGACGATGATCCAGATGCTCCGGTTCGGCACCGAGTTCAGGATCACGATCAGCACCACGATGCCCGGCACCGCGAACAGGACGTCGGCGGTCCGCGAGATCAGCGCGTCGACGAAGCCCGGGAAGTACCCGGCCAGCAACCCGAACGAGCCGGCCAGGATGAACACCCCGAAACTCGCGCAGATGCTGACCAGGACCGACGGACGGGCGCCGTAGATCACGTTGGCGAAGTAGTCGCAGCCCTGGATGTCGAAACCGAACAGGTGTCCCGGGCTCCGGCCCTGCCGGCTCTTGGTCAGCTCGCAGAACCGCGGATCGACGGAGGTGAAGAGCTTCGGCACCGCCGCCATCAGGAAGAACAACAGCAGGAGCAGGCTGCAGACGACGAACTGCGGCTTGCGCAGCAGCGCCCGCAGCAGTTCGCGGTTCGACAGCGTGCGGCCGTCGCCGAGCTCCTGCGCCTCGGCGCCGACAACCGCCTGGATCTCAGACATTGCGCACCCTCGGGTCCAGGACGCCGTACAGGACGTCGACCAGTAGGTTGATCACGATGAACGAGATGAAGGCGAGGGTCGACAACAGCACCACGACGCCACCCTCCTTCAGCTTGATCGCCTGGAACATGAACTGACCGAGCCCGGGCAGGTTGAAGATGCTCTCGGTGATGATCGCGCCGCCGAACATCCCGGCCAGGTCGATCCCGATGAAGGTCACGATCGGGAGCAGCGCGTTCGGCAGGATGTGTGACCACAGCACCCGCTGCTCCCCCATCCCCTTCGCGCGCGCCGTCTTCACGAAGTCGGCGTTCACCGTCTCCACGATCGACGTCCGCATCAGCCGGGCGAGACCGGCGAATCCGAGCACGCCGATCACCAGCGCGGGCAACAGGTACGAGCGCGGGAACCCTTCCAGCACACCCGAGACCGGGAACCACTTCAGCTCGACGCCGAACAGGTACTGCGCGGCGAAGTACGCCACCAGCCCGGGCACCGCGAGCAGCACCAACGTTGCCAGCAGCAACGACTTGTCGATCAGCCCGTTGCGCTTGAAGCCGGCGTAGACGCCGAAGAACAGCCCCAGTGTCCACTGGAACGCGTTCGCCAGCAGGGTCAGCTTCAAGGTGACCGGGATCCGCAGACGGAGCTGATCGGCGATGTCCGCGCCCGCGAACGTCGTACCGAAGTGGCCGGTGAGGATGTCCTTCATGCTCAGCAGGTACTGGATGATGAAGGGATCGTCGAGGTGGAACTGGGCCCGCTTGGCCGCCAGCACGGCCGCCGGGATCGGCTTGTCGCCGGCCAGTTCCCGCAGGGGGTCTCCGGGCATCGCGAAGACGAGCGCGAAGACCCCCAGCGTGACGATCAGCCCGATCGGGACGGCCGCCAGCGCGCGGCGCAGGACGAACCGGATCACTTGAACGTCGCGTAGAGCGCCGACACCCCGACGTACTTCGACACCCGGGGCTCGATCTTGTCCGAGTGCAGATAGGCGTTCGACTTGGTGTACAGCGGGATCAGCGGCATGTCCTCGAGCGCGATGTCCTCGGCCTGCTGGTAGAGCTTGATCGCCTTGTCCTGGTCCGGCTCGGCGTCGCCCTTGGCCAGCAGGGCGTCCAGCGCCGGGCTGTTGTAGCCGGCGAAGTTCGCGTCACCGTTGGACTTGAACATCGGGGTCAGGTAGTCCTCGATCGACGGGTAGTCGTGTCCCCAGCCGCCGAACCGCAGGCCGTCCAGCTTGCGGGAGTCGGCCAGCTCGGTGATCTCCGAACCCTGCTTGCCGGTGTACTTCACCTGCAGGCCGAGGTTCTGCCGGAGCATGTTGCCGATCGCCTCGGCGAAGATCTGCCCGGTCGCGGACGTGGTGCTGTAGCTGATGTTGACCGTGCCGGAGAAGCCGCCCGCCTCCTGCAGCAGCTGCTTGGCCTTTCCTGCGTCGAAGTCGCAGTACTTGCAGGCGTTGTCGCGGTAGCCGGAGATGTCCGGCGCGATCAGGCCCTTGGCCGGGTCGGACAGGCCGACCAGGTCGGCGAACGCCTTGCGGTCGATCGCCTCCGAGAACGCGTGCCGCAGCTTCGGGTTCTGGTAGCGCGCGTCCCAGGCCGGGAAGACCAGGTAGTTCGCGCCGGAGCTGACGCTGGTCACCCACTTGTCCGGCGCGTCGGTCTTGAAGCTCTGCACCTTGGTCGACGGCACGTCGGTGAAGTCCACGTTGCCGGCCAGGAACTCGTTGTACGCCGTGTCCGCGTTCGGGATGAACCGGTAGGTGATCGAGTCCGCCTCGGGCGGGTTCGCGCCCTTGTAGCCGTCCCACTTGGCCAGCTTGATGTCGTCACCGGCGTTCCAGTCGGCGGCCAGCTTGTACGGGCCGTTGCCGATCGGCTTGCGCTTGTAGGCGTCCGGGTTCTTCCGCACCTCCTCCGGCAGCGGGGCCAGGCCGAGGTACTGCAGGGTCAGGCCGAACTGCGAGAACGGCACCTTGAGCTTGACCGTGAAGGTCAGGTCGTCGACCTGCTTCAGGCCGCTCAGCGTCTTCACCGCGGTCGGCTTCGGCGTGGCGCCGTCCGCAGTCGGCGGGTTCAGCGCCTCGTACCCCTCGACCTTGGAGAAGAAGCCGTTGTTCTTCCAGGCGTTCGAGCCCTCGGCGGTCATGTTCCAGCTGTCCACGTAGTCCTTCGCGGTCAGCGGCTGGCCGTTCTGGAAGGTGTTGCCGGGCTTCAGCTTGATCGTCCAGGTCTGGCTGGTCTTGTCCGGCGTGACCGAGTCGGCCATCACGTTCTCGAGCTTGCCCGAGTTCGGGTCGGTGGTCACCAGCGGGGCGAACATAGCCATCGCGACCTGGATGCCCGGACTGCCGTTCTCGTTCAGTGGGTTGATGTACTCCAGCGGGTCCGCGGCGATCGCGATGATCTCACTCTTCGCGCCGCCGCCGGAACTACCGCCGGACTTCCCATCTCCACAAGAGGCGAGCACCAGTGCGAGACCGAGTGCCACCCCCACAACCCCAGTCAGACGTCGCACAGTCAAACCAACTTCCTCGGCGGGAGGGCCGTTAAGCGGGCGGATCAAGCGTCATGGTGGCTGGTCGAAACTGCGCATGTCAACGTTGTCAGGCACAAAACGGCGGCGCGTAACGCAGGCGTTACTTTCCCAAGACCTCAGACGACCAGCCAGCCATCACGGAGGACCGACCCACCTTAATCACATAACCTCCCTGAGTCATCAGACGTCAGGTCAGATCTCACCCAATAAGCTTTGTGCACACAAATGCGCACTCAGGCCGTTGCCCTCATCACAGCGGCGACTGCGGTGAGTGCCCGGCCTCCTGCAGGCTGTGCCGGGACGACCCGTCCGCCGATTCGCGGTGTGTCGCGAACAGCCGTGCGAACCGCCCGTCCGGCTGTGCCATCAGCTCCGCGTACGTCCCGCACTGCGCCACCGAACCGTCGTCGCGAGCCGCTGCCACTGACCACCCGAGATCCCGGAGCCACCCCACTGCTGACCCAGTTGGGTGTCGAGCGGTAGCTCCGCGGCGAAGGTGCCGGCCAACGCGCGCTGGGGTCGATCCAGCGCGGTGCGGCACGTCGGGCCGTCAAATGCGTGCCATCCGCAGAACAGGCCCAGCCCGTTCGGCGAGGGATCCAGGGGCAGATCACGTGGTGACGCGACACAACTCCTGGCAGATTACCGCGTCAGCGGGGCGGGATGTTCTGGTTCAGGTGGAACAGGTTGCCCGGGTCGTACTTCCGCTTCAGCTCGGTCAACCGGTCGTACGTCGAGGCGCCGTACGCGGTCCGGATGCGGTCGGTGCCCTCGTCGGTGAGGAAGTTGACGTACACCCCGGACTGGTGCGGCTCGATCGCCCGCCACGAGTCCCGCACCCACTCCTGCTGCTCGGCGAATCCCTCCGGACCGAGCGTCACCCCGACGAAGTTGAACGTGTGCCCGCTCGATCGCCCGCCGAACGCCGTACTGTCCTCAGGCACTCGGGAGATCGCGCCGCCGAGGTGGAAGATCGGGTACGCCGTGTACGGCGAATCGATCGCCAAACCGCGCTCGGCCGCGATGTCGATCACGTCGTCGGTCAACTCGCCGACGTCGCACGCGCGCATGTAGTACCACCGGCCATGCGGGAAGCTCGGATCGAACATCGACTGCAGAGCGAGGTACGGCGTCGCCGTGCACCTGTCCAGCAACGGCGGTGCGAACGCCTTGAGCGGCGCCACCACCTTCTCGCCTTCCTCGACCGGTCCGGCGTAGCTGACGACGACCGCCACCACCGGCCGGCCGTGCAGCTCGGCCGGAATCGTCGGCAGGGCCGGCAGCCAGCGATGGATCACCGCGGTGGTCAGCTCGTCCGGGACGTCGGTGATCCAGTCCCGGTAGCGGCGCATCAACTCCGGCGACCGCTCCATCGGCCACGCCACCAGGCCGCCGTACACGATCGGTCCGACCGGATGCAGCCGGAACTCAAACTCGGTCACGATGCCGAAGTTCCCACCGCCGCCGCGGATACCCCAGAACAGATCGGCGTTCACGTCCTCGCTCGCGATCACCAGCTCACCGTCGGCGGTGACCACGTCGACCGAGATCAGGTTGTCGATGCTCAGTCCGTACTTGCGCATCAGCCAGCCGATCCCGCCGCCCAGGGTGAGGCCGGCCAGACCGGTGTGCGTGACGATGCCGGACGGCGTCGCCAGGCCGAACGCCTGCGTCTCGCGGTCGAGTTCACCCAGCAGCACACCCGCCTGCGCACGGGCGGTACGTCGTACCGGATCGACCCGGATGCCCTTCAGCGCCGCGAGATCGATCAGGATCCCGCCGTCGCACGTCGAGTGCCCCGGGAAGCTGTGACCGCCGCCGCGGACCGCGACCGGCAGGCCGGTACGGCGGGCGAACGCCAGCGCGCTCCGGATATCGGCGACTCCGCTGCAGCGGGCGATCACCGCGGGCCGCCGGTCGATCGACCCGTTCCAGACTGCCCGTTGTTCGTCGTACGACGGATCGCCCGGATGGATCAGCTCCCCGCGGAAGTCATCGCCGAGCGCCTGAATCTCCGGAGTCATCGTGCTCATGACCTACTCCCCCCTCCCCCAGGCCCCCCTTTCACCGACCAGTCTGCTCCTGCCGATCAGGGCTGTCGAGGCGCTCAGTTGACTAGAGTTCATCCCTAGTGATCCACTAGAGCGACACTCTAGTGAATTCCACGGGGCTACCGCGAACGGGAGATCAGCACCGATGACCGAGACCCTTCCGCACTCCGGCGCAGTACGTCGCCAACTCCGCACCACCGCGCGGCTGACCGCGCTGATCGGCGGGCCGGTGTTCTGGCTGGGCACGCTGCTGCATCCCGCCCGGGACGGCTGGAGCATCGCGGCCGTCGGCGAGCGCTACGGACTCACCCACGACATCCAGGCGGCCGGCCTGCTCCTGCAGGTGATCTGCCTGGCCAGCGTGATCGCGCTCGGCACCCAGATCACCCGACGGCGCGATCTCCGATCCTGGTACGCCGCTCTGACCGGCACGCTGCTGTGGTTCGCCCTGATCATCTTCGACGGGTCACACAACCCGGTCCGGGCGGAGTACGCGCCGAGCCTGGTGCATGAGCCGGCCGACCTCGACACCCCGGCCGCGCTCATCGTGATCCCGGCCCTGCTCGTGTTCCCGCTCGGCTACGTGTGGCTCGCCCGCACCCTCAGTCGTCACGACCTGCGCCTGGCCGGCGTGCTGCTCGGGGTCGGTGCCACCGTCTACACGATCGGCGGCCTGTTCATCTTCACGTCCGGACCGGGCTTCGGGCTCATCCAGCTCTTCGAAGTCGCCGGCGCGACGCTCTACGCCGTGGGTTTCATCCTCCTCGGTCGCGCCGCCACCGACCTCCCCCAGGCCCGCTGACGATGCCCGCCGACGAGAGCGCGGCGACACTCATCCAGGCCCTGCTGTCCCCGACAGGACGGGCCGATCCCTTCCCGTTGTACGCCGCAGCGCACCGGAACGGCGCGGTCCAGGCCATCACCGAGACCGTCTTCCTCGTGGTCGGCTACGCGGCGGTCAACCAGGTGCTTCGAAACCCTGGATTCGGCTTGCCGAGCGATCCTGTGGACGCGGGCGACGCTGCAGCGCTGCGCTTGATGAACCGGTCGATTCTGCGGACCAACCCGCCGGACCACGGTCGCATGCGCTCGTTGATCTCCCAGGTCTTCACGCCACGCCGGGTCGCCGCCCTGCAGCCGACGGTCGTGGCCGCTGTGGACACCCTGCTTGAAGCGCTCGCCGAGTCGGGAGCGGATGGCCGGACGGTCGATTTCATGGACCGGTTCGCCTTCCAACTGCCGGTCACCGTGATCTGCGAGCTGCTCGGGATCCCGATGGCCGACCGCCGCCAGTTCCGCCCACTGGCCTCCGCGTTGACCGCGGCGCTGGAACTCACGGGCGATGTGGACGGTCCGGCCGACGAAGCCGCCCGCGAACTGGGACAGTACTTCACTCACCTGATCGGCGAACGCCGGACGACGCCGGGCGACGACCTCGTCAGCGCCCTGGTGGCGGCCCGCGACGCGGATGACGGCCGCCTGTCCGACGAGGAGTTGCTCGCCAACCTGATCCTGCTGCTGGTCGCCGGCTTCGAGACGACAACCGATCTCCTCGGCAACGGGCTGACGATCCTGCTCGACCGCCCGGACCTCGCCTCGGCGGTACGCTCCGGCCAGATCACGATAGCGGCCTTCCTCGACGAGGCCTTGCGCTACGAGTCTCCGGTGCAGGTGACGACCCGGGTGGCAAGCACCGACGACCTTGTTGTCGAGGATGTCCGCATCCCAGCCGGCAGCGACCTGATTCTGTTGCTCGGGGCGGCCAACCGTGACCCGGCTCGCTATCCGCAGCCCGATCGGTTCGATCCCACCCGCGCCGACAACAAGCCACTCAGCTTCGGCGCCGGCCAGCACATCTGCATCGGCAACAACCTCGCCCGGCTCGAAGCCTCCGTGGCCTTCCCCCGCCTCCTCGACCGCTTTCCCGGCCTCTCCGCTGATCCCGGACGGCAGCCCGTACGCCGCGACCGACTCGTACTGCGTGGGTACCAGACGCTGCCGATCCGGGTCAGAGCGTGAAAGCGGTGCTGTCTTCGTCGAAGGGGCCCATCACGGTCAGGGCCGGGGTGCCGGCGTACAGCTCGGCGGCCAACTGGCTGACGTCGTCGAGGGTGACGGCATCGATGCGGTGCAGGATGTCGTCGACGGTGGGGAGCTCGCCGTACACGAGTTCCGCCTTGGCGATGCGGGTCATCTTCGCGCCGGCGTCCTCCAGGCCCATCACGACCGAGCCGCGCATCTGGCCCTTCCCGCGGAGCAGTTCGTCCGGGGTGATGTTGCCGTTGGCAATCAACTCGAGTTCGGCGCGGACCACGTCGAGGACCTCGCCGGCCTTCTTCGGCAGGCAGCCGGCGTACACGCCGACCATGCCGGAGTCGGCGTACGCCGAGCCGAACGTGAAAACCGAGTACGCCAGGCCGCGCTTCTCCCGGACCTCCTGGAACAGCCGGGACGACATCCCGCCGCCGACGATCCCGTGCAGTACACCGGCGACGTACCGGCGCTCGTCGTTCCGCAGCAGGCCCGGCATCCCGAGCACCAGATGCGCCTGCTCGACATCACGATGGTGAACGCGCACTCCGCCGTACGTCGGAACTGGCTCGGCGGCACCTAGTCGGACCGGGGCGGGCTCGGCCTCCGTGGTCACCCAGTGCCGCTCGAACGCCTTGCGGACCAAGCGGACTACGTCCGCGTGGTCGACGTTCCCGGCGACCGAGACGACGATGTCGGAAGGCTTGTACCGGCGCCGGTACCAGCCCACGACCTGCTCGCGGGTCAGCCCGGCCACGGACTCGGGCGAACCGGTGATGGAGCGACCCAGCGGGGACATGCCCCAGAGCTGTTCGGCGAAGAGGTCGTGGATGTGGTCCGACGTCTCGTCGGCGTGCATCGCGATCTCTTCGTCGATGACATCGCGCTCACTCTCCACGTCAGCGGCCGTCAGCGTGGCGGAGGTGATCATGTCGCAGATGACGTCGACCGCGAGCGGCAGGTCGGAGTCGAGCACCCGCGCGTAGTAGCAGGTGTACTCCTTGCCGGTGAACGCGTTCATCTCGCCGCCGACCGCGTCGATCGCGGCGGAGATCTCGAGCGCGTCGCGGCGCTCGGTGCCCTTGAACAACAGGTGTTCGAGGAAGTGCGTCGCGCCGGCGAGGTGGTCCGGTTCGTCCCGGGACCCCACGCCGACCCAGACGCCGAAGGTGACCGAGCGGAAGCCCGGCACGGACTGGGAGACAACCCGAAGCCCGGAGGGCAGGACGGTCCGTTTCACCGGACCGCCCGCCTCCGGGCTCAGCAGGGTGCTGGTGATGGCTCGCGTCACTCGGCGGAGTCAGCCACCTTCTCGTCGGCCAACTTGTCGCCCTCACCCTCGATCACCGGGATCAGCGACAGCTTGCCGCGGTCGTCGATCTCGGCGATCTCGACCTGCAGCTTCTGACCGACCGACAGGACGTCCTCGACCGCCTCGACCCGCTTGCCGCCGGCCAGCGGACGCAGCTTGCTGATGTGCAGCAGACCGTCCTTGCCCGGCAACAGGCTGATGAACGCACCGAAGTTGGTCGTCTTCACGACCGTGCCCAGGTAGCGCTCGCCCTTCTCCGGCATGGTCGGGTTCGCGATCGCGTTGATCGCGGCCCGGGCCGCCTCGGCGCTCGGACCGTCGGTCGCGCCGATGTAGACGGTGCCGTCGTCCTCGATCGAGATGTCGGCGCCGGTGTCCTCGGTGATCTGGTTGATCATCTTGCCCTTCGGGCCGATGACCTCGCCGATCTTGTCGACCGGGACCTTCACCGAGATGACCCGCGGCGCGAACTCGCTCATCTCACCCGGCGCGTCGATGGCCTTGGCCATCACGTCCAGGATCGTCAGCCGCGCGTCCTTGGCCTGCGTCAGCGCACCGGCCAGCACGCTGGCCGGGATGCCGTCCAGCTTGGTGTCCAGCTGCAGGGCGGTGACGAAGTCCTTGGTGCCGGCGACCTTGAAGTCCATGTCGCCGAACGCGTCCTCGGCGCCGAGGATGTCGGTCAGCGCGACGAACTCCTCCTTGCCGTCGACCTCACCGGAGATCAGGCCCATCGCGATACCGGCGACCGGGGCCTTCAGCGGCACACCGGCGGACAGCAGCGACAGCGTCGAGGCGCAGACCGAACCCATCGAGGTCGACCCGTTCGAACCGAGCGCCTCGGACACCTGACGCAGCGCGTACGGGAAGTCCTCGCGCGACGGCAGCACGGGCACCAGGGCCCGCTCGGCCAGCGCGCCGTGACCGATCTCGCGACGCTTCGGCGAACCCACCCGGCCGGTCTCACCGGTCGAGTACGGCGGGAAGTTGTAGTTGTGCATGTAGCGCTTGCGGGTCTCCGGGGACAGCGTGTCCAGCTGCTGCTCCATCCGGAGCATGTTCAGCGTGGTGACACCCAGGATCTGGGTCTCGCCGCGTTCGAACAGCGCCGAACCGTGCACCCGCGGGATCACCCGCACCTGGGCCTTGAGCGGCCGGATTTCGGTCAGCCCGCGGCCGTCGATGCGGATCTTCTCCTTGAGCACCCGCTGCCGGACCAGCTTCTTGGTCAGCGACCGGAACGCCGCGGACAGCTCCTTCTCGCGGCCCTCGAAGTCGGCGGCGAGCTTGTCCACCGTGGCGGCCTTGACCGCGTCGGTGGCGTCCTCACGCTCGTGCTTGCCGGCGATGGTCAGCGCCTGCGCCAGCTCCTCGGACGCAGCGGCCTCGACCGCGGCGAACGCGTCGTCGGCGTAGTCCGGGAAGACGGGGAACTCGCCGGTCGGCTTCGCGGCCCGCGCGGCCAGGTCGGCCTGCGCCTCGACCAGCGTCTTGATGAACGCCTTGGAGGCCTCGAGGCCCTCGGCCACGATCTCCTCGGTCGGCGCCTGGACACCGGACGCGACCTTCTCGAAGGTCGTCGGGGTCGACTCGGCCTCGACCATCATGATCGCGACGTCACCGGTCTCGGTCACCCGGCCGGCCACCACCATGTCGAAGACAGCGTCCTCGAGCTCGGTGTGGGTCGGGAACGCCACCCACTGGCCCTCGATCAGCGCGACGCGGACGCCGCCGATCGGGCCGGAGAACGGCAGGCCGGCCAGCTGGGTCGACATCGACGCGGCGTTGATCGCGAGAACGTCGTACAGCTTGTCCGGGTTGAGCGCCAGGACCGTGATGACGACCTGGATCTCGTTGCGCAGGCCGGACACGAACGACGGCCGCAGCGGGCGGTCGATCAGCCGGCAGGTCAGGATGGCCTCCTCGGACGGGCGGCCCTCCCGGCGGAAGAACGAGCCGGGGATCCGGCCCGCGGCGTACATCCGCTCCTCGACGTCCACCGTCAACGGGAAGAAGTCGAACTGGTCCTTGGGCTTCTTGCTGGCCGTGGTGGCCGACAGCACCATCGTGTCGCCGTCGAGGTAGGCGGCGGCGGAGCCGGCGGCCTGCTGGGCCAGACGGCCCGTCTCGAAGCGGATGGTACGGGTGCCGAAGCTGCCGTTGTCGATGACGGCTTCAGCGAAATCTGCGCCCTCCATGGGCGCGCTTGTGGATCCCGACACGGGATACCCCTCTCTAGCAGTGTGACGACTGCGAGGCGCGAGCTTCCGGGGTGCCGGTCTTCGATCGAGGCCCGCGGAAACTGTGTTGAATTTCCGAAAGCCACTACCGAGGACCGGTCGTCCTCCCGCCACGCGCTTCGCGTCGCCTCGTTCGTCTTGCGTGCTTCTGTATTCAGTTATGACCCGCGCCCGTGATTCAGCACTGGCGCGGATACGCCAGGAGCGGCCACCCGAGCTCGGGGGCCGCTCCTCGCGACGTCATCGGCGAAGGCCGAGCCGCTCGATCAGGGACCGGTAGCGGTTGATGTCCTTCTTCGCCAGGTAGTTCAGCAGCCGGCGGCGCTGACCGACGAGCAGCAGCAGGCCACGACGGCTGTGGTGGTCGTGCTTGTGCTCCTTCAGGTGCTCGGTGAGCTCCGCGATGCGGTGCGTGAGGAGCGCGACCTGGACCTCGGGGGAACCGGTGTCGCCCTCGGTCAGGGCGTACTCGCCGATGATCTTCTTCTTCGCCTCAGGATTGGCTGACGACACGTGCGATCCTCTCGATGTCCGTTGCGCGGCGCACCGGGGCTTGGGTCACCCGGGCACTCTCGATCCGCGGCCGTTCAGACGGCAGCGCCCAGAGTATCAGTCCGTGGACGCGTCACCCTAATTCTGGGTAAGGATCCGGCGCGCTCCGTCGACATCGGCTTTCATCTGGACGAGCAGCTCGTCGATGGTCTCGAACCGGATCTGGCTGCCCCGCAATCGGGCCACGAAATCCACCGCGATCCGGGCGCCGTACAGCTCCAGGTCATCGCGATCGAGCACGTACGACTCCACCCGCCGGTCCACGCCGTCGAAGGTGGGGTTGCTGCCGACACTGATCGCGGCGGGCAGCGGCTCGTCGTACGACGGAGCGCCGGGAGCCGGCTCGAGCACGGTCAGCCAGCCCGCGTAGACACCGTCCAGCGGGATCGCGGCCGTGGCGTCGGCGGGAATGTTCGCGGTCGGGTAGCCGAGCTCCCGGCCGCGCTTGTCGCCCTCGACGACCACTCCGGTGACCCGCAACGGCCGCCCGAGTGCCTCCGCGGCGGCCTCGACGTCGCCCTCGGCGATGCGCTCCCGGATGTACGTCGACGACCACGGCTGCCGGTCTCCTGCCAGGCTCAGACCCTCGACCTGGAACCCGGCCTTGGCGCCGGCCGCGACCAAGGTGTCCACATGCCCGGCGGCCTTGTGACCGAACCGGAAGTTCTCACCGACCACGACGGCCTTGGCGTGCAGCGCGTGGACCAGGACCCGGTCGATGAACTCCTCCGGCGACCAGCCCGACACGTCCTTGGTGAACGGGAGGATCAGCACCGCATCGGCCCCATAGTCGGTCAGCAGCCCGGCCCGCTCCTCGGGGCGGCTGAGCATCGCCGGCGCCCGGTCGGGCCGCAATACCACCATCGGGTGCGGGTCGAAGGTCAGCGCGACCACCGGCAGGCCACCCAGCTCGGCCGCCCGCGCCCTGGCGTGCGCGAGGACCTCCTGATGCCCCCGGTGTACGCCGTCGAAGTTGCCGATCGTGACGACCGTCGGCCCGAAATCCGGGCTCACCTGGTCCAATCCGTGCCAGACACGCATGACAGCAGGATTCCATGTCGCCGCGGGATTCCGCGCAGCAGGTCCACGATCACCCCTTGTGATCGGGCGGTGACTCAACCTAGGGTGGGGCCCGCACCGCCGAACTCTGGGGAGGGTCCCGTGAAGCTACGCCGCCTGGTCGCCGCCTGCGCGTCCCTGGTTCTCCTCGGCACGCTGCCGGTCGCTCAGGCTGACGCCACGCCCGCGTTCCGGAACTACGTGGCGCTCGGCGATTCGTACACGTCTGCGCCGCTCGTCCCCTTGCCGGACCTGTTGTCGCTCGGGTGCGTGCGCTCGTACAGCAACTACCCGAAGATGCTGGCGGCCGCACTGCGGGTTCGCCACTTCACCGACGTGAGCTGCGGTGGCGCCGACACCACGAACATGACGCAGCCGCAGAGCACACCACTCGGGACGGCCGCGCCGCAGTTCGACGCGCTGACCCCGGACACGGACCTGGTCACGCTCGGGATCGGCGGCAACGACTTCGGGGTGTTCGGCGACATCGTCGGCACGTGTCCCGGGCTGCGCGCCTCCGACCCGACCGGCGCACCGTGCAAGGCACACTTCACGGTCGACGGCGTGGACACGCTGAAGGCTCGCCTCGCCCAGACGCAGGTCCGGATCACGGCCGTTGTCCAGGGCATCAAACAAAGGTCGCCGAAGGCAACGATCCTGGTGGTCGGCTACCCGAAGATCGCGCCGGAGCACGGGACCTGCCCGGCGATCCTGCCGTTCGCCGACGGGGACTACGGCTACCTGTACTCGATCGAGCAGGCGCTCAACTCGGCAGTGTCCACGGCCGCCGCCGCGACAGGAGCGACGTACGTCGACACCTTCGGCCCCTCGACCGGACACGACGCCTGCGCGCCGGACGGCCAGGCGTGGATCCAGGGCAAGGACATCAACCTGCTCCGCGCGCTGAACTACCACCCGCGCTACGAAGGCCAGGCCGGCGTCGCATCCCTCACGTACAAGACGTTGCTCGGCGCACCAGCGGTCGTCACCGCTGCGGAACAGTCCGAGTGGGCCGCGCACGCTCGAGTGCTGGCCCGTCAGGCCGCCGCCTCCCCTCAGGCCCTCGAGGCCTCCCTGAACCGCCTACGGACCAGCGCGCAACGCTGACCCTTTCCAATCCGTACGGCGGACCCCGGGCCGAGCCACCTCACGCGTGGCCCGGCCCGGCGGTATTTAGAGCCGCCCTGTGAGCTCGGTGAGGGCCCGGCCGAGCGGAAGGTTCACGCGGTGGGTGGCGTACGGGTCGCCACGGGTCAGGCCCTGGTTGATGATCAGGACGGGCGTGCCGGACTTGGCTGCGTGGCGGACGAAGCGGAAGCCGGACATGACGGTCAGGGACGAGCCGAGGACGAGTACGGCGTTCGCGTCGTCAATCAGCGTGTAGCAGCGTTCGACCCGGGATTTCGGCACGTTCTCGCCGAAGAACACCACGTCGGGCTTGAGCACGCCGCCGCAGACCGTGCACGGGACCACGGTGAAGGTCCGGACGATGGAGTCGGGCAGGTCCACGTCACCGTCCGGGTTGATCCGGGTCGCCTCCCCTTCGAAGTCCGGGTTCGCAGCGCGCAGGCGACGGTCGAGGGCTTCGCGGGCGGATGTCGTACCGCAGTTCAGGCAGATGACGCGGTCGAGGTTGCCGTGCAGCTCGATCACGTCGCGGGCACCGGCCGCCTGGTGCAGGCCGTCCACGTTCTGGGTGATCACGCCGCTGAGGTAGCCGCGAGCCTGCAGGGCCGCGACCGCCCGATGCCCGTCGTTCGGCTCCGCGCGGGCGATCGTGCGCCAGCCGAGGTGGCTGCGCGCCCAGTACCGTTGCCGACCTGATTCGCTCGCCGCGAAGTCGCCGTACGTCATCGGCGTATGCGTCCGCAGACTGCCCGTCTCACCGCGGTAGTCCGGAATCCCCGACTCGGTCGAGATCCCCGCCCCACTCAGTACGACGACTCCCCCGCCGGCCACCGCGTCGGCCACTGGCGTGACATCCGTCGTACCGGCCTCCAACGCAAGCACGTCAGGGCCGGGAGCCCAGCTCAGTGTCGGACGGGAACGCACCCTTCCAGGGTAGCCAGTCAGCGATCATCCGACGGCTCGACGCCGCGGGTCAGGCCCAGGGTGGCGATCAGGTCCTCGTGGAGCTCGAACCAGACCTTGTGGCACGAGTCGACGTTGGTCCGGTCGACCCAGGCGGGGTCACCGGCCAGGACGCGGTCGAGGGCGGCGGCGAATCGTGCGTGGTAGCCCTGGAAACGGTCGAGCACCCCGGCGAGGTCCTCGGACAGTGGGCCGAGGCGCTCGGCGAGTGCTGACAGTTCGACGATCACGCGGCGGTCCCAGGCCGGATCGGTGTGGTCGTTGAAGGCGTGCGGGTCATCGTCGGTCGGTCTCAGTTGCCACTGCGTGCAGGCGATCTGCAGCCGTTCGTTGAGTGGGAGGAAGGCTCGGTAGGTCTCGCGGAGGGTGTCGACGCCGGCAGCCGTGGCCAGCTCCGCGGCGAGGCGGCGTTCGTTTTCCGCCCGGCCGGACGCCGTCAGCGACCAGCCGCCGATCCCGGCGAACTCGCTCCAGGTGATCCAGCCGAAGGCCTGGTAGTCGAGCAGCAGTTCCTTCGTGGCGGCGGGTTCGAGCGCGTATCTCCGCGCAGCCGTGTGGTCGTCCGCGACCCCGAGCAGGCGTACGGCGTGCAGCACGAGCAGATCTGATGCGGAGGGATGGGTCATGGCTGCTGGGTTTCGGCCGGGCGCTCGGTGCGTGCGGTCAGGCGGTCCAGTCGTTGCTGGCAGGCCTGAGGTGAGTTGAGGCCGAGTGCGCGCGCCATCTCGGCCCAGGTGATGCCGAGACCGCGGGCCGTGAACATCAGGCTCGTCTCGAGCTGATCAAGCTCGGCTCGTGCGGCCGGCAACAGCCGCAACGCCGCCAGGGCCGCCTCCCCGGGCTCTTCAGCGGGACGACTCGACTGCCAGAGGAAGAAATGGATGAGGTCGACGGCCGACGGCGGCACCGGGCCGGGCTGCCACGGACGACGGTCGAGCTGGTTGGCGCCCCGGTCCAGGAGCAGCCGGCGCGCCTCGGACTCCCGCCGGGCCTGGGCCTGGTCATCGACCGCTTGTTCGTGGTTGCTTCGCACGGGAGAACCGTGGATCATTCAACGGATTGTTGTCAATATTTTGTTGAAGGGATGCCTCGTTGATCATCGTCCTCACCGAGGCCACCCGGCAACAGGCAGGTGGTAAGGCCGCCGTGCTCGGGACACTCGCCCGGGCCGGTTTCCCGGTCCCACCCGGCTTCGTCGTACCCGCCGAGGTCTATCGAGCGGCAACGAGCGGTCTGGATCTTCCCGCCGTACTGGCCGACGGCGGGCCGGACGAGGTGCGTCGGGTGATCGAATCCCAGCCGCTCGCGGCAGAGCTCTTGCGCGAACTCACCGACCACATGGCGCGGCTCGGCGATCACGCGGTCGCCGTACGGTCCTCGGCTTCGACCGAAGACACCGCGGGCAGCTCGGCGGCCGGGCAGCATGACACCTTCTTGGGGATCACCGGACCAGCAGCGGTTGCCGAGCGGATCCCGGCGACCTGGGCCTCCTTGTGGTCCAGCCGCGCGGTCGCTTATCGCACAGCAGCGGTACGCGAGCCAGAGATCGCCGTCATCGTCCAGCGGCACATCGACGCCGATGTCGCTGGGGTGCTGTTCGCTTCTGGGGGCGCGACGATGATCGAAGCCTCGTGGGGACTGGGTGAGAGCGTGGTCGGCGGGGTGGCGACGCCGGACGCGTTCACTGTGACCGCGGACGGTGTCGTCGACCGTCGTACCGGAGACAAACGCACCCGCGTCGACCGCGGCGGCAACGGGACCGTCACCGCGACGGTGCGGCCTGAAGACCGCGGTCGGCTGTGCCTCGATGACCGGCAGGTCGTCCGCTTGGCTCGGCTCGGCGCGGAGGTGGCTGAGCACCTGGGCGCACCACAGGACATCGAGTTCGCTGTCGAGAACGACCAGATCTGGTTGCTTCAGGCCCGCCCTGTCACTGCTCCCGTCCCCGGTCGTACCCGAGGGGCGGTCGGCACCCTCGAACCCGGGCAACCGGACCCCGCCGACCTCCACGGGACTGCAGGCAGTCCAGGGCTCGTCTCGGGTCCGGCTCGGGTCGTGCACGGGCCCGAGGACTTCACCCGGGTCGGTCCCGGCGACATCCTGGTCTGCCGGTTCACCGACCCGGCGTGGACCCTGCTGTTCGGGGTCGTCGCCGGCGTGGTCACCGAGATCGGCGGACGCCTCTCGCATGCCGCGATCGTGGCCCGTGAACACCGCATCCCCGCCGTCCTCGGCGTCCCCTCCGCCATGACCTGCATCCAGGACGGCCAACCACTAACCCTCAACGGCACCACCGGCACTATCCACACCCGCCCATGAATCCTCCCGGGAGCGGACCGCCACGCCATCACAATCGCGCTCCGAGTCGGTCCTGCCGCGTGCGGATGAACCGGTGGCGCACTTGTGATGGCCTGGGCGTCCGCCCATCACGGTCCGACATCCGCGAGAGTGAGCGCGCGGACGTGCGGGTCGGCCGGGCTGTCCTCGCCCCCACCGGCAGGAATCACGCGTTGACCCCGCGGGGAAGCAAACCTCAGCTGACGAAGACCGCGGTGGGTTTCGCGACCGGCCCGTGGGGTTCGTAGAGGGCGAGGAAGGTGCCGGTCGGGTCGAACATCGCGGTCTGGCCGGGCTGGAGTTTGAGGCCGGACAGCGGGCGTCCGGTGCGGATGGCGGCGGCCTGGTCGGCGTCGGCGTCGTACCGCGGGAAGGTGCCGGCGGCAACATCCGCGATCGGCAGCCAGGCGAAGTCCTGCGCCAGCGACTCGAGCGTGTGCGCCGCCGCCAGGTCGAAGGCGCCGACCCGGGTACGACGCAACGCGGTCAGGTGACCGCCGACGCCGAGCTCGGCGCCGAGATCGCGTGCCAGGGCACGAATGTACGTGCCGCTGGAACAGTCGACCGAGACGTCGACATCGATCCCGTCCGGCCCCGGGCGTACGTCGAGGACGTCGTACCGCGAGACCGTCACCGCGCGAGCCTTCAGCGCGACCTCCTCGCCGGCCCGGACGCGTTCGTACGCGCGCCGCCCGTCGACCTTGATCGCCGAGACCTTCGACGGCACCTGCGAGATGTCACCGCGGAAACCCGCCACCGCGGACTCGATCGCCTCGGCCGCGACCCCGTCGACCGGGGCCGTGGTCAGCACGGAGCCTTCGGCGTCGTCGGTGGTCGTGGTCGCGCCGAGCCGGATCGTCGCGTCGTACGACTTGTCGGCCAGCTGAAGGTGACCGAGGAGCCGGGTCGCCCGGTTGAGGCCGACGACCAGCACACCCGTCGCCATCGGGTCCAGCGTGCCGGCGTGCCCGACCTTGCGGGTGCCGGCGAGCCGGCGGACCCGCGCGACGACGGTGTGCGAGGTGAGCCCCGCCGGCTTGTCGACGACGACTATCCCGTCGGACGACGAGGTGAAGTCATGGGACGGGGTGCTGTTCGGGGACATGGTGCCGATGCCGGTCAACGCAGCACTCAGTCCTGGTCCTCGTCGTCGTCCTTGTGCTTGTACGGGTCCGCGTCGCCGGCCGGCTTGGCACCCGCGGCGGCCTTGGCCACCTCGGCGTCGGCCTCGCGGGCCTTGGCCAGCAGGTCCTCGATCTGCCCGGCGGTCTCCGGAACGGCGTCCAGGAAGAAGGTGACACTCGGCGAGTGCCGCAGGCCCAGCGCCTTGCCGACCTCGCTGCGAATCAGGCCACGAGCCGACTCCAGGGCGGCCGCGGTCGACGCCCGCGCCTGCTCGTCGCCGTACACGGTGTAGAAGACGCTGGCCTCACGCAGGTCGCCGGTCAGCCGGGCGTCCGTCACCGTGACGAAGCCCAGCCGGGGATCCTTGACCCGGCGCTCGAGCAGTTCGGCGACGAGCACCTGGATCCGGTCGGCCAGCTGCTTCGCCCTTGCTTCACCCATCAGGGCTCACTCCCTCATTCATGAGAACGTCCGGAGAGACATAGACCGTCTCTCCGGACGTTACTCCCAGGTGATCCGGGCGGATCACCCTTGCTGTGTCAGTTGCGCGGCTTCTCGCGGAGCTCGAACGACTCGACGATGTCACCGATCTTGATGTCGTTGAAGTTGTTGACGGTCAGACCGCACTCGAAGCCCTCGCGGACCTCGGACGCGTCGTCCTTGAACCTCTTCAGCGACGACAACTCGGTGTTGTCGACGACCACCGCGCCGTCCCGGATCAACCGGACCTTGGCGTTGCGGCGGATCAGCCCACTGGTCACCCAGCAACCGGCGATGTTGCCCACCTTCGAGGAGCGGAAGATCTCGCGGATCTCCGCCTGGCCGAGGGTGACCTCCTCGTAGATCGGCTTGAGCATGCCCTTCAGGGCCGCCTCGATGTCGTCGATCGCCGCGTAGATGACCGAGTAGTACCGGACATCGACGCCCTCGCGCTCGGCCAGGTCACCGGCCTTGCCCGCCGGCCGCACGTTGAAGCCGATGATGACGGCGTTCGACGCGATGGCCAGGTTGACGTCGTTCTCGTTGATCGCACCGACACCGCGGTCGATGACGCGGAGGTTGACCTCGTCGCCGACCTCGATCCGGACCAGGGCGTCTTCCAGCGCCTCGACCGAACCGGACACGTCGCCCTTGAGGATGAGCAGCAGTTCCTGCGTCTCGCCCTTCTCCATCGAGGCCATGAAGTCCTCGAGGGTCCGGCGCGCACGACGCTTGGCGTTGGCGGCCGCCCGGGCGCGAGCTTCGCGCTTCTCGGCGATCTGCCGTGCCCTCCGGTCGTCGTCGACGACCAGGAACTTGTCACCCGCACCTGGTACGGCGGTCAGACCGAGCACCAGCACCGGACGCGACGGCGTCGCCTCCTCGACCGGGTCGCCGTGCTCGTCGAGCATGGCCCGGACCCGGCCGTACGCCGGTCCTGCCACCATCGAGTCGCCGACCCGCAGCGTGCCGCGCTGCACCAGCACGGTCGCCACCGGGCCACGGCCCTTGTCGAGGTTGGCCTCGATCGCGATGCCCTGGGCCGGCATGTTCGGGTTGGCCCGCAGGTCCAGCGCCGCGTCCGCCGTCAGGACGACGCTCTCGAGCAGCCCGTCGATGTTGATCCGGGACTTCGCCGAGACGTCGACGAACATCGTGTCGCCGCCGTACTCCTCGGGCACCAGGCCGTACTCGGTCAGCTGACCGCGCACCTTGGCCGGGTCCGCACTCGGTACGTCGATCTTGTTGACCGCGACCACGATCGGGACGTTCGCCGCCCGGGCGTGGTTCAGTGCCTCGATCGTCTGCGGCATCACGCCGTCGTCGGCCGCGACCACCAGGATGACGATGTCGGTGGCCTGCGCACCACGGGCACGCATGGCGGTGAACGCCTCGTGACCCGGGGTGTCGACGAAGGTGATGGCCCGCTGCTCGCCGTCCACCTCGGTGGTCACCTGGTACGCACCGATGTGCTGGGTGATGCCACCGGCTTCCTTGGCCACGACGTTGGCTTCCCGGACCGCGTCCAGCAGCTTCGTCTTACCGTGGTCGACGTGACCCATCACGGTCACCACCGGCGGCCGCTTGACCAGGTCGTCCTCGCCGCCCTCGTCGGAACCGAAGTCGATGTCGAACGACTGCAGCAGCTCGCGGTCCTCGTCCTCCGGGGACACGACCTGGACGTCGTAGTTCAGCTCGGTGCCGAGCAGTTCCAGGACTTCCTCGTTGACCGACTGGGTCGCGGTCACCATCTCACCGAGGTGGAACAGCACCTGCACCAGCGACGCCGGGTCGACGCCGACCTTCTCGGCGAAGTCCGTCAGCGACGCGCCACGGGCGAGACGCACGACCTCGCCGTCACCGTGCCGGACGCGAACGCCGCCGACTGCCGGCGCCTGCATGTTGTCGAACTCCTGGCGCTTCGCCCGCTTCGACTTGCGGCCGCGGCGCGCCGGACCGCCCGGACGCCCGAAGGCACCCTGCGTCCCGCCACGACCACGGTTGCCCGCACCCGGACGGCCACCGCCGCCACCGGGCGGGCCGCTCGGGCCGCCGCCGCCGCCGGGACGGAAGCCACCGCCGCCGCCACCGCCGCCACCGCGCGGACCGGCACCCGGTCCACCGGAACCGCCACCGGGACGGCCACGGCCACCAGCGCCGCCGCCACCGCCGCCGCCCGGACCGGACGGACGACCGGTGAACGTTCCGGCCGAGGACTTCGGCATCATCGCCGGGTTGGGCCGCGGCGCACCGGGCACACCACTCGGACGCGGCCGGTCGTTGCTGCGACCGCGGTCGTCACCACGGGACTGCGGCGGACGCGGCGCCATCCCGGCCGGGCTCGCACCCTGACCGGAACGCTCACCCTGACCACCCTGGCCGGGGCGCGCGCCACCGCGCTGCATGCCCTGGGTCGAGCTGAACGGGTTGTTGCCCGGACGCGGCGCACCCGGACGGGGCCCACCGCCCTGGCCACCCGGACGCGGCGCACCCGGACGGGGGGCGCCGGGACGGGGCGCATTGCCCTGGCCACCCGGACGCGGCGCACCCGGACGCGGACCGGATCCCGGCCCACCCGGACGCGGACCCGGCCGGGTCGACTGCTCGGCGGCCGGACGCTGCTGCGCCGGAGCGGCCGGCTGAGCGGCCACCGGGCTGGGCGCCGGCGCGGCCGGCGTGGCCGGCGTGGCCTTGGCGGCCGGTGCCTCGAACGACGGTGCCGCCGGGGTCTCGGCCTTGGCCGCCGGAGCGACCTCGGCGGGAGCGGTCTCCTGCCGCGGCGCGGGCTTCGGGCCCGGACGCGGCCCCGGCTTCACGCCTGGGGTCGGAACCGACTTCACCGGAGCCGGAGCGGACTCCACCTTCTCGGCCACCTCCGCCTTGGGGGTTTCTGCGACCGGCGCCGGGGTCGCCTCAGCGGCCGGCGCGGGGCGCTCGGCCGGGGCCGGCTGTGTTTTCTTCGCCGGTGCGGCAGGCGCGACCGGTGCGGTCGCCTGCGGCGCGGCAGACGTGCTTGCGGCGGCCTTCTTGGCCGCGCGCTTCTTCGGCGGGTTCTTCTCGAAATCTTCCGCCAACCGTCGAACGACGGGTGCCTCGATCGTCGAGGACGCCGATCGGACGAACTCTCCCATGTCGTTCAGCCTGGTCAGAACGACCTTGCTGGTAACTCCGAGCTCTTTCGCGAGCTCGTAGACCCGGACCTTTGCCACTGCTCTCCCTCTGGTCCGAGCCTGGGGCGCGGACCGTTAGTTGACGTACATGCTCATCGCATTGCACTCATCGTTCGACACTCATCGAGTGGTCATGAGTCGATGACCCGCCTTCATGTCGTCGCGACGGTCGTCGCGGGCGGCCGGGTGGCCGCACTTTCGGTACTGCTTTCGGTACTGCGCTGCGCAACATGTTCCCGTACGAGCGCCAGGTCAAGCGGACCGGGGACCTTGAAGGCCCGTGGGAACGCCTTACGCCGCTCGGCGAGGTCGAGGCACGCGGCCACCGGGTGCAGATGCGCCCCGCGGCCAGGCGCCCGACGATCGGGATCCGGAAGGACCAGCCCTCCAGACACCGTCATCCGCAGCAGATCAGCCGGACTGGACCGCTTCCGGCACCCGATACAGGTACGCTCCCGGGCCTTGCCAGGGCGCGCGTCTGCAGTCACTTGGTACGTGATCCTCAGGGTGTGGTTGCGACTCAGTCGACCGACCGAGAGATCAGTCTACCTTCTCGTCCTCACGAGTCACATCCGTATCCGGCCGGATGTCGATCCGCCACCCGGTCAGCCGGGCGGCCAGGCGGGCGTTCTGCCCTTCCTTGCCGATCGCGAGCGAGAGCTGGTAGTCGGGTACGACGACCCTGGCGGCACGTGCCGCGGCGTCTACCACCTCTACAGATGTAACCTGCGCCGGGGACAGCGCATTCCCGACGAAGGTGGCCGGATCGTCGCTGTGGTCGATGATGTCGATCTTTTCGCCGTGCAGCTCGTGCATGATGTTGCGCACCCGCTGGCCCATCGGCCCGATGCAGGCGCCCTTCCCGTTCACCGACGGGTTCAGCGTCCGGACGGCGATCTTGGTCCGGTGACCGGCCTCACGCGCGATCGCGGTGATCTCGACGGTGCCGTCCGCGATCTCCGGGACCTCGAGCGCGAACAGCTTCTTGACCAGGTTCGGGTGGGTGCGGCTGACCGTGATCTGCGGGCCCTTGAAGCCCTTGCGGACGCCCACGACGTACACCCGCAGCCGGGAGCCGTGCTCGTACTTCTCCCCCGGCACCTGCTCCGGCGCCGGCAGCACCGCCTCGATCTTGCCGAGGTCGACCATCACCGAACGCGGGTCGCGGCCCTGCTGGACGACCCCGGAGACGATGTCGCCCTCCTTGCCGGAGAACTCGCCGTACCGGACCTCGTCCTCGGCGTCGCGCAGCCGCTGCAGGATGATCTGCTTGGCCGTGGTGGCCGCGATCCGGCCGAAGTCGGCCGGGGTGTCGTCGTACTCGCGGGCCACGGTGCCGTCCTCGGCGAGCTCGCGGGCGAACACGGTGACGTGCCCGGTCTTGCGGTCCAGCTCGACCCGGGCCTGCTGCTGGGCACCCTCGGTCCGGTGGTAGGCCACCAGCAGTGCCTGCTCGATCGCCTCGGCGACGACGTCGAGGGCGATGTCCTTCTCCCGCTCCAGCGACCGCAGCACGGCCATGTCGATATCCATGTCAGTTCTCCTCCACCGTGCCGTCGGCAGGTGTTTCTGGTTCGTCGTTGCCGGCGGGCCGGTTGAATTCGATCTGGATCTTGGCCTTCTCGACGTCGGCGTACGCGACCGTCTGCCGCTTGCCGTCCACGTCCAGCTCGGCCGCCTCCTCGGAGGCGGACTTGATCCGGCCGGTCAGCTTCCCACCGGCGGTCAGGGTGACCGCGACCAGGCGGCTGACGTTGCGCCGCCAGTGCCGGGGCAGGGTGAGCGGCCGGTCGACGCCGGGGCTGGAGACCTCCAGCGTGTAGGCGCCGTCGCCCATGATGTCGTCGGCGTCGAGCGCCTTGGAGATCGCCCGGGTCACGTCGGCGACGTCGTCCAGGCTGATGCCGCCGTCGCGGTCGACGAGCACGCGCAGCAACCGGCGGCGGCCGGCCGGAGTGATCTCCGCGGCCTCCAGGTCGCAGCCGAACTGCTCGACGATCGGCCGCAGGAAGTTCTCGAGGCTCGTGGTGTCCGTGTGGTCAGTCCTTCGGCTCACAGGTTGACCTGCCTCTCTCCAGTTGTGCACCCGTTCCACCCCCGGCGGTCCGGCCGAGGGCAGTAGCCCACCATATCCGGCCGGTCGCAGTGCTCGGGTCACCGGCTCGTCCCAGACCGGTCACCGGCGCGTCACCAGGTATCGTTCCGCCGTGCCGATCGAACCCCGCCGTGTGTCCCGCCGCAGCCTCATGGTGAGTGCGGCCCTGGTGCCCGGAGCCGTCACGCTGGCCGGTTGCAAGGACGATCCGGCCGGGAGTACGCCGGGCGCCGTCAACCCCTCGTCGTCCGATCGGCGCGCCCAGGAGACGCCGACCGCCGATCCCGCGGTCGTCGCCGCCCTCAGCACGGCGGCGACCCAGGTGACTCAATTATCCCTCGCGTTCGCCGGGACGAGCCGGAAGTTCCCGGCGCTGCGGACTCAGCTCGCGGCGGGTGCGAAGTACCACGCCAGTCATCTGGCGAAGCTCAAGGAGACCGCCGGGGTCACGCCCACCGCCGGCAAGGCACCGGCCGTCGCGGGGACGTCGGCGGCCGCGCTCACCGCCCTGGCCAAGCAGGAGAAGGCCGCGGCGATCGCCCACGCCGCCGCGGCAGCCAAGGTGTCCGGCGCCCCGGCCCGCCTGCTGGCAATGATCGCCGCCGCCGAGACGCAGCTCGCGACGACACTCACCCCGAAAAAGAAGGCAAACGCCTCGTGACCCAACTGGAAGCCCTGCAGGCCGCACTCGCCGGGGAACATGCCGCCCTGTACGGCGTGGGCGTGGCCGGCGGGAAGCTGAGTGGCGCGCGCTTCAAGGCCGCGACAGACTCCTATGCGCAGCACCGCGACCACCGCGACCACCTGAGCGCCCTGGTCGTCGCCGCCGGTGAGACCCCGGTCGCGGCGGAAGCGGCGTACGACCTGCCCCAGGCGGTCACGAACGCGGCCACCGCCGCCGCCCTCGTCCTGCTGATCGAACGGCGAGTGGCAGCCGTGTACGGCGACCTGGTCGAGGCGGCCGAGCAGCCGGCCGTCCGGGCCTTCGCCATCGAGAGCCTGCTCGCCGCCGCGAGCGCCCAGGTCACCTGGGGCGGCGCTCCGGTGGCCTTCCCCGGCGCGGTGTGAGATGGCCAGGTCCTGTCCCTGTGGGCTCGCCGCCACCTACGACGACTGCTGCGGCCGTCTGCACCAAGGCCGTACGTCGGCCAGCACCGCCGAGCAACTGATGCGCTCGCGCTACTCGGCCTTCGTCGTCGACGATGTGCCGTACCTGCTGCGCAGCTGGCATTCCTCGACGCGACCGGCCGATCTCCAGCTGGATCGGGACCTCGTCTGGACCGGCCTCGAGATCCTGAACACCACCGATGGAAGCCCGTTCCACACCGAAGGAACCGTCGAGTTCCGCGCGCACTACACACTCGACGGCCGCCCGGGCCACCAGCAGGAGAACAGCCACTTCACCCGCGAGAACGGAGCCTGGGTGTACGTCGACGCTCTCCCCGGCGGCGCCACGGGCCGATGATGCCGGTGTTGCAGGTGTTCTAGGCGCCGAGGACGTGCTGGATGCCTGCTACCGCGGCGCCGCGGGCCCAGTCGGTGAAGGTCAGCGGGGTGGTGAGGACGTCGAGCGCGCAGCGCTGGGTCTCCAATGGCCCCGGGCGCAGCCGATCCGCGATCGTCTCCTGCAGAGCCGGCGAGTCGGTGAAGGCGGCGACATCCTCGCCACCCAGCACGATGCAGGTTGTCTGGAGGGCCCCGGCGAACGACGCCACGACGTGTCCGAGTGCCCGGGCGGCGTCGTCGAGCCGACGGGTGGCGACCGGGTCGCCGCCGGATCGGGCCCGGACGAGGTCGTGCAGGGTGACCGGGTGCTTGGCAGCCGCCGAGGCGTTGCGCTCGAGATCCTCCCGGTTGAGGTAGGCCGCCACACATCCCCGGTGGCCGAGGCCGCAGCTGGGCCCGCTGCTGTCGACTGGTGCGTGCGCCAGCAGATGACCGTTGTCGATCAGTTCTTCGACGGCGACGCCGTCCCGGACGACGCCCACGCCGAGACCGGCGCCGACGGTGACGATGCCGAAGGTCGAGTGGGTGCGGCCGGCCCCGAACCACAGTTGGTCGCGAGCCAGCGCGGTGACGTCGTTGGTGACGATGACCGGCAGACCGGTCCGGTCCCGCAGCGGTCCGCCGAGATCCACATCGCGCCAGCCCAGGAAGGTCCCCTCCCGGACGACCGAACGGTCCGCGATCACCCCGCCGACGGACACCCCGATGCCGTCCACGGTCGGCACCTTCGGAGCGAGCCTGTTCGCCAGCTGCGCGACGACCTTCACGGTGGCCGCAACCGGCACGACACCGCCCTCCTCGGGCCTGGGCAGGGCCGCCCTCGTCGTCGCTTTGACCTCGCCGAACAGATCGCAGACGACGCCGTAGGCGGTGTCGCCGGTGAGCTTGACGCCGACGACGTGCCGGGCACTGGGCACCGCGGTCAGGATCTGGCGCGGCCGGCCGATCGCTGCCGCGGGCTCGAGATCCTCGGTGGCCATGCCACCGAGGATGAGGGCGCGGGCCAACCGGGACATCGAAGCGTAGGAGAGGTTGAGCCGGTCGCCGAGGTCACCACGGGTCGCCGGTCCGTGGATCAGCAGCTGGCGGGTGACGGCGAGCTCTCCCGCGGTCAGGCCCCGCTCACCGGCTGGTCGTTCCGACGTGCCAGTCACCATCCGCCCAGTTTACAAATCGACACCACGTGACCCTTGTCACACCGGCCATCCTGGCTTATTTTCAATCTGACTGTAAATAGCCCCGGACCCCGGCTAGCAGTACCCGGGCGAAGGAGAGCTGATGGCCACCACGACTTCGATCCGGCCGGCGAAGGCCGGCCGCGCCAGGAACGGTCCGCGCGACGACACCCGTCTCGCGCTGCTGTTCATCCTTCCCGCGCTGATCGGCTTCGGAGTCTTCCTGGTCTGGCCGACCATCCGCGGGATCTACCTCAGCTTCACGAAGTTCAACCTGCTCACACCGCCGGAGTTCAACGGCCTGGACAACTACGTCCGGATGATCCACGACCCGGTGTTCTGGAACGCGTTGAAGGTGACGCTCTACTACGTGATCCTGAACATCGGCTTCCAGACGGTGATCGCCCTGGTGATCGCAGTGATGATGCAGCGGCTGACGCAGCGGACCTGGCTGCGCGGCATCGTGCTCACGCCGTTCCTCGTCTCGAACGTGGTGGCCGCGATGGTCTTCCTCTGGATCCTCGACTACCAGCTCGGCATCGCGAACAACATCATCGCCGCGATGGGCCTGGACCGGATCCCGTTCCTGTCCGACAGCACCTGGGTCATCCCGACGATCGCCTTCATCAATGTCTGGCGGCATGTCGGCTACACCGCGCTGCTGATCTTCGCCGGTCTGCAGATGATCCCCGAGACCGTCTACGAGGCGGGCCGCATCGACGGCGCGAGCGAAGTCCGGATGTTCCGCAGCATCACGGTGCCGCTGCTGCGGCCGATCCTCTCGCTGGTCCTGATCATCACGGTGGTCGGCTCGTTCCAGGTCTTCGACACGGTGGCGATCGCGACGCAAGGCGGGCCGGTCGATTCCTCCCGGGTGCTGCAGTTCTACATCTACGACGTCGCGTTCGGCCGCTTCCAGTTCGGCTACGCGTCGGCAATGTCGGTGGCGCTGCTCACCGTCCTGGTGATCGTGACGTTCGTCCAGTACCGGCTCACCCGCGCCGAGTCCTCCGACCTGGCCTGAGGAGCGACCATGACCACCGACACCACCCCGAAGGTCGCCCCCGCGCCGCCCCCAGTTGTCAGGGAACCCGCGGCCACCCCGAGCGAGCCACACCGGTTCAGCGCCGGTCGCGCACTCGCCTGGACGTTCATGATCCTGGTGATCCTCGTCAGCCTGTTCCCGTTCTACTGGATGCTGCGTACGGCGCTGTCCAGCAACAACGCCCTCTACGCGGGTTCCGGCAGCCTGCTACCGGTGCAGACCTCGGCCGGCGGCTTCGAGCGGGTCTTCGGCCTGCAGACCGGGCAGGAGGCCATCGATGCCGGTGGCGCCGGGCAGGCGATCAACTTCTGGCGCTACCTGTTCAACTCCGTCGTCGTCGCCACGCTCATCACTGCCGGGCAGGTGTTCTTCTCCGCGATGGCGGCGTACGCGTTCGCGCGGCTGCAATGGAAGCACCGTGAGAGGTTCTTCGCGTTCTTCCTGGGCGGCCTGATGATCCCGGCGATCTTCACGCTGCTGCCGAACTTCGTGCTGCTCAAGCAACTCGGTCTGGTGGACACCCTGATCGGGATCGCCCTGCCGACCATGTTCATGACGCCGTTCGCGGTGTTCTTCCTGCGCCAGTTCTTCCTCGGGATCTCCCGCGAGGTGGAGGAGGCCGCGCTGATGGACGGCGCTTCCAAGGTCAAGGTGTTCTTCCGGCTCATCCTGCCGATGTCGGCGGCCCCGATCACGACGCTGGCGATCCTGACCTACATGGCGGCGTGGAACGAGTACTTCTGGGCGCTGATGGTCAGCTACACCGACAGGTCGCGCGTCCTCACCGTCGCGCTCGGCGTCTTCAAGTCCCAGACGCCGCAGACCGGCCCCGACTGGTCCGGCCTGATGGCCGCCACGCTCGTCGCCGCCCTGCCGATGCTCGTGCTCTTCATGTTCTTCGCGAAGCGCATCGTCAACTCCATCGGCTTC
This sequence comes from Kribbella sp. CWNU-51, assembly GCF_054073265.1. Lineage (NCBI taxonomy): Bacteria > Bacillati > Actinomycetota > Actinomycetes > Propionibacteriales > Kribbellaceae > Kribbella > Kribbella sp. CWNU-51. The sequence continues at coordinate 298,476 of NZ_JBSXMZ010000023.1, forward strand.
AGCGGGATCAAGTGAGGAGCCCGGCATGATCACCTTCCGGCAACGGATCCGCACCGCCGCGGTCGCTCTGCTCACCGCCGCGGCCTTGACCGCCTGCAGCAGTACAACCGGTAGCAGCGCGAACGGCACCATCGAGTACTGGCTGTGGGACTCGGCCCAGCAGCCGGGCTACCAGAAGTGCGCCGACGCGTTCGCCAAGGCCAATCCCGGCCTGAAGATCCACATCTCGCAGTACGGCTGGGACGCCTACTGGTCCAAGCTCACCGCCGGCTTCATCGCCGACACCGCACCCGATGTCTTCACCGACCACCTGTCGAAGTTCGCCCAGTACGTCGATCTGAAGGTCCTCCGCCCCCTCGACGACCTCGGCCCGACCAGTGGAATCAAGGACGGCGACTACCAGCAGGGCCTGGCGGAACTGTGGAAGGGCCAGGACGGCAAGCGGTACGGCGCGCCCAAGGACTGGGACACGATCGCGATCTTCTACGACGGCGCCGCACTCAAGGCGGCCGGCGTGGATCCCGCCGAGTTGGAGAACCTCACCTGGAACCCCCAGGACGGCGGCACGTTCGAGAAGCTCGTCGCGCATCTCACCATCGACGAGAAGGGCGTCCGGGGCGACGAGCCGGGCTTCGACAAGTCGCACGTCAAGACACATGGCCTCGCCTCCGAAGGCTCCGGCGGCGGTGGCTGGGGCCAGACGCAGTGGTCGGCGTTCGCCGGCAGTGCGGGCTGGCAGGCGACTGACAAGAACCCGTGGGGCACCAAGTTCAACCTGGACCAGCCGGCCCTGCAGGACACGCTGAGCTGGTACTTCGGCATGGTGCAGAAGGGCTACATGCCCAGCTACGAGGAGATCGGCGGCGCGAACGCGATCGGCACCGACAAGCAGATCCAGTCCGGTACGGCGGCGATGGGCCTCAGCGGGTCGTGGATGATCTCCAGCTTCACCAAACTCACCGACTCCGCCGGCAAGAAGCTGGACATCGGGCTGGCGCCGACCCCGATCGGGCCGAGCGGCAAGCGGGCGTCGATGTTCAACGGCCTGGCCGACTCGGTCACCACGCTGTCGAAGCAGCCCGAGAACGCCGCGAAGTGGGTCGCGTTCCTGTCCGGCGCGGAGTGCCAGAACATCATCGGCCAGTCCGGCGTCGTCTTCCCGGCCCGGCCGGCCGGCACCCAACTGGCGATCGCCTACAACAAGTCCGAGCGCAAGCTCGACGTCACCCCGTTCACCCGGCAGGTCGTCGACAAGACGACGTTCCTGTTCCCGGTGACGACGAACGCCGCCGACATCGCGGCGCTGATGGCACCACGCTTCGACGCCGTCTACATCGGCAGCTCGCCCGTCAGCTCGTTGACGAAGCTCAATACGCAACTCGACGAGCTGTTCAAGGTCGCCCAATAGCACAAGGCCGGGTGGACCGCGAGGCTCCACCCGGCCGGCCGGCGCCGATCGACCCGTCCGACGTCCAGCCACGTCACGGGTCGTGACGGGTGGTGACGGGTGAGGATCGTCCGGACCGGGTGAGGTTTCCGGTACGGACGGGCAGTGAGGCTGGTGGGATGAACACTGACCTCGGTCTTGGACTGACCAGCCTGTTCATCGTCGCGTTGGTGGCGGCCATAACGCCTGTGATCGTCGGGTTACTCGGCGTGATGCGGATCCCGCAGGTGGTGGTGCTCATCATCGGCGGCGTCGTGGTCGGGCCGCACGTGCTCGATCTGGCCGACCCGGGCAGCATCGTCCTGCTCTCGAACGTCGGTCTAGGGTTCCTGTTCCTGATGGCGGGCTATGAGCTCGACCTGGCGATCTTCCGGCAGCGGGCCGGCAAGCTCGCTCTCGTCGGGTGGGGGGTCACCGTGGTGCTGGCCATCGGGGTGGTCGCGGCACTCGCGGCGCTGGGGCTGGTGCGAGCGTTCGTGCCGGTCGCGCTCGGCCTGACGACGACGGCGCTGGGAACGCTGTTGCCGATCCTGCGTGACAACAACATGCTGCGCGGGTCGTTCAGCTCCTACGTCCTGGCCGCCGGGGCCGTCGGGGAGTTCCTGCCGGTCGTGGCCATCGCGATCTTCCTCGGATCGCACGGCCGGTTCATCGGGCTGATCTCGCTGGTCGCGGTGGGCCTCCTCGGGCTGCTGCTGAGTCTGGCGCCCAGATTGGGGCGTGGCGGCCGGATCGCGCGGATTCTGACGGAAGGGGAGGACGCGACGTCGCAGACCACGCTGCGGTGGACGGTCGCGATGTTGCTGCTCCTGCTCGTGATCGCCAGCGACTTCGGGCTCGACTCCGTCCTCGGGGCCTTCGTGGCGGGAGTCGTCCTGCATCGGTGGGCGCCCGGAAACCCCGAGGGGCTGGACCGCAAGCTCGATGCCGTCGGCTACGGCTTCTTCATTCCCATCTTCTTCGTGTCCTCAGGGATGGGTCTCGACCTGGAGTCGATCATCCACGCACCTGGACGGCTGTTTCTCTTCTTCCTCCTGCTGCTCGTCGTGCGCGGCCTGCCGACGCTGGTGGTGTACCGAACCGCGCTGCCCCGGCAGCGACGGCTCGAACTCGTCTTCGTGGTGTCGACGGCCTTGCCGCTGCTCGTCGCGCTCAGTGAGATCGGACTCGAGACCGGCGAGATGCTGCCCGAGAACGCGGCCGCGCTGGTGGGCGCGGGCGTCTTGTCGGTGCTGGTGTACCCGGCGATCGCCGTCGCCATCGACCGCCGGCTCGCCCGCACCCACGACGAGACCGGCGAACCCCTGCCGTAGCCTGTCCGCCGCTCAGGTCATCGCCGCGTCCGGCGGCCGGCGCGCGGCCGGGATACCCGACGCGGTGTACCGGCGGGTGGCCTTCGCGCCATCCAGCGCGGCATCCAGGGTGATGGCCGCGTCGATCAGGGCCAGGTGCGTGAAGGCCTGCGGGAAGTTGCCCAGCTGCTGACCGGTCAGGCCGATCTCCTCGGAGAACAGGCCCACGTGGTTGGCGTAGGTGAGCATCTTCTCGAAGATCAGCCGGGCCTCGTCGAGGCGGCCGGCCCGGGCCAGGGCGTCGACATAGTTGAAAGTACAGAGCGAGAACGTGCCCTCGTCACCGGCCAGGCCGTCCGGTGAGGCGGCCGGGTCGTAGCGGTAGACCAGGCTGTCGACCACCAGTTCGGCTTCCATCGCGTCCAGCGTCGACAACCACATCGGATCGGTGGGCCCGATGGCGCCGACTGTTGCCATGCGCAACATCGACGAGTCCAGCACGGTGTCGCCGTAGTGCTGCACGAACGCGCCGAGCTTCTCGTTCCAGCCGCGGTGCAGCACCTGGTTGTGGATCGCGTCGCGGGTCGTCACCCACAGGCCGACCGAGCCGGGCAGGCCCCGTTCGGCGGCCAGCCGGATCGCGCGGTCGAAGGCGACCCAGCTCATCACCCGGCCGTAGGTGAAGTCCTTCTGCCCGCCGCGGGTCTCCCAGATCCCCTCCCCCGGCAGGTCCCAGTTCTCGGTCAGCCAGTCGACGATGCCCCGCAGGGCGGACCATGTCTGGAGGTCGAGATCGATCCCGTGCTGGTCGGCGAAGTAGATGCTGTCCAGCGCCTCGCCGTAGATGTCCATCTGCCGCTGGTCCGAGGCACCGTTGCCGATCCGCACCGGCCGCGAGCCGCAGTAGCCCTCCAGATGCTCGAGCGACTCCTCGGTCAGATCGGACGACCCGTCCACGCGGTACATGATGTTCAGCGGGCCACCTCCCCCGCCGGCCTTCTCCTGCACGCGGTCACGCAACCAGCCGCAGAAGTCCGCCGCCTCCTCGGTGAAGCCGAGGCCGAGCAGCGCGTACACGGAGAACGACGCGTCTCGCACCCAGGTGTAGCGGTAGTCCCAGTTGCGCTCGCCGCCAATCTGCTCGGGCAGCCCGGCCGTCGGAGCGGCCACCAGTGCGCCGGTCGGCGCGTACGTCATCAGCTTGAGGGTGATCGCCGAACGCTGCAGCATCTCCCGCCACCGGCCGGTGTACGTCGACTGCGACAGCCAGTCGCGCCAGAACGCGGTCGCGTCGTCGAACATGGCCGTGAACTCCGCGACCCCGATCTCCCGCGGTGGCCCGTCGGCCGCCGACTCCAGCACCAGCCCCCGGGTCTGCCCGGCCGACATCTCGTAGTCGATGTGGATGTCGCCGCCGTCCACCCGGACTTGCGCGAGCCGCTCCTCACCCGGCTCGCGGACCACGTGCAGGGTCAGGCTCAGATCCTTGGTCACGAAGACCGCCCCTGGCTCGACCACCTTCAGCTCGTGCTCCTGGCGGCCGTAGTCGAAGCGTGGCGCGATGTCCACCTCGAAGGCGATCCGCCCGCGCACGCACCGCATCATCCGCACGATCCGGTGGTTCGCGGTGGGCTGCTTGCCGGCCGGTGGCATGAAGTCGACGATCTCGCCGACACCCTCCTCGGTCATAAACCGGGTGATCAGGATGGCGGTGTCCGGGAAGTACAGCTGCCGGCTGGTGACGTCGGCGCCGGTCGCCCGCGCCCGGAAACAGCCGCCGCGTTCCTGGTCGAGCAGCGCGGCGAAGACACTCGGCGAATCGAACCGTGGACAGCAGAACCAGTCGATGGACCCGTCCGTTGCCACCAGGGCAGCGGTCTGGAGGTCGCCGATCAACCCGTGGTCGGCGATGCGTGGGTAGTCGGTCATGTGGGGTCGTCTCCCGTTCGGTTGCGGTACAGATCGACGCCACCGGGCGCAACCTGCTGCATCGTGAAGGCGCGTTCGCGCCGGGTCTCGCACTCATCGACCGGCCCCTTGATCATCCGGCCGGGTCATGCCAGATCGCCCCCGGCGGCAGCAAGGCGTCGGCCTCCTTCGGTCCCCAGCTGCCCTTGGCGTACGGGACGACAGGCACCACGTCCCCGAGCACGGGCTCGACCACTCGCCAGGCGGCCTCGACCGTGTCCTGCGCGGCGAAGAGCGACTGCTGGCCGAGGAGCGCCGCCCCGATCAGCCGGTCGTACGGTCGCTGGTCGGATCCTGGCACTTCGGCGAAGGTGAGGTGCTCGGGCTGCGCAGTCCAGCCGGCGCCGGGCTTCTTGCCGCACAGGATGAGCCCGACCTCGCTCTCCGGCCAGATCCGGAACCGCATCTCGTTCGCGGCGCCGGAATCCCCGAGCCCGAAGATGTCCTGCGGTGGACGGTGGAAGCGGATCATCACCTCGGTCGCGGTGACCGGCAGGCATTTCCCGGCCCGAATCGCGATCGGTACGCCGGCCCAGCGCCAGGTGTCGAGAGCGAGCCGGATCGCGACGTACGTCTCGGTCCGCGACGTGGGATCGACACCGGCGACGTCCAGGTAACCGTCGTACTGCCCGCACACCGTGTCGTCGGCGGTGAGCGGTCGTAGTGACTTGATCACCGCGGACTTCTGCGCCCGCCAGGTCGCGTCGTCGAACTGGCCCGGCGGATCGGCCGTCACGCACGCGAGCACCTGCAGCATGTGGTTCTGCAGAACATCGCGGATCGCCCCGGTGCGGTCGTAGAAACTGCCGCGGTCGGATACGTCGAAGTTCTCCGCCATGGTGATCTGGATGCTCGCCACGTGGTCGCGGTCGAGCAGCGGTTCGACCACCGAGTTGGCGAAACGCGCGAACAGCACGTTCTCCAGCGGGTCCAGGCCGAGCCAGTGGTCCACCCGGTAGATGGCGTCCTCGGGGAAGACCTTGTTCATGGTCGCGTTGAGCTCCTGGGCGCTGGCGAGATCGGTGCCGAACGGCTTCTCGACCATCACCCGGGCCCCGTCGGCCTTGCCCGCACCGGCGATGCCCTCGGCGATCCGGCCGAACAGCGGCGGCGGCACCTCGAGGTAGAACAGGGCTCGCTTCCCGGCACCGATCTCGTCGGCCATCGCGGCGTACGTCGCGGCGTCGTCGAGGTCGCCGTCGATGTAGCGCAGGAGGCGGAGCATGCCGGCTGCCGCAGGGGTGTCGGGGTCGATCCCGTTGGCCCGCAACGACGCCGTCGCGTACGCGCGGAACTGGTCGAGTCCCCAGCCGCTCTTGGCCACCCCGACGATCGGTACGTCGAGCACGCCCCGATCGACCAGCCCGACCAGGGCGGGAAAGGTCTCCAGCTTCGCGAGATCACCGGTCGCGCCGAAGATGACCAGTGCGTCCATGTCGGCGGTTGGCATGGTGGTTCTCCTAGTCACTCCGGGTCGGCTGGGCTCAGCCGAGCCGGTCGAGGATGTGGTCGCCGACCCGCAGCGCGTTCGCGATCGCGGTCAGCGAAGGGTTCACGGCACCGATGCTCGGGAAGAAGCTGGTATCGACGACGTAGAGGTTGTCGACGTCGTGCGCCTTGCAGTTCACGTCGAGGGCCGAACTCTGTGGGTCGTCGCCGAACCGCACTGTGCCCGCCTGGTGCGCGGTGGCGCCGATGGGCATCCCCTTGTGCAGGTAGATGCTGTGGTCGAGCAGCCGGTGCTCGTGCATCCCGAGCTGGCCGAGCATGCCCTCCAACTTGTGCTTGAGCCGGTTGACGCCCTCGATGTTGTTCTTCTCGTCAAGAGCGAGCTGGATCGACCCGTCCTCGCGCACGGTGACCCGGTTGTCTGGCAGTGGCAGATCCTCACCACACAACCAGAAGTCGACCGCATGGTGGGCGATCGTCTCGAACGGCATGTTCGGTGAGACCTTGCCGGCCCAGCGCGGCGCGCCACTGCGGACCTGTTCGGCGTCGGACTTGCCCAGCATCTGGATCCCACCGAGTGGATAGTCCCAGTCGTCGGCACCGAGGTACCAGTCGTTCATCGCGAGGGTCTTCTGGAACAGGGTCGGGTTCGGCTCCTTCGACACCGCCATCAAGGCGAGATTGTTGTGCCGCAGGTAGTGGCGGCCGACGACGTCCGAGCTGTTCGCGAGGCCCCGCGGATGGCGGTCGTTCGCCGACTTCAGCAGCAGTACGGCGGAATTGACCGCGCCGCAGGCGACGACCACGAGGTCCGCGCTGAACTGGACGGTCGACCCGTCGACCTCGGTCACGACCTGCGAGACGGTTCGTCCGGTCGGGTCGGTCTCCAGCCGCACCACGTGGGCGTTCGTCACCATCGAGACGTTCTCGTGCTTCAGCGCCGGGTCGACGCAGATCACCTGCGCATCCGACTTCGCCTGCAGCACACACGGGAACCCGTCCACCTTGTCGCACCGGATGCAGGCGCTGTCCCGGGTCGCCCGGCCGTGCTCGTCCTGGATCAGATCGACGCCGATCGGCAGATGGAACGGATGCAGCCCCTGCTTCTCCAGGTCGTCACTCAACTGCTGGATGCGCGGCTCGTGCTCGACCGGCGCGAACCGGTACGGCGCACTGGCCGCACCTTCGGTGGGGTCCTCGCCGTGGCGGCCGTGAACCCGATAGAGATGCTCGGCCTCGGTGTAGTACGGCTCCAGATCCTCGTACCGCAGCGGCCAGGCCGGCGAGACGCCGCCGTGGTGCCGCAGTTCGCCGAAGTCCTGCGGCCGCAGCCGGAACAGGGCGGCGCCGTAGAACTTGGTGTTGCCGCCCACGTAGTAGTTGGTCTCCGGCGGGAACTCGTGGCCGTGCTCGTCGTACCAGAACTCCGGTGCACGGTACCGGCCTTGGACGAATACCGCCGTGGAGTCCCAGTTCTCGCGTTCTCGCGGCAGGTAGTCCCCGCGTTCGAGGAGCAGGATCCGCTTCCCGGACGGCGCCAGCCGATGGGCCAGTGTGCCGCCTCCCGCTCCGGTGCCGATGATGATCACGTCGTAGTGCTGACCGTCCGCCATGTCTCCAGCCTTCGACGAGTACGGGCCGGATGCCTCATCCCGGTCGGATGACTGACCTAGGTGCTCAAGCGGTGACGGAAGACGAAGTACGACCAGGCCTGGTAGAGCAGCACCAGCGGGAGGAACACCGCGGCGACCACCGTCATCACCGTGAGCGCATAGTTGCCCGACGCCGCGTTGTGCACGGTGAGGCTGTTCGCAGGATCAGTGCTGGACACCAGAACCTGGGGGTAGAGGGCGGCGAACAGTCCCGCCACGGAACAGACCGTCGCCGCCGCCGACAGCAGGAAAGCGAGCCCGTCGCGTTCCTGGTGCACGGCCCAGATGGAGACGACCAGTGCCGCCGGGGCGACCACCAGGACCACGACCGGTCCCCAGCCATGGTCTGCGACGATCAGGATCCAGACAGCGAAGGCCGTGACCACCACGAGTCCTGCCCAGCCGATCCATCGGGCGGCGCGGTGCGCGCGTTCGCGCAGTTCACCAGTGGTCCTGATACCGAGGAACGTCGCCCCGTTCAGGAGACAGAGCACCACCATCGTCAGCCCTGTCCACAGGCCGAACGGCGTGAAGAGATCCCAGAACGTGCCGGTGAACTCGCCGTTCGCGTCGATCGGCAGACCCGCCACCAGATCGCCGAGCGCGATCCCGAGCACGAGCGGCGCAACCAGGCTGCCGATCGTCAGAGTGCCGCTCCACAGCCGGCGCCAACCGGGCCTGTCGACCTTGCCGCGGAACTCGAAGGACACGCCACGGGCGATCAGCGCCGCCAGCAGCAGCACGACCGCGAGGTAGCTCGCCGAGAACCAGGTGGCGTACCAGTCGGGGAAGGCGGCGAAGATCGCCGCACCGCCGACGACCAGCCAGACCTCGTTGCCGTCCCAGAACGGGCCGATCGTGTTGATCGCCACCCGGCGCTCGCGTCCGGTCCGGCCGAGAACCCGGTGCAACATCCCGACACCGAAGTCGAAGCCCTCCAGGACGAAGAAGCCGGTCCACAGGATCGCGATGATCACGAACCACAACTCGGGCAGTCCCACAGCCGCCTCCCGGACGCTCGCTAGTAAGTGATCGCCGGCGTACGGGGATCGCGGCCGGGCTCTTCCTCGGCAGGCTCGAGTTCGAGGCCGCGCCGCGCGTAGCGCAGCATCAGGAACAGGTAGGCGATCCCGAGCAGCACGTAGACGACGACCAGGACTGCGATGCTGATCGCCAGCTCGGTCGTGCTGACCGAGGTGGACACACCGTCGGCGGTCTTCATCAGCCCCTGGACGAGCCACGGCTGGCGCCCGTTCTCGGTCAGCATCCAGCCGGCCGTGTTCATCAGGAACGGCGCCAGCACCGCCCAGGTCGCCACGGCGAGGAAGACCCGCGACGCCGTGAGTTTCTTGCGGTACAGCAGCCAGGCGCCCCAGAGGGCGAGCAGCGTGATCAGGCTCCCGAGGTAGGCCATCACCCGCATCGACCAGTACTGGATGAACACGTTCGGCACGTAGTTGCCGGCGCCGTACTGCTGAACGTCGGCCGCCTGCAGTTCGTTGAGACCTTCCACCTCGCCGTTCCAGGTGCCGGTGGCGAGCAAGGACAGCAGATGGGGAACTTCGATCAACTGGGTCGGGGTCTCGTCGTTCCTGCCGCCGCCGATCTGGAACAAGGAGAACGAGCAGGGCTGGCAGGTCTCCCACTGTGCCTCGGCGGCCGAGATCTTCATGGGCTGGTATTTCGCCTCGATCACACCCAGGTGGCTGCCGACCACCAGCGCCAGGATCGAGACCGGGAGCAGGACGACGATCGCGAGTTTGGCCGAGCCGCGGAAGAGTCCGCTGTGCTCGCGGCGCCTGAGTTGCCACGCGGACACTGCCAGCATCAGCACGGCTCCCGTCACCAGCGAGGCCAGGATTACGTGAATGTAGCCCCACACGAACACGGGGTTCGTGAACAGGTCGCCGATCGAGCTGAGCTGCGGTCGCCCGGTCTCGGCGTTGGTGGTATAGCCCACCGGGTGCTGCATCCACGAGTTCGCGGCCATGATGAACGCGGCCGAGAGCGACGCCCCGACCGCGACCAGCCAGATCGTGGCGAGATGGACCCGCCGGGGCAGCACGTTCCAGCCGAAGACCCACAACCCCAGGAACGTCGACTCCAGGAAGAACGCCGCCAGTCCCTCCATCGCCAGTGGTGCACCGAACACGTCGCCGACGAACCGTGAGTACGCCGACCAGTTCATGCCGAACTGGAACTCCTGCACCAGCCCGGTGACGACCCCGACCGCGATGTTGATCAGCAGCAACGTCCCGAAGAACCGGGTCAGCCGCTTGTGGTCCTCCTTGCCCGATCGGTACCACTTGGTGTGCAGGACGGCCACCAGGAACGCCAACCCGATCGTCACCGGGACGAAGACGAAGTGGTAGATGGTGGTGGTGGCGAATTGGATACGTGCCAGATCGGTCGGGTCCATCGCAGGCCTTCGCCCTCGTCGGAAGCGTTCGTCGTCTCCTCGCAGGCTCGCCCCGGAGTCACGGTCCGCGCATCATTCCGACCGGATGAGATGCGCCTGCTCCTCGGCCCACAGCCGCGCGTACGCCCCGCCGGCCGCGACGAGATCCGCGTGCGTGCCCGTTTCCAGCACTCGGCCGGCGTCCAGCATCAAGATCCGGTTGGCAGCCTGCAGGCCGCACAGCCGGTGAGTGATCAGCAACGTGCTGCGTTCGGCGGCCGGGGCCAGCAGAGTGGCGGTCAGCGCGTCAGCCGCCGCTGTGTCGAGGTGCTCGGTCGGCTCGTCGAGGATGAGCACCGGGAAGTCCGCCAGCAGGGCGCGCGCGACGACGAGCCGCTGTCGCTGGCCGCCGGAGAGCCGGGCGCCGTGCTCACCGACCTCGGTCTCCAGGGCTCTGGGCAGGGCGTCCACCCAGTCCAGGAGACCGACGGCTTCCAGGACTTCCCGCAGCTCGGCCTCGGTGGCGTCCGGTCGCGCCAGCCGGAGGTTGTCGCCGATCGTGCGGTCGAAGACGTGTGCGTCCTGGCCGGCCTCCCCGACGACCCGCCGGACGGCGTCGGGGTCCAGGTCGGCGACGCAGATCCCGTTCAGGGTGGCCGAACCGGACTCGAGATCGAGGAACCGCAGCAGGACGGCGGCCAGCGTGGACTTCCCGGCCCCGCTGGGTCCGACCACCGCGACGATCTCCCCGGGAGCAAGGTCCAGGTCGATCCCGTCGAGCGCAAGCGGTCCGGACCCGTAGCGAGCGCGCACGTCGCGCAGCCGAATCGAGTACGGCGCGGCCGGCATCGGCGCCGGTGCACTGGGTTCGCGGACCGGATCATCGGCCGCCAGGAGCACGTCGACCCGGTCCCGCGAACGCCGTACCCGCTCGTGGATCGCGAAGGCCTGCGGCAGTCCGGTGACCAACTCGAAGGCGGTCAGGGACATCAGAACGACGACGGTGAGCAGGACACCGCGGAGCCTGCCGTCGTCCACGGCGACGATCCCGGCTACGACCACGGCCCAGACACATAAGCCCGCGAGCATCGTCGTGAGTCCCGAGCCGGTGCCTGCGGTTCGGGCCGCCGCGCCGGCCACCCTGGTCAGCTCGGCATCGGCGCGACCGGCCCGGCGCAGCTGCGCGTTCGCGGCGCCGTACGCGATGAGATCGGGCGCTCCCTGGACCAAGTCGACCACGGCGGTCGACAATTCACCGCGGGTCTCCGCCCGGCGCGCCTCGGACCGCCGGACCAGGTGCCGGGCCACGAGGGGAACGACCGTCGCGCAGAGCAGCGCGGCGGCCACGACCAGGATGCCCGCGACCGGCACCAGGGACCCGACCAGTCCGGCCGTCAACCCGGTTGCGGCGGCGAAGACGACGTACGGCGGGACCACGCGCAGCATCTGGTCCTGCAGAGAGTCGACGTCGTCGACGAAACGAGCCAGCAGGTCGCCGCTCCGGAAGGCCGGCAGGCCGGCCGGAGCGAGGCGCTCGAGCCTGTGGTAGACCCGCATCCTTACGTCGGCCAGAGCCCGGAACGCCGCATCGTGCCCGACCAGGCGCTCGGCGTACCGCAGCAGCGCGCGACTGATCCCGAAGAACCGCACTCCGACTACGGCGAGCCCCAGGGCGGCCATGTTGGGCTGCTCGGAGGCGCGCGCCACCAGCCAGCCGGCGGTCGCCGACAAGCCGAGGCCGGCGGCGGCACCACCCGCGCCGAGGAGGGTGGCCGCGGCCAGCCGGGTGGTCACTCCGGAAATCATCGGTGTCCCACCGGGGCCGACCGTTCCAGCTGGATCTCCCGGTCCGCCAAAGCGACCAGAGCCGGCCGGTGTGCGGCGATCAGTGCAGTACGGCCGGCGGTCAGCCGGTCGACGGCATCGAGGACCGACGCCTCGGTCTCTCCGTCCAGGGTGGCCGTTGGCTCGTCCAGCAGGAGTACCGGTGCATCCATCAAGAACGCCCGGGCCAGAGCGACGCGCTGCCGCTGACCTGCGGACAGACCGGCGCCCCGCTCGCCGAGCGGTGTCGCGAGTCCGTGCGGCAGCCGGCGGACCACCTCGGCAAGCCCCGCATCGTGGACCGCTCGCAGGAGGTCTTCCTCGGACGCGTCCGGCCGGCCGAGCCTGATGTTGTCGGCCAGACTCGCGGCCAGCAGGTAGGGCCGTTGCGGGACCCATGCCACGTTCCGGCGCCAGACGTCGAGATCGAGCCCACCGAGGTCCTCCCCGCAGACCGTCACTCGGCCGGAGTCCACGGCGACGAAGCCCAGGAGAACGTTGATCATGGTCGACTTGCCGCAGCCGCTCGGCCCGGTCAAAGCCACCACTTCCCCCGCCCCGACGGACAGACTGACCCGATCGAGGGCAGGTTCGGCCCGGTCCGGATAGCTCACGCAAACCTGATCCACGCGCAGTTCCACCGACGGGCAACCCGGGACTCCGGCACCCGAACGGACCTCCGGAAGTGGGCTGTCCAGCACGGAGAACACCTGGTCCGCGGTGGCCACCCCATCCGCACTGGCGTGAAAGCTCGCCCCCAGGGTGCGCAGCGGGAGGTAGGCCTCGGGAGCGAGGATGAGCACGAACAGACCGGTGGACAGGTCCAGGCCGCCGCTGACGAGCCTGATGCCGACCGCAACCGCGACCACTGCCACCGACAGCGACGCGAGCAGCTCCAGCACCAGAGACGACAGGAAGGCCACGCGCAACGTGCCCACCGTCTCCACGCGGAAGTCGTCCGTCGTGCGGCGGACCAGGTCTGCCTGGGCGCGCGCCCGCCCGAACACCTTGAGCGTCGTCAGTCCGGCGACGCTGTCGAGAAAGTGGCCGCCCAGACGCTGCAGGGTGACGAGGCGCTTGGCCGCGTGGGTCCGGGCGCCGGCCCCGACGACGGCCATCAGCAGCGGGATCAGCGGAACCGTCGCGGCGATGATCGCCGCCGTCACGATGTCCTGGGTCACGGCCGCGGTGATGACGGCAGTAGGAATGACGACCGCCAGCACCAACTGCGGCAGGTAGCGGGTGAAGTAGCCGTCGAGAGCATCGAGACCGCGGGTGCCGAGGGACTCGAGCTCGGCGGTGCGGTGCCGGGTGAGCCACGCCGGGCCGAGGGCGACAACGTGCCGCAGCAGGGTCATCCGCAGCTCCGCCTTGGCCTTGGTGCCGGACCGGTGCGCCATCAGCTCGGCCCACCAGGCGAGCACGGCGCGGCCGATGACGACGCCGAGCAGGACGAGCAGCGGCCCGCGCAACTCGTGAACGCTCGCGCCGTCCTGGAACGAGGCGGAGAGCAGCTCGGCCAGCAGCCAGGCTTGCGCGACGACCAGGGCCGCGGTCGCGATCCCGAGCGCGGCAGACCACAGCAACAACGCCCGGACGGCCCGCGTCCGCGCGATCAGCCTCCGATCAACCGCGGGCATCGGAGGTCTCACCGGACCGGGTGGCGCCAAGGCCCTGCCGGTCGCTCATCCGAGCTAGGGCCCGCTCGGCCGGGTCGGCGAACGCGGCGTCGGTCGCCCGGTCCAGCGCGTCGAGTTGAGACTGCACGACCGCCCGGCGTGCGAGCGGGACCCCGTCTCGCAGATCCTCGAGCATGGCCCGCAATCGGCGGCAGATCTGCGGCGAGGCAGCGCCGTACTGGCGGATCTCGGTCACGCCGATGTCGAGGTACTCCGACCAGCTTCGGGTCCGGACGACCAGGCGGACCTGCCCGCCGGCGTCGAGCGCGGTTCCGCGGAAGGCCCGGTCGGAGGAGCCGATCCCGAGCAACAGATCGTCGATGTGGTTGAGCACCTGGGTCGCCGTGGTGGGATCGTTGACCGCCGGCGACAGCGCCCGGATGGCGATGTCGACCATGATGCGCAGTGCGAAGGCCGGGTCCTGGTCGATCGTGCGCTCACGGCCCAGCGAGACCATCCCGCGCAATCGCCGCAGATCGGTCTCGCTCGCCGCCCCGTGAACCTCCATCAGCACAGTCCCCGCGGTGACGAAGTCACCGATCGTGTGCGGTATGACGCAGACCTGGCCGCGAGCCGCCCCGTACCGGACGAGGTCCGCGATGTCGACGTCCTGGATGGCGCCCGAGCGGGGCGCCAGGATCCGGGCGTCCGGCTCACCACGTCCGGACCCTTGGTCACCGCTCCCGGCGGATGCGACGAGGCCGTCCTCCTCGGCCTCGATCGCCAGACCGGCCTGGGCCATCGCCGCCGCGACCGCGACCGGCCGCAAGGCATGCACGAACCGGTCGAAGTACAGCAGCAAGAGGACCAGGTCGATACTGACGGCCAGCCCGACCAGGCTGACGCCCAGATCAGGCACGGAGTCGGCCTCCACATGGCGCAACAACGCGAAGGCAAAGGTGAACGTGGCGGTGAAGGCCGCCAGGACGAACTTCTGCAGCCGGTCCCGGTACCACAGCCGCATGAAGCGCGGCGACAGCGTGCCCGTCGCCATCTGCACGACGAGCACGCCGATCGTGACCACGAACCCGATCAGCCCGACCATCGCGGCCGCAGCGGCCGACAGCACGCTGTTCGCGGTGGCCTCGGAGTACGACCACGAAGGTGGCAGGTCGATCAGGCCCTCGACCCACAGGTCGACCCCGGACAGCACCACGCCGGCCACTCCGCCGAGCAGCGGAACCACCCAGAGGCTCTGCCGAACGAACTGGCGCGCCCGGAACGCTCCCGCCAAGGACATCACCGGTCGCTGTCCGGTCAGTGATGGAACCCAGCCGGCTCCTCCTCCTGCGGCATCGGGGTTTCCAGCCCGTCGAGCCAGTCGACCGCGATCCGCACGTCCCGCAGGAACAGGTCGGCCATGTCGTGACTGAACCCGTTCCGCACGACCACCCGCAGGACGACCAGATCCTCCCGGTTCGGCGGCATCGAGTACGCCGGCACCAGCCAGCCCCGTTCGCGCAGCTTCCGCGAGACGTCGTACGCCGTGTACTTCGTGATGGCGTCGGCCACCCGGAACGCGAACACCGGCAGGTCCCGTCCGTCCGAGACCAGCTCGAACTCGGGCATCGCCTTGATCGCGTCACTGAGGTGTACGGCGACGTCCTGGCACGTCTGCTGGATCCGCCGGTAACCGTCCCGGCCGAGTCGCACGAACTGGAAGTACTGCAGCAGCACCTGGGCGCCGGGCCGGGAGAAGTTCAGCGCGAACGTCGGCATGTTCCCGCCCAGGTAGTTCACCTTGAAGACGAGCTCCTCGGGCAGGTTCTCGGTGTGCCGCCACAGCACCCAGCCGACGCCCGGATAGACGAGCCCGTACTTGTGACCTGACGCCTGGATCGACGCGACTCGCGGCAACCGGAAGTCCCACACCAGGTCGGGCTGGATGAAGGGAGCGACGAAGCCACCGGACGCGGCGTCGACATGCACCGGCACGTTCAGTCCGGTCCGCTCCTCCAGTTCGTCCAGCGCCGCGCAGATCTGCTCGACCGGTTCGTAACTGCCTTCCATCGTCGAACCGAGGATGGCGACCACACCGATGGTGTTCTCGTCGACGAACTGCAGGGCCCGGTCGGCGGTCAGATAGAGGTCGTCGCCCTCCAGCGGCACGTACCTCGGCTCGACATCCCAGTACTCGGCGAACTTCTCCCACACGACCTGCACGTTCTGGCCCATCACGAGGTTGGGCCGGTCGAAGGGCTTGCCCGCGGCGCGACGCGCGTGCTGCCAGCGCCGCTTGAGTGCGAGGCCGCCCAGCATGCAGCCCTCGGAACTGCCCGTCGTCGACGTCCCGATCGCGTCGGCCGTGTCCGGCGCGTTCCACAGGTCGGCGAGCATGCGTACGCACCGGGCCTCGATGTCCGCCGTCTGCGGATACTCGTCCTTGTCGACCATGTTCTTGTCGACCGTCTCGGCGTACAGCCGGTCCGCCTCGTCGTTCATCCACGTGGTCACGAACGTAGCCAGGTTGAACCGGGCGTTGCCGTCCAGCATCACCTCGTCCCGGACGAGCTGGTACGCCGATTGCGGCAGCATCTCGTCATCCGGCATTCGGTCCTTGGGAACCGTCAGCACGGTGTCCCTCGTGAACCGTGGCATGACGGCCATGTCGCCGGTCGCGGTTTTCGTCGTGCTGCTGATCCCGGTCATCGCCGATCACCCCTCGGTCGCGGCGACACGAGTTGCCGCCGCGATCCATCCCACACCCGGGCGCCCGGGACGTCGTCACCCGCTCCGCATGAGGCAGACGTCGTCCGTCCGCGCGGCGGTCAGAGTGCGCGGACCCAGTTGGCCAGGAGTTCGGCGCCGGCGTCGCCGGACTTCTCGGGGTGGAACTGGGTCGCACTGAGCGGACCGTTCTCGACCGCCGCGACGAACCGGTCACCGGCGTACGACGTCCAGGTGACGGCCGGTGTCACCGAGGCCCGCGTGTCGTGGAGCTCCCACGCGCGGACACCGTAGGAGTGGACGAAGTAGAACCGCTCCTTCTCGATCCCCTGGAACAACGACGTCGCGGCAGGGACATCGACCGTGTTCCAGCCCATGTGCGGGACCGGCTCGCCGTTCGCGGGCTGCAACCGTTCGACCACTCCCGGCCACTGGTCGCAGCCCTCGGTCTCGACGCCGTGCTCGATGCCGCGGGCGAACAGGATCTGCATGCCGACGCAGATGCCGAGCACCGGGCGGCCACCGCTCAGCCGCCGGTCGACGATCACGTCACCACGGACCGCCTTGAGGCCTGTCATGCAGGCATCGAAGGCGCCGACGCCGGGGACCAGCAGACCGTCGGCGTTCAGCGCCTCGTCGTAGTCGGATGTGACCGTGACGTCCGCGCCGACGCGTTGCAGCGCGCGCTCCCCCGACCGGATGTTGCCCGATCCGTAGTCGAGCAGCACGACCTTCTTGGTCACAGAGCGCCCTTGGTCGAGGGGATCCCCGGCTGCCGCGGATCCAGCTCGGCGGCCGCCCGCAGCGCCCGGGCGAAGGCCTTGAACTGGGCCTCGACGATGTGATGCGGGTCGCGGCCGGACAGCACCCGGATGTGGATACAGATCGCGGCGTTGAACGCGAGTGTCTCGAACACGTGCTGGGTCAGTGAGCCGGCGTAGTCGCCGCCGATGATCGCGTACGCCTGGCCATCCGGCTCGCCGGTGTGCACGCAGTACGGGCGCCCGGACAGGTCGACCGTGCAGTGCACGAGCGCCTCGTCCAGCGGCACGGTCGCGTCGCCGAACCGGCGGATCCCGCGCTTGTCACCCAGCGCCTCGCGAAGCGCCTGGCCGATGCCGATCGCAGTGTCCTCGACGGTGTGGTGCGCGTCGATCTCGAGATCTCCGACCGTGTTCACGTGCAGGTCGAGCAGCGCGTGCTTGGCCAGCGCGTTGAGCATGTGGTCGTAGAACCCGACGCCGGTGGAGATGTCGGCGCGGCCCTCGCCGTCGATGTTCAGCTCGACCAGGACCTTCGACTCGCTGGTCTCCCGATCGATCCGCGCTGTCCGGGTCATGTCAACCTTCCCATGTCTGTCTTCAGGACGCGCTCCAGCGAAGCGCGGAACGCGGCCATCTCCGCGCTGGTGCCGATCGAGACCCGCAGCCAGCCGTCCGGCCCGGTCTCGCGGATCAGTACGCCGTCGTCCAGCAGCGACTGCCAGACCGCGTGCCGATCGGCGAACGTGCCGAACAGCACGAAGTTCGCGTCCGAGTCGACCGCGCGCAGGCCCAGTGACCGCAGCCAGTCGACCGTCTCGTCCCGCTCGACCCGCAACTGCTCGACCCGGCCGAGCAGCTCGTCGGAGTGCCGCAGCGCCGCCCGCGCGACCGCCTGCGTCACCGCGGACAGGTGGTACGGCAGCCGGACGATCCGCAGCGCGTCCACCAACTGCTTGCTCGCGGCAAGGTATCCGACCCGGCCGCCGGCCAGCGCGAACGCCTTCGACATCGTCCGCGCCACCGCGAGATTCGGGTACGACGGCAACAGTGTCACCGCACTCGGAGTCCCGGTCCGGCGGAACTCGGCGTACGCCTCGTCGACCACCAGGACGGATCCCATCGCGGCGGTCCGGGCGGCGATCGCCTCGACCACGTCGATCGGCAGCGCCGTACCGGTCGGGTTGTTCGGCGAGGCGAGCAGGACGACGGACGGGTGGTGCCGGGAGATCGCGGCCAGCGCCTTGCTCTGGTCGAGCGTGAAGTCCTCGGCCCGGCGGCCGGTGACCCAGGCAGTGTTCGTGTCCCGGGCGTACTCCGGGTACATCGAGTACGTCGGCGCGAAGGAGAGCGCCGTCCGCCCGGGGCCGCCGAAGGCCTGCAGGATGTGCAGCATGACCTCGTTGGACCCGTTGGCCGCCCACACCTGCTCGGCGGTCAACTGCGCACCGGACTCACGGCCCAGGTAGGCCGCGAGATCCGCGCGGAGGTCGAGGAACTCACGGTCCGGGTAGCGGTTCACGCCGCGGGCGGCCACGGTGACCGCCGCGGCGATGTCGGCCACGGTCTCCTCGCTCGGCGGGTACGGGTTCTCGTTGACGTTGAGCAGGATCGGGACGTCGAGTTGCGGGGCGCCGTACGGCTCGAAGCTCTTCAGCTCGTCGCGGATCGGCAGCCCGTCGAAGCGGCCCATCAGTTCGCCCCGGGGAAGCGCACCGACACCGCGGCGCCGTGGGCGGGCAGGTCCTCGGCGTGGGCCAGCGCGACCACGTGGCCGGCGACCTCCTGGAGCGCGTCGCGCGAGTAGTTGATGACGTGCACCGCCTTCAGGAAGCTGCGGACCGACAGGCCGGACGAGTGGCAGGCGCACCCGGCTGTCGGGAGGACGTGGTTGGAGCCGGCGCAGTAGTCGCCGAGGGAGACCGGCGACCAGCCGCCGACGAAGATCGCGCCGGCGTTGGTGATCAGGCCGGCCCGCTCCTCGGCGTCCGCGGTCTGGATCTCCAGGTGCTCGGCGGCGTACGCGTCGACGACGGCCGTGCCCTGCTCCAGGTCGTCGACCAGTACGACGGCCGACTGCTGACCTGTCAACGCTTCGGTGACGCGGTCCTGGTGCTTGGTGTGCGCCACTTGCTGCGGCAACTCAGCCTCGACTGCGGCCGCCAGAGCTTCTGACGGCGTGACCAGCACGCTGGCGGCCATCGGGTCGTGCTCGGCCTGGCTGATCAGGTCGGCGGCGACGTGCTGGGCGTCGGCGGTGTCGTCGGCGAGGATCGCGATCTCGGTCGGGCCCGCCTCGGAGTCGATGCCGACCTCACCGAGCAGGAACCGCTTGGCCGCGACCACGTAGATGTTGCCGGGGCCGGTGATCAGGTTGACCTTCCGGCACCCCGTGACACCAGCACCGAAGCCGTACGCGAATCCGGCGATCGCCTGCGCGCCACCCATCGCGTACGCCTCCTCGATCCCGAGCAAGGCACACACCGCCAACACAGTCGGGTGCGGCAGACCGCCGTACTCCTTCTGTGGGGGCGATGCGACCGCGAGGGACGGCACACCGGCGACCTGTGCCGGGACGACGTTCATCACCACGCTGGAGGCGAGGGGCGCGCGACCGCCCGGGACGTACAGCCCGACGCGCTGCACCGGGACGAAGCGCTGGGTCACCCGGCCGCCGGGCGCGGGCTCGGAGGCGATGTCGGGGATGAGCTCGTCCTGGCTGACCTCGCGGACCCGGCGGATCGACTCCTCGAAGGCCGATCGCACCTCGGGGTCGAGCTCCTCCAGCGCCGTCTTCAGCGCGTCGGCCGGGACCCGGATGTCCTCGACCCGGACATGGTCGAACCGCTCGCCGTACTCCCTGATCGCCTCGAGTCCACGATGGCGGACGTCCAGGCAGATCGGTCGGACGACGTCGAGAGCCTTCTCGACGTCGAACACGGCTCGGGGGACGAGGGCGTTCACTTCGGCTTGGAGGTCGGACACCTCTCCGGCCGCCACTCGGCCCCGCAGGTCGACGCGGCGAATCATGGCCTCAGTCTAGTGGTGACGACCTGCTGAGTTTGCGCCGTATCCACAAGGTGGCAGTCACGAGGCGTGATCATGACGCGGCATGGCCTAGGCTCGTTGGTATGGACTCCCGCCTACCGCTGCTCACTGTCGAGACGGTGATCTTCCCCGGGCTGGTGCTCCCCATTCCGGTGACCGACGTCCAGGGCCGCGCGGTGGTCCGCGACCTGGTCGAGAACGGTGGCGAACTGGTCTGCGGCGCCCTCGCCGTCAGGGACGGGTACGAGCTGGGCGAGCGGGTGTTCCGGTCGTTGTACGGGACCGGCTGTGCGGCGACGATCTCGGAGATCAGCCTGGACCCGGACGACGACGGCCCGGTCGAGATCACGCTGACAGGCAACCGGCGGTTCAAGGTGGCCGAGCTGGACGGCGGCGGTGACTATCTGGTCGCCGACGTCGAGTGGCTGGACGAGGACCTCGGCGACGATCCGCTGGGTACGGCGACGATCGCCATGGCCCGCTTCCGCCGGTACGCCGAGGCCGTCACCGAGATCAGCCGGCCCGGCCTGCACATCGGCGAGCTGCCCGACGACCCGAGCACGCTGTCGTTCCTGATGTCGGCTGCGATGACGCTACTCACCCCCGACCGCCAGAAACTCCTCGAAGCCACCGACACCACGTCCCGCCTGGTCCAGCTGGTCGGCCTCCTCGACAGCGAGCTCGCCGCGATCGCGGCCCTCCCCTCGCTGCCCGCGACCGACCTCATCAACTGGTCGACGATGTCCCCGAACTGACGCTCGCCACCATCGCCCGGTCGGCAGACGGCGCTACCGAAGTGAATCCCAGAGCGGTATGGTGTTGGTATGAGCAAGCAGATCACTGTGCGGTTGCCGGATGAGCTGGTCGACTTCATGGACCAACTCGTGGCCACCGACAAGGCGACGAGCCGGGCGTCCGTGGTCGCCCGGGCGATGGAGCGCGAGCGCCGGCGGGAGCTCGCCGCCCGCGACCTCGCCATCCTGACCGAGCACGGCGACTACCCGGATCTCGAGGGCCTCGCCCCTGCGGCCGCCGGCACTGTGCTCACTGACCTCGACTGATGCGTCCGCTCCACATCGCCCGGCTCGACAAGCCGAGGCCGGTCGTGGTTCTGACCCGGGAGCTGATCCGCCCACGCCTCACCAACGTAACGGTCGCCCCGATCACCAGCACCATCCGCGGCCTGTCCACCGAGGTCCTGGTCGGCCCGGACAACGGCCTCGATCACCCGAGCGCCATCTCCTGCGACAACATCCAGACCATCCCGAAGTCCCAGCTCGGCCGCCTGATCGGCTACCTCCACCCCGACCAGGAACCAGCCCTCGCCGAGGCCATCAACCTCGCCTTCGACCTCGAGCTCTGACCGTCGGCCCGGCGGACCCCCGAAGGCTGGAAGGTTGCCCCCTCAGTTAGGGGGTTGCCCCCTCGGAATCTGAGGGGGCAACCCCCTGACTGGGTGGATAACCACCGAGGTGGAGGGTTCGCGGGGAGTGCCGCGGCGTCAGCCCAGCTTGCTGACGTCGCGGACTGCGCCCTTGTCGGCGCTGGTGGCCATGGCGGCGTACGCGCGGAGGGCCTGGGAGACCTTGCGGTCGCGGGACTTGGGTGCGTAGACACCGCCGAGCGCCTCGCGGCGCGCGGTCAGCTCGGCCTCGTCCACCAGCAGCTCGATGGAGCGGCCCGGGATATCGATCCTGATCTGGTCGCCGTCCTGGACGACTGCGATCGTGCCGCCGGACGCGGCCTCGGGTGAGGCGTGACCGATCGAGAGGCCCGACGTACCGCCGGAGAAGCGGCCGTCGGTGACCAGTGCGCACACCTTGCCCAGGCCGCGGCCCTTCAGGAACGACGTCGGGTAGAGCATCTCCTGCATGCCCGGCCCGCCCTTCGGTCCCTCGTACCGGATCACCACGACGTCACCCGGCTGGACCTGCTTGGCCAGGATCTTCTCGACGGCTTCCTCCTGCGACTCGCACACCACCGCAGGACCCTGGAAGGTCCAGATCGACTCGTCCACGCCGGCCGTCTTCACCACGCAGCCGTCAACGGCCAGATTGCCCTTCAGTACGGCGAGCCCGCCGTCCTTGGAGTACGCGTGCTCCAGATCGCGGATGCAGCCACCAGCCGCGTCCGTGTCCAGCGTCTCCCACCGCTCCGACTGCGAGAACGCGGTCGCCGACCGCTTGCAGCCCGGCGCCGCGTGCCACAGTTCGACGGCCTCCGGCGACGGCGAGCCGCCGCGCAGGTCCCACGTCTTCAGCCACTCATCGATCGAGTCGCTGTGGACGGTGTGGATGTTCTCGTTCAGCAGTCCGGCCCGGTGCAGTTCACCGAGGATCGCCGGGATGCCGCCGGCCCGGTGCACGTCCTCCATGTAGTACGTCCCGCCCGGGGCGACGTTCGGCGCGACCTTCGCCAGGCACGGCACCCGGCGCGACACCGCGTTGATGTCGTCCAGGTCGAACTCGACCTCCGCCTCCTGCGCGGCCGCGAGCAGGTGCAGGATCGTGTTCGTCGACCCGCCCATCGCGATGTCCAGCGCCATCGCGTTCCCGAACGCCTCGCGGGAGGCGATGTTGCGCGGCAGCACCGTCGCGTCGTCGTTGTCGTAGTACCGCTTGGTGATCTGTACGACGGTCTCGCCGGCCTTCTCGTACAGCGCCTTGCGCGCGGTGTGGGTGGCCAGCACCGAGCCGTTGCCAGGCAGCGACAGGCCGATCGCCTCGGTCAGGCAGTTCATCGAGTTCGCGGTGAACATGCCCGAGCACGACCCGCAGGTCGGGCAGGCGTTCTCCTCGATCCGCAGGATGTCGGCATCGGAGACGTTCTCGTTGACCGCCTCGGACATCGCGTCGATCAGGTCGAGCTTGCGGACCGTACCGTCGACGAGCGTGGCCCGGCCGGCTTCCATCGGGCCGCCGGAGACGAACACGGTCGGGATGTTCAGCCGGAGTGCGGCGTTCAGCATGCCCGGGGTGATCTTGTCGCAGTTCGAGATGCACACCAGCGCGTCGGCGCAGTGCGCCTCGACCATGTACTCGACCGAGTCGGCGATCAGATCCCGCGACGGCAGGCTGTAGAGCATGCCGCCGTGACCCATCGCGATCCCGTCGTCGACCGCGATCGTGTTGAACTCGCGCGCGATCCCGCCGGCCGCGTGGATCGCCTCGGACACGATCCGGCCGACCGGCGCGAGGTGGGTGTGGCCGGGGACGAACTCGGTGAAGCTGTTCGCCACCGCGATGATCGGCTTGCCGAAGTCCTCGCGGGCTACCCCGGAGGCCTGCATGAGCGCGCGGGCGCCTGCCATGTTGCGGCCGTGGGTGACAGTACGGGACCTCAGAGCGGGCACGACGACATCTCCTTGCTACGTGGACGACTTGTCTGATGTTGCCACGCCCGTCCGGATGGCGGTACGCGGGTCCCGGATTGTGGAGCAGGTGATTCTGTCCGTGGCCGCATCTAGCCTGAGGACATGGCGGGCTTGGAGCACCACACGCGACCGGTGCACCCGGCCCTGCGCCCGTACGTCGGCGATCTCAGCGGCTATGCGTACGGCGGTGATCCGCCGACCCTCCATCGCGGACTCCCGTCGCGGCACCTGACGCTCGTGATCACCCTGGACGAGCCACTCGGCGTGGCCTGGCCCGGCTCACCCGTCGAGAAATTCGATGCGCTCGTCGGAGGTCTGCACTCGACCGCTGTCCACGTCGGTGCGACACCCAGCCGGTCCGGTGTGCAGCTGTCACTCACCCCGGCCGCCGCCCGTGTCCTGCTCGGCCTGCCGCCGGTCGAGCTCGCGTCCACAGTGGTCGGGCTCGACGACGTACTCGGCCGGCCGGCTCGCGTGCTCATCGACCAACTGCGGGAGGCGCCGAGCTGGAATGCGCGCTTCGATCTGCTCGAGGGACTGTTCCTCGAGCGATGGGCCGGCGACGCCCCCAAGGTGCGCCCGGAGCTCGGCTGGGCCTGGCAGCGACTGTGCGAGCGTGGCGGCGCGATCGCCGTACAGGAGCTGGCGGCCGAGGTCGGATGGAGCCGGCGGCACTTGACGGATCGGTTCACCGCGGAGTTCGGGCTGGCGCCGAAGGTGGCCGCGCGGGTGCTGCGGTTCGAGCGCACGGTCGGCCGGTTGCGGCGGCGGCCGGACACCCGGCTCGCCGACCTGTCCGCCCATTTCGGGTACGCCGACCAGGCGCATCTGACCCGGGAGTTCCGGGCGATCGCCGGCTGCTCACCGCGGCAGTGGATGGCCGAGGAACTCCCAAACGTTCAAGACTTCGTCCCGGCCTGGGCCGCAGAGTCGGAGGCATGAACAGCATGACTGAGCAGAAAGCAGTGATCGGAGTCTGGCCTGGGCTCCATTACCGAGACGGTCAGGCCGCGCTGAAGTTCCTCACCGAGGGCCTCGGCTTCACCCTGGCCGCGTCGTACCCCGGCGTGGCCGAAGGATCGATCGCGCACTCCGAGCTGACCTGGCCGTTCGGTGGCGGCATCATGATGGGTTCAGCGGACGCCAAGTCCGAGCCGGACGAGTTCACCGCGCTGGCCGACCGGACGCAGTCGATCTATCTCGTCCACGACGACCCGGACAGCCTGATCGGCCGCGTGATCGGCGCCGGCGCGGTCGTCGTCCGTGGGCTGAAGGACGAGGATTACGGCTCGCGCGGCTTCACCGTCAAGGACCACGAGGGCAATCTGTGGAGCGTCGGGACGTATCGCGGCGAAGTCGCGCAGTAATCCACAGGTTTCGCTTCCGCGCCCAGCATCGCCGGGGCGTTCTCACTAGACTCGCGGCGTGACCGAGACAACCGGGCTGCCCGTTTCCGAAGCTGTCGATGTGCTGCGCCGGGTCTTCGGGTACGACGCCTTCCGCGGTGAGCAGGCCGAGATCATCGACACGGTCGTCGCCGGCGGCGACGCGCTGGTCCTGATGCCGACCGGCGGCGGGAAGTCACTGTGCTACCAGATCCCGGCGCTGGTTCGATCCGGTGTCGGAGTGGTGATCTCGCCACTGATCGCGTTGATGCAGGACCAGGTCGACGCGCTGACGGCGCTCGGCGTACGGGCCGGATTCCTGAACTCCACGCAGGACTTCGAGCAGCGGCGCGAGGTCGAGCAGGCGTTCCTGGCCGGCGAGCTGGACCTGCTCTACCTCGCTCCCGAGCGGCTCCGGGTCGAGGCGACGGTTCGGCTGCTCGACCAGGGCAAGATCGCACTGTTCGCGATCGACGAGGCGCACTGTGTCTCGCAGTGGGGCCACGACTTCCGGCCCGACTACCTGATGCTGTCCGAGTTGCACGAGCGCTGGCCCGACGTACCGCGGATCGCGCTGACCGCGACGGCGACCGAGGCGACGCACCAGGAGATCGCGACCCGACTGAAGCTGGGTGACGCGAAGCACTTCGTCGCGAGCTTCGACCGGCCGAACATCCAGTACCGGATCGTCGCGAAGGACAACCCGCAGCGGCAACTGCTCGACCTGCTGCAAACCGAGCACGCCGGTGACGCGGGCATCGTCTACTGCCTGTCCCGCAACAGCGTCGAGAAGACCGCGGCTTTCCTCACGCAGAACGGGATCGAAGCCCTGCCGTACCACGCCGGACTGGACAGCCGGACCCGCGCGGCCAACCAGGCCCGGTTCCTCCGCGAGGACGGCTTGGTGGTGGTCGCGACGATCGCGTTCGGGATGGGGATCGACAAGCCCGACGTACGGTTCGTCGCGCATCTCGACCTGCCGAAGTCGGTCGAGGGCTACTACCAGGAGACCGGCCGCGCCGGGCGGGACGGGCTGCCGTCGACGGCGTGGCTTGCCTATGGCCTGCAGGACGTCGTCCAGCAGCGGAAGATGATCGACACGTCCGAAGGTGATCTCGCGCATCGTCGCCGGCTCAGCGCACACCTCGACGCGATGCTCGCGTTGTGCGAGACCGTGCAGTGCCGCCGGTCGCAACTGCTCGCGTACTTCGGTCAGCACGGCGACACGTGTGGGAACTGCGACACCTGCCTGACGCCGCCGGAGTCGTGGGACGGGACGATCGCGGCGCAGAAGTTGCTGTCGACGGTGTATCGGCTGCAGCACGAGCGCGGCCAGAAGTTCGGCGCCGGTCAGCTGATCGACATCCTGCTCGGCAAGGAGACGGAGAAGGTCAAGCAGTTCCGGCACGATCAGCTGTCCGTGTTCGGGATCGGGACCGAGCTCAAGGACACCGAGTGGCGCGGCGTGATCCGGCAACTGCTGGCGCTGCGACTGCTCACGGTGGAAGGCGACTACGGCACGCTTGTGCTCACCGAGGAGAGCGGCGAGGTTCTCGGCCGGCGCCGCGAGGTGATGATGCGACGCGAGCCCGAGCGAACGCGGTCGAAGTCGAGGTCTTCCGGTGCGAAGAAGGCCGCGGCCGACCTGGCTCCCGAGGCCGCACCGGTCTTCGAGCGGTTGCGGGCGTGGCGTGCCGGTGTCGCCAAGGAGCAGGGCGTTCCGGCGTACGTGATCTTCCACGACGCGACGCTGCGGCAGATCGCCACCGACCTCCCCGGCACGTTGGCCGAGCTCGGCACCATCAGCGGCATCGGCGAGAACAAGCTGGCCAAGTACGGCGAGGGCGTCCTGGAGGCACTCGCCGAGCCGGAGTGAAATCCGGCGCGGGTGATGTCGAGTCTGCTCCGGCGCCTTCGACGCGAGGGTAGGAAGCGCGGGCAGGCCGTGCTTCACGGAGTGAAGGAGCAGGCTGATGGCTGCATCGGTGTTGTTGATGTCGATGTCCGTCGACGGATACGTCGCGGGCCCGAACGACGCCCCGGGGAATCCGGGCGGCGACGGCTTCATGCGGTTGCACGAGTGGTACAAGACCGCGGACGGCGACTTCGGCCGCCCGCAAGGGCCGGCCGAAGTCATCTGGGACGAACTCCATGCGACCGGCGCGGTGCTGGTCGGGCGGCGGACCGCGGAGCAGGTCGACTACTACGGCGGTGATCACCACGGCGTGCCGATCTTCGTGCTCAGTCACCAGCCGGCGCCGGCCGCGGCGGAGAAGTACCCGACGGTGAAGTTCGTGACCGACGGCATCGAGAGCGCGATGGCGCAGGCGAAGACCGCGGCCGGCGACAAGGACGTCCTGGTCCACGGCGCGTACACGGCGCAGAAGGCCTTGGAGGCCGGCGTACTGGACGAGCTCCAGATCGACCAGGTCCCGGTCCTGTTCGGCCATGGCATGCGCTTGTTCGACGTACTGCCGGCCCAGATCGAGCTGGAGGTCGCACGAGTGATCGACACCCCGGCAGCCACCCACCTCCGCTACCGGATCCGCCGCTGAGCACGACCCCTCCGGCCCCGTTCAGTTGACCAGGGGCTGGAGGGCCTTCGTCAGTTCGGTCATCGCCTTGCCGATATCTCTGCCGCCGTCGGCAAAGATCATGGCAGCCGCGACCTTCTTCGCCGGGACCACGACCAGCACGCTGGTGTGGTCAGGGTTGTCACCGAAGTGACCGTACGCCGGACCGAGGTCGATCTCGTCCGGGAACAGCATCGTGCCCAGCCCGTACT
This sequence comes from Kribbella sp. CWNU-51, assembly GCF_054073265.1. Classification (NCBI taxonomy): domain Bacteria; kingdom Bacillati; phylum Actinomycetota; class Actinomycetes; order Propionibacteriales; family Kribbellaceae; genus Kribbella; species Kribbella sp. CWNU-51. The sequence continues at coordinate 326,204 of NZ_JBSXMZ010000023.1, forward strand.
CCCCGTGGCCCTTGGTCATCTCGCTGACCAGGTCGGCCGGTAGCACGCGAGCGCCGTACAACTGGTATCCCCAGCGTGCGACCGTCGGTGCGTCGGCGGCCAGTCCACCCGCCGCTGCCACCGCGCTCGCGAACGCGCGGCACGGCTGGTAGCCGTCGGGGTCACCGCAGGACTCGTTGTCGTCGATCGCCGCCGGAGGCTGCGGCTTCTCCCCGTCCTGGAAGGCGGCGTGCGTCAGCCCGGCCGGCGTGGCCAGGTCGCGACGGAGCACGACGGCCAGCGGCCGGCCGGCCACCTTCTCGATCAGCAGGCCCAGCAGCTCATAGCTGGGATTGCTGTACCCGGAGGCACTGCCCGGCGCTCCGATAGTCCCAGTGTGGTACGACAGCACCTGCCCGAGCGTCCAATGCTTACCCGGCGCCGCTGCGACCGCCTTGTCCAGTTCGCGGTAGTCCTCGTTCAGGTAGTCCGGCACGCCGGACGTCATGGACAGATGCTGCCGGACGGTCGCGTTGTTCGCCGTCAGCTTGTTCTGCACGTACGTCGAGATCGGCTTGTCCAGTTCGACCTTGCCGGCCTTGTCGAGCAGCATCACCTCCGCCGCGACGAACGTCTTCGTGATGCTCGCGACCGCCATACTCGTCTCCGGCCTCAACGCCGTACCGTGCGCGTCCTTCCCGGCCGAGCCCGACCACGTCCAGTGATCGGGCTCGGCCGCGGCGGTAGCACCCTTCGATCCTGTCCGGCTGTCCGGCGACGCGACGACCTGGTCGAGCACGTCCTGCAATACCCGGCCTTCGCCGGGTCGAGCGGTGTGGTCGCCGGCGCCGGGAAGCCCTGCGTCGTGGCAGGCGTGGTCGGCGCGGCTGTTGGGTTCTCTCCCCCACCAGAACATCCCACCAGCGCAATCACCAGGAGGGCGGTTGCGCTCCACCTCATTCTTCGATGATGCCACTGCTCGGGCCGGATGGCGCCCACTCGACCGCGGCCGCGATATCCGCGAAGTCGTGGAGGAGGCGGGAGCGGCGGGTGGCTATCCAGGCCACGGAGACCTTGTTGGTGGTGAGGTCGTTCACGGGTACGACGGCGACGTCGGGACGCTGGTAGTAGGTCGCTACAGATAACGGGATGATCGAGACGCCGCGGCCGGCCCGCGACGTGTTCGAGTTTCTCTTCGACGCTGCGGTAGGTGGGGACCGGCTTGGGGCGGCCGAGGCGGAGCTCGAGTGCGATGTCGCGCCATTCCGGTACGGCGTCGGGGTCCTGCAGGAGGTGTTCGTCGGCGAGGTCGGTGATCTCGATCATCGGCTTGCCGGCCAGGCGGTGGTTCGACGGCAGCATCGCGACCCGGGGCTCCTCGAACAACGGGCGGATGCTCAGCCCCTGCTGGTCGATCGGCAGGCGCACGATGCTGACGTCGGCGCGGCCATCGTGCAGGACGTCCACCTGGTCGTCCCAGGTCGTCCGGAGCACCTCGACCTCGACGTCGGGATGCGTGGCGGCGAAGGCCCGAACGACCTGTGTCACGGTGATGCCGGGCATGAAGCCGACGGTGAACGTCTTCGCTCCCCGCGCCGCCTGAGCCACCCGCCGGCGCACGGCCTCTGCCGAGGCGAGCAGGGGCCGGGCATCGTCGAGCAACTGACGACCGGCGGGAGTCAGCTCGGTGGATCGCTTGGTGCGGACGAACAGCTGCACCTTGAGCTCGTCCTCGAGCGCGCGGATCTGCCGGGACAGCACCGGCTGGGCGATGTGCAACCGCTCCGCCGCCCGGCCGAAATGCAGTTCCTCGGCGACAGCGACGAAGTACCTGAGCTTGCGGAGGTCGACGTCCATAATACCTTCAGGGTATGACAGCGGCCGGAACAGGTCTTGGACGGCCGCCGCTCGGGACCCCCATCGTGGAAGGGAATCCCCCACCACGAAAGGCAGTTCCATGACTTTGCAGGATCAGCGCGTCGTCCTCCTCGGCGGTACGTCGGGGATCGGCCTCGCGACCGCCGGCCTCGCCGCCGCCCAGGGTGCGACCGTGATCGTTGCCTCCAGCAACCACGATTCCGTGAAGCGCGCGCTGGACGCCCTCCCCACGACCGCAGCCGGCCAGGCCGTCGACCTCACGGACCCCGTGGCGGTCAAGGCCTTCTTCGATGGCCTCGACGCGTTCGACCACCTCGTCTACACCGCGGGTGAGTCGCTCACTCTCCTCGACATCGCATCGATGGACCTGGCCCAGGCTCGCAAGGCGTTCGAGCTCCGCTACTTCGGCGCCCTCGGTGCGGTCAGCGCCGCCGCGTCGAAGATCCGCCCGGGTGGTTCCGTCGTACTGACGAGCGGTGCCGCAGGCGACCGTCCGAACCCGGGCTGGTCGGTGGCGGCCAGCATCTGTGGGGCGGTCGACTCCCTCGTCCGCGCACTCGCCGTGGAGCTGGCACCGCTGCGCGTCAACGCGGTCAAGCCCGGCGTGGTCCGCTCGCCACTGTGGTCGAACCTGTCCGTCGAGGACCAGCAGACGCTGTACGACGAGACGTCGCGGCTGCTGCCGGTCGGCCGGGTCGGCGAGGTCACCGACATCGCCGAGGCCTACGTCTACCTGATGAACCAGGGCTACGCGACGGGCACGATCCTCACGGTCGACGGCGGCCACGTCCTCGTCTGACACGGCAGACTGAAGACATGGCACGCATTCTCGTCACCGGATCCGCCGACGGCCTGGGGCACCTGGCCGCCGCCGAGCTCATCGATCAAGGGCATGACGTCGTACTCCACGCCCGCAACCAGGCCCGGGCCGCCGACGCCACCGCCGCACTGCCCAAGGCCTCGGGCGTGCTGATCGGCGATCTCGCGAGTATCGCGGAGACGCGCGAGCTGGCCAGGCAGGCGAACGAGTCGGGGCGGTTCGACGTGGTGATCCACAACGCGGCCGTCGGCTACCAGGAACCTCGGATCGAGACGGCCGACGGGCTCGAGCACGTGTTCGCGGTCAACGCGTTGGCGCCGTACGTGCTGACCGCCCTGATCGATCGGCCGGACCGGCTGGTCTATCTGAGCTCCGGCATGCACGAGGGCGGCGACGTCGTACTCGATGATCTGCAGTGGACCCGGCGGCGATGGCGTGGGGCGCAGGCGTACTCGGACTCGAAGCTGTACGACGTGATCCTGGCCTTCGCGGTAGCCCGGTTGTGGCCCGAGGTCCGATCGAATGCTGTGGATCCGGGCTGGGTCCCGACCAAGATGGGTGGCCGGGGTGCGCCCGGTGACTTGAGCCAAGGTCACTTGACGCAGGTCTGGCTGGCCACCGCGCCGAGCACAGCGAGCGGCGGGTACTACTACCACTTGCAGCCCCACCGGACGCACCCGGCCGCATCGGACCCCGAGGTGCAGGCGGCCTTCCTGGACGCCTGCGCCTCGCTGACGGGGATCACGATGCCGGGTCATTCCTGAGACACGTAGAGCCTGTTCCCGTCCTGGTCGCGGAGGCTGAACATCGGCGGAACATCCGGCCATTCGAGCAGTTCGCCGGTCTCGATCCCTTCGGCGAGGAAGTGCTTGTGCGCCGCCGGCGCGTCCGGGCTCGACAGCCGGATGCCGGTGTCGACGCCGGCCGGATTCTGCTCCGAGGCCGGCACCAGGGCGATGCTCGTGGTCGCACCGGCCGGCGCGACCACGATCCACCGGCCGCCGAACTGCGGCAGCGGTGCGTCCATCAACAGCTCGAATCCCAGCGTCTCGGTGTAGAACGTGACCGCCCGATCCTGATCGGTGACCGGTACGCCGACGGTCCGAATGCCCGTGAAGTGGTTCATCGTGGTTCTCCTCCTGGGTGAAAAGGTGCTTTCACCCAGGAGGTAGAAGCCGTCCGGCCGATTTCGACATCACCGGCCGAAGAAGTCCTACTTCGCGACGACTCGCAGGGAGAACTCCGCCTGGCCGTCGCCCGTGGAGCGGGCCACGAAACCGCCGGAGCGGAGAGCGGCCAGGTCCTTGTCGGAGCTGAACCGCGGGCTGAGCGAGCTCGCCGCCTCGAAGTCGACGTACCCGACCGTCACCGCGCCCTTGGTGTCGGGCAGAGCCTGCTTGAAGTTCTCGGACTGGCCGAGGTTGCCGCCCTTGAGCACCTGCTCGGCGTAGTCCTTGTCGGTGGCGAGGACGAGCGTGTCGTCGTCCTTGGCGGTCTCGATCGGGACGTTGGCCGAACTCCGCTCGTGCAGCAGGGTGGTCAGCTTCTCCACCACCGGCTCGGCCTTGGCCGGGTCGGTCTCCATCCGGGCCGCGATCTTCGGGCCGTTCGCGCTGTCCTTGTCGATCGCGACCGCGAGGTTCTTGCCCAGCAGGCTCTTCAGGTCGTCCGGCAGCGTCAAGCCGGTCTCCTCGGTGATCTGCTCGGTGAGTTGCTTGATGTTGCCGTTGGACGCCTTGTCCATCTGCTGCCACATCGTGTCGACCAGGTTCTCGCCGCCCGACACCGCGACCGCGCCGGCCGTGCTGTCCGGCAGCTTGGTGATCAGGTCACCGGCGTCGGCCGAGTTCACCTTGATGCTCTTGTCGCCCTGGGCGATGCCCTTCAGTTCGACGTACGACGCGTCGAACCGCAGCGCGGCGGCCATGCTCGCGTCGCCGATCCCGCCGAGCGCCGCAGAGTCGACCTTGCCGGAGATCGAGGCGATGCCCTTCATGTCGGCCCAGGCGGACATGAAGCCCTGCTCTCCGAGCTTGTCCATGTCCGAGCTGAACTTCGCGTTCTTGTCCAGCGGGTTGTCCTTGGCGGTGGCGACGGCCTTGTCGACGGTGGCCTGGTCGTCGCCGAGCAGCACATAACCGTTGCTGAACGCGCGACCCGGCTTCTTGTCCTCGTTCGCCATCAGCTTGTCCAGGCCCTTGGTTGCCTCGCCCTCGTTCTTCACCTGGACTGCGAGCACGACGACCGGGTCGTCCTTGCCGTCGGCGGGTGGGAGCGCGGCGATGCCGGCGCGTTCACCGAGCCACGGCTTGATGTCCTTGTCGTAGTCGACATCGGCCAGGTCGTCGCCGGCGTACTTCTTGATCTGCTCGAACAGCTTCTGCCGGAGGTCGTCCTTCTCACCGGTCAGGCCGAGCTTGTCCTTGACCGACGGGAACTTCAGCAGGAAGCGGATCGCGGCAACCTTCTGGCCGGCCGACGGGTTCAGGTCGACCCGGGCGTAGGCGACGGCGGTTCCCGGCAGCACGGCGGACGGCTGGTCGCCGCCCTTGAGCTTGCCGTAGGCAAAGATTCCGCCGCTCGCCACGACGAGCACCATGGCCAGCGCCGCGATCAGCGGGATCACCTTGCCGCGCTTCTTCTTCGGCTCCGGCTGCCACTGCGGCTGCCCGTAGCCAGGCCCCTGCGGCGGCTGCCCACCAACGTGCAACTGCTCGTACGACGCCTGCCCACCGGCCGGTCCGTACGGCGCCTGACCCGGCTGCCCGTACTGCGGAGCACCCTGCCCGTACTGCGGCGCACCCTGGCCGTGCTGCGGACCGCTCTGGCCGTACTGCGGTCCGCCGTACGGCTGCCCCTGCTGCGGCTGCCCGTGCTGCGGCTGACCCTGCTGCGGCGGGCGCTGCTGGTAAGCGGGCTGCTGCGGGCCGGGCTGCGGCGGGTACTGTTGCCGGCCGGGCTGGGGCCACAGGTTCTGGCCTTGACCCTGCGGCGGGCCGTACGGGTTCTGGGGGTTCTGCGGACCGCCGGCACCCGGGTACTGCGGGGTGGGCGGGGTGTTCTGGTCGGACATATGCTCCCTCGCTGGCCGGTGGCCTCACCCACCGGACTGGCAAAGGCTATTGCACCGGTGGTGCAGGCTCTGACGCGGCAGGTTGCGATGTGGTTGCAACCGGCTCGCTGCGCCAGGTGGTGGCTGCGAGGATGGCGCACGCCAGCGCGGCACCGATCAGCCAGGCCGCTGCGGGAGTCCAGGTGTGCAGTTCGAGCGGCGCCGAGATCAGATCACCGGGCTTGGCCGCCTGCAGCCGCGGCTGCAGCGGATCGTGGCCGAGCAGCATGCCGACACCCCAGGCGATGCCGGAGCCCAGGCACGCGCCGAGCGTCACGATCGCGACCGACCACGGTCCGTAGTTCCGCAGCCACCAGAAGAGCGCACCACCGAGCACGAGCGCGGCCAGGAACCCGATCGCGGTGAACGTGCCATCCGGACCGAAGATCCGGGTCATCTGCTCCTCCCCCAGCGCTCCCCCGTTCTCGTCCACGGTGTACTGCGCCAGCGGCGAGAACTGCTGCCACGCCCACCCGGCCACCACACCGGCGGCCAGGAACACCACGACGGTCACCACGATCGCCTTCGCCCACGGCATCTCCGCCTCCGGCGGCGCCGGCGTACCCCAGGGCAGACCGGCAGGCGGCGGAGAGTACGGCGACGAGGGCTGCGCCGGGTGCGGTTGAGTCACCTCGACAGTGTGACGCATCGAACCCAGCGACGATCAGCTGGCCAGGCAGGACGGGCCGAGGAGCGCCTTCAGGTCAGCCATCAGCGAGGCGGTCGGCGTGACTCTGAACTGATCGCCGATCCGCAGCACCGTCGTCTTCTGCCGACCTTGCAGCCGGAGGTGCACCTCGGTCATCCCCGGGTGTGATCGCAACACATCACGGAGACCATCTGCCACCGGTTGAGTGCATCGGTTCTCCGCCATCGTGATCACCACCGGACCGGTCGGGCCCTCGGTCAGGTCCGGCACGATCACCTCGGAGCCGCTCAGCTCGACCCGGTCCTCGCGACGACGCAGCCGGCCCTTCATCAAGATGATCGCGTCGTTGCTCAGCAGGTGCGCGTGCAGCTGGTACGCCGAGGAGAACATCATCACCTCGATCGAACCCTCGAGGTCCTCGATGGTGACGATCGCGTAGATGTCGCCGCGCTTGTTCACCTTCCGCTGGACCGCGGTGACCAAGCCGCCGATCGTCACCTGGGTGCCGTCCGGCCGGTCCTCGTCGGCGAGCAGTTGACCGATCGTGCAGTCGCTGCCGTTGGTGAGCACGTGCTCGACACCGAACAGCGGGTGGTCCGACACGTAGAGACCGAGCATGTCGCGCTCGTGCGCGAGCTTGGTCGCCTTGTCCCATTCCTCGATCTCGGGGACGGTGACGGTGAGCCGGCTGTTGCCTTCGCCCTCGTCCGCGTCGTCGCCCATCGAGAACAGGTCGAACTGGCCGTGCGCCTCGTTCCGCTTCAGGTCGATCGCTTCGTCGACGGCCTGCTCGTGCACCGCGACGACCGCGCGCCGGGCGTGGTTCATCGAGTCGAACGAGCCGGCCTTGGCCAGCGACTCGATCACCCGCTTGTTGCAGACCGGCAGCGACACCTTGTCGATGAAGTCGACGAAGTCGGTGAACCGGCCCTTGTCCTCGCGGGCCGCGACGATCTCGGCCACCACGTTCACGCCGACGTTGCGGATCGCGGACAGGCCGAAGCGGATGTCGGTGCCGACCGGGGTGAAGTTCGAGTCCGACTCGTTCACGTCGGGCGGCAACACCTTGATGCCCATCCGGCGGCACTCGTTCAGATAGATGGCCATCTTGTCCTTGTCGTCCTTCACGGACGTCAGGACGGCGGCCATGTACTCCGCCGGGTAGTTGGCCTTCAGGTACGCCGTCCAGTACGAAACCAGACCGTACGCCGCGGAGTGCGCCTTGTTGAACGCGTAGTCGGAGAACGGGACCAGGACGTCCCACAGCGCCTTGATCGACTGGTCGGAGAAGCCGTTCGCCTTCATGCCCTCGGAGAAGCCGACGTACTCCGCGTCCAGCACCTCGCGCTTCTTCTTGCCCATCGCGCGGCGGAGCAGATCCGCCTTGCCGAGCGTGTAGCCGGCCAGTTGCTGGGCGATCGCCATCACCTGCTCCTGGTAGACGATCAGACCGTAGGTCGTCCCCAGGATCGGTTCGAGCGCGACGGCGAGCTCGTCGTGCGGGTAGCTGATCTCCTGCTGCTTGTTCTTGCGCAGGGCGTAGTTGGTGTGGCTGTTCGCACCCATCGGACCGGGCCGATAGAGCGCGCCGACCGCGGAGATGTCCTCGAAGTTGTCCGGCTTCATCAGCCGCAGCAGCGCCCGCATCGGGCCGCCGTCGAACTGGAACACGCCGAGCGTGTCACCGCGGCCGAGCAGCTCGAAGGTGGGACCGTCGTCCAGGCTCTTGGCCAGCTCGTCCAGGTCCAGCGTGATGCCACGGCTGGCCTCGACGTTCTTGACCGCGTCGTCCATGATCGTCAGGTTGCGCAGACCCAGGAAGTCCATCTTGACCAGGCCGAGCGTCTCGCAGCTCGGGTAGTCGAACTGGGTGATGACCTGGCCGTCCTGCTCGCGGCGCATGATCGGGATCAGCTCGATCAGCGGCTCGCTGGACATGATCACGCCGGCCGCGTGCACACCCCACTGGCGCTTCAGGTTCTCCAGGCCGCGGGCGGTGTCGACGATCTTGCGGACGTCCTGGTCGGACTCGTACAGCTGCCGGAACTCGCCCGCCTCGGAGTACCGCTTGTGCTGCGGGTCGAAGATGCCGGACAGCGGCACGTCCTTGCCCATCACCGCCGGCGGCATCGCCTTGGTGATCCGGTCGCCCATCGCGAACGGGTAGTCCAGCACCCGGCCGGCGTCCTTGATCGCCTGCTTGGCCTTGATCGTGCCGTAGGTGACGATCATCGCGACCCGGTCGTCGCCGTACTTCTCGGTGACGTAGCGGATCACCTCGGGCCGGCGGCGGTCGTCGAAGTCGATGTCGAAGTCGGGCATCGACATGCGTTCCGGGTTCAGGAAGCGCTCGAAGATCAGGCCGTGCTGGAGCGGGTCCAGGTCGGTGATCCGCATCGCGTACGCGCACATCGAACCGGCCCCGGAACCACGGCCCGGACCGACCCGGATGCCGTGCTCCTTGGCCCAGTTGATGAAGTCCGCGACGACCAGGAAGTAGCCCGCGTAGCCCTTCGAGGTGATGACCTCGATCTCGTACTCCGCCTGCTTGCGGACGTGGTCCGGGACACCGCCGGGATAGCGCTTGTGCAGGCCGGTCTCGACCTCGGCGACGAACCAGGACTCCTCGTTGTGGCCGTCCGGGCAGGGGAACCGCGGCATGAACCGGCCCTCGCCCTCGGTGAAGCTGACGTCGCACTGCTCGGCGATCAGCAGCGTGTTGTCACACGCCTCCGGCAGTTCCTTCCACACCTCGCGCATCTGGGCCGGCGTCTTCAGGTAGAACTCGTCGCCGTCGAACTTGAAGCGGTTCGGATCCGACAACGTCGAGGCAGACTGGACGCACAACAGCGCCGCATGCGCGGGAGCGTCATCCTGATGGGTGTAGTGCAGGTCGTTGGTCGCGACCAGCGGCAGGTTGAGGTCCTTCGCCAGCCGGAGCAGGTCCTTCTGCGTCTGCCTCTCGATGTCGATGCCGTGGTCCATCACCTCGCAGTAGAAGTTCTCCGCGCCGAAGATGTCCCGGAACTCCGCCGCCGCCTCGACGGCCTCCTTGTACTGCCCGAGCCGCAGCCGGGTCTGCACCTCGCCGCCCACGCACCCGGTCGTCGCGATCAGGCCCTTGCCGTAGGTCTGCAGCAACTCGCGGTCCATCCGCGGCTTGAAGTAGTAACCCTCGAGGCTGGCGAGCGACGCCATCTTGAACAGGTTGTGCATACCCCCGGTGTTCTTCGCGAGCAGGGTCATATGCGTGTAGGAGCCACCGCCGGAGACGTCGTCGCGGCCCGAGTTCGCATCGCCCCACTTGACTCGCTTCCGCTCACTGCGGTGGGTCTGCGGGGTCAGGTACGCCTCGGTGCCGATGATCGGCTTGACGTCGTACTTCTTCGCGGTCTTCCAGAACTCGTAGGCCCCGAAGACGTAGCCGTGGTCGGTGGTCGCGATCGCCGGCATGCCCATGTCCTGGGCTGTCTTGATCAACTCGTCGATCCGCGCGGCGCCGTCCAGCATCGAGTACTCGGTGTGCACATGTAGATGCACGAAACTGTCGCTGGACGCCATGTCTTCGCAGACCTCCCAGGGCGTGAGTGAGCGGGACTGACACAGCCTATGTGGGACCGCCGACAGTTCCTCACCGGCGCACCGCCCCGGGAGTTCAGCGCCCGCTATCCGTGCGTGGAGCACACCACTTTCACACCAGTTGGAACGACGGACCCAGCGCCGAGCAGGGGCTCAGGACGCTGGGTCCGCCGGTCTGGCGGCCGTCCGGCAGGAGGGTCCGGACGGCGAGGGGGAACGCCTGAGCAAAGGGTGCCGCCCGGGACACGCCCACCCATCGGGAGAACTACGGATCTGTCTACGTATCCGGGTGCTCCGTGATCCAGCGCGCGACCTGGGACCGGGAGGTGAAGGCGAGTTTGCCGAGGATGCGTTCGACGTGTGTCTCCGCGGTGCGTTGCGAGATGACCAGGCGGGCGGCGATCTCGCGGTTGCTCAGGCCCTCACCGACCAGGCCGGCGATCTCGTGCTCGCGCGGCGTCAGCTTGCCGGCCAGTCCCGTCCGCGCCACTCGGTGGTTCACCTTCTCCTCACCCAGCGCCAGCGCGACCGCCTGCTCGAACGAGTACGCCGCCCCCAGCTCGAACTCCCGGTCGAACGCGGCATCCCCGATCGCGGCCCGGATCCGCTCCTCGGCCTGGTCGTCGAACCGGCTGTACGGCGTGGTCTGGTCGACATGCGCACCGGTGGACCGCCACACCGCCCGCGAGGCACCCAACAGCCGGGCGGCGCTCGCACCGGGCGCCGACGACCCCGCACACCACGACAGCGCCTGGACACAGAACGCGATGCCGGTCCGGCCGTTGAGCGGTTGCCACAACCGGATCGCCTCCCGGAACAACCGGGTGGCGTCCTCGGTCCGGTCGTGGTCCCGCCACTGCACGACCCCGACAGCCAGCATCGCGTACGCCTTCGACGACTCCGCACCCGCGGACGTGGCCAGGTCGTACGAGCGCCGGCTGAACTCGTCCGCCCGTGGATCGCCGAGGAAGAACGTCGCCGCCGACAACAGCGTCAGTACGTCGAACTCCCCCAGCACGTCGCCGACCGCACGGAAACCGTCGAGCGCCGTCAACAGCCTGCCGACCGCACCTGACAGGTCGCCCTGATTGATCAGCGCGTGCCCTGCCACCTCCGCGATCCGGGCCCGCAGATGGTCGTCGTCGTACCGCTCGGCGAGGAGCACGCACTCGGCCAGCCAGCGCCTCTGTTGCTCGGCCTCGCCGATGAACATCGCGTTGTAGCCGCCGGCCCAGAGCCCGAGCGCGCGGATCGGTGTCTGCTGCGGTGCGGCATCGAGGGCTCGGTACAGGTAGTGATAGCCCTCGCGGGGGAACCCGGTGAACCAGAAGTTCCAGATCGGCGCCGCGATCTCGAGCGCCGCCGAACCACCGTCAGGCTCGCTCAGGCAGAAGTCGAGCGCGGCTCGGAGGTTGCCGTGTTCGCGCCGCATCCGGAGGTACCAGTCGGCCTGACGCGGCCCGAAGATGTCGGTGGCCCACTGCGCCGCCAGGTTCCGGTAGTGGTCGCGGTGCCGCAGCTGGTACTCGCGTGTCCCGTTGCCGAGCCGCACCGCGCCGTACTGGCTGATCGTCGTCAGCATGTCGTACCAGGCGACCGAGTGCGGTGTGCCGACGGTGCGAGTGATGATCGACTTGTTCAGCAGACCGGCGATCAGACCGAGTACGTCGTCGCGCTCGATGCCGCCACCCGAGCAGACCTCCTCGGCTCCCTCCAGGTCGAATCCTCCGGAGAAGACCGACAGCCTCGCCCACAGCGTGCGCTCAGCCTCGGTACACAGGTCGTAGCTCCAGTCGATGGCGGCCTCCAGCGCCTGGTGCCGTGGCGGTGCCGTCTGCTTGCCGCCGGCCAGCAGACGGAAGCGGTCCTCGAGCCGGTCGAGGATCTGCTGCAACGAGAGGGTTCGCATCCAGACCGCCGCGAGTTCGAGCGCCAGCGGTACGCCGTCCAGCTGCCGGCAGAGCTCGATCACCTGCGCCCGATTGGTGTCGTCGATCGCAAACCCTGGCAGCACCGCGCGCACCCGGTCGGTGAAGAGCACCGTTGCCTCGTACTGCTCGGCGTCCGCTGCCGGAGCCTCCGCGGGCGGCGTCGACAACGGTGGGACCGAGAGGACCTGCTCGCCCTCCACTCCCAGCAGATGCCGGCTGGTCGCGATGATCTGCAGTCGTGGCGCGGCCGCCAGCAGTTTGCCCACCAGTACGGCGCACGCGTCAGCGACCTGCTCGCAGTTGTCCAGCACCAGGAGCAGGTGCCTGTCCTCCAGGTACTCCGCGAGATCATCGGTTGGGTTCGCGGATATCTGGCTCAGCTCGAGTGCCTCGGCCAGCGTGTAGGCGAGCAGGTCCGCCTCATACACTGCGGCCAGCTCGACGAACCAGACTCCGTCGGCGAACGTCCGGCGTACCTCTGCCGCCATCCGCAACGCCAGCCGCGTCTTACCGACTCCCCCGGGGCCGGTCAGCGTCAGCAGGCGGCTGCTGGACAGCAACCGCCTGGTATCGGCCAGCTCACGTCGCCGCCCGACGAAGCTCGTCAGCTCTGCCGGCAACCGCCCGCGGGCCGATGCGACCGGCTTCGTCTCCCCCATGCCTAGTCAGACTAGGCCGAATTCCCAGGCGATAAAGGGCAGACTGAAACAATGATGCGCATCGCGCTCGTCGCGGCCGCAGTGATGGTCTGCGCCTGGGTGCCTGGCTGGTGCCGGCTAAGGGGCCTGATCGCGGCGTCTTCTTACTGAGCGTCGACGAGCAGATCGAGCGCGTGGTCGAGGTCGTCCGGATACTTCGAGGTGAACTCGACGTACTCGCCAGTCCCTGGGTGGGTGAAGCCGAGGCGCATGGCGTGCAGCCACTGGCGGGTGAGTTGGAGACGCTCGGCGAGGACCGGGTCGGCGCCGTACGTGAGGTCGCCGCAGCACGGGTGACCGATCGCGGACATGTGCACCCGGATCTGGTGCGTGCGGCCGGTCTCCAGCGTGATCTCCAGCAAGGTGGCGAACCGGAACGCCTCGAGCGTCTCGTAGTGCGTGACGCTCGGCTTGCCGCCGGCCACGACGCCGAACTTGTAGTCGTGGTGCGGGTGCCGGTCGATCGGCGCGTCCACCGTGCCGGTGAACGGGTCGGGATGGCCTTGGACGAGCGCGTGGTAGATCTTCTTGACCGTGCGCTCCTTGAAGGCGCGTTTGAGCACGGTGTAGGCGTACTCCGTCTTCGCGACGACCATCAGCCCGGACGTGCCGACGTCGAGCCGGTGCACGATGCCCTTGCGCTCGGCCGCGCCGCTCGTGGAGATGTTGAAGCCTGCGCCGGCCAGATGCCCGATCACAGTCGGGCCGGTCCACCCCGGTGACGGGTGCGCGGCAACCCCGACCGGTTTGTCGACCACGACGATCTCGTCGTCGTCGTACACGATCCGGAGGTTGTCCACAGTCTCCGGTACGACGGTCACCTCGCCGGGCGGAGGCGGTAGCTCCACGTCGAGCAGTACGCCGGCAGATACCCGGGACGACTTGGGTGCCGGGGCGCCGTCGACCTGGACCAGACCGGACTCGATCAGCTCCGCGGCCTTGGTCCGGGACACACCGAACAGCCGCGACAGCGCCGCGTCCAACCGCTCGCCCGCCAGTCCGTCCGGCACCATCACGGTCCGCGAACTCACTTGCGGTGCTCCCGGGTGCCGTCGAGCTTGACCCCACGCAGGGTCTGGATCACCAGCAGGATCGCGGCCGACGTGACCGCCATGTCCGCGACGTTGAAGATCGCCCAGTGCGGAGTCTGCAGGAAGTCGACCACGTGCCCGTGGAACGGCGAGGGCTCGCGGGCGATCCGGTCGATGATGTTCCCGACCGCGCCTCCGAACAGCAGCCCGAACGCCACCGCCCAGCCCGCCGACCCCAGCCGCCGGGACAGGTAGACGACCCCGGCCGCCACGGTGATCTGCACGGCACTGATGTACGGCGTGTAGCCGGACCCGAGACTGAACGCGGCGCCGGAGTTCCGGATCAGGTTGAACTTGAGCAGGCTCCCGATCACGTTCACCGGCTCACCAGGCGTCAGATGCGCCAGGGCCAGAGCCTTCGTCAACTGGTCCAGGAGCAGGATCAGCAAACCGACCCCGCCGAACAGCGCCGTCCACTTCCAGGACCGGCCGGCCACGCCGCCTCCGCCACCGGCCTCGGGGGCCGAAGAGGAGGTAGAAGACACGGCCTCACGACTATCGGAGGCGGCAGCTTCGCCGCCGGCTGTCTCACGGGAGCCGTCATCGGGGGCTGGGGACGACGGAGAACCGGCCGACGGGGTGTCGGCCGGTTCCGTTGGCTCCGAGGGCGCGTCCCCCACCTGATGGGACGAGTCGGTGTGGCTCAGCGGCGTTCTTCGCGTTCTTTGCATGACACGCACAGTGTCGCACGGGGGAACGCCTGCAACCGACCCTTGCCGATCGCGTTGCCGCAGCTCTCGCACACGCCGTACGTGCCGTCGTCGATCTTCGCCAGGGCGCGCTCGATCTGGTCGAGCATGTCCCGGGCGTTGTTCGCCAGCGACATCTCGTGGTCGCGCTCCAGTGTGGTGGAGCCGACGTCGGCCTGGTCGTTCCCGGCGCCGTCACCACCGTCCCGGAGCAGTCCGACGATCTCCTGCTCGGCGTCGTGGATTTCCTTCCTCAGGTGCACCACGTCGGCTTCCAGCTCGCCGCGGAGCTCGGCCAGCTCGGCCGCGGTCCACGGGCTCTCGCCGGACTTCACCGTGAGGGTCTCTGCCTTGTGTGCTACGGACTTCGCCGGCGCCGTTGCCGGAGTCCTGTTCTCGTTCGTCTTCATGGCCACCCTCTTCGTCGGAGCATGCTTGGCAGGGGTCTTCTTGGCCGGAGCCTTCTTCGCCGCAGCGGTCGATGTCGACTTCTTCGCCGCGGAAGTCTTCGTGGCCGGCGAGGTCTTCGCCGGTGCCTTCTTGCGGGCCGTGGTCGTGGCCGGCTCGGTCGTCTTCTTCGCGGCACTCTTCTTGGCCGCGGCAGTGCGTTGGGGGGCGGTCTTCTTGGGAGCCGATGTAGCCATGGTCAGCTACCCCCTGCCTTCGTCGGTGACTGAAGCGGACTGGTCGCAAGACACTAGGCCACGTGTTCATCACGTGCCAGTCCGACGCGCAGACCGTGGGGATACGGTAGTCGGTTCTTCAAGCCCACTCGATGTTCCGCGCGTCACAGCGAAACTGACAGAAATTCGGTTATCCCCTGGCTCAGCCGAGCAGTTGTTTCAATCTCGGCCGGATGTCGCTTTCCTCCCCCTCCACCTCGACCACCTTGTCCCGGCTGGTCGCGCCCCGCACCAACGTCACCCCCAGAGCGTCGTACGCCGAACGCGGCAGCAACCGCATTCAGGACAGCCTTCGTCGCCTGTCCCTCCACCGCACGGGCTGCCACCGCGACCACCAGGGCCGGACCAGATGGTCCGTCGTACCGGCCCCCGACCGCGGTCCGTGAAGCTCCCGGTCGCACCCGCAGGAGAATTCTCATCCCTGAATTCTTGCCTGACCACCGATTAACGATTCGTAGTTGCCTCGTACTACGCCGTACACTGACAACCGCGATCCGCAAGGCAGTGACGGGGCAATCACCCCTGAGCCGCCGGAAGAACAGTCCGCAAGGACCTATTAGAACCGGCTGCGTGTCGTAAAGGAAGTGGGTGACCACACTCTGGGTCACCAAGGAGGGTGGTACCGCGCGGTAGCAGGCGACACGCCTGGTGCTTCGTCCCTCGTCAGCAGTCACTGGCGACGAAGGACACCGAAGATGGCGGCAGACACCCCGGACACTCCCTGGCGGCAGGTCCCGGCCCAGGTTGATTTCCCCGCGCTCGAGCGAGAAATGCTCACCCTCTGGGACGAGCACGACACCTTCGCCAAGAGCCTCGAACAGTCCGCCGGCGGACAACCGTGGACGTTCTTCGAGGGTCCCCCGACCGCGAACGGGATGCCCGGCACCCACCACATCGAGGCGCGTGTCTTCAAGGACGTCTTCCCGCGCTACCGGACCATGAAGGGCTTCTGGGTCGAGCGCAAGGCCGGCTGGGACTGCCACGGCCTGCCGGTCGAGGTCGCGGTGGAGAAGGAGCTCGGCTTCAACGGCAAGCCCGACATCGAGGCGTACGGCATCGCCGAGTTCAACGCGAAGTGCCGCGAGTCCGTCCTGCGCAACGTCGACGCGTTCAACGAGCTGACCGTCCGGATGGGCTACTGGGTCGACCTCGAGCACCCGTACAAGACGATGGACCCGCAGTACGTCCAGTCGGTCTGGTGGTCGCTCAAGCAGGTCCACGAGAAGGGCCTCCTGGTCGAGGACTACCGGATCACGCCGTACTGCCCGCGCTGTGGCACCGGCCTGTCCGACCACGAGCTCGCCCAGGGGTACGAGACGGTCGTCGACCCCTCGGTCTACGTCCGCTTCCCGCTGACCTCCGGCCCACTGGCAGGCAAGGCATCACTGCTGGTCTGGACGACGACACCATGGACGCTCGTGTCAAACACCGCGGTCGCAGTGCACCCCGACGTCCAGTACGTCGTCGCCACCGACGGCAACGAGTCCCTGGTGGTGGCCGAGCCGCTCCTGGACAAGCTGGGCGAGGGCTGGACGGTGACCGGTCAGTACGGCGGTCGCGAGATGGAGCGGTGGACGTACCAGCGGCCGTTCGAGCTGGTGGAGTTCCCCGAGCCGGCGCACTACGTCGTACTGGCCGAGTACGTGACCACCGAAGACGGCACCGGTCTGGTGCACCAGTCCCCCGCGTTCGGTGCGGACGACCTCGCGGTGAGCCGCGCATACAACCTGCCGGTCGTGAACCCGGTGGACGCGAGCGGTCACTTCAACGCCGACGTACCGCTGGTCGGCGGGCAGTTCTTCAAGAAGGCCGACGAGGACCTCGTCAAGGACCTCGCCGAGCGCGGTGTGCTGTTCAAGCACGTGCCGTACGAGCACCCGTACCCGCACTGCTGGCGCTGCCACACCCCGGTCATGTACTACGCCCTCCCGTCCTGGTACATCCGCACCACGCAGGTCAAGGACGCCCTGCTCCGGGAGAACGAGAAGACCAACTGGTACCCGGACTCGGTCAAGTGGGGCCGGTACGGCGACTGGCTGCGGAACAACATCGACTGGGCCGTCTCCCGCTCGCGCTACTGGGGTACGCCGCTGCCGATCTGGCGCTGCGAGGACGACCACCAGGTGTGCGTCGGTTCGCTGGCCGAGCTCGGTGAACTGGCCGGCCGGGACCTGAGCGAGACCGACCCGCACCGGCCGTACGTCGACGACATCACCTTCGACTGCCCGACCTGTGGCGCCGAGGCTCGCCGCGTGCCCGAGGTGATCGACGCCTGGTACGACTCGGGTGCGATGCCGTTCGCGCAGTGGGGCTACCCGTGGGCCGAGGGGTCGAAGGAGAAGTTCGAGCAGACGTACCCCGCCGACTTCATCTCCGAGGCGATCGACCAGACCCGTGGCTGGTTCTACACGCTGATGGCGATCGGCACGCTGGTCTTCGACGAGTCGTCGTACCGCAACGTCGTCTGCCTCGGCCACATCCTGGCCGAGGACGGCCGGAAGATGTCCAAGCACCTGGGCAACATCGTCGAGCCGATCCCGCTGATGGACGATCACAGCGCGGACGCGGTGCGCTGGTTCATGGCCGCGTCCGGCTCGCCCTGGAAGGCGCGCGGCATCGGGCCGAACGTGCTGAACGAGATCGTCCGGAAGGTGCTGCTGACCTACTGGAACACGGTCGCGTTCCACGCCCTGTACGCGCGGCTGGCCGACTGGTCGCCCACCGACGCCCCGGCGGTCGCCGAGCGCTCGGTGCTGGACCGCTGGCTGGTGAGCGAGACGCACCGGCTGGTCCGGGACACCGACGAGGCGTACGCCGCGTTCGACACGCAGCGGCTCGGTCTGCTGATCAGCTCGTTCGTCGACGTGCTCTCGAACTGGTACGTACGCCGTTCCCGCCGCCGGTTCTGGTCCGGCGACGCCGGTGCACTGGCGACGCTGCACGAGACGCTCGACGTGCTCACGCGGGTGATGGCGCCGCTGATGCCGTTCGTCACCGAGCGGGTCTGGCAAGACGTCCTCCGCCCGGTCACACCCGGCCTGCCGGAGTCGGTCCACCTGGCCGCGTTCCCGACGTACGACGAGACGCTGATCGACGACGTCCTCGCGCAGCACGTGTCGATGGCCAAGCGGGTCGTCGAGCTCGGCCGGTCGGCGCGGGCGGAGGCGAAGGTGCGCACGCGCCAGCCGCTGTCCCGCGCCCTGGTCGGATCCGCGGCGATTGCGGACCTGTCGCCCGAACTGCTGCGCGAGATCGCCGAGGAGCTCAACGTGGGCGCGGTCGAGCCGCTGTCCGCGGCGGGCGCGGATCTGGTCGAGTTCTCTGCCAAGGGCAACTTCCGTGAGCTCGGCAAGCGATTCGCCAAGCAGACGCCGGTGGTCGCGGCCGCGATCGCCGCCGCCGACGCCGGTGCGCTCGCGGTCGAGCTGAAGGAGACCGGGACGGCGAGCGTCGTCGTCGACGGCGAGGACGTCCGCGTCGGCGAAGCCGAGGTGCTGCTGTCCGAGCGGCCGAAGGAAGGCTGGTCCGTGGTGAACGAGCAGGGCGAGACCGTTGCCCTCGACCTCGAGGTGACCCCGGAGCTCAAGCAGGCCGGCCTGGCCCGCGAGGTGGTCCGGACGTTGCAGGAGGCCCGGAAGAACGCCGGCCTCGAGGTGTCGGACCGGATCAAGGTCTGGCTGACGTCGACCGACGCCGACCTGACCGATGCCCTCGGCAAGCACGCCGACGAGATCGCCCGCGAGGTGCTCGCCGTCGAGCTGGCCCAGTCGGCACCGTCGGAGTCCGCGGACGTTGCCACCGGCACCGAAGAGGACCTGCAGCTCACCTACTGGCTGACGAAGGCCTGACCCCTGGCCCGTCCCCGTCTGATGGGTTCAGCCCACCGGACGGGGCCGGTGAACCGGGCGAGGCTATTTCTTGTCCCCACACCCCAGATAGAGTCCGCCCCCGAAACCGGCCACCCGAGGAGCGCGCCCCGGGCATCGGGCAGCAGGTACTGGAGCAGCTTCGCTCCATGTCCCCACTGTGGGGAACCTTTCAGTCACCCACAGCACATTTGTTTCCCCAAGCCGAGCAACAGCACCCCGGGACCGAGCACCCGAGCACCGCTCAGTGGCCGGAGCAACCTCTCGCCTGGCCCTGACTCGCACTGACACCGTGTCACCGGCACGAGACGGTGTGTCAAAAGGGCCCGGACATGACGAAGAGGCGGTGCTGCCGGAAAGCACCGCCTCTCGTTGCGAGGTTTTTAGACGCCGTGACCGTGCGCCTGCGCGCGAGCCTCCGGGCGGAAGCCGTTCCGCGGGCTGAGCGTGTCGTCGCCGTTGCCCAGCGCCTTGAGCTGCTCGGTGAAGTAGGTCTTCAGCCGGCTGCGGTACTCGCGCTCGTAGGCGTGCAGGTCGTCGATCGTCCGCTCGAGCTGGCCCTTCTGCTTCTCCAGCGTGCCGAGCATCTGGGCCCGGCGCTCGGCGATCTCGCCGTCCAGCTTCTCGGCGCGGGCGCGAGCCTCACCGGTCATCCGGTCGGCCTTGCCGCGCGCCTCGTTCTCCAGCCGCTCGGCCTTGGCGCGGGCCTCGCCGATGATCTTGTCGGCGGTGTCCTTCGCCTCCTGGACCAGGTCGTCGGAGTGCTTGGTGGCCATCTCCAGCAGCCGCACAGCGGAGCTGGAGGCGTCCCCGACGGTTCCTGCCGCCGCAGCAGCCCCCGCGGCCGCAACAGCGGGCACCACGGGTGGCTTCTCCTCCGGCTTCTCGACCACGACCGGGGGCTTGGGCTGTTGCACGACGGGCGGCAGCGCGGCGGTCTGGTCGACCGGCCGCTCCTGGCCGGCGCCCGCGCGCTGAGCCGCCGCGAGCTTGGCCCGCAGCTCCTCGTTCTCGGCGAGAAGTCGCTCGAGCTCGGCTTCGACCTCGTCGAGGAAGGAGTCGACCTCTGTGACGTCGTAGCCCTCCCGTAGTCGGACGGGCGTGAATTGCTTCGAGCGGACGTCATCCGGCGTCAGCGGCATCTTTCACCTCGTTTGTCTGTGTCTTGGCGGAGTCCCCGTGGCCTACACCATCGGCGACTCAGTAGATCACGTTATCGCTTCGTTGTGTTCTAACGGAATCCGGGCGGGCGAAACAGCCCACGGACCGCGAACGCCGGCAACGAACCGGCCCCGTTTCTTCGTGGTCGTACCTACCCTGTCCCCGGCGTCCTCACCCTCGGACTCGGTGGATGATCCACCGGTTCCCTGTGGTCTGCGCCGCACTGGATCACAGTGAGCGCAAGGCCGTCGAGTTGATCGACATCGCCACGGAGACGATGACGAACAGCATCAGCATGGACAGGTCGATCCGCACCCCGCCGGCCCCGATCGGGGGCAGGATCCGCCGCAGCGGCTTCAGGAGCGGATCGGTGACCGAGTAGATCAGTTCGAAGAACAGCAGCAGCGGGCCCTTCGGGTGCCACTGCGGCGCGAACATGACGATCAGGCTGAGTACGAACCGCGCCACCAGCACGAGGAAGAAGGCGAGCAGCACCCAGCTGAGAACACTGAGGACGAGCGCTAGAGCAACCATGTCGTCAATGAGTGTAGAAGACGGCGGAAGGGAGCGGGTCAGCTCTGGTTGTAGAACCCGTCCGCCGCGATCTTCTCCTTCTCCTCGGCGGCCACTGTCACGTTCGGCGGGCAGACCAGGAACACCTTGGTGGTGATCCGCTCGATCGACCCACGGCAGCAGAAGATCAGCCCGGCCGCGAAGTCGACCAGTCGCTTGGCGTCGGCGTGATCCATCTCGGTCAGGTTCATGATGACGGGCGTGCCGTCGCGGAAGTGCTCACCGATGACACGCGCCTCGTTGTAGCTGCGCGGGTGCACGGTGGTGATGCGGGCCAACTCGGTAACCTCCGGGGACGGTGCGACACCACGTCGTTCTGGAAACTTGCTGACCGTCGCGCCCTGCTCCTCGCGGCCTGAGTGACTGTGAGACTCGGCCCGCGGTTCGCGGACGTCCCGGTTCTCCCGGCCGGCGGGTACCGGCTCGGTCTCGTGGGACTCCCCGTCGACGGCTTCGTCCTCGTACTCGTCGAAGTCGTCGTACTCGTCGTCGTACCGCGCGTTGTAGCGCTCCCCGTCCTCGACCAAGCCGAGGTAGACACCCATCTTGCGCAGCGCGCCGCTCATGGCCCTCCAGCCCCTCGATCCGGTTCGACGACAACGGTGAGCAGGAAGCAAAACCTGCTCGATGTCGACACTAACCCGCGGGGGTACGCGTTCCGAGTAAGGCGCGCCCGAGCCGGACGTGTGTCGCTCCCTGCCTGATCGCGGCGTCCAGGTCGGCCGTCATCCCGGCCGAGATCCAGTCGGCTCCGGGGTGTTCGGAGCGTAGCCGGGACGCTACCTCGCGCAGGCCGGCGAAGGCTTCGTCAGGGTCCGAGCCGAGTGGCGCGACCGCCATCACTCCCCCGAGCTCGAGCCCGTCCGCCGACGCCACCTCACCGGCGAGATCGAGTACAGCGTCCGGCTCGACGCCACCGCGGGCGGCACCGGTCGCGGCGTCCGCGGATCCGTACGACGCGAGACTTACCTGAAGGAGACAGCGAAGGGTCTTCTCCTCGACGACCGCGGCCTTGGACAGCGCGGCCACCAGCGACAACCGGTCGACCGAGTGCACGGCCGACGCGTACCGTACCACCGAACGGGCCTTCTTCGACTGCAGCTGACCGACGAAGTGCCAGGTGAGGTCCGGGCAGTCCGGCGCCTTCGCCTTGAGCTCCTGCTCACGGTTCTCGCCGACGTCGCGGACGCCGAGGTCCGCCAGCGCCCGTACATCGCTGACTGGGAAGGTTTTGGTGATCGCGACAAGGGTGACCTCGTCCGGAGACCTCCCGGCCGCCTGACAGGCCTTCTCGATCCGCTCCCGGGCGTGGTGGAGATTCGCCCGCAGCTCGTCCGCGCGCGTCGTCACGCCGTGGTCACCGCGCCTAGCTTGATCAGGCCGGCCATCCGGCCACTGACCGGGCCTTCCCGCCGGTACGAGTACAGGGCCTCCGACTCGATCGTGCACGCCGTTGCGTCGACCACCTCGACGCCCAGCTCGTCCAGTTGTGCGCGGACCCCGGCCGCCACGTCGATGGCCGGCGTACCCCAGCTCGTCTCCGCGTACGACGCCGGCACCCGCTCGACGACCTCGGCCCGCATCTCCGCCGGCACCTCGTAGCAGTTGCCACAGGCATACGGCCCGAGTACGGCGGTGATCCGCGTGGCACCGAGCACACGCATCGCCTCCACAGTCGCCGGTACGACGCCGACGTACATGCCCTTGCGACCGGAGTGAGCCGCACCGATCACGCCATCACCTGCGAGCAACACCGGAAGACAGTCGGCGGCGCGAACACACAGCACCACATCGTCGCGCGTGGTGACGACACCATCGGCAATCGGCATCGGCTGCATCGGAAGCTCGTCGTCCGGCCGCACGACAGACACGTCGCGTCCATGCACCTGGCTGACCCGCACGACACCCTCCGGCCGGACTCCGAACTCGGCCGCGATCAGCCGGAAGTTCGCCGTCACCGCCTCGGCATCGTCGCCGAGCGCGCTGCCGAGATTCAGTTCGCCGTACGGCGCTTGGCTCGTGCCTCCGAAGCGGTCGGTGAAGGCGCAGCGGACGTCGTCGAGAACCTCGTCGTAGCCGAACACGACTGAAGGTTACCCAGCGACGACCTGTGCTCCCAGCACTGTCCGAGCCTCGTCGGTCACAGTGTTCCGCTCCGGATCCGATGGCAGGCCGAGGACGTGCTCGGCAGCCCAGCGGTACGCCTCGGCGAAGGCCTGGTCCGCGGGCACGTCGACGTCCGGCGTCACGCCGGTTCCTTCCCAGTTGGTCCCGGAGACCGGGTTCATCGCACGCTGCACCGAGATCGTCGCCTCGAGCTGCTCGTGCAGCTTGAACCCACGACGTGGATGCGCTCCGCCACCCGTCCGCTCGCCGACGATCACCGCTCGCCCGAGCTGCTGCAGGTTGTACGACAGTTCCTCCGCGCCGGAGAACGTCACCGAACTGGTCAGCACCCAGATCGGCTTGGAGCCGCCGAACCGCGGACCCGGGACGTACGGCGACGTCCAGAACTGCCGCGTGGTCCCGTCGGCCGGAGTGACCAGGTCGTTCAGATGGACCGCGTCGTCGGCATCGACCAGATGACTGCAGACGAAGGCGACCTGGTCGGGCGACCCGCCCAGGCAGCGACGCAGGTCGAGCAGCAGCGCGTCGGTCGACGCGAGCAGGGTCATCGCCGCGGTCACGGCCGGGCCGGCGTGGGTAGGGGCGTACAGCAACGGCCGGATCTCCAACAGCCCGATGTTGCCGTCCAGCCGTTCGACCCGCGCCATCCCACCGGCGTCGAGAGAGGCCCGGCGGCGCCAATGGGCCTCCTCGGCGATCGGGTCGGCCTCGTCCGGCAGCCCGTCGCGGTGGAACTTCAGCCGCAGATGCTTGTCGTGGTTGCCGGCCTGCAGGTCGCCGGTGACCAGCTCGGCCAGCCGCTCGGGCTCCCGGAGTTCGTCGTACCGGCCGGTGGCGGTGGCGGCGGCGAGCCGGTCGGCCACCTCCCGACCGGTCTCGGGAAAGACGTAGTGCTCGGCGACGAGCGCGCCCAGCCGGCCGACGACGGCGCGGATCTCTTCGGTCTGCATGGGCAGGAGTGAAGCATGCGGCTTGACAAAGCGTCAAGATAAATTGACGCTTGATTCATGAGCGAGATCTCCGACCGGCTGGAGGTGTCGACGGCCGCGCAGTTCAAGGCGCTCGGGCACCCGCTGCGGCACCGCTTGCTGTTCGCGCTCGGGCAGGAGGCGGCCACGATCAGCCAGCTGGCCGTCGCGCTCGGCACGGCCAAAGGCAACGTCGCCCATCACCTCGGCGTGCTGCGCGAGGCCGGCATGGTGCACGTGGCCGACACCCGGCAGGTGCGCGGCGGGACCGAGCAGTACTACCGGCGATCCGCGTGGAAGTTCGACTTCGTCGGTGAGGGCGCGCGGGCGAACAACACAGTCGTCCTGCACGCGATCGCGGCCGAGCTCGAGACCGACGACGCCGACCCGCTGGTCCTGTTGCGGAACGTCCGGCTGACCGCGGACCAGGCCGTGGAACTGGCCGCGACGCTGGAGCGGATGGTCGGTGACCTCACCGACGCCGGCCCCGGCGAGTCCCGGTACGGCGTCGTCGTCTCGGTCTACCACCCGCGTCAGCCCCAGCCATCCTCCGGGATCTGACGCAGGGAATCGGGGGCCGAGACACGTTCTTTGCTGTTCCGTTCGACGATCTTCCACACATCGAGCAGGAGAGCCCATTTCAGGGGATATCCGTCGAACTTCCCCAAGGTGTGAAGCCGTGGTCTGCTGGGACTCGCCGGCCTGAGGCAGATCGAGGCCACCCCGACCGCCCGAGTGAGCTGATCCCTCCCCTCCGGCGGGATCTGTGCTCGGCGCCGGAGGTTGCGCCGGGCCCCGGGCCAGTCCGGGGAGGGTTTTACCCCCGTGAAGGGACATTTCCCTCCCCAGTCCACCCAGCTCCCGACAAACACAGCCCGCCGTGCCGACGGCCGAGCCCCATACATCACGCCACCGGATCACACCCAGAGATCCAGCAGGAGAGCCGTTATTCCCTGTCCCAGCACACCAGAACGTGTCCAGGCCCCCACTTGTCGCCGTACGACGAGGTCGCGGGTGGCGGGACCTGGTGGCGGGTGGCCGGACCTGGTGGCGGGGACCTGGTGGCCGGTGTTACTTGAGGAAGTCCGGGATGTCGAGGTCTTCTTCGGGGTCCGGCTTGCGGGCCGGGCGGGTCGGGGTGGGCTGGGACGAACCGTTGCCCGACGTCGACCCGGGCGTCGTGCCCGAGGTGCTGGGGCCGTGGGTCGGCCAGGAGTGCTGGGTCCCCGGCGCGGTCGGAGAGGCCGGGGTGTGCGGCGCCGACTGCGGCGACTGCTGCCCCGACTGGACCGTGCGGACCGGATCGCCGGGCTGAGGGCGGGCCGAGTTGGTCGTGCCCGCGCCCGGACGGCCCTCGGTCGGAGCCGGCACCGGGACCGTGTCGTCGGTTTGCGCCGGCGGGTTCGTGAACTCACCCGCCTGCCCGTTCGCGGAGCCCTGGCCGGCAGTGGACTGACCGGCACCCGGCTGACCAGCAGCCTCACCGGCGCCCGGCTGTCCACCGGCGAACTGACCACCCGTCGACTGCCCACCACCTGCGGTCCCGGCGCCCGGCTGACCGGTCCCCGGCTGGCTCGCCGGGGGTTGACCGGCCTGCTGGCCGGCCGGAGCCGACGGGTTGTTCGTCGGCGCCGAGTAGCTCTGCGACTCCGACGCCGGCCGAGAGGTCTGCGGGCGGGCGGTGCTCATCGCCTGCTCGCGCCGCTTCGGCATCCCGCCGTCGAACCCGGCCGCGATCACGGTGACCCGCACCTCGTCGCCGAGGGCGTCGTCGATCACCGCGCCGAAGATGATGTTCGCGTCGGAGTGCGCGGACTCCGAGACCAGCTGGGCCGCCTCGTTGATCTCGAACAGCCCCAGGTCGGAGCCGCCGGCGATCGACAGCAGCACGCCGTGCGCACCCTCGATGCTTGCCTCGAGCAACGGAGAGGAGATGGCCGCCTCGGCCGCCGCGACCGCGCGGTCCTCGCCGCGGGACGAGCCGATGCCCATCAGCGCTGAGCCGGCGTTCGACATGACCGCCTTGACGTCGGCGAAGTCCACGTTGATCAGACCGGGCGTGGTGATCAGGTCGGTGATGCCGGAGACACCTTGCAGCAACACCTGGTCGGCCTGCTTGAACGCGTCCAGCACCGACACGGCGCGGTCGGAGATGGTCAGCAGCCGGTCGTTCGGGATGACGATCAGGGTGTCGACTTCTTCACGGAGGGCGGCGATACCGTCCTCCGCCTGGGTCGCACGCCGTTTGCCCTCGAACGAGAACGGCCGGGTCACCACACCGATCGTCAGCGCACCGAGCGAGCGCGCGATGCGGGACACCACCGGCGCGCCGCCGGTGCCGGTGCCGCCACCCTCGCCCGCGGTGACGAAGACCATGTCGGCGCCCTTGAGCGCCTCCTCGATCTCCTCCGCGTGGTCCTCGGCGGCCTTCTGCCCGATCGCCGGGTTCGCGCCGGCGCCGAGGCCCCGGGTCTCCTCCCGGCCGATGTCGAGCTTGACGTCCGCGTCGCTCATCAACAGCGCTTGCGCGTCGGTATTGATGGCGATGAACTCAACGCCCTTCAGACCGTGCTCGATCATCCGGTTGACGGCGTTCACGCCGCCTCCGCCGATGCCGACGACCTTGATGAGTGCCAGGTAGTTCTGCGGTGCCGCCACGTCCGCGCCTCTCGCCTCGTTCTGTTCCCGTTGTGGCCGGTTGGCCCCTGTTCCAGCGAAAAGTTCCAGCGAAAAGACTGAACCTCAAGTGGATGCTTAGACTTATGTCAACTTTAGATTACGACGCACGCTACGGGACGGCTTCGGGCAATGTCCACGCGCCTCGCCGCACACTGCCGTGATGTGATCCGTCACCGCTTTTCCCCTTTGGTGACAGGGAGATCGGGCGCCGAGACGTCGTACACCTTGGCCTTGCGTTTCATCAGCACGCTGAGTACCTCGGCCTTTCGCTCGCTGTCATCGGAACTCCCCCAAACGACCTTCACCCCGGAGGCGAGGTTGAGAGTGATCGAGTCCGGCGACAGCGCCGAGATCGATCCGACCTGGGCCCGCAACGTGTCCGGCAGGGCCGCCGAAACCGTCACCAGCGAACGGATCGTGACGTCGCGCCGGGCGCCGGTCACCTTCGCCTCCGGCAGTCCGGCCGGCCGGTCCGGCACCGTCTTGAACGTCGCTCCGGTCGCGTCGACCAGCTCGAACCGCGAGCCGTCGGTGACAACGACCACCGGCACCCGTTCGGTGACGACGATCACGATCTTGTTCGGCCAGGCGCGGGTCACCTGCGCGTCCTCGACCGCCGGGATCGTCCGCACCCGGTCCGCGATCGACCGCAGGTCGACCTGCGCCAGCGGTGTGCCGATCGGTGCCGCCGCCGCCTGCTCGATCGTTGCCACCGGCACCGTGTCCGCACCGCTCACCCGGACCCCGGCGACCGCGAACGCCGACGAGTAGTAGAACAACCAGACGATCAGCGCGGCCAGGACGAGCAGGGCGCCACCGACCGCCCACGGCAACCAGCTACGCCAGCGCACCAGCCGTTGCCGGCGCGCGAACCGCTGTTGTGCCCGAGCCAGATCAGCGCTCTGGCTCATTCAGTCAACCCCACCCTTTTACTCCACCACAGGAGCGAGGGCCTCGGCCGCAGACTCGCGGGCGGCAGCGCGTTCGGCCAGCAAACCAACGACTTCCGGTCCGATCAGCGTCACGTCGCCCGCGCCCAGCGTCACCACCAGGTCACCCGGCTCGGCGAGATCCGCGACCAGCTGAGGTACGGCGGACCACGACGGCTCGAACCGCACCTGATCCGGCTTCAGCGGCACGTGGTTCGCGATCAGGGCGCCGGTGACACCGGGCTCCGGGTCCTCACGGGCGGCGAAGACGTCCATCACGACGACCTCGTCGGCCAGCGCGAGCGCCTCGGAGAACTCCGTGGCGAAGATCCTGGTCCGGCTGAACAGGTGCGGCTGGAAGCACGCGACCACGCGCCCCTCCCCGGCCACCTGCCGGGCCGCCGTCAGGTCGACGGCGAGCTCGGTCGGGTGGTGGGCGTACGAGTCGAACACCCGCACGCCGTCCTCCAGTCCCTTGAACTCGAACCGCCGGCCGGTGCCGGTGAACGACTCCAGCCCCTCGGCCAGGTCGGCCGCGGAGAACCCGAGCCCGAGCCCGACCGTCAACGCGGCCGACGCGTTCAGCGCGTTGTGCTTGCCCGCCTGCTGTAACTGCACCATCGGCAGCCGCCGCCCGCGGTACACCGGCACGAACGACTGCGTCGCCCCGGTCGCGGTGATCTCGGTGACCCGCAGATCCGCGTCGTCGGACTCGCCGTACGTCCGTACGTCGATGCCGCGCGCGCCGGCGAAATCGGCCAGTCTCCGCGCGCCGGCGTCGTCGTAGCACATCACCATGAAGCCGCCCGGGAGGACCCGGTCGCAGAACTGCTCGAAGGCGAGCCGGTAGCTGGCCTCGTCGCCGTAGTTGTCCAGGTGGTCCGGCTCGACCGATGTGACGATCGACACCTCGGGCGTGTAGGTCAGGAACGACTTGTCCGACTCGTCCGCCTCGGCGACGAACAGGTCACCGGTGCCGTCGTGGGCGTTCGAGCCCGACTCGTTCAGGTTGCCGCCGATCGCGTACGACGGATCGGCCGCGCAGTGCTGCAGCGCCACGGTCAGCATCGACGTCGTGGTCGTCTTGCCGTGCGTGCCGGCGACGGCGAGGGTCCGGCGGCCGACCATCACCGAGGCGAGTGCCGCGGCGCGCGGCAGGATCGGGATCCCGGCGGCCCGGGCGGCGATCACCTCGGGGTTGGTCTCGCGGATCGCGGTCGACACCACCACGGTGTCGGCGTCGGCGACGTGCTCGGCGGCGTGACCGACCCAGCAGGTGGCGCCGAGCGCGCGCAGCGCGGCCAGCACCTTGCCGTCCTTGGCGTCGGAGCCGGACACCTCGATGCCGCGGGACGCCATGATCCGCGCGATACCGGACATCCCGGCGCCGCCGATACCCACGAAGTGGACCTTGCCCAGCTTCTCCGCGGGCAGCGTCGTGTCAGGAGCGGTGACGATCACGAAGCAGACCTCACCACATCCAGGATGATCCGCGCCAATCGCTCGTCGGCATCCGTACGGATCAGGCCTTTCGCCGCTGTGGACATGGCTGTCAGACGCGCCGAGTCGTGCAGAAGTTGCGGAACGGTGGCACGAACCCAATCCGGCGACACCATCGCGTTGTCCACCAGCAGGCCGCCGCCCGCATCCACCACGGGCTTGGCGTTCAGCGCTTGCTCACCGTTACCGTGCGGAAGCGGAACGTAGATCGCGGGCAGACCGACACCGGACACCTCGGTGACCGTGTTCGCGCCCGAGCGGCAGACCGCGAGATCCGCGGCCGCGTAGGCCAGGTCCATCCGGTCGATGTACGACAGAACGGCGTACGGGAGGGGTCCGGTCTGCGGGATCTCGAGCGTGTTCTTCGGACCGATCGCGTGCAGGACCTGGATGCCGGCCGCCTGCAGGTCCGCGGCGGCACCGGCGCACGCCTCGTTCAGCCGCTGCGCACCCTGTGAACCGCCGGTCACGAACAGCGTGGGCGCATCCGGGTCCAGCCCGAAGAACCGCCGCGCCTCGGCCCGCAGCGCGGCCCGGTCCAGTGTGGAGATCGCGCGCCGGATGGGCAGGCCGACGTACTCGGCGTGCGGCAGATCCGTGCCGGGGAACGACGTCTTGACGTGCTGCGTGCAGTAGCGGGCGGCGAACTTGTTCGCGATCCCCGGTACGGCGTTGCCCTCGTGCACCACGATCGGCGTCTTCCGCCGCCAGGCCGCGACGTACGCGGGGGTGGAGACGTAGCCGCCGAAGCCGACCAGGACGTCGGCCTTCGCCTCGTCCAGCGCCTTACGGGCCGCACCGACCGAGGCCAGCATCTTCCCCGGTACGGCGAGCAGCGCGGGCGTGGGCCGGCGCGGCAGCGGCACCGGCGGGATCAGCTCGAGCCGGTAGCCGGCCTCCGGGACCACGCGGGTCTCGAGCCCGCGCTCGGTGCCGAGCGCGAGGATCTCGATGGTCGGATCGAGCCGCCGCAACGCGTCCGCGGTGGCGATCAGGGGTGAGGTGTGGCCGGCGCTTCCGCCTCCGGCCAGGACGATGCTGGGCACAGCTTTCAACGCTCCCGCGTGTTCTCTCGTCAATGCGTGCGCGACGGCAGCCACCCGAACCGCGGCCGCCTGGTCTCCTTCAGGGCAGCCTGCGCGCCGGGCTCGGCCTTCGCGAAGGACAGCAGCATGCCGATCGCGATCAGCGTCGGCAGCAGTGCGGAACCACCGTACGACAATAGCGGCAGCGGGATACCCACGATGGGTAGCAGTCCGATCACGGCCCCCAGGTTGACCAGGGTCTGCGCCATGATCCAGATGGTGATCCCGGCCGCCGCGTAGCGGACGAACGGCTCGGTGTTCCGGGTCGCGATCCGCACCCCGGCGTACGCCAGGGTGAGGAACAGGGCGAGCACGGTGAGCGACCCGACCAGGCCGAGCTCCTCACCGATCACGGAGAAGATGAAGTCGGTGTGCGCCTCCGGCAGGTTGCCCCACTTCTGCCGGCTGTTGCCGATCCCGACGCCCCACCAGCCGCCCGTCGACAGTGCGTAGAACGAGTGGTACGCCTGCCACCCGACCGCGGTCGGGTCGGCGAAGGGGTCCAGGAACGAGGTCACGCGCTCCATCCGGTACTTCTCCGCGTTGACGAAGTACGTCGCGACCGCGCCGACCACCGCGATCGTGGCGATGAACAACCGCGTCGGCGCGCCGACGATCCAGATCATGCCGATCATCATGGCCATCAGGACGAGCGCCGTCCCCAGGTCGTGCTGCCCGACGACCAGTGCGATCACCAGACCGCAGACTGGGACCATCGGGACCAGCAGGTGCTTCCACTGGGTGAGCAGCTTCTCCTTGCGCGCGTACAAATCCGCGCACCACATCACCAGCGCCAGCTTGGCGAACTCACTCGGCTGGATCTGCAGCGGTCCACCGAGGTTCAGCCAGTTGGTGTTGCCGTTCACGCCGACTCCCAGACCGGGGATGTAGGTCAGCACGAGCAGGAAGATCGAGCCGAGCAGAGCGACGTACGAAAGCATGCGGAAGTGCCGCGGCGTCATCCGGGAGGCGACGTACGCCATCGGCAGGCCGACGCCGACCCAGATCAGCTGGCGGACGAAGATCGTGTAGCTGTTCCCGTTCGCGCGTAGCGACAGCACGCTGGACGCCGACAGCACCATCAGCAGCCCGAGCACCAGCAACAGGCCGGTGGCGCCGAGCAGGATGTGGTACGACGTCAGCGGCCGGTCCAGCACGTCCTTGATGGCCGCCAGCCAGGGCCGCTCCGCCTGACCGGGGCGGCGGGGTGGGGTCAGAGATTGCGCTGTTTTCTTCTGATCCGGCTGATCAGCGATCGATGTCACTCGATCACCCCCGGATCAGTTGTCGCCCAGCCGACGTACGGCTTCGGCGAAAGCGTCTCCGCGGGCTCCGTAGTTGGCGAACATGTCCCAGGATGCGCAGCCGGGCGCGAGCAGCACGGTGTCACCCACCTGTGCGAGCTTCGCCGCCTCCCCCACCACGATCTCCATGGCTCCAGTGTCGGTTGCCTCGATCATGATCCTCGGGACATCCGGTGCGTGTCGCTCGAGAGCTTCCGCGATCACGGCCTTGTCCTGACCGAGCAGTACGACGGCACGCAAACGTTCCCGGGCCGCGATCACCAGCTCGTCGAACGTCGCGCCCTTGGCCTGACCTCCAGCGATCCACACCACGTGCTCGTACGCGAGCAGCGACGCCTGGGCGGCATGCGGGTTGGTCGCCTTCGAGTCGTCGACATAGTTGACCCCGGCAACGTCCGCGACCTGCGCGATCCGGTGCTTGTCCGGCGTGAACCCACGCAGCCCGTCCCGGACCGCCGTCGCCGGTACGCCGAACGCCCGGGCCAGCGCGGCGGCGGCCAGCGCATTCGCCACGTTGTGCGGCGCGGGCGGATTCACGTCGTCGATCGTCGCCAACTCCAGCGCCGACGTCGCTCGCTGCTCGACGAACGCACGGTCCACCAGCAACACGTCGACCAGGCCGACCATCGACGGTCCCGGCGTACCGAGGGTGAAGCCGATCGCGCGGCAACCCTCGATCACGTCCGCGTCCATCACCAGCTGCTCGGTGGCCGGGTCGGCGGCGTTGTACACGCACGCGACCTGGCAGTTCTCGTAGATCCGGCCCTTGTCCTTGGCGTAGGCGTCCATCGAGCCGTGCCAGTCGACATGGTCCGGCGCGAGATTCAGTACGGCGGCGGAGTGCGCGGACATGGAGTGCGTGAAATGCAACTGGTAACTGGACAGCTCGACCGCGATCACGTCGTACGGCTCGGGGTCCATCACGGCCTCGAGCAGCGGCAGCCCGACGTTGCCCGCGGCAACGGCTCGGTGACCCGCGGCGGTCAGCATCGCGGTCAGCATCTGCACGGTCGTGGTCTTGCCGTTGGTGCCGGTGATGCACAACCAGGGCGCGGCGTTCGCCGGGTCGCGCAGCCGCCAGGCCAGCTCGATCTCACTCCAGATCGGCACCTCCCGCTCGGCCGCCTGAGCGAGCAGGGGCGCGTGCGGCGGTACGCCGGGCGACGTTACGACGACATCGACTTCCTTGGGGAGTTCCGCCGTACTGCCGGGACCGAGGGTGACCTTGGCGCCGAGGATCTCCAGGATCTGGGCCTTCTCACGCAAGCCCTCGTTGTCCCGGTCGTCGAGTACGGCGACGTGCTCAGCGCCGGCCTGCAGCAGCGAGTCGGCGCACGCATACCCCGCCGTACCGAAGCCGAGGACGACGAAGTGCGTCGTCGCCCAGCCGTCCGACGTGCGTGTCTCGAGGCTCATTTAGCTGGCCACCCATTCTGCGTAGAAGATCCCGAGGCCGATCACCACGCACAGGCCCTGGATGATCCAGAACCGGATCACCACGTTCACCTGTTCCCAGCCGAGCATCTCGAAGTGGTGCTGCAACGGCGCCATCCGGAAGATCCGTTTGCCGACACCGGTGGTGCGCTTGGTGACCTTGAAGTAGCTGACCTGCAGGATCACCGAGGCGGTGATGATGACGAACAGACCGCCGAGCAGCAGCACCAGCAACTCGGTCCGGGTCATCACCGCCATGCCGGCCAGCGCGCCACCCAGCGACAGCGAACCCGTGTCACCCATGAAGATCTTGGCGGGCGAGGCGTTCCACCACAGGAAGCCGAACAGCGCACCGGTCAACGCGGCGGCGACAACGGCGAGGTCATGCGGATCCCGGACCTCGTAACACTTCGCGCCGACGCCCTGCGCGGTCGCGCAGCTCTGGTTGAACTGCCAGATGCAGATCAGCGTGTAGGCGCCGAACACCATCATCGAGGCGCCGGTGGCCAGACCGTCCAGACCGTCGGCGAGGTTGACGCCGTTCGACATCCCGGCGATCAGCAGCAGGATCCAGATCACCACGAGGATCACCGGCAGCTCCAGCCAGCCGATGTCGCGGATGAACGAGATGAACGGCGACGCCGGCCGCTGGCCGCGCTCGTCGGGGAACTGCAGCGCGAGGACCGCGAACACCACCGCGACCATCGTCTGACCGGCCAGTTTCGCCTTGCTGCGCAGGCCCAGGCTGCGCTGCCGGAAGATCTTGATGAAGTCGTCCAGGAAGCCGACCGCGCCCATCCCGGCGAACAGGAACAGCACCAGTAGCGCCGACGCGGTCGGCGGGGTCATCGTGAACAGCTTCGCGGCGAAGTACCCGATGATGGTGGCGAGGATGAAGACGGTGCCGCCCATGGTCGGCGTACCGCGCTTGGTGTGGTGCGAAGTCGGGCCGTCGTCGCGGATCTCCTGGCCGTAGCCACGCCGGGCCAGCAGAGTGATCGCCCAGCGCGTGCCGAGCAGCGTCAGCACCATCGAGACGGCGCCGCCGAACAGGATCGAGATCACTGCGCGTCCTCCCCGGTCAGCGCGTCCGCGAGACTGCGGAGCTTCGACCCCTTCGAGGACTTCACCAGTACGACGTCACCCGCGCGCAGCTCGGATCGCAACAGCTCGAGCGCTTCCGGGATGCTGTCGACGTAGGCCGACTCGTTGCCCCAGGAGCCTTCCAGCGAGGCACCGAGATGAATGGGTTTCGCCCCCGCTCCGACCACGAGCAGCCGGTTCACGTCGAGTCGCACCACCAGCCGCCCGATCGCGTCGTGCTCGTCGGCCGACGCGTCGCCCAACTCGAGCATCTCGCCGAGCACCGCCCAGGTCCGCGCCCCGCGCGAGCGGCCGATCGCGACCAGTGCCTTCAGTGCGGCGCGGGTGGAGTCCGGGTTGGCGTTGAACGCGTCGTTGATGATCGTGACGCCGTCCGCGCGCTCGGTCAGCTCCATCCGCGCCGCGGACACTCGCGTGGCGGCGTTGAGGCCTTCCGCGAGTTGCTCGGGGGTCATACCGATCGCCGAGCCGACGGCAGCGGCGGCCAGCGCGTTCGACACGTAGTGCTCGCCGATGAACTGCAGCTGGATGTCGCCGCCGAAGTCACCGATGCGCAGGGTGAACGCGGGCTGTCCCTCGGCGTCGAGCTTCACGCCCTCCGCCCGGATGTCGGCCTCGGGTGCCTCGCCGAAGGTCAGCACCCGTTCCCGCGTCCGGCTTCGCATCGCGGCGACGCGATGGTCGTCGGCGTTGAGCACCGCGGTGCCGCCGGCGGTCACGGCCTCGATCATTTCGCCCTTGGCGACGGCGATGTTGTCCTGGGATCCGAACTCGCCGATGTGCGAAGTACCGACGTTCAGCACCAGCCCGATCTTCGGCGGAGTGATCCCGGCCAAGTAGGTGATGTCGCCCTGGTGCCGCGCGCCCATCTCGGCGACGAGGTACTTCGTGCGCTCCGTCGCCTGAAGCGCGGTGAGCGGGTGCCCGATCTCGTTGTTGAACGAACCCTCCGGCACCACGGTCTCACCGTGCGAGCGGATCAGCTGCCCGATCAGGTCCTTGGTGCTGGTCTTCCCCGACGAGCCGGTCAGCGCGATCACGGTCAGGTCGGGAAGGCGGCTGACCACCAGGCGGGCCAGCGCTCCGAGCGCGGCCTGCGGGTCAGCGACGACGATGCAGGGACTGCCCTCGACCGGCCGGGTCGTCAGTGACGCCGTGACGCCTGCGGCGGTCGCCGTACCGACGTAGTCGTGCCCGTCGACGTTCTCGCCCGGCAGGGCGACGAACAGCCCACCGGGGCCGGCGGCTCGCGAGTCGATCACCACCGCGCCGTCCACGACGTCCGACGGGGCGACCCCCGCGAGCTCGCCGTTCACAGCGTCGGCGATCTCGCCGCAACTGACAGGGATCACCGGTCTGCCTCCAACAGCTCACGCACGGTTTCGCGGTCGTCGAACGGGTGGATCACACCGCCGACGTCCTGGCCTGTCTCATGGCCCTTGCCCAGCACGACGACCGTGTCGCCCGGACCGGCCAGCTCGATCGCGCTCGCGATGGCCTGCCGGCGGTCGCCGATCTCGTGCAGGTCTACGCCGGGGACCGCCGCGCGAGCGCCGGCCAGCGCGGCGGCGCGGATCGCCGCCGGGTCCTCGCTGCGCGGGTTGTCGTCGGTGACGATCACGACGTCCGCCGTCCGGGCCGCCGCGGCACCCATCGCCGGGCGCTTGCCGGGATCACGGTCGCCGCCGCAGCCCACGATCGCGAACAGCCGGCCCTTCGTCGCACTCCGCGCGGCCTGCAGCGCCAGCTCGACCGCGTCCGGCGTATGCGCGTAGTCGACGATGACCGCCAGGCCGTCCTCGCGGGTGAACGCCTCCATCCGCCCCGGGACGGTCGCGGTCCGCAGCCCGGCCGCGATCGCCTCGGCGGGTACGTCGAGTTGCCGCAGCATCACGGTCGCGAGCAGCGCGTTCGCCACATTGAAGTCCCCGGGCAGCGCGATCTCGAGGGTCAGCGACTCGTTCGGCCCCTGAACGTCGAGCACAGTTCTGCCGTGCCCGGACTGATGCCGGCCGGCCACCGTCCAGTCGGCGTCGCCCTTGGTGGAGACGGTGACGAGAGGTACGACGGTCTGCGCGGCGAGCCGGCGCCCGTACTCGTCATCGATCGTCACCACGGCCACATCACACCGCTCCGGGGTGAACAGCGAGGCCTTCGCCGCGAAGTACTCCTCGAACGTGCGGTGGAAGTCCAGATGATCCTGCGTCAGGTTGGTGAACCCCGCGACCGCGAAGCGAGCTCCGTCGACCCGGCCCATCGCCAGCGCGTGGCTCGACACCTCCATCGCACACCACGCGACCGCCTGCTCCCGCATCACCGCGAACAGCGCCTGCAGGTCGGTGGCCTCCGGAGTGGTCCGGACGCTCTTCACCACCTCGTCACCGATCCGGGTCTGGATCGTCCCGATCAACGCTGTCCGGCCGAGCTCACGCAATACGGCGTCCAAGAGGAAGCTGGTCGTGGTCTTGCCGTTGGTGCCGGTCACTCCGAGCAGGCGTAGCTCACTGGTCGGCTCCCCGTAGATCCGCGCCGCGACCGCACCGAGCACGTCCCGCGGCCTGGCGGCCACGAGCACCGGGAGACCGGTTGCCGCGGCCCGATCCCCGCCCGTCGGGTCCGTGAGTACGGCGACTGCCCCGGACTGCTGCGCGTTCGCGACGAACTCCGCGCCATGCGTGACGGCTCCGGGCAGAGCGGCGTACAGGTCGCCGGGAAGAACGGACCGGGAGTCGAGGGTGACGCCGGTGACGTCGGCAGCCGGACCGGCCGGGACCGCTGCTCCGGCGATCCGGGCGACGTCGGCAAGGCGGACCGGCACGACATGTCGTGGCCTGATCGCTGCGACGGCGCCGCCTGCGGCGGTAGGGGTGGACACGGGCCCTGAGGCTACCGCTCCGGACCCTGTGACTCCTACCTGACCCTGCGTCACCAGGTGATGGGAACGTCGGGCTGCTTCGCCCCCGACGGCGGGACGACGTACTTCTGCAGCGCGTAGCTCATCACGTCTCGGAACACCGGTCCTCCTTGGAAGCCACCACCCCGAGCACCCAGGGGATCGTGCAGTACGACGTACGTAACGAACCGTGGGTTGTCGGCAGGAGCGAATCCGGCGAAAGACGTCGCCCATTTGCCGTACTTGCCGGTCTTCGGGTCGACCTGCTGCGCCGTCCCGGTCTTGCCGGCCACCAGGTAGCCGTCGATCGCAGCCTGCGGCGCGGTGCCCTTCTTCGCGGTCACCGCCTCCATCATCGTGGCGACCTCCTTGGCGGCCTTCTCGCTCACCACCCGGTGCGGCGCCGGCGTCTGGTTCGGTACGACGGTGCCGTTCGCGTCGATGTAGTCGCGGACCAGCTTCGGCGGGACGTAGACGCCGCCGTTGGCGACCGCGTTCACAGCGGCGGTCATCTGGACCGCGTTCACCGACAGGCCCTGGCCGAACGCGACGTTCGACCGGGTCAGCTCGGGCCACTCGTCGCCCGACTTCATCAGGCCGTTGCTCTCACCGGGGAAGTTCAGCCCGGTCGGCTCGCCGAAGCCGAAGTCGTGCAGGTACTTCACGAACTGCGGGATCCGCATCTGCTGCGCGGCCATGATCGTGCCGACGTTCGACGACTTCGCGACCACGCCGGC
This sequence comes from Kribbella sp. CWNU-51, assembly GCF_054073265.1. NCBI lineage: Bacteria > Bacillati > Actinomycetota > Actinomycetes > Propionibacteriales > Kribbellaceae > Kribbella > Kribbella sp. CWNU-51. The sequence continues at coordinate 363,673 of NZ_JBSXMZ010000023.1, forward strand.
GATGGTCAGGTTGAGCGGGCCGTGGTCCCAGTGGTCCTTGATGGTCCGCCGCTGCACCTCGATGCTGCCGGGCACCCGGAGTTTGGTGTTCAGGTCGATCAGCCCGGCGTCGGCGAGGGCGGCCATCGTGACCACCTTCTGCACGCTGCCCGGCTCGTAGGTGCGCTCCAGCGCGGGGTTGTTCAAGTCGGCCGACGTGTACTTCCCGTTCGGGTCGAAGGACGGGTAGTTGGCCATCGCCAGGATCTCGCCGGACTTGACGTCCATCGTGATCACCGTGCCGGAGGTGGCGTGGTACTGCTCGACCGCCTGCTGGATCCGCTTCTCCGCGAAGAACTGCAGGTCCGTGTCCAGGGTGAGCTGCACGCTGACGCCGGGCTTCGGCTCCTCGACCGTGTGATTCGCGTTCGGGATCTTGTTGCCCCGGGTGTCGACCTCGTACATCGCCCTGCCGTCATGGCCGGACAGCTTGTCGTTCAGGCCGTACTCGAGCCCGGACAGGCCCTTGCCGTCGGCACCGACGACGCCGACCACGGTCGCGGCGACGCTGCCGTTGGGGTGGCTGCGGATCGGGTCGTCCTCGGTGTAGAGGCCGGCCAGCAGTGGAGCCTGCTGCTCCTTGACCTTGCCCTTGTTCTGCTCGGCGATGTCCGCGTTGCGGGTCTTGATCTCGGCCTCGACGGCGTTCCAGGTCTGGGGAGTGACCTGATGCGCGAGGACCGCGAAGCGGCCCTTGCCGGTCATCGCGGCGATCAGCTTGGCCGACGTCGTACTCGTCAGCTTCGGCGCCAGGATCGCGGCGAGCTGGTCGGCGACCGGCTTCGTCTGGGTCGGGTCGGCGGTGATCGCGACCGCGTCCTCGGACACCGCCAGCTCGACACCGTTGCGGTCCTCGATCGACCCGCGCGACGCGTGCAGGATGTTCCCCTGGGTGTTCTCCTTGGTGGCCGCCGCCGCATAGCTGTCCGGGTCCACGCCCTGCAGCAGCACCAGCCGCCCGGCGAACAGCGACAGCACGAACGCCATCACCCCGAACGTCATCCGCAACCGCAACCCCGACCGCCCCAACTTGAGCATCCGCGGCGGCTTCCTGACCTTGCGCCGCTGCGGAGGCCGCCTGCTCTGCGGCCGCTTCCGCGGCACGCTCTTCTTGGCCGCAGCCTTCTTGGCAGGCGCTCGCCCGGCTCCGTCAGGAGCACGACGAGGCGCCGGCCGACCGCCGGCCGCCTTCGGCGCCTGCTTGCCCCCCGCGCGCTTGCGCGGCGCAGTCCCTCGCCCTGCACCCTCGGGCGCAGGACGCTTCCGCCCACTCGTGGGCCTGCCTTCCCCGCCCGCGGCGGGGCGGCGCGGAGCGCCGCCTTCGTGCTCCTCGCGGGCCTGGCGGAGCAGTCTTTCCCGGGTGGACTCGGGACGCTGGGGGGTGGTTCGGGTGCTGTCTGTAGTGGCGGACGGACGGGACGGAGCCTTGCGGGCCGGGGTGCCCCGGCCCGGTTGAGTGCCGCGCTTGCGCGGCGGCTCGCTGCCCCGTCGGTCCGTCATCCGATCATCCCCCGGTGGTCGTGGTGCCCTGCGCTCCCGTCGTACCGGCGCGCGGCTTGTTCGTCGTCGCGGGCGGCTTGTTACCCGTCGCCGTACCTGTCTGTGCTGTCGTCGTCCCCGGCTTCACCGTGCCCGCCGGCGGCTTGACCACAGGCGGCTTGACGACCGGCGGCTTGACGGGTGGCTTCGCGACCGGCGGCTTCACCGGCGGCTTGGTCGCGGTGCCCGTCGGCGTCCCCGGACCGAACATCGCCGTACCCGTGCCGGCCTTTCCTTCCGCCGGCACTCCGAGCACCCGCCCGTCGGACAGCCGCAGGAAGACCGGGTTCGGGTTCGGCACCATGCCCATCCGCAGCGCCCGGTCGGCCAGGTTCTGCGGCGACTCGAGCGTCCGGACCTGCTTCTCCAGACCTTCCTGCTGATCGCGCAGCTGGTCGGCCTGGCTGTTCAGCTTGGTGATCTCGAACGTCCCGCCCTGCAGCTCCGTGTTGAGCAGCAGCAGGCCGACCAGGCCGGCCGCCAGCAGCGACACCACGAAGATGACGAACGGCATCCGCGGCGGCCGGAACGGCGCGCCGTAGACCACCCGCAGCTTCGGTTCCGAGCGCTTGGCCGGAGCGGCCGGTGTGACCCGCGCCTTCTGCGGGCTGAAGACAGTACTCATCAGGCCACCAACCCCTTCTCCCGGATGCGTTCGGCCGCCCGCACGCGAGCGGAGGCGGCCCGCGGGTTCGCCGCGACCTCCTCTTCGGTCGGTCGTTCGGCCCCGCGGGTCAGCAGTTTCAGATACGGCTCGTGCCCGGCCGGAATCACCGGCAGGTCGTCCGGTACGTCGCTCTTCGTCGCGGCCGCGAACGTCTGCTTGGTGATCCGGTCCTCGAGCGACTGGTAGCTCATCACCACGATCCGGCCGTGCAGCGCCAGCGCCTCGAGTGCGGCCGGCAGGGCTCGCCGCAGGACCTCGAGCTCGCCGTTCACCTCGATCCGCAGCGCCTGGAACGTCCGCTTCGCCGGGTGTCCGCCAGTACGGCGGGCCGCCTGCGGGATCGCGTTGCGGACCAGCTCGGACAGTCGCGCGCTGGTGGTGAACGGCTCGGTCTCGCGCTCCCGCACGATCCGGTCCGCGATTCGCCGGGCGAACTTCTCCTCGCCGTACTGGAAGAGGACCCGGGCCAGGTCGGCCGCGCTGTAGGTGTTGACGATGTCGGCCGCCGTGGTCGGGCCGGTGCTGTCCATCCGCATGTCCAGCGGCGCGTCCTGCGCGTAGGCGAAGCCGCGCTCGGCCTCGTCCAGCTGCATCGAGGAGACGCCGAGGTCGAACAGGATCCCGTCGATCGCCGGCACGTCGAGATCGGAGAGGACGCGCGGGAGTTCGTCGTACACCGCGTGGACGAGGGTGATCCGCTCCTGGTACGGCGTCAGCCGGTCACCGGCCAGCCGCAGCGCGGCCGGGTCGCGGTCGAGCCCGATCAGCCGGGCGTCCGGGAACTGCCGCAGGAAGGCTTCGGAGTGACCACCGAGACCGAGGGTCGCGTCGACGAGGACGGCACCGGGATGCGCGAGCGCCGGCGCCAGCAGCGCGACCACGCGCTCCAGCATCACCGGCACATGCCGCTCCGCAGCGTCCATCCTCGACCCTTCCGTCGCCGCGGGAGCGACCCTGCCCCCGCAGGTTCTGTGGTGTTGCGGTGCCGATCAGTGGTGAGCCGTGCGGAGACGACTCCGTCCGGTCAGATCGCGGGTTCGCCTTCCGGGGAAGTACCTCGGGTCTTGGCGCCGGGGAAGTGGCGCCAACACGTGAGGTCGGAAGTCGGACCCGTGATCTCACCGGACGGCCGGTGTGCTCGCGATGCCGCTTGCCCACTGTTCAGCTTCAGAAGATGCCGGGCAGTACCTCCTCGGAGAGGTCGGCGAATGCCTGCTCCTGCTCCGCGGAGTACCTGTTCCAGTTCTCCGTGTTCCAGATCTCCACCCTGTTCATCGCCCCGATGACGACGCAGTCACGATCCAGACCCGCGTAATCGCGCAGCATCGGCGGGATGGTGACCCGGCCCTGCTTGTCCGGCACCTCGTTGGAGGCCCCGGCGAACAGCATCCGCAGATAGTCCCGCGCACCCTTGTTGGTGATCGGCGCCTGCTTCAACTGTTCGGTCAGCTGGACGAACTCGCGCTCCGGCCACACGGACAGCGACCGCTCCTGCCCACGCGTGATCACCAGGCCGTCAGCCAGTTCGTCCCGGAACTTCGCCGGCAGGAACAGTCGTCCTTTGTCGTCGAGCTTGGGGAAGTGAGTTCCGAGGAACACGCTCCACCTCCCCGTTGCGGACTCTCCGTCTCAGGCGAGCTGTTTCCACCACTTCGGTTCCACTGCGCTCCACCTTACTCCACTTTCCACCACCGTCAACCAACTTCCGCCCCAATCGCTCCCCGTGCCGCCTGATTCCGGCGCGACTCCACCGCGTGTCGCTGCCGCGTCAATCGCCCAGATCCACGCCCAACCCCTCCACTTCGCTCCCCACCCCGCTCCACTCCACTCCCCTCGCTCCCCTCCACTCGCTCCCCTCCACTCCGCTCCCCGGCCGACCTTGAGCACGCACCAACCAAATTCCGGTGGTCAGAATGGTTGGTGGATGCTCAAAGTGGGGGTTGGGCGGCGGGGTGGGTGAACTTTTGGGGGGTGCGGGTCGTGAACCTTGCAGGTGTTCGGTACGTCGTACGGCCCGCGCACTGCTTTTTCCGCCCGTACGCTTGGAGGGACGCCAAATCTCGAAACCAGAGACCGACCCGCCGTGAGGGCGTGTGCCGATGAACACCGAAACGCCAGGTAACGAAACCCCCGCTGCCCTAGGCCCGACCCCTACAGCGGGTGAGAATGTGTCGGCCGTCAAAGAATGGGGAGGACTCAGGGTGAGCACCACCGCGACCAGCTCGGCGTTGGCAGGAGCCGGGGATTTCGACGAGCTGTCCGAGGTGGCGGGACGTGTCCGCCGGGCGATGGAGCAGGTGATCGAGGGCAAGCCCGACGTGGTCGAGGTCGCCATCACCGTGCTGCTGGCCGAGGGACACCTGCTGATCGAGGACGTGCCCGGCGTCGGCAAGACGATGCTGGCCAAGGCGCTGGCCAAGTCGATCGACTGCACCGTGCGCCGGATCCAGTTCACGCCGGACCTGCTGCCGTCGGACATCACCGGCGTCTCGGTCTTCAACCAGGAGATCCGCGACTTCGAGTTCAAGCCGGGCGCGGTGTTCGCGAACATCGTGGTCGGTGACGAGATCAACCGCGCCTCGCCGAAGACCCAGGCCGCGCTGCTGGAGTCGATGGAGGAGCGCCAGGTCACCGTCGACACCACGACGTACCAGCTCGAGGCGCCGTTCATGGTCATCGCGACCCAGAACCCGATCGAGATGGAAGGCACCTACCCGCTGCCCGAGGCGCAGCGCGACCGGTTCATGGCCCGCGTCTCGATGGGCTACCCGGAGCCGGCCGCGGAGCTGCGGATGCTCGACGGGCACGCGGCCGACGATCCCCTGCTCACGCTGCAGCCCGTCACCGACGGTCAGCAGATCCTGCGCCTGGTGAAGACAGTGCAGTCGGTGCACGTGTCGGAGTCGGTCAAGGAGTACGCCATCGCCCTCGTGGGTGCGACCCGCCGGTCGCAGGAGCTCCGGCTCGGGGCCAGCCCACGGTCGACGCTGCACCTGATCCGGGCCGCGCGCGCGGCCGCGGCGCTCGACGCCCGGGAGTTCGTCCTGCCGGACGACATCCAAGAGCTTGCGGTACCGGTGCTGGCGCACCGGGTCCTTCCAGCGGCTGAGGCGCATCTCGGTGGGCGCGATGCAGCCGACATCATCTCCGGGCTGGTGGCCACCGTGCCGCTGCCCCGCACGCGTCGGGACTGAGACATGCGGCAGGCACTGCGCGGACTGACCACCAGGGGGCGGGCATTCCTCGCTGCCGGTATCACCGCTTCGCTGTGCGCGCTCCTGCTCGGGCAGAAGGATCTGTTGCGGGTCGGCATCCTGCTGGTCGCGCTGCCGGTCGTGGCGGCGCTCGTCGTCGGCCGGACCAGGCTGCGCCTGCAGGTACGGCGCAGCCTCGCGCCGGACCAGGTCCCGGTGGGGACGCAGGCGACAGTCGAGCTTGCGCTGAGCAACCAGGGCCGGATGCCCGCCGGTCTGCTGCTGCTCGAGGACCGCATTCCTTATGTCCTGGGCCACCGGCCACGGTTCGTGGTGGACCGCGTCAGCCCGAACTGGCGTCGTACCGTCACGTACCCGGTCAAGTCCGACGTCCGTGGGCTGTTCCAGGTCGGGCCGCTGATGCTGACCGTGGCCGACCCGTTCGGGCTGGTCGAGACCAGCCGGACGTTCACCCGCAGCCAGCACCTGCTGGTCACGCCGCGGGTCTACCGACTGCCCGAGATCCGGCTGGGCGCCGACCGGGCCGGTTCGGGCGAGAACCGGCCGCGGGCGATCGCGTCGGCCGGTGAGGAGGACGCGACCGTCCGCGAGTACCGCGACGGCGACGACCTGCGCCGGGTGCACTGGCGATCGACGGCCCGCCGCGGCGAGCTGATGGTCCGGCGCGAGGAGCAGCCCTGGCAGAGCCGGTGCACGATGTTCCTGGACGCGCGGACGATCTCGCACCACGGGCACGGACCGTCGTCCAGCCTCGAGTGGGCGGTCAGCGCGGCCGCCTCGATCGGCACCGATCGGATCCGCCGCGGCTACGTCACCACCATGCTCGGTGGACCGACGACCCTGGCGGCGATCTCCCGTCGCACGTCGGCCGCCGTCCATCAGCCGTTGACCGCGCAGCAGTTGCTGACCGAGTGCGCAACCGTCGAGGAACACCGGTACGCCGAGGTCGGTCCGCTGCTGACCGTCGACCGGCACGCGCAGGAGCCCAGCCTGGTGATCGCGATCGTCGGCGCGTGCAGCTCCGACGACGTCGTCGCCCTGAACCGGTGGCGGACCAGCCAGGCGACCGGGGTCGCGCTGCTGCTGGACGCGGCCAGCTGGGCGGTCGGCGCCGAGGCGACGGAGAAGGCGGCCCGCCTGAGCGCGGCCACCGCCGCCACCGAGAACGAACTGCGCCGGAACGGCTGGCGGGTCGTCAAGGTCCAGCGCGGAGATCACCTACCCACCGTGTGGTCCACCCTAGGACTACGGAGCGGAAGGATCGCATGAGAGTGCTTTTGGCCGGGCCTCCGGCGCCGGCAGGGTCATGGGGCCCTAGCTCATGACCGGTCACGCCAGGATCTCTCTCGCTGCCTGGGGAGCGACCGTACTGGGGTCGCTGGTGCTCACGCCGGTGTTCTCCGGGCCGTTCCTGATCATCAGTGCGCTGCTGTGCGCCGTGATCACCGGCGTCGGCGTCCTGTTGCAGAACCTGCGCACCCCGCGGGCCGTCGTACCGCTGGTCCAGCTCGTGGTGCTGGTCGAGTTGCTCTCGATCTTCTTCCTGAAGGACACGCTGAAGTTCGGGCTGATCCCGTGGAAGGCGACCGCGCTCGAGTTCAACCAGCAGATGGTCAACGCGATGGACTCGATCAACCGGTTCAGCGCGCCGCTGCCGCCGGACTCGCATCTGACCCTGTTCGCGGTCTCGGTGATCTCGGCGACCGGGTTGCTCATCCACATCATCGCCGTACAGCTCCGGCAGGCCGCGTGGGCCGGGTTGCTGTTGCTCATCATGTACACGGTGCCGGCCGCGACGGTGCACGGCGGACTGCCGGCGCTGCTGTTCATCCCGCCGGCGGTCGGCTACATCCTGCTGCTGTCCGCGGAGGGCCGGAGCAGGCTGAGCCGCTGGGGCCGCCGCATCTCCGGGGTGTCGCACCTGGACGCGGCCGAACCCGTCGAGGCGTCCGCGCTCGGCCAGGCCGGCCGCCGGATCGGCCTGTCGGTGGTCGCGCTGGCCGCACTGCTGCCGGCGTTGCTGCCGGCCCTGCCGGAAGGTGTCATCGGCAACGGTCTGGCCGGCGGCGGACCGGGGGGCGGGCTCGGCACGTCGATCTCGTCGACCGACCCGATGCTCGACATGGCTAAGAACCTGAAGCAAGGCGAGAACGTGGTCGCGCTCACGTACAAGGGCGGCCCGTCCGGCGGGACGTACCTGCGGCTGACCGCGCTCGACCTCTTCGACGGCAACACCTGGCGGATTTCCCCCCGGGAGGACGGCCACAAGATCAACGGCGACCTGACTCCGCCGCCGGGCTACATCGGCGACCTGTCCAAGGTCCCGGAGACCAAGATGGAGATCGACGTCACCCGGAACTTCCGGTCCCAGTTCGTGCCGGTCCCCTACCCGCTGCACTCGATCTCCCTCAAGCGGGACTGGCGGTACGACGCCGGCGCGCTCGACATCGTCTCCGCGGGCGGGCAGGTGATCGCCGGCAAGAAGTACAGCGTGACGTCGTACGACCTGCAGCCGACGCCGGATCAGCTGTCCAGCGCGGTCTTCACCGGCGAGCCGGACCAGTACACCAGCGCCGTCCCGCAGCGCACCCCGACAGAGATCAAGACGCTGACCGACCAGATCATTGCCGGTGCCAACGGCAACAAGTTCGAGGCGGCGGTGCTGCTGCAGCAGTGGTTCCGCAGCGGCGGCGGCTTCACCTACAGCACCGAGAACGCCCGCGGCAGCGGGATGCACGCGATCCGCGACTTCCTGCTGCAGAACAAGTCCGGGTACTGCGAGCAGTTCGCGACCGGGATGGCGCTGATGGCACGCATCGCGGGCATCCCGTCCCGGGTCGGCATCGGCTTCCTGCCCGGTCAGGCCGGCAAGGACGGTCAGTACACGGTCCGGATGCACGACATGCACGCCTGGCCGGAGCTGTACTTCCAGGGCACCGGCTGGGTCCGCTTCGAGCCGACCCCGGCCGCGCGGGTGGCCGCCACCCCGAACTGGACGGTCGCCGCCGGCCCGGACCCGACGAACCCGTCGACCGCACCGAGCACCGCACCGAGCTCGCCCGGCGCGACCGGCGACCCCAACGACATCAGCCGGCGGAACCTCGACCCCAACCTGCCGGCCGACAGCGGCATCCCGACCCTCAACAGCGGCAACTGGTGGACCAAGGGCGGGGGCCGGGCGATCGGGATCGGCGCTGGCGTGATCCTGCTGATCTCCATCCCCTGGCTGATCCGTAGCCTGACCCGGCGCCGGCGGTTCGCCCGGGAGCCGGGCCGCGCCTCGGCCGAGGGTTTGTGGGCCGAGATCCGGGACACCTCCCGCGACCTCGGGCTGGACTGGTCCGACGTGTCCACGCCACGACAGACCGGTGAGTGGCTCGTCTCGAAGCTGCCCGCCGAGACGAAGCCCGACGCCCTCCGGCTGGCGCGCGGCATCGAGGCGCTCCGGTACGCCGGGGATGCGAATCCGACTGTGGACCTCACGTCGGAGGCGGCCGCCGTACGCAAGGCTCTCTGGAGTCAGGCTCCCCGTCGCCGCCGCTGGCGGGCGCGCCTACTGCCGCCGTCCTGGCGCTGGTACCTGAACCGGGGCAGCACCGAGGCCTCCGACCTCCTGGACGAGTTCGACCTCCTCCTGGCCCGCCTCCGGTCCCTGGTCCTCCCCCGCCGCCACGCCAACTGAGCACCACAGGGGCCGTGTACTCCACCCCGAGTACACGGCCCTTCGCATGCTCTGCCACCGGTTCAGGAGGCAAAAGACAACCACACCCGTCCCACCAGGGCACGGGTGTGGTTGTTCGCGCTTAGGCGGCGCGTCGCGCTGTCAGAGGTCTTCGTCGCGGCGGCGGCGCCAGCGATCTTCCATCCGCTCCATGAAGCTGCCGGACGAGTCGTGCCGCGTCCGGTGCTTCTTGGTCGGCGGCGGTGGCGGGATGTCGTCGGCGTCCCCGGCGTTGCTGATCCGCTTCATGCTCAGTGCCGCGATGTAGAGGCAGGCGACCATCATCACGAAGCCCACGACTCCGATGATGGTGTTGGGAACGATCGCGCCGGTCATCAGCACCGCGATGCCCAGCACAAATCCGACGCCGGCAAGAACTGCCCGGCGCTTGTAGTACAAGCGCACATTGGTCCCTCGCATGGCGGAAACGAACTTCGGGTCTTCCGCAGCGAGGGCGCGTTCGAGCTGCTCGAACTGGCGCTGCTCTTCTTCCGAGAGGGGCACCGTCGATCCCTCCATGATGAGCGCGATCTCGATAGGCCGCCTTCAGTCTAGGCCGCGCGTGCCCCGCACGAAACCCTGACCGCCTGTCCAGCGCGTCACGGTCCGGCAACTGCCCCTACAACACGAGCTCCAAACCTGCGCCTGATCGCGTGTCGCTCACAGTTCTCTCACAGCTTCGCGACCGCGGGAAAGCCCCTCCCGCCGCAGGTCACCCGACGATCACCGTCCGTGGTCAGCGGGTGGCGAGGATGTGGAGCTGGGTGGCGAGGGCGCGGAAGGCCGGGTGCTGGCTGGCGGCGCGCTCGAGCTCGGCGAGGGACTCGGCGGCGCCCGGTTCGGAGTCGACGAAGGCGGACGGGACGAGGTCGGCGAACGTGCGTACGCCGTGCACCGTGTGCACCATCAACCCGGCGTCGGCGAGTTGCGCCGTGATCCCCGCCTCGTCGAACCGCCGCGGCATCGGATCGGTCGGACCCCAGCGCCCGTCCGGGTCCTGCAACGCGACGCGCGCGTCGGCGAGGTGACCGGCCAGGGCGCGGGCCAGCACCACAGCGTTGCGCTGGGCAACAAGCAGACTCAGTACGCCGCCCTCCCGCAGTACCGAAGCCATCGCCTGCAACGCCTGCACCGGGTCGTCGACGACCTCGAGCACGCCATGGCACAGGACGGCGTCCGCGCTCGACTCACCGGCTAGTCCTTGGAGCTCGGCCGCATCACCTTGGACGCCACGGACCAGCTCGCTCACACCCTCGTCGCTCGCACGCCGCTCCAGCGACGCAAGCGCGTCCGGGCTCGGGTCGACGACCGTCACCCGGTGCCCTTCGACCGCAAGTGGCACCGCGAACCCGCCGGTCCCGCCCCCGAGGTCGACGATGTCCAGCCCTGCTCCCGGATCGGTCCGCGCCCGTCCCTCCAGCGCCACCCGCAAAGCCTCGCCTACCAGCGCGGTCCGCACACCCCGCCGCCGCCGATCCACCATCCACAACCCTCCAGCCGGTCCCCCAACACCACCGGGCCACACCCTACTTCCACCCCGCATCCCACTCCCGACCCGCACCGGGCACTACGAGCTCGCGCTGGCGTACGAGCGCAACCCGCGGCGCCACAGCATCCGGACGAGCGTCACCGCGACCACCGACAGCGCGATCCCGCCGGCGACCGGCGCCCAGCCGAGGTCGCCCGCCAGCGCCTCGACCGGGAACGTCGTCGCGAACGCCACCGGGAACGCGAAGGTCAGGAACGTCCGCACCACCGCCGGGAAGAACACCAGCGGATACCGGCCCGCTTCGACCAGGTTCAGGTAGATGGCTCCGATCGGGTTCACCGACTGCAGCCAGAACGCCAGGAACGACATCGCACTCCACACGGACGCGAGCAGCACTACCCCACAGGCCGCGAGTACGAGCGCCTGCAGGATCTGCCCCGCGTCCGGATTGGTGCCCGACTGCACGAGCCCGATCACCAGGACGACGACGCCGCTCGCGACGTTGCTGAGCTCCGCGACGTTGATCCACCGCAGCGTCAGGTAGAACTGGCTCGACACCGGCCGCAGCAGCACGGCGTCGAGCTCGCCCTCGGTGATGTAGGCCGTCATCCGGTCCAGGTTGGGCGCGACGAACGCCGCCATCAGGCCGGTGATGATCTGGTACGCCCCGACGAGCGTGATCACCTCGGCCCGCGACCAGCCGTGCATCTCCGGGGTGAAGCCGAACAGCAACAGGATCGGCACGATGCCGAGCCCGAGCTGGACGAGACCCACCAGCAAGGTGGTGACGAAGTGCGCGCGGTAGTGCGTTTCGCGGACCACTGCCTGGGCGAGGAACCGCCGCCACAGCCGAAGGTGGCGCAGCTGCTTGTGCAGCCAGTTGCGGTCGAGCGGCGGCCGGTCGCCGACGTACGTGCTCATGCGCCCACCGCCGAGTACGCGCGGATCCCGGCCGCCCAGACGAGGCGCGCGACCGTTGCGAACCCGAGCACGTACGCGAACTGAATGCCCAAGCCCACCAGAAGGTCCTGGCCGGACAGATCCCCGGCGACGATCTCGACCGGGAACGACACCGTGTACCTGAACGGTTGGATGTCGATGAAGCCGCGCGACCAGTCCGGCATCAGCGCGAGCGGCACGACGGAGCCGGACAGCACACTCGCGATGATCAGCCGGGCCTGCGCCAGCGCGGACACGTCGTCCATCCAGAACGCGAGCGCCGCGATCAGGATGTCGATCGTGAACACCAGGATCGCCCCGAACACGATGCTGACCGCGAACAGCGCCCAGCGGTCCGGGCCGGCTGGGATGTCCATCGAGTCGCGGAAGATCCACCACAGCACACCGATCATCGGCACCAGCGCAAACAGCTTGAGCAGTTTCTCTGAGAGGTTGTTGGCGACGAAGCTCAGCAGCAACGACGCCGGACGCACCATCCAGCTGGAGAGTTTGCCGAGCCTGATGTCGTTGGCCAGGAACCCCGTCATCCACGACGACGTGGCCATCGTGACGAAGCTGAGCAGCACGAAGTACGTCGTCACGTACTGCTCGTCGATCGGGAGTTGTGCGCCGTTCGCGATCGCGGTGCGCCAGATCAGTAGCGAGATGATCGGCATGCAGATGTTGGCCGCCATGAAGATGATCCACGCGCCGCGGTAGATGGACTGCTGGGCGATCTTCGCCGCGGTCATGCGGCGCAGTACCCGGAGGTTCCGCACAAGGGTGGTCGTCACGCGTCCCCCAGCGTGCTGCGGAGAAAGAGGTCGCGCATGATCTCCTCGATGTCGGCGTCCGCGACGTCGAGGTCGACCAGTGGACCGATCCGTGTCAGCTGCTCGAGGACGTCGCCGGCCCGCTCGCGATCCACCTCGAGCTTGATCATCTGGCCGTGGCTGCCGACCGCGGTCACCCCGTCGAGGGCGGCGAGGTGGCCGCCGTCGACGGTCGTCGCGTACGTCGCCTGCACGAGCTTGCGCGGGCGCGCCGTGTGCACGAGTTCGTCGAGGCCCCCGTCGTACTGCAGGCCGCCGTGGTCGATGATCATCACCCGCGAGCAGAGCGCCTCGATGTCGTCCATGTCGTGGCTGGTGACGAGGATCGTGGTGCCGCGGATCTGGTTGACCTCGGCAAGAAAGGTCCGCACCCGCGCCTTCGCGACCACGTCGAGGCCGATCGTCGGCTCGTCCAGGAACAGGATCTCCGGGCCGTGCACGAGGGCCGCCATCAACTCGAGCTTCATGCGCTCGCCCAGCGAGACCTTGCGAACCTGGACGTTCAGCAGATCCTGGACATCGAGCAGCTCGGCCAGCTCGGCGACGTTGCGGTCGAACTCCTTCGTGGTGAGGCCGTACATGTCCTTGTGCAGCAGGAGACTCTCCATCGCGGGGACGTCCCACCAGAGCATGGTCTTCTGCCCCATCACGAGCGCGATGCGCCGCAGGTAGTCGTGCTTGCGGTCCGACGGGGCGAAGCCGAGAACCTCCAACTCGCCGGATGTGACGTAGAGGAGGCCGGAGAGCATTTTCAGCGTGGTGGTCTTGCCGGCACCGTTCGGGCCGAGCAGCCCGACGACCTCGCCGCGGTCGATGCTGAACGTGATCTTGTCGACGGCGAGCCGGGTCTCGTACGTCCGCCGGACGAGGCTCTTGATCGCCCCGCCGAGGCCGGCCTGCTGCTGGTGGAACGTGTAGGTCTTGGTGAGGTCGGCCGCCGCGATCACCGGTGGCTGCGCCGAGGGGACCTGATGGGTTGCGTGCGTCACGGATGAGCACCGCTTTCGAGAGTCGGTTGGTGCGTCGGACCGGGCAACGTCAGCGCAGAGCGCGCGAAGCCCTCTGGTCCTTCCGACATACGGCTGCCAGGAGAAACGCTAAGGCAGTCCGGAAAGCGATGTCCATCGCATTTCGCGGGGTCAGGAGGCGGTGCGGCCGACGACGTACAGGCGCCGGGTCGTCTCCTCCCGGGCGGCGATCGGACCGCGGATGTACCACTCGACATCGACGAGACCGGCTGACTCCACGACGCCGACTACGAACGCCGGGTCGTGCAGGACGACGTCCAGGTCGACCTCGTGGCCGAACCACTGGTCGACGTGGCGGACCTCGGCTCCGGCGTGCAGGGCGAGGACGAGCAGGCCGCCGGGATCGAGCGGGCGCACGAGGGCCGCGATCGCATCGGGGAGTTCGGCGGCCGCCAGGTGGATCAGGGAGTACCAGCCGAGCACGGCCGCCCATCCGGAGCTGGTCGGCGGGCGACCCAGCCGCCGCAGGTCGCCTTCCTGATAGTTCCGGTCCGGGAAGCGTCGGCGGGCCTCGGCGACCATTGCCGGGGAGAAGTCGACGCCCGTGGCATCGGCGCCATGCTCGGCCAGGTACGCGGTGATGTGTCCGGGGCCCGAGCCGACCTCCACCACCGGGCGTCCGTCGGCGTCGGCGATCACCCGGTTGAGCAGCCAGGTCTCGAACGACAGCCCGACCAGCTCGTCGGCCAGGCGGTCGGCGTACGTCTCGGCGACGGCGTCGTACGACGAACGCACCCGAGCGTCCCGCGCCTCTGCTCCTTCGGCGATCACCACGTCCCGGTCGACCGTCTCCGCGACGACCGGCTCGGCCTGCCCCTGCACCGGCCCGAGGAGATGGATCCAGCGGCGGTCGTGCTGGCCGGGGCGCAGCTCTAGCTCGCGGACCAGGGGCTCGGCGCGTTCGGCCATCCGGCGCAGGCAGGCCTCGACCTCGGAGCGGTCGGCGAACCCGTGGAGTCGCTCGGTGCGGGTGCGCAGCTCACCGGGCGTCTGCGCGCCGCGAAGGAGCAACACCGTGAGCAGTGCGCGCTCGTCGGTCTCGAGCCCGAGCCGCTCGTCGAGGATCTGGTGGTACTTCAGCGTCCGCCGGCCGGTGTCGACCCAGACGATCCGCACCAGCTCGCGGTCCCTGAGCGACCGCGCGGTCCGCTCCACCGTCGCCTGGTCGTAGTCGACGACAGGCTCCCGATTGCTCGTCTGGTTGCAGGCCGTCCGCAGGGCGTTCGCGGTGAGAGGGTACGACGCCGGCACCGTCGTCTGCTTCTCCAGCAGACTCCCGAGCACCCGCTGATCTTCGGCCTCAAGAACAGGAAGTTCACTCACCCCAAAGACCCTAAAGCCTCCCCCACCCATTCCCCCCACCACGGCCCGGAGCCGCTTGGGTTGAGGGGCGGGTCGGCCGGGTTGGAGGGCGTGTGTGACTCGGAGGGTTACCCAGCCCATTCCACCCACCGCAGCCTCCGGGTGCCTGGGTTGGGGTGGGGTCAGCCGGGTTGGGGGGTGTCTGGGGCTGGGAGGGTTATTGGTTCGAAGGCAGTGCCGTTGCAGTGGGGGCAGGGGGTGCCGGCTTGGATGCCGGCGCCGGCGCAGTAGGTGCAGAGGCCGTCGTGCCAGGACTCTCCGGTCAGGGAGTGGTGAGGGCGCGGGTAGTGAGTGTCTGGGAGGTAGCACTCGATGCCGGTGATGGCGTGCACTCGGCCGCACAGGTCCACGCCCATGCCTCGGTCCAGACGGCTGCGTCGTTCGATCACGTTCGGGGTCTCCTGTGTCGCCGGCTGGTCAGCTGGCTTGCATCCAGGGTTGGGTGAGGACGGATTGGGGATCGGTGGTCGCCGTCAGGGCGGGGGTCGTGGAGAGGCGGAGGCTGGCTTCCACCTGGGTGTAGAAGGTGTCCACCGCACGAACCAGGTCGTCGGCCTCGCGAGTGCTGACGGCGCGCTCGAGACCCGCCTCGGCGGCGGCACGCTGGGCCGCGCCGGCGGCGAAGAACGTGGCCCACTCGCCGAACTCCGGAGCGACCTCGGCCAGCAGCACCCACGCGTTCCGCTGGACGCGGCGACGGGGGCCCGAGCGGACCGGACGGGCGCGGACGGCGAGAACCGCGGCCGCGACCCGGAGCGCCGCGACGTGGGCGCTCGAGTAGCGGATCAGGTGGTCGCTCGTCTCCACTGCCTCGGCCAGCGCGGCTCGCGCGCGGGACAGTTCCCGGCTCGCCGACCCCGCGGCCGCCGGGGAAACCGGTGAAACAGTCATCGGTCCGTCACCCTCTCCAGTTGCCAGCGGCCGGAGTCCGGGTCGTGCGCGAGATCGAACAGCTCTCGCCGACCGTGCCGGCCGCACCCCGCCTCTACCCGGTACACCGCCCGCCGCGGGCCCCAGTCCGCATCCAGTACGCCGACTGCCGCCGGACTCCCGGACAGTCCGCGAGCCGGCTCCCCGCCGGCCGCACCGGCACCGCTCTTCCCGCTGGCGCTCCCGGCGGCGGCGAATGCGCCATCGCTACCGGCGGGAGCGAGCGCGGCCAGGCAGTCGGCGAGAGAACGGGGACTCGCCGACGCCACCGCGCCGCTCGTGTGGTGCCGCGTCGCTGCGCCACCCGCGTGGGTGCGCTCGGCGTGAGCCCAGTGGTCGGCGCGGCCGTCGTACGTCAAGCCGGTGCCGATGATGCCGCGCTCCCACCATGCGGCGGTCTCGGTCCAGTGCGACTGGACGGAGCAGACTCGCCAGAGGCGGCCACGCCAGAGGAACTGGTCCGGGGTCTCGGTGTCGTCCACAACCACCGAGTGCACCTCGACGGCCTCGTCGAACTCCCACATGCTCCATCGCCTCCTGTGAACGAACCGCTGCCCCTGGTCAGGCACTGGGCCCTGGTCGGAGGCCCGGCGGGTCGGCACGGGGTGGGGGTCGAGGTCCACCCCGGTGCCCGGCCCGCCGGGACCACCGGTTTCCGATGCGGCCGCAACTCCGCACCGGAGCCGTCCAGCTGTCCGGCTCACCCCCGCCCGGCCTCCCGACGAAACCGGGCCAGAGGTAATCGAACATCTGTTCGAACACTGGAAGCGTAGCGTCGCCCGCCGACAATCGTCAACGGCCGGTAATCCCGGCGCGCCACCGCGCGGCCGATCCGGCCCGCAGACTGATGACAGGCAGGTCGAACGAACAGGAGACGCGATGGCGAGGCGGTCGAGGCGATGGCGCGCAGCGGTGATCGCCGCGGCGGCGGTGACCGTCGTGGTCGCCGCGGTCGCGTTGCCGCTCTTCCAGCCGTGGCGGCTCGTCACCGACAAGGTCGTCGACGAGGCACTCCCCAGCGCTGCTCCGATGTCCACACACTCATCGTCGACGGCACCACCGACAATTTCCGTCGCACCAAAGAAGACAGAGACTCTGCTGACCGGACAGCTGATCACGCACGAACACGAGACCTCCGGCACCGTCGCCGTACTCGAACTGCCCGACGGCAGCCACGTACTCAGGATCGAGAACCTCGACACGTCCGACGGCCCCGACCTCAAGGTGTGGTTGAGCGATGCCGAGGTGGTAGCCGGCCGGGCTAGATGGCATGTGTTCGACGACGGGCAGTACCGCAGCCTCGGCAGCCTGAAAGGCAACCACGGCAACCAGAACTACCCGATCCCCACCGACGTGAGGCTCGAGGACTTCCGCAGTGTCGTGATCTGGTGCGATCGGTTCAACGTGTCCTTTGGCGCGGCCCGGCTCGCATAAGGTGCCTAGGGTGAGCAGTCATCCCAATGTCCAGAAGGTGGCCGATGCCCTGCGGGCGGCCGGGGCCACCGGTGAGATCGTGATCCTCGACGAGGCGGTGCCGACGGCGGCGGCCGCGGCGGCCGAGCTCGGGTGTGAGGTCGGTGCGATCGCCAACAGCCTGATCTTCGACGGCGACGGCACCCCGGTCCTGATCCTGACGTCCGGCGCGCACCGGGTCGACACACCGAAGGTCGCCGCCGAGCTCGGGATCGGCAAGCTGCGCCGCGCGACCCCGGAGTTCGTCAAGGAGCACACCGGTCAGTCGATCGGCGGCGTCGCCCCGGTCGGCCACCCGGGCCAGGTCCCGACGTATGTCGACACTGCCCTCGAGCAGTACAACGTGGTCTGGGCAGCCGCCGGGATCCCCCACTCGGTCTTCCACACCACGTACGCCGAACTCCTCACCCTCACCAACGGCACCCCGATCACCGTCAACTGATCACCCGCGGGATCGCCGTACTCACGAACCGCCGGGTCAGCACGGCCCGGCGGTGCCGCCACCACGGGGTCAAGCGGCGGGATGGGCCGTAGCGTCGGTGAGTGATATCGGAGACCACAGCGGCCGGGGCGTGCAGGGACGGGAGCACGTCGAGGGCGGCGCGCTTGGTGATCAGCTCCCCCGTCGTCAGTGTGACGTGGGCACGGGCGATCGTCAGCAGGCTGAGGTCGACCCAGATGTCGGCGTACCACGGGGTCCGCTTGCGGGTCACCGGGAACCAGAAGTCCCGCAGATCGCGCCGGACGAAGGCGGCGAGCTCGGCATCGCTGGTTGCCGGTAGCAACGATGACGGCGGTGGGCCGAACAGCGAGAGGTTGCTCAGGGCAAGTTCCCGGCGGGTCACCGGCGTCACCGGGCGGTCGAAGTAGCGGCCCTGGGCGAACGTGGCGTGCCGGACTGCAGGGTCGGCCAGCTCCGCCGCGACCAGGTAGGAGCAATGCAAGTTGGCGGCCAGTGGTACGGCACGGATCAGCCGTCGGTGCACGTCCTCGATCGCGGCCGGCGGTGGCGACGAGACGACGGCGACCACGTCGAGGTCGCTGCGGCCGAGCTGGAAGTCGCCGAGGGCCAGCGAGCCGTGGAGCCAGACAGCCTCGACGGCCGCGACTTCGCGGACCGACGTGACGAAGCCGTCCAGCAAGCGCTGGACGGCTTCGTCGATCACAGGATCCAACCTAGATGGCTGGGCGGATGTCCACGTCGGCGGCGCGGACGTAAGCCATCCGGTGGCCGAACCAGATCTGGTAGTACCGGTCCTTGCCGAGCACCTGGACGTGGTCGGTCGGCGGCTGACCCGCGAAGGTCACGGCCCGGTAGTAGTCCGTCTCGATGTTCAGGTCACCCACCGGGTAGGCCTGGCCCGCGCTGATCGTGTACTGCAGCGGCGTGACCGTCTGGTACGGAATACCCGCCGGGTACGCCGCCTGCTCCGGGTACGCACGTCCGTACACCGGCACCGAGGCCAGGCCCGCCTTCGGCTTCACCACGAGACCCGGCTTCGCGAACGCGTCCGGAGCTGACGCCGGGCTCTTGAACCATCCCAGCGCCCCGAGGTACCAGACCGCGACCCAGTCGCCCTGCCGTTGCGCCACGACGTACTGCGAGCCGGCGGCGGCCCGTGAGCCCATGTCGGAGACGTCAGTGGTCCCGTCGATGCCGCTCGGGTGCAGACCGATGTCCTTGACCAGCGGAGCGTTGTCGTCAGGCGACTGACGCAGGTAGACGAAGTTCGTGCCCTGCGGCGTGCACGGGGTGCCCGGAGCGTCGCAGTTGCTGACGACCTGGACGTTGCCCTGGAAGCCCGGCTTGATGGTGACGATCGAGCCGGCCTTCACCGGGAACACGGAGTGCCCGTAGATCGGAGCGCCCAGCAGATCGAAGTAGTGCTCCCAGTCCCAGTACGGTCCCGGGTCCCAGTGCATGCCGGCGACCGTCGACGGGACCGTGCCCGGCACCTGGTCGTGGCCGATGATGTGGGCCCGGTCGAGCGGGATGTTGTTCTTGGCGGCCAGGTAGCGCACCAGCTTGGCCGAATTGCGGTACAGCGCCTCGGTGAACCAGGTCGCGCCCTGCGGTGCGAAGCCCTCGTGCTCGATGCCGATGCTGTGCATGTTCACGTACCAGTTGCCGGCATGCCAGGCGACGTCGTTCGCCTTGACGTGCTGCCAGGTGTGGCCGTCGGACGAGCGCATCGTGTAGTTCCAGCTCACGTACGTCGGGTCCTGCACCAGGTTGAGCACACCCTGCCAGGTGCCTTCGGTGTCGTGGATGACGATGTAGTCGATCTTGCCGGTCTTCGGCCGGTTCGCCAGGTCATGGTTGCCGTAGTCCCCAGCAGTGCCGAACTCCGAGTACGGCGCCGGCAGCCACTCGCACCCGAGCGACGGCGGGCACTCCACTCCGGAGTTCGCCGGCTTCGTGCCGGCGGGCAGTGCCAGCTTGTTGACCTGCGCCTTGTCCGGCGTGACACCGACGGCAGGCATCACGACCTGCTGCCCGGTGTTCGTCGTACGGGCCGCACCGCGGGCCATGATCGAGTAGACGTCGTCGGCGAAGCCGGACGCGGCCACCCGGTCCCCGGCTTCCGCGTACGACGCCACGGCGCCGTACCACTCGGCCGGAGAGGTGTTGGCACCGACGGGCAGACCGAGGGACCGCTGGTACGACGCCAGCAGTGCGGCACCACCGTTGATGTTGGCGGTGGTGTCGGTGCGCAGCGCGGCCGGGTCCAGACCGGTCAGGTCGGATGCCTTGTAGAGCGTCCGCAACGACGAGGCCTTGGCGACCTTCTGCTTGCCGGACAGGTCCGCGACCGTGCTGGGGTCGATAGCGGTCAGGTGCATCGGGCCGTAGCCACCCGACGTGCTCGGCGCACCCCGGTGGTCGTCCCACCGCGACTCCGAGTACGACACGGCCAGCAGCACGGACTCCGGTACGCCGTACTTCGCAGCGGCCGCGCTGTACGCCGAAGCCTCGACGGCGGCCGGTGCCGGCGGCGGCGCAGCGGCCGCGGGTGGACCTCCGGACGACACGCCGGTCAAGGTGATGGGCAGCGCTACCGCAGCCAGTGCGGCGAGAATCTTCGGACGACGCAGCATGTTGTTCTCCTGAACCCAAGGCGGGTGCCGGTCACACAGACTGGCAGCCTAGTCACTGTGGGTCGAGGCGCGCCGGATGTCAACGGTTAACCAAAACTCACCTCGGAGGGTTCGATACTGACGAAAACATGCCGCCGGCGAAACGGCGACTGAGGGTTACGGAGCACGACGATGGAAGCGTTGCCGTTGGCGTTCACGACGGGCTGGGCCAGTGGCATCAATGCCTATGCCTGCGTGCTGATTCTCGGCCTGCTCGGCCGGTTCGCCGGTGCCGACGACGTCCCGGAGGCACTGACCAGCAACGCCGTTCTGATCGCAGCGGGTGTTCTCTTCGCGTTCGAGTTCATCGCCGACAAGATTCCGTATGTCGACTCCGCGTGGGACGCGATCTCGACGGTGATCCGGCCGACCATCGGCGCGATCCTGGCCGCCCTGCTCGCCGGTGAGGCGACCACGCTGCACCAGGCCATCATCGCGACCACCGGCGGACTGGTCGCCCTGCTCTCGCACTCGGTGAAGTCGAGTCTGCGGCTGGCGATCAACACCTCCCCCGAGCCGGCGACCAACATCGCCGCGTCTTCCGCCGAGGACATCACCGTCGTCGGCGTGGTGTCGCTGGCCGCGTTCCACCCGGAGGCCGCGCTCATCATCGCCGGCATCCTGCTGTTCCTCGGCCTGATGGGGGTGTACTTCGCGTTCCGCTTCATCCGGCGCGGCTACCTCCGGTTCAAGGCGTGGCGGGAGAAACAGCGCGACCCGGCGACGGGGAGCAGTACCGCCTCGCCTGACCGGGGTGGCGGGACGGGGAAGGCAGAATAGTGGCCACCGTGATCGTGATCGGGTCCGGTCTGGCCGGTCTCGCCAGTGCAGTCCGGTTGGCCAAGCTCGGCCACCAGGTCACCGTCTGCGAACGGGACGAACGCCTCGGCGGGGTGCTGGGCCGGGTCGAAGCGGATGGGTTCACCTGGGACGCCGGAGCAGCCAGTACGACGCTCCCGGCCGCACTGCGGGACCTGTTCCGCAAGAGCGGTCGTCCGATCGAGAGTCTGCTCCAACTGGAGCCAGTGACCGAGCCCCGGCGGCACATGTTCGCCGACGGCTCGGTGCTGGACCTGCCGATCAACGACCGCGGCTCACAGCAGGACGCCTGGACGGACCTGGCCGGCGAGCAGGTGGCCGAGCAATGGACCGCACTGGTCGACGGCTATGGCGAGACGTGGCAGACCCTCCGGAAGACGTCGCTCGAGCCACCCCTGCAGGACAAGCTGCCGCTGAAGAGCGTCCGGACCCTCAAACCCTGGCAGTCGCTGGAGAAGGTCGCGCAGCACCGGCTGGGTGACGACAGAGCCCGTGCGGTACTGCGCCACTTCGCAGCGCAAGGTGGATCCGACGCGAAGCTCACGCCGGGGTACGTCGGTGTCTGGTCGTATCTGGAACGCACCTTCGGCCGTTGGACGATCGAGGGCGGCTTCGGCGCGCTGGCGGACGGACTGGCGCAGCGGGCGAGCGAGCGGAAGATCACCGTGCGCACCAGCGCCGAGGTGGTCGCCGTCATCACGGCCGGCGGCACTGTGACCGGCGTACGCCTGGCTGACGGGACGGAACTGCCGACCGACATCGTCGTCAGTGACATCGACCCGCGTGAGCTCTACGGACAGCTGGTCGACGACCCGGCGGCCAAGAAGGTACGCAAGAGGATCCTGACGACGCACCAGGCGCAGGCGGCGTACGTCGTCCACCTGGGGCTGAAGGATCCGGTGCCGACTCTGCCGTTCGAGACCGTTCTGCACGGTACGCCGACAGTTGTCGTACGGACTGGTGGTCAGGCGCCGGTCGGGCACCAGGCGTGGTCCGTACTGGTCCACGGCTACCCGACGGACGACGTACTGGACCTGCTGATCGCGCGTGGGCTGCACATCCGGGAGAACGTGGTGTCACGGCAGACGTCGCCGTCATGGTGGGCCGGTGTGGCGTGGGAGGGCTACAAGACGGCCCGCCGCCGCGCGGCCAACGTGTCTCCGGTCAAGGGGCTGTACTGCGTCGGGGCGGGCGCTCACCCGGGGTCCGGGGTACCGGCCACGACGCTCGGCGCCGCGATTGTGGCCGACGCCATCGGGAAGGCCTGAGACCGGTCTGGGGTTGAGATACCGAGCGCACTAAGATTGATCGTTCCTGTTCCATGTCGGGGTAGGTGCCCGGCAGTAGAGAGGACCTCGGTGGATCAAACCCCCACGTCGGCCGATCACGAGAACGTCGAGCCGGCTGAGCTGGCGGCTGAGCAACAACATGTCGACCGGGTGTACGACCGGGTCGCGGAGGCTGCCCGCTCGGCGTCACGGATCGCGGTCGAAGGGCACCAGCGCGCGCAGGCGCAGAACGTCGGCCGCGTCCGCGAGGAGGAGCAGACCGGGCTGTACGAGCGCGACGTCCTAGTGTTCGCCGCGGCCCGCCGGATCGCCGAGCTGGACGCCGAGCACGAGGGCCTGGTCTTCGGCCGGCTCGACTCCGACCACGGTGACGACCAGCCGGCCGCCGCGACCGCCGCGGACCTCGACAAGCTGTACGTCGGCCGGATCGGTGTCCGGGACGCGGAGTACGAACCGCTCGTGATCGACTGGCGTGCACCGGCGGCCGAGCCGTTCTACCGCGCCACCTCGACGGACCGGCTGAAGGTCGTCCGCCGGCGCGTCCTGCGGAACAAAGGCCCCCGGATCGTCGGTCTCGAGGACGACCTGCTCGCACCGGAGCGTGCGCCCGAGGACCTGCCCGTGATGGGCGAGGGCGCGCTGATGGCGTCCCTGTCGCGGGCCCGCGGTCACACGATGCGCGACATCGTCGCCACCATCCAGGCCGAGCAGGACAGAGCCATCCGGGCGCCGGCGCGTGGTGTGACCGTCATCGGCGGTGGACCAGGCACCGGCAAGACGGTGGTCGCTCTGCACCGAGCGGCGTACCTGCTCTACAGCGACCGCAGGCGGTTCGAGCGCGGCGGCGTACTGGTCGTCGGACCGTCCGCTGCCTTCATGGCCTACATCGAGCGTGTCCTGCCGAGCCTCGGTGAGAACACGGTCTCACTGCGGGCAGTGGGCGAACTGGTGGACGGCATCAAGGCCACTGCGGTCGACGATGCCGACGTTGCCGCGGTCAAGGGTTCGCTGCGGATGCGCGGCGTACTGTCGCGTGCCGCCCGCGACCGGGTGCCGACGGCCCCGGCCACCGTCCGGGTGTTCATCGGCGGTGCCACGGTTGAGCTGGACGCCAACCAGCTCGACAACGTACGGCGGAACGCTTTGCGCCGGACGCCGCGCAACAAGGCGGCCACTGAGGCTCGTAAGGCTCTCGTGGCTGCGCTCTGGCAGCGGTTCCCGGACGACTTGCGTACCGGGGTCTATGGCGACCGGGAGGCGTTCGGCGACCGGGTGGTCGACACCCCTGCTTTCAGGACGTTCTTCAGCCAGTGGTGGCCGGTGCTGACGCCGGAGGCGGTGCTGCGCTGGCTCGGTGACCCACGGCGGCTGCAGCGCTGGGCCCGGAACGAGCTCACCCCCCGGGAGGTCGACGCACTCGCCCGTGCGATCCGCAGCACGGACGAGTTCACGATTGCCGACGTGGCACTTCTGGACGAGCTGAACACGCTCCTGGGCCGTGCACCGGTCAACGAGGCCAAGGACGACGAGTTCGACTGGATGGAGGGTCTGAGCGACGGCGTCAACGAGGTGCTGACCACGTCCGAGCGGCGCGCCCGGGCCGCCGCCGCGCGAGAGGCCGACGAGCCGGAGGAGTACGCGCACGTGCTGGTGGACGAGGCACAGGACCTCTCCCCCATGCAGTGGCGGATGGTGACCCGGCGCGGTCCGCAGGCGAGCTGGACGATCGTCGGCGACCCGGCGCAGAGCTCGTGGCCCGATCCGGACGAGGCGCGGGCGGCGATGGACTCGATGCTGTCGCACCTGCAACGGCACTCGTTCCGGCTGTCCACCAACTACCGGAACTCGGCCGAGATCTACGCGTTCGCCGGCGAGGTGATCCGCCGTACGCTCCCGGACGCCGATCTGCCGAACCCGGTCCGCAGCACCGGTGTCGACCCCGAGCACCGGATCGTCGACGACGGCAAGGTCGCCGAGGCCGCGGGTGACGCCGCGGTCGAGCTGCTCCAGCTCGTCGAGGGCACGGTCGGCGTGATCGTGCCGCCGAAGCTGCGGCCGGTCGTCGATCCGGTCCTCGCCGAGCTCGGCGACCCGCGCGTCGTCGCGGTCAGCCCGCTGGAGTCCAAGGGCCTCGAGTACGACGCGGTCGTGGTGGTCGAGCCCGACCGCATCGTCAGCGACACGCTGGGCGGCGTCCGCGCGTTGTACGTCGTCCTGACCCGCGCGACTCAGCGCCTGATCACGGTCAACAGCACGACCAACTGGCTGCCTTAACCACGAGGTACGACGTACGACACCAAGTCGGCCTCGTTCGCGGCGAGGTCGGCCCAGCGGCAGGTGAGGTGCAGGACGGCGAGACCCGTGGTCGGGTACTTCCGGCTGAGCTCGGTGCGCTCCGGGCTGGTGCCGTCCAGGGCGAGCTCGTCGGCGAGCCACGGGATGCCGGGCCCGTGGCCGACCATGATCACCGTGCGAGCCTCGGTCGGAGCCTCTCGGACGACGTCGAGGAGCTCGTCGGTGCCGGCGCTGTAGATGCGGCGGTCGTACCAGACGTCGGTCGCGGTCGCCCCGCCCTCGACGGCGTACTTCCAGGTCTCCCGGGTGCGCTTGGACGGCGAGCACAGGACCAGGTCGGCTTCGATGCCCTGGGCAACCAGATAGCGCCCGGCCGCCTGCGCGTCGGCGCGGCCGCGGTCGGACAGCGGGCGCTCGAAGTCCGGCATCGACTCGGGCGGAACCGACTTGGAGTGCCGGAGCAGGACGAGCGTGCGATCGATCAACAGATCCGACGGGTCAGCCATCGAGTCAGGATACGACGGATGAGCGGAGGTTCAGGAAGACCTGACGGGTCGCGGTCGACCTGTTCAAAGTGATGAAGTGAATGCCGGGAGCTCCCCCGGCCAGCAAGGCCTCGCACAGCTCGGTCGCGATCTCGATGCCGACCTCCCGGACCGCGGCCGGTTCGTCCTCGACCGCGAGCAACCGGTCGGTGACCGCGGTCGGCAGCGCCATCCCGGTCAGCTCCGCCATCCGCTGGATCTGCTTGATGTTGGTGACCGGCATGATGCCCGGCAGCACCGGCATGTCACAGCCCAGCTCAGCCGCCCGGTCGACCAGCCGGAAGTAGTCGTCGGCTCCGAAGAACATCTGGGTGATCGCGTAGTCGGCCCCGGCCCCAGCCTTCGCCGCGAGCACTTGCGCGTCGGCCTCCAGCGATGCCGCCTCCGGATGCTTGTCCGGGAATGCCGCGACACCCACGCAGAAATCGCCGAGCGACCGGATCAGCTCGACCAGCTCGACCGCGTGGTTCAGCCCCTCGGGGTGCGCGACCCACGGCTGGTTCGGACCGCCCGGCGGATCGCCGCGCAGCGCCAGCATGTTGCGCACACCGGCACCCGCATACGCACCGATCACCGACCGCAGCTCGTCGCGCGAGTGCGCGACACAGGTCAGGTGGCCGAGCGGTGTGAGCGAGGTGTCCTGCGCGACCCGCTCCGTGACCCGGATCGTGCCGTCGCGCGTGGTCCCGCCGGCGCCGTACGTGATCGAGACGAAGGTCGGCCGCAGCTGCTCGATCTCGCGGATCGAGCGCCACAGCACGTCCTCGGCCTCGGGCGTCTTCGGTGGGAAGAATTCGAACGAGAACGAACGACTCCCCGAGGACAGGAGCTCGCGGATCGTCGGCGTGCCGCCGGGAAGCGTCGAGGGAAGTCCGTTCGCCATGGCGACAGATTACCCGCGGTGTCTACCGCTGCGCTCGTACCGACTACGCTCCGAGACGTGTATGGCGATGTGGACATCCCGGCCGAGGTCCAGCGGGCGCTGACCGGCTTCCTCGACCTGCAGGAGCAGCGACTGGCCGCGATCGGCCCGGAGTTGACCGAGCAGGTCCAGGCGGCGCGGGACGCGACCAGCGGTGGCAAGCGACTCCGCCCGTCCTTCTGCTACTGGGGTTTCCGGGCCGCCGGTGGCGATCCGGCGCAGCCGATCCTGACGGCCGCGGCCAGCCTGGAGATGCTGCACGTCAGCGCGCTGGTGCACGACGACGTGATGGACTCCTCCGACGTACGGCGGGGTGCACCGGCTGCCCATCGCCGGTTCGAGGCGTTGCAACGGGCCCGGTCGGAGACGTCCGGTCGCGGTGGCGATCCGGTCGGCTTCGGGGTCGGCGCGGCGATCCTGCTCGGCGATCTGTGCCTGATCTGGGCGGACGAGCTGCTGCACACCTCGGGCTTCGACGCGGCCGCGCTGGCGCGGGCGGCGCGGTTCTTCGACGCGGTCCGGGTCGAGGTGACCGCCGGGCAGTACCTCGATCTCGTCGCGCAGGCGAGCGGCGAGTCCAACATGGACCTGGCGTTGCGAGTCCTGCGCTACAAGTCGGCGACGTACACGGTCGAGCGCCCGCTGCACGTCGGCGCCGCGCTGGCCGGCGCGGACCAGCGGTTGATCGAGCCGTTGTCGGCGTACGGACTGCCGGTCGGTGAGGCGTTCCAGTTGCGCGATGATCTGCTCGGGGTGTTCGGCGATCCGGCGCTGACCGGGAAGCCGGCCGGCGACGATCTGCGCGAGGGCAAGCGGACCGTGCTGGTCGCGTACGCGGTGGATCACGCGTCGGAGGTGCAGCTGGCCGAGTTCGACCGGCTGTTCGGACGGCCCGACCTGGACGACGACGAGATCCAGCTGCTGCGCGAGATCCTGCAGGACTCGCGGGCCGTGCAGGCCTGCGAGGACCTGATCACCGAACGCACCGAGGACGCCCTCGACGCGCTCGACCGCGCTCCCCTGGCCGACGACACCGCCCGCAAGGCACTCGCCGACCTCGCGATCGCCGCCACCTCCCGCCTGCTCTGACCCGACCCGCTGCCGCCCTCTCCGCCTCAACCTGCCGGCCCTCTCTGCCGCAACTTCAGGGGAGATCCCCTGAAGTTGCCCCTTCTCCCCCCTTGATATGAGCAGAGAAGGGGGTAGTTGAGGGGATAACCCCCTCAACACTCCGCGTCGGAATACCCGGTGCTCCGGTCGGTTCCGTAGGTGTTGCCCGCGCCGACGGCCGGATCGCCAGGCCATCACAACGAGGCGAGGACGAAGACCTCCCGCGGACGGATCGCGGCGTCTCGGCGATTGTGATGGCCTGCAGGTCCGCCACACCCCGCCGCGCGGCGGTGGCGGGTTTGGCGATGCGACGCCGCGGACCGGACGCGCACCACTCATCAAGCGGCGCGATGCCAGCGAGGCCCCGCTCGGCTGCGGGCAGTCGGCGGCTGACGGACCGGGTTAGTGAGTGCCCCACGTCCGCCCAGGCCGAGACCCACGGGTCGGCCGGGCCAGGCTGGGGAGGATCTTCCACGGCGAGATCAGGGGGTGGTCGCAACGCGGTGTAGGTCGTCGATGAGGAGGGTAGCGAACATTTCGC
>NZ_JBSXMZ010000025.1:0-134860 GCF_054073265.1 Kribbella sp. CWNU-51
CACAGCCTGGGCCCACCGCACCCAAACCACCGCAGCTTGACACCCCTAACAGCAGGGGTGTCTGTCGACCTTGCACCCCGACCCGCCTCCACTTCCGCCCAGACCCTGGGACACCACCTGGCGACCTCGGACACGCCGCGCCATGTCCCAGGTCCCCAGCACCTGTCCACGGTCCGCGGGTCCGGCGACTCCCACCGATCAGCTCAAGGCACCCCCGGGTATTCGGACGTTGCCGGCCACATGCCGGGCACCCAGAGCCGCCCGCGACCGGATCCGGGTCCGCTCCTGCGACCAGCACTCCCAGGGGCCAACCAACACCCACACCAAGTAGAACGGCCCCATTTCAAGGGTTAACCCATCACCTGGTGGGTTGCCCCCCGAGATTCTGAGGGGGCAACCCACCAACTCAGTGGTTAACCCTTGAGATGGTGGCGGGTGGGAGTGCTGGTGTGCTCAGCTGGGTCGGAGGGCATTGACGGCGGGTACGACAGCAGCCGCAACGACGAGTGCGGTCAGCCCGAAGGCCAGTGGGAATCCGGTCCCGGCGACCACGGCGCCGAAGATGATGGCGCCCATTCCCCAGCCACCGTCGTACGCGAGGTTCCACAACGCGCTCACCTGGCCGTAGCGGGATGCCGGGACCCGGTTGTACATCAGGGTGAGGGTAAGGTTCTGCGCGGCGCCGAAGCCGATGCCGAACAGGGTCGAGCCCACCACGATGGCGATCGGGGTGCCGATCAGTACGAGCGATCCCGCACCCAGCCCGGCGAGGACCAGGGCGGGTGCCAGCAGCTTCGCCGGGCCGACGCGGTCGCCGTACCGGCCGGCCAGCCAGCGCGCGCCGGGCGCGGTCGCGGCCTGCAGTAGCAGAGCGGTGGCGACGAGGGAGTGCTTGTCCGCGGCGACGGCCAGCGGCAGGAAGGTGACGCTGATCCCGGCTGCCACAGTCACGGCCGCGAAGACGAAGGTCGGCATCAGCAGACCGCTGCGCCGTACGCCACCGAGCACCTTCACGTGCTGCTCCTCGGCTGAGACCCGAGCCGGCAGACCCACGAGAGTGACGAGTCCGGCGAGCGAGCTGAACGCCGCGAGGACGAACAGCGCGTCGAAGCCGATCCGGTTGGTCAGGTAGACGCCGAGCGGCAGACCGATTACGGCCGGGACGCCGACTGCGATGCCATAGATGCCCAGTCCCTCGCCGCGGCGGGCCGCGGGAGTGAGGTCGGCGACGAGGGCGACCGCGCCGACGACCAAGATCGCCAAACCGGCGCCGCGGACGACGCAGACGGCGAGGACCGCCGGCAGCGACGCGGTGGTCAGGAGGACCAGCGAGGGCGCGCCGAGGAGGATCAGCCCGAGACCCAACACGACCTGGTAGCCCCAGCGGGCCAGCATCCGCGGCACAAGCAGCTCGACGCCGACCGCGGACAGCATCATCGCGCCGGTCGACAGCCCGGCCCCGATCCCGCCCGAGCCGTTGGCGGCCAGGTAGAGCGGGACGACCGAGGTGAGCAGGTACATGCTCAGCCCGGATCCGAACACCATCGCCAGCAACCGCCCGAACTGGCCGGTCACCAGGCGCTCGACGGTGGCTACCTGGACGGTGGGGATCTCGCACGCGGTGGTCATGACTTCACGCTAGAAGTGGACCGGCACGCCCTACAGATCCAGTTCCGGACCGTCCGGGAGGACCAGTTACGGCAGTTGGTCGGCGATGAGGGCGGCCAAGCGGTTGAGAGCGGCGTCGATCTGGACCGGTGTGACGGCGCTGCAGGACAGGCGGAGGGCGTGGATCGGGGCGTCGCCGTCGTAGAAGTGACTCATCGGGGTCCAAAGCACGCCGTACTCGTGGGCCGACCTCGTCAGCAGTACGTCGTCGACCGGGAACGGCACAGTGACGACCACGAAGAAGCCGCCGGACGGCACCGTCGTGGTGATCTCACCACCGGGGAACTGGGCGGCCAGGCCGTCGGTGATCGCGCGGAGGTTGCCGGCGTACGTCGCGCGCTCGCGCCGGTTCGCGGCGACCAGGCTGCAGTCGTTCGCGAGCAACTTGCCGCCGATCACCGCCTGCGCGACCGGTGAGGTGTTGACGGTGAGCATGCTCTTGAGCTTCGACAGCTCGTCGGCGAGTAGTCCGACCCTTCCGTCCGGCGCTTCCACAGTCTGGTCGGCCACGACGTACCCGACGCGCGCACCCGGCATCCCGGTCTTGGCGAACGAGCCGAGGTAGATGACGCGGCGCTCGGTGTCGAGTGCCTTCAGGGTCGGCATGCGGTCGACCCCCTCGGCCGGGAACAGTCCGTACGGGTTGTCCTCGAGCAGCAGCAGATCCTGCTCGGCCGCGACCTCCAGCAATCGCCGCCTGGTGTCCATGTCCAGGCTGAGACCGGAGGGGTTCGCGAAGTCCGGCATCACATAGCAAGCTCGCGGGCGCAGCCCGTCCGCGCGGGCTGCCTTCACCACCGCGGCGAGATCGTCGTCCTCGGTCACCGGCAGCACGGGGAAGTCGAGCAAGCGAGCCGCACCGGTGATTCCGACGTACGTCGGGGAGATCGCCAGCAGCACGTCGTCCGGGCCGGAGCGCAGTGCCCGCAGGGTGAGGACCATCGCCTCCTGGCAGCCGACCGTGACGACGATCGCCTCGGGATCGACGTGGATGTCCTCGTCGACCACGAGGTTGCGGGCGACCAGGTCGTGGATGATGCCCTTGGTCCGGCCGTACTGGAAGATCGTCCGCCGCACCGCCGGCTCGTCGTACCCCTTCGAGCGCAGGTGATCGGCGAACAGGTCCAGGTCGCGATGCAGGTCCTCGAGCGCGAAGAACTCCTCGGTCGGGCGCCCGGCGGCGAGTGAGATCGCGTCCGGGTAGTGGTGCGACACCTCGTTGAGGAAGTTCATCGAGTTCAGCGCGCGGTCGGTGAGCGAGCCGTGCAGCTCGGTCAGCTCGAGATCAGCCATGGCGTCCTCCCCGTGGTCAGCCGCGCGACCGCGGCCAGGTCCGCGCATCCGGCCAGCAGCATCGCGTCGCGCAGCTCCCGCCGCAGCAGAGTCAGCGCCTCATCCACAGCGTCCACAGCCAGTGCCCACAGCAACGGTCGCCCGACCAGTACGGCGGACGCTCCGAGGGCGAGCGCCTTCATCACGTCGACGCCGCTCCGCACTCCACCATCCAGTAGCACGGCGCAGTGTTTGCCGACGGCATCGACAACCGGTCCGAGTGCATCGATCGAGGCCGGCGCGCCGTCCAGCTGGCGTCCACCATGGTTCGACACCACGACACCGTCGACGCCCAGCTCGACGGCCCGCTTGGCATCCTGCGGGTCCAGAATCCCTTTCACCACCAGCGGAAGTTCACTTGACCTTCGCAGCCACTCCAGATCGGACCACGACACGGCGGGATCGAACGCGGACGCCGTATGCGCCGCGACCGCCGACAGCCCGGGTACGGCGGAATGTGCCTCTGTCACCATATCGACAATGTTGGCCGCAACGACCTCCGGCGGCAGTGCGAACGAGTTGCGGACGTCGCGCAGCCGGCGTCCCATCACCGGCACGTCGACGGTCACCATCAGCGCAGAACAGCCAGCCTCGGCCGCGCGATCCACCAGTGACGCGACGATCGCGCGATCCCGCAACCAGTACAGCTGGAACCACGAGGGCGCCGCAGCAGCGATCTTCTCCAGCGGGACGCTGCTCAGAGTGCTGATCACATAAGGGATACCGGCCGCCGCGGCCGCAGCCGCGAGCAGGAGTTCCCCTTCGGGGTGCACGAGCCGCTGGTAGGCCATCGGGGCGACCGCAACCGGCATCGCGAGTTGACTGCCGAGCAGCGTGCGGGACGTGTCGGGTTCGTCGATCCCGGCGAGCACGCGGGGCGTGAGCGCGAGCGCGTCCAGAGCCGCACGGTTGCCGCGCAGCGTCAGCTCGGACCCGCTGCCACCGGCAACAAAGTCCCGAACTGCGGCCGGGAGAACCGCTGCCGCCAGGGACTCGTAGTCGGCGAGGCTGTCAGCCATCGTGGCTCGGCGATTCCTCAGGCATCGCGGAAGATCTCCGCCAGCCAGGTGGACGCTTCGGCCATCGCTTTCTTGCCGCCGTCGAGGATGCCGGACATCGCGAAGAAGCCGTGCACCATCCCGTCGTACCGGCTGAGGGTGGTCGGGACGCCGGCGGCATGCAGCTTCTCGGCGTAGTACTCGCCTTCGTCGCGGAGCGGGTCGTACTCCGCGGTGATCACCAGGGCGGGCGGGAGATCCGCGTGCGACTCGGCGAGCAGTGGTGACGCGAGTGGGTTGAGACCGTCGGCCGGGTCGGTCAGGTAGTGGTCCCAGTACCAGCCGACCGAGGTCTTGTTGAACAGGTACGGATCGTCTCCGGCTCGCATCGAGATGGTGTCCGAGTCGTAGCGGGTGTTCGGGTAGACGAGCAACTGCCCGGCCAGCTCCGGACCGTTGTCGCGGGCAAGCAACGTGGTCGCTGCCGCAAGGTTGCCGCCGGCACTGTCACCGCCGACGACGAGCCGCGACGGATCGACCTGCAACTCGCCGGCGTGCGCGGCGATCCACTGCGTCGCGTCGTGGCAGTCGTGCACCGCGGCCGGGAACGGATGCTCCGGCGCCAGCCGATAGCCGACCGTGATCAACTGACAGGGAACGGCATTGGCCAGCTTGCGGCTGATGCCATCGGCGGTCTCGATGCTGCCCAGCGTCCACCCGCCGCCGAAGAAGTAGATCACCGTCGGCAGTGGACCGGTCAGATCCGGCCGGTAGACCCGCAGCGGTACGCCGCCCTCGGTCGTGAGGTTCTCGACGTGGTGAACGGGCTCGACATCCCCACCCGCGGCCTGGATGGACGCGAGGTCTGCGGCCCTGGCCTCGGCCAGGGTCTGGGTGTAGAGCTGTGGCACCTGGTTGCCCTCACGCTCGGCGCGCATCGCCTCGACCTGCGGGTCCAGCGGCATTGGTTCACCCCAATCGGATCGGCATGGAACTGTGTCCACGCAACAGCAGGCTAGGACTGCGCACGGGCTCTCCCACGAACCGCAGGTTCGGGAACCGCTGGAACAGCTGCCCGAACGCCGCACGCCCTTCCATCCGGGCCAGCGCGGCCCCGACGCAGTAGAAGGGACCCGCTCCGAACGACAGGTGTTGCAGATCGTCGCGTCCCGGATCGAAGGTGTCCGCGTCCGCATGCTTGACCGGATCGCGGTTCGCCGCGCCGGGCAGGATGAGGACGAGACTCCCCGCGCTGATCGGCTCGCCGGCCAGCTCGAGGTCGACGGATGCCTTCCGGCTGATCAACTGCACCGAGCTCTGGTGCCGGAGGATCTCCTCGACGTAGTCCGCGGCCAGCCCGGGATCGTCGCGCAGGGCCTCGACCAGCGAGGGCTGGGAGAGGAGCTGCTCGAGTCCGTTGGTGAGGAGGTTCATCGTGGTCACGAAGCTGGCGTTCACCAGCACGAGCAGGTTGTCGATCAGCTCCTGCTGAGGTAGGTCTGCATCCACCAGAGAGCTGACCAGGTCGTCGCGCGGGCGGATCCGGCGGTCGGCGATCATCCGGGCGTAGTAGTCGTTGAGTTCCCCGGCCGCCTGGTTCGCCGCCGCCAGCCGCTCGGGCGCCTTGCCGCCGAGGTCGAGGTAGTCGTCGATCCGCTGCGTCCGGTCCCGGAACCAGCCGAAGTCCGAGCGCGGGATGCCCAGGAACGTGCCGATCACCGTGATCGGCAACCGGTATGCGAAGTCGACGAAATCGATCACCTGGCCGTTGGCACCGGCCTTGCCCAGGTCGTCCAGGAGCTCTGAGGCCAACGCGTCCACCACCGGTTCGAACCCGGTCAGCCGGCGTGGCGTCAGGACCGCCTGGAACACCTTGCGCATCCGCAGATGGTCCGGCTCGTTGCGGAACATCATCGACCCGCCGAGCCGTTGCAGTACCGGCTCCTTCGGGTTCGGATCCGCCGACAGCAACCGGTGGAACCTGGTGTCCTTCAGCGCCTCCTGGGCGGCGTCGTACCCGTTGACGACGACCGCGTACGGCGAACTGCCGGGAGCGAGCCGGCAGACCGGGCCGATCCGATGCAGCTCGGCGAAGAGCGGCATCGGATCGCGGCGCCCGTCCTCGGATCCCAGCGCGGCAAGGATCTCGTTGGCGGTGCGCATCCCGGTCAGCGCACCAGGTTCAGCGGCACGGAGGCGGCCATCGCCTGGTAGCCCGTGTCGTTCGGGTGGATGTGGTCGCCGGAGTCCAGCGCCGTCAGCAGCTTCGAAGGCGCGGCCGGGTCGCGCAGCACCTTGTCGAAGTCGAGCACGCCGTCGAACTCGTGGCTCGAGCGCAGATAGCTGTTCACCGCCTGCCGGGTGGCCTCCTTCGCCGGCGTCCAGCTGTCGGTGCCGGAGAGTCCCTCGAACGGCGTGATCGTGGTGACCAGGCTGCGCAGTCCGCGTTCCTTCGCCTGGACGTTGACCTGCCGGAGCGCGCCGATGATCTCGGCCGCCGAGTCGTCGGACATCCAGATGTCGTTGATGCCCAGCTGGGTGATGACGGTGCGTGCGTCGGTCTGCGCGAACACGTCCTCGTTCAGCCGGGCCAGCGAGTTCACCCCGACCTCACCGAAAC
The DNA here is from genome assembly GCF_054073265.1 of Kribbella sp. CWNU-51. NCBI lineage: Bacteria > Bacillati > Actinomycetota > Actinomycetes > Propionibacteriales > Kribbellaceae > Kribbella > Kribbella sp. CWNU-51. The sequence goes on from NZ_JBSXMZ010000025.1 coordinate 6,619, forward strand.
CGGGGAAGGCGCCGTTGTCGGACGGCTCGGTGCCTTCGTGGTTGAGCCGGCTCCCGGCCAGACCCGCGTTCAGCACGCTCGGGAACGGCTTGTGCCCGGCCGCCGCGGCCAACCGTTCGGCGAGCTGGTCGGGCCAGCGGTTGTTGGCGTTGAACGTGCTGTTGGTGCCGTCGGTGATCGAGTCGCCGAGCACGACGATCGAGCCGGCCGAGTCGTCGGTCTGCACGTCCACGCCGGACAGGAAGAACCAGCAGCAGCGCCGGGTCAGCGTGTACGCCGCACCGCCCGGCTGGGTGACCAGGTTCGTCGGGCCGACGAAGTTGTCCTGGATCGACGAGCCGTGGAACGTGGTCGGGCCGGTGTTCTCCGGGAAGTAGAGGCTGATGACGAGGTCGTCGAGCGTGCCCAGCCGCAGGTTCACCGGATCGCTCAGCAGTTCGCTGCCCTTCACCATCGATGCGCTGCCGGAGCCGTTGAACGTCAACGTCCGCAGGGTGTTCGGGTCGATGTCGGACAGCTCCGGCGTCGACTTGTTGGGCTTGGCAACGGTTGCCGCGCCGACGGTGACGGTCTTCTCGCCGTAGATGTTCGACAGCCGGATCCGGATCTTCTCGCCGCCGACGGTCGGCCGGACCACCAGCCGGACGCTCTGGTCGGTCAGGCCGGTGTTGGTCGAGCCGGTCGCGTCGCCGTGGGTAACCGCGGTCGCCCAGGTGCCGACCCACGCATCGTCGTGACGGCTCTGGCTGGAGCTCGCCCCGGCCAGGCTGGAGCCGGCCAGGGTCAGTGCGGCGGTCACCGCGACCGCACGCCAACTGCTGGAAATGTGCATGGACGGACCTCCTGGCGGAATCGGATGCGGACGGAACGTAATACGCGGCGAGGAATCCGGTCAATGCACAGCAAATGCATTTCCGAAATTCATCGGCCAGCGGTTAGCGGACCCCTTCCGGACCCGTTTCGCAGGGGTATTCCTTCACCCGCGCGAGGGTGTGACCGGCCGACTGCGGAGCGCGACGGTCCGCCTACCGTAGAACGGTTTCCAGCCTCTGGCGGGCGCCCGGCGCTTCCAGTAGAGTCGCCCCGACGGCTGGGGGTGGCCGGAGTCGAGGGGAACCTTACGAAATGCCGCCTGAATTCGTCATGCCCAATTACGTGCTGCGGGTATTAACGCTGTTCGAGCAATTCCCGGAGCGGCTCGCGCTGGTCCGCGGAGTTCGGCGGGCGACGTACGGCGAACTGACCGCCGACGTGCTGCGGATCGCGGCGGCGCTGCGCGACGCGGGCATCCGTCCCGGTGGCAAGGTGCTGGTGATGGCGGCGAACTGCTTCGACGCCCCGGCGCTCCAACTGGCGCTGCACCTGCACGGCTGCCGCGTGCTCTGGAGCGCGCCGATCACGTCCCGCCGTGAGATCGACCGGTTCGCGGCGCTGTCCGATGCGGACGCGTTCGTCTACGACCCCGACGGCACCGGGGACCTGGGCCGTGAGCTCGCCGCGTCACTGGCGCCGATGCCCGTGTTCCAGGTGGCCGAGCTCTTGGCCGGCGGAGCGCCGTACGTGATCGATCCGTCGGTGCCGGCGCCCGACTCGGTGCTGCAGACGAGTGGGACGACGGGCGATCCCAAGCTGGTCCACCACACGCAGAGCTTCTACGAGCAGATCCTCGAGCTGGCGGACGCCTTCGTCGCCAATGGGTTCCCGTTGCTGCGGCACTACTCGGGTTCGCCGCTGTGGCTGGCGAGCGGACAGATCACCAGCTTCTTCAACCTGTTCACGGGTGGGGTGCTGTTCCTGACCGACACCTGGTCGCCGGACGAGTTCTATCGGACTGTGTCGGCCGAGCGGATCACATCGACGTACGTGACGCCGCCGATGCTGTACGAAGTGCTCGATCATCCGGGTGGTGAGGACGTCGACTGCAGCAGCCTGTTCATGCTCAATGTCGGCGCCGGACCAGCGACGCCCGCCCGGCTGCGACAGGGGATCGCCCGCTTCGGTCCGGTGCTGCGGATCGTCTACGGGCTGAGCGAAGCGGTCGTCGTCACCGCACTACCGGGCTTGACCGAGGACCCGGCCCATCCGGAGCGGCTGGCTTCGGCGGGTACGCCGTACGGCGATGTGCGGCTGGAGATCCGGGACGACGATGGGAAGGTGCTCGACGCGGGACAGACCGGGGAGGTGTGGGTGCGGAGCAAGCTCACCTTCGCAGGGTATCTGGGCCGGCCCGAGCTCACCGCCGAGACCCTCGTGGACGGCTGGCTCCGCACCCGGGATCTCGGCTACCTGGACTCCGACGGGTACCTGTTCCTGGTCGACCGCGTGCACGACATGATCGTCACCACCCGCCGCAACTGGGCCATCTTCTGCCGCCCGATCGAGGACGTCCTCGCGAGTCACCCCGCAGTCCGAACCGCTGCGGTCATCGGCGTACCCGATCCTGTGGTCGGCGAGGCAGTCCACGCCTTCGTCGTCACGCGCTCCCCGGTCACCGCAGACGACCTTCGGCAACTGGTCACCGACACGCTGAACGAGATGTGGACTCCGGCTGCCATCGACTTCGTGGACGAGTTGCCGCTGACCCGGATCGCAAAGGTCGACAAAGTTGCCCTCCGCAAGCTCTACCGGGAACTGCGTCCGGTCCGGCGACCGGATCACGCGGAGGCGGGTTCCGACGGCCCGGCCCGCCAGCCCGCCCGGCGCGGCGTCGGCGTCGGGGAGGCGGGATGAGCGCACGGCGGGGTCTGGTCATCCTGTTCGTCGCGGACGTTCTGTCAGCGGTGGGGAGCCGGATCTCGATGGTGGCGATCCCGTGGTTGGTACTGGTGACCACGGGGAGTGCGGCGCGGATGGGGCTGGTGGCGGCGGTCGAGATGGTGCCGTACATCGTGGCCAGCATCATGGCCGGGCCGATCATCGACAATGTCGGGCCGCGGCGTACCTCGATCCTCGCGAACCTCTGCAGCGCGGTGGCGGTCGGGGCGATCGCCGCCACCACGCACCTGGGGTTCGCCGCTCTTCTGCTGCTGGTCGCCGTGGCAGGTGCCCTGCGTGGAGCCGCCGACCGCTCCAAGGACCTCCTCGTCCGACCGATGGCAGAGGCAGCCGACGTCGAACTGATCCGCATCACCTCGCTCCACGAGGCTTTCGCCCGCGGCGCAACCCTGCTCGGCGCTCCCCTGGCCGGCCTGCTGATCTACTGGACCGACGCGGCCTCTGTGCTCTGGATCGACGCGATCACCTTCCTGGTCTGCGGCCTACTGGTCGCGGGATTCGTCCGTCCACCGTCGGTGGTCGCCGCGATCAGAGACAAGTACTTCCACTCCCTCGCCGAGGGGTTCTCCTTCGTCCGGCGCGACGAACTGCTCGCCACGATGCTGATCACCACGTTCACCATCAACATCTTCGCCAGCGCGAGTACGGCGGTCTTCATCCCGGTGTGGGTCGCGGACCAGCTCGGCTCCCCGGCGGCCCTCGGCCTCACGCTCGGTGCGTTCTCGGCCGGGGCACTGCTCGGCAGCATCGTCTTCGCCGTCCTCGCCACCAAGGTGCCGCGGTACCTGACCTTCGCGGTAGGCGCCTTCGTCGGCGGCAGTCCCCGCCTGCTCGTGCTCGGCCTCAGCGACAACCTGCTCCTGGTGATGGTGGTGACGTTCCTGTCCGGCATCGGCATCGCCGCGATCAACCCCGTCTTCGGCGCAGCCCTCTACGAGCATGTCCCGAAGAACCTGCAGGCTCGGGTGATCGGACTGGTCGCGGCAACGTCGTTCGCCGGCCTCCCGCTCGGCGCGCTCCTGGCCGGTGAGCTGGTGAGCGCCGTAGGCCTGACCCCGGCGCTGATCTCTTCGGGCATCGTCTGCTTGGTCGTCAGCAGCTACCCCTTGCTCCGGCGCGGACCTGGCAAAGTCCTCGACGCCCCGGCATCGGTGGAGGCCACATGAACGAATCCACGGACCCGTACTGCCTCAAGCCCGGCGAGAGCCGCGAACTGCTCGCCGGTCACCCCTGGCGGCGATTTGTCGTGCTCGGCGACAGCGTCGCGGAGGGGTTGTGCGAACCGGTCGACGGCTACAGCAACCTGCAGTGGGCCGACCGGATCGCCGCCGAACTCCGCGCGGTCCAGCCCGAGCTCGTCTACCGCAACCTCGGCGTCAGCGGCCTGCGTACGCGCGAGATCCTGGCCACCCAACTCGAGTCGGCGCTCGTCTTCGGCCCCGACCTCGCGCTCGTTGTCGGCGGCGGCAACGACGCCTTCCCAGCCACGTACGACGCCGACCGGGTGGATCGCGAACTCACGCTGATGATCACCACCCTGCAGGACGCCGGCGCGGACGTGATGACGCTCGGCATGTTCGACATCTCCTACAGTCCCGCCGTCGCGGACTGGCTCAGACCGGGCCTCCGGCAACGAATGCGAACCCTCTCGGACCGCACCGCCGCACTGGCCGGCAAGCTCAACACCATCCACATCCATCTGACCGACCACCCCCTGTCCGCCGACCCCACCCTCTACAGCACCGACGGCCGCCACGGCAACGCCCGCAGCGACGCCGTCGCCACCGCCGAAACCCTCCGAGCTCTCGGCCGCCACCTCATAGCCGCGCCACATCAGGATTCACCTGGCTGAACGTCAGGGACTCGGTGGGTGCCGGTGGGATCGACGTGGAATCGGAAGCCATGGGGTGTCGTCCACTCCAGGGTCTGGTGGTCGAGGCGGTGGACGGTCCAGCCGCGGGCGTGAGTCTTGACCCGGTGGCCGTACCGGCCGAGGGGTGCGAGGTTGGTGGTGCTGGTTTGGCCGGGTGGGCCAAGCGGGTCGTAGGGCTGGAGGTGGTCCAGGTCCATGCCGCGGTGGGTTTCTTGGGTGCCGTAGGGGAAGAGTTCGACGGGGTGGGTGAGTTTGATGCGTTCGCGGATCCGGTCGGGGATTTCGTAGGTGTCGACGCTGACGGCAGTGTTGAGGTCGATGACCGGCTTCACGGTGTACGGCCCGTAACCGATGAGCTCAGCTAGCTGGTCGGCGAGCAGGGGCCCGATGGTTTCGGCGCGCAGGACGCCGGTCCCGGTGGCCAGGGTGTGGTCGGTGAGGTGGACGTAGATCTGGGTTTGTCCCGGGCGTAGCCGTCCACCGCGGCGGGTGCCGCAGCCGGCGGGGCCGCTGCCGGCGGGGTGGTGGGTACAGCCGGTGTGATCTGTGCTGCCGCTGGTGGTCGGGTTGGTGTAGGCGTCATGTTTGATCTGGGCGAGGCGGGCGTGCAGGGTCCGTTGGGCGGCGGCGTCCAGGGGCTCGCCGCCGCCGTCGGGGTCGAGGCGTAGGCCGGGGTCGGAGGGGTCGACGGGTTCGATCGGCACGGTGTCGGGGGTGTCGAGGGGGTCGGGCAGGTTGCTGGTGCTGGGGTGGGGTGCGTCGCGGTCGGCCTCGTCGTCCGGGCCGGGTTCGTCGCGGACGCTCGCCCGGTCGTCGAGCGGGTCTACCTCCGGGTCCACGGTGTCGGGAGCGGCGGTGTCCGTAGCGGTGCTGCCCCGGGCGGTGCTGCCCCGGGCGGTGCTGTCCCGGGCGGTGCTGTCCCGGGCGGTCGCGCCGTCCGCGGCGCCCGGAGCGCGAGTGCCCGGCTCGGTGGCGCCTGGCTCGGTGGTGCCCGCGGTGGCGTCCGCGGCGCCGGTCGTGTCCGCGGCGCCGGTCGTGTCCGCGGCGCCGGTGGTGGGTGGAGTGGTGTTGTCGTGTGCGGTGGCGTCCGGCGCGGTGTCGGTGGTGGTGTGGAGGTGGTGGTGGCGGGCTTGGGTGAGGAGTTCTTGGGTGAAGCGGGGGTCGGCGAGGATCCCGACCGCCTCGGCGCGGCGGTGCTGGACGGGGCGGGTGTCGCCGAAGGTCTTCAACGCCTCGGCGATCGCGTCGAGGGCGGCCTTGTTCCGGATGACTGCACCGGCGGCGCCTTGATGTACATGGTCTTGGTGCCGTGTGGGTCCGAGCGGCCGACGAACACACCGCGTTCGCAGGCCTGCTCGGCGGCCTCGGCCCGCGCTAGGTCGGGGTCGGCGTGCAGTTTGGCGGCGGTGACGATCTTGTTCAGCCGGTACGGGGTGATGGAGTCGATGAGGTTTGCGATCCGCTGGTCGACGTAGGCGGCGGCGTCCTGGGTCAGGTTCGCGCAGTCGGCGACGATCCGGCACGCCTTCCACGGGGTGGCCTCGCCGGCCTGGACTCTGGCCCAGGTGAAGGGAAACCGGTGCCGCAGCGCCAAGGCTTGGCCGAGGTAATTCGCCGCGACCCGCGGTGAGATGCCCAGCATGACCGCGAACTCGGCGATCGCGAACTCCAGGATCTCCGGGCAGCCGTCGCCACCCAGCACCACCGCGCGTTCTCGGCCGTCGCAGGCACGGCGGCCCGCCCGGCCCGGGTGGGCGGAGGGGTGGTGGCGGTCGGCGTAGACCTGGGCGTGCTCGAGGCGCCGCGCGTCGACCCGCCGGGCCTCGGCGTCGTGTTCGGCGGCCGAGGCCAGCAGGTCGGCCGTCGTCAGCGTCGCCAGGTCTCCATCGAACATGTGTGCGATTCTACGCACCGCTAGCGAGTCGCGGCAAATCCGACGAGACCCCAAAATCCCTTATCCACAAGGGAAAACATCACACCGCGCGCGGTGGATGCAACGGATATACAAGTTACGGAACCAGCAGGAGGCCGCTCGTCAGCGCCCCCTGGCCCACGTTGACTACCGGGCCGGCGCCGGGGACGGTGAAGCGGAGGTAGGCGCCGCACGGGGTGCCGGCGAAGAGGTACGGCGCGATGCAGAACGGTACTGCGGCTTCGTGGGTGTCGCCGGTGGCGATCTCGACGAACTGCATGGTGAGCCGGTCGACCTCGACGTACGCCTGCAGGATGTAGCAGCCTTCGTCGAGTGCGGCATCGACGGCGTCCTGCCAGGTCTGCGGGGTGACCTCGGGGCCGACGACGACACCGACTCCGCCGTACGAACCGGAAGGCTTCAGGACGAGCTGGTTCTGGTCGGTGATCGCGTGTTTGCGGAGGTCCGCGGACAACACCTCGGTGCGAGGGACGTGGCGGCGGACTACCTCGGCGGCCTCCCCAGATAGCAAGGCCAGGTCTTCCCAGAGCCAGGCGAAGATCGTCTTGCTGGCCAGTAGCCAACTGGCCGTGTGCGTGAACATCCGCACGGCACCCGTCCGGACCGCCGTGTGCAGAGCCTGCAACCCATCGCTCGGCTTCATGCCCTGCGGGACGAACATCCGGAGTACGGCGTCGATCGGGCCGTCGTCGACGCAGAGCCGACCGGCGTCGTCCAGGGTGAGCCACTCGACCGGGTACACACGCATGTCGAGACCGAGTTCGCGACCGCGGTCGCTGAACGGCTCGAGCAACTTGATCATCGCCAGCCCGTCCTGCGACCCCGGATACGTGCCGCCGGTGGTGAACACCATGGCGAGCCGATCCGACTCGGTCAGCTTCAATGCCGCCCGCACCGCCTCGTACCGTGCGTCGACAGCGGACGGCGGCGCCGTCAGCCCGACCTGATCCAGCACCGGATCACCGGCGTACGCCTCGAGGAACCGCCGGGCGACCCCGTCGGAGTCGTGGGCGCCGCCGAGGGCGCTGTCGATGTTGGCCTCGACCACGTACGGCGTCCCGTCCGCGAGCAGGATGTCCGCCCGGACGCCACCGAGAAGGTCCTCGGTCAGCGGCAGCTCCTCGTCGAGCAGGTCGATGTAGCCGACGGGTAACCCGAGCGCGCGCCGCAACTCCCCCGCGGTCGTTGCCCGGCGCAAGCACGCGTCCAGGATCAGCCGGGCCACCGTCGCCGAGATGTCGGTCAACGATCGATAGGTTGCCGCCGCCATGATCGGCGGCCGGAGCGGTCGCCACTCCTTGTTGTGCGTGGCGACCCCGTCGTACACCTGCTGCCAGGACTCGCTCCCCCGCGCGACAAGCGCCGTACGCGTTGCCTCGGGCAACTGGTGCCACAGGTCGGTCATCGTTCCTCCAGTACGGCGTGAATCGCGGAGACGAGCTGGTCGCGGCCGGGTTGGACGGCGCGGTCCAGGGCCAGGGCGAACGGGAGCACGGCTCCGTCCGGGCGGGTCACTCGGCGCGGCGGTGCGTCGAGGGTGAAGCGTTCGGCGGCGACCGCGAGGACCTCCGCGGCGAAGCCACTGGTCCGGTTGGAGTCGTCGATCACCACCAGCCGGTGGGTCTTGGTGACCGACGCTGCCAGACCGTCCGTGTCCAGTGGGTAAACGGTCCGCGGGTCGAAGACTTCGATCGAGATTCCCAGCCCGGCCAGTTCGTCCGCGACCGCCAACGCATCCTGCACGAGGTGGCCGACGGCAACAACCGTCACGTCGCTGCCGGCACGTGCGACCCGGCCGACGCCTAGCGGCACCGGTGCGAGCGTGCTGAAGTCGACATCGTCACGGACACCGAGTGCACCGGACGGCGCGAACACCACGACCGGATCGTCGTCCCGGATCGCCGAGACCAGGAGTCCGTAGGCGTCGGCCGGAGTCGCGGGTACGACGGTCTTCACACCGACATGGGCGAACAGGGAGTACGGGTGGTCGGAGTGCTGGCCGGCCCATCCGGTCCGCGAGCCCGAGCCGGGAACGACGTACGTGACCGGGACCTTGCACTGGCCGCCCGTCATCAGCGAGAACTTGTGCGCCTGGTTGGCGATCTGCTCGAAGACCAGGAACAACAGCGACGGGATCTGGAACTCGATCACGGGCCGCATCCCGGCGAGCGCGGCGCCGGTCGCGAAGTTGGTGAACGCCTGCTCGGACAGCGGCGTGTCGAGCACGCGGTCCGGGCCGAAGCGGGCGAACAGGCCGGCAGTCAGGTTGGAGGCCGCGACCCGGATGTCCTCGCCCAGCACGAAGACCGACGGGTCCCCGGCCAGGGAGTCGCCGAGGGCGCGGTTGAGTGCCTTCAGATACGAGAGTTTCGGCATCAGCGAAACACCTCCGGCGAGGCGTACAGGTAGTCGAGAGCGGCCGCCGGATCCGGATGAGCACTTCCCAAGGCGAACTCGACCGCCGCGTCGAGCAGAACCTCGACCTCCGTGTCGACCGCCGCGCGTTCGTCGGTCGTCAGTCGGGCGCCTTGGATCTCCACCGGATCGCGCGACCGGCCGGCGGCGAGCTCCTCGGGCGAGCGGTAGGTGAGCCGAGCCCGGTGCTCGAAGGTGTGGTGCGCGTCGAAGCGGTAGGTGATGCACTCCAGGAACGTCGGTCCCTTACCAGCCCTGGCCCGCGCAACCGCCGCCAAGCTTGCCTTCAGCACCGTCTCGGGATCCTGCCCGTCGATGGTGAAAGCCGGAATACCGAACGCCCGCGCCCGGCCGGTGATGCTGCCGGCGACCGCCGATTCGACCGGCATCGTCGTCGCGTACCCGTTGTTCTCGCAGACGAAGATCACCGGCACCCGCCAGAGCGCGGCCAGGTTGAATGCCTCCAGCAACATCCCCTCGTTCATCGCGCCGTCACCGAAGAACGTGACGGCGACCGAGTCACGACCGCGCTGCCGCAAGGCCCACGCCGCACCGGTGGCGATCGATCCGGCCGCGCCGACGATCGCATTCGCACCAAGGATCCCGAGGCTGAAGTCGGCCGCGTGCATGGACCCGCCACGACCTTTGTTCAGTCCGCTCTCCCGCCCCATCAACTCGGCGAACAACCGCGCCGGGTCCACACCGCGGGCCAGCACATGGCCGTGCCCGCGGTGCGTACTGGTGATCACGTCGGCGTCCGTCAGTGCTGCACACACGCCGACCGCGATCGCCTCCTGCCCGACGTACGGATGAATCCCGCCGACGATCTCCCCGGACCGCACGAACTCGATCGCCCGCTCCTCGAACCGCCGAATGATCCGCACAGTCCGGTAGAGATCAGTACTTGCCATGGTCAGCCTTTGACCGCGGCAAGGATCGCGTCCCAGAGACGGGCGCGGGCGGCGAGCGCGGTGTTGATCGTGTCTGCACACGCTTCCCACTTGGCCTGGTCGTCACCGCAGAGATCCGTGACCATCTGCATCGCCATCGGGGTGTGCTGCTCACCGTCCACCTCGATGTGCCGCTCCAGATAGTCGACGAAGGTGTTGAGCTTGTTCGACCGCTCGTTCACCGCGACCACCTGGGTGAACATGTCGGGGATCAGGTCCTCCCGGCCGAACGCGAAGGCAGCCGCCTGGCAGTGGATCGGTGCGTTCTCGATGATGTCCCAGGTCGTCCCGGCGAAGTCGATCGACGGCTGCGGTACGCCGGCCGCCCGCAGCGACTCGACCACCGAGCCGCCGTTCCGGAGCAGGTCGATCAGCCCTTCGATGGCAGCCACGTCCGCCCCGGCCTCGCGCATGCCGTTGACGTACAGCTCGAAGTGGCTGATGAAACCGTCGCCGAGTTCGTCGCTCTCCTCGACCATCACGATGTCGTTGATCAGCCTGCGGCTGCCTGAGTGCGCGGTCGGGATCCAGGGCACGGTCACACAGGTGAGTTCGCGCTGCAACGACTTGAGCAGGGACATGAAGTCCCAGACCGCGAACACGTGGTGTTCCATGAAGGTGACCAGCGCCTCGTGGGTGTCCAGGTTCGCGTAGAGCGGGTGCTGGACGACTTTGTCGCGGGCCGGGGTGACGGCCTTCTCGAGCTGTTCGATGCCGGGGTGGGTCTGACCCCAGTCGTAACGGGACATGGGCGGTTCTCCTGTCAGCGGTCGGCCCAGAGGATTGGGCAGTAGTCGGGGTCGGCGTAGTCGGGGTGGCCGGCGGGAGTACGGCGTACCAGGACGTCGTGGTTGTAGGCGGCCAGCGTTCCGTCGGACAGCGGGAACTCGCGGTAGTGGTTGGCACCGTCCTGAAGGTGCAGGGAGATCGCGCGGCGAGGGCGGTCGCTGACGTTGGCCCCGCTGCCGTGGTACGTGCGGCAGTGGTGGAAGTTCACGTGACCGCGCGGGATCGTGATCGGGATCCTGGTCACCTCGGCGTGGTTGTACGCCGCGTTCTCGGCCAGCATCTGGTCGAGTTGCGACCTGTCCCGCTCGGCGAAGTGGCGTGCGACGGTGTCGTCGGAGCCGATCTCCTGCCAGCGGTGACTGCCGTCGACCATGGTGATCGTGCCCATCTCCGGCGGACAGTCGTGGAACGGGATGAACGCGGTCAGCATCCGGTCCGATGCCGACGACGACCAGTAGTGCTTGTCGAAGTGCCAGGGCACGATGTTCGACGGCTCGCCCTTGATCGGCGGCTTGTAGATCAGCGTGGATTGGAAGATCCGGATCTCGTCGGTCTGTGCGAGCCGGGCCGCGACCGCACCGATCAGCGGCTTGCGGAGGATCTTGGCCAGTCCGTCGTGCTCGTAGTGCACGTAGTCGTTGTGCCGCTGGACGTCGCCCTTCGACGGATCCCAGTAGGCCAGCTTCGGCGGGGCGGTCGGGAGGCTGCGGTCGCGGTCGCCGGCGTAGTAACGCTCGCTGGCGTTGACGAGCTCGTCGGTCTCGTCGTCGGTGAGCAGCTTCTTGGACAGGTACCAGCCATGCTGGTTGTAGAAGGCAACGTCTTCGTCAGTGGGCAGGAGCTCGATCTCTTCTTCGGAAAGCTTGAATTCGAGGGTCATGAGGCCGACAGCTCGCGTTCCTTGGCCTCGTAGAGCGCCTTGATGTTGCCGCTGCCGAAGGTCATCGCACCGCGCCGCTCGATGATCTCCAGGAACAGCGTGCGCCGGACGTGCATCGACTCGGTGAAGATCTGCAGCAGCTGACCCCAGTGGTCCCGGTCGACCAGGATGCCGAGCTTCTCCAGGTCCTCGATCGGCGTCTCCACCTCACCGACGCGTTCCGGCAACGCCGTGTAGTACGCCGACGGCGAGGCGAGGAAGTTGACGCCCCGGCCGGCCAGCGTTCCGACCGCCTCGACGATGTCGCTGGTCCGCAACGCGATGTGCTGCACGCCGGCGCCGGCGTGCCAGGTGAGGAAGTCGTTGATCTGTCCCGGCCGGCGGTTCGGATCCGGCTCGATCAACGTGAAGGTGACGTGCTTCGACGTACTCTGCACGACCGTCGACTCCATCCCCTGCCCGGCCACCTCGATGTACTCGGCGAAGATCGGCAGGAACCCGAAGACCTCCTCGTAGAACTCCACCGTCGGCCTCAACTGCCCCGACGGCACACAGATCGCCAGGTGGTCGATCTCGCTGAACAGCTTCTCGTCCGGCCCGCTCGCCGGCTCGGTGATCTGGAACGCGCCCGGCAGGAACTCGCGGCGCGGTCCATGCCGCTCGACCAACCGGTGAATCACGTCGCCGAACCCCGCCACCTCCGCGACCACCACGGTCGTCTCCTGCTCGTCGGTGTAGGTCACCGGTTCGGCGACCGACTCGGCACCCCTGGCCAGCAGCTCGGTGTAGGCCACGGACGCGTTGTCCACCTCCAGTCCGACCACGGCGACGCCGTCACCGTGGCGCTGGACGTAGAGGCCCGCAGCGTGGTCGGCGGCCAGCCCGGACGTCAGCACGATCTGTACGGCGTCCTCACGCAGCAGCAGCGACCGCTGGTCCGGCAGACCGGTCTCCGGTCCGCCCTGCCCGTGCACCTGCAGGCCGAACGCGTGTCCCAGATAGAACGCGGCCTGCCGAGCGTCGCCCACGTACAGCTCCACGTGGTCGATCCCGTAGATCTCCATTTACGGCTTCTCCTCACTGTTGATCTGTCGCCGCTCCGGCGTCGTGGCGGTGCCGAGGAGCAGGCTCACGTTCTGGCCGCCGAATCCGAACGAGTTCGACAGCGCGTACTCGAGGTGGACTTCGCGGGGTTCCTTGCGGACGTGGTCCAGCGGGCAGGCCGGATCCGGATCGTCCAGGTGGTACGTCGGGGGCAGCAGACCGCTCGTGATCGCACAGGCGGCGGCCGCGGCCTCGACGACACCGGAGGTGCCGAGCATGTGCCCGGTCAACGCCTTGGTCGAGCTGACCGCGGGACGGTGCTCACCGAACGCCAGCCCGATCGCGACCGACTCGGCCACATCACCGAGCTTGGTGCTGGTGCCGTGCGCGTTCACGTAGCCGACCTTGCTGGGATCTATTGCTTTGAAGGCCTTTCGCATGCACTCGGCGGCTCCGGTCCCATCCGGCCGCGGAGCGGTCGGGTGATGCGCATCCGAGTTGACGCCGTACCCGGCGACGTCCGCGTAGCCACGCGCACCTCGAGCGGCCGCATGCGCGGTGCTCTCCAGCACGAGGAGTGCGGCACCTTCACTCAGCACGAACCCGTTGCGGCGCAGATCGAACGGCCGGCTCGCCTCGGCCGGGTCATCCCACCCTCTGGCCAGGGCTCGCGCGTTGGCAAAGGTCTCCGCGAACGTCGGAAACAACGGCGCCTCACTCGCCCCGCACAAGACCACGTCAGCCTCGCCGCACCGGATCAACCGAGCAGCATCCGCTATCGCCTGAGCCCCGGACGCACACGCCGTACCAACCGCGGAGGTGTAGCCCCGCAACCCGAACCGAATCGCGACTCGGGCGGCGGGCATGTTCGGCAGGACCCCCGTCAAGAGGTACGGACTGACGGCCGCCCGCCCACGCTCGGCCCGCGCGAGCACCTGCTGCTCGAGGGTCGCCATCCCTCCGACCCCACCGACAATCACACCGACGCGGTCGGCGTCGACGTTCTCCCCGATCGTCAGGCCGGCGTCCGCGAGTGCGTCCTCCGCAACCAACTGCGCGAGGATGACCGTCCTGTCCATCACCTTGCCGTCAGGCCCGGAGGCGATCTTGCCCGCGTCGAAGGGTGGCAGGATCCCGGCCAGCTCGATCGAGTTGGCGATCGCGTGCTCGGGCGGCGGCTTCACGATCCCGGATCGCCCGTGCAGCAAGGCGTCGTACACCTCGTCGATGCCGCGGCCGACCGGGGTGAGCAGACCCATTCCCGTGATGGTGATGCCGCCGACCGGGCTCATGCGTCTGCTCCGGTCAGGCGTTCCGCACGCAGGGCGACCTTGCGGACCTTGCCGGTGACGGTGACCGGGACGTCGTCCGCCCGGACCACGCTCACGCGGCGGATGATCGCCGCGACCTCCGCGCGGACCGCCTCCTTCACCGCGTCCGACCGGTCCACGTCCGCGGCATCCGGTGACAGCTCGAGCAGTACGTCGGCGACGTACTTGCCGTTGTCCGGAACGATGACGACGGTGCAGTCGGCAACCTCCGGAAGAGCCGCGAGGATGCGTTCCTCGGACATCGACGTGAAGAGTTGCGGGCCTTCGAAACCGGCGACCGCATCGGGGACCCGGTCGAGGTGGAAGTAGTGACCGGTGTCGTCGCGGTAGACCAAGTCACCGGTGAGGAACCACCCGTTCAGCCGGAAGCGGTACGTGTTGACCGAGTCGTTCCAGTAGCCGGGTGACACCGACGGTGAGCGGAAGCCGAGCAGGCCGACCTTGCCGAGCGGCAGTTCCTCGCCGGTCGACGTCAGTACGGCGGCCTCCGCGAACTGGTACGGCTTCCCGATACACCGCCCGTAGTGATCACTGTCGATCGTGTGCGTGATGTGGAAGCCATTGTGCCCCATCTCGCTCGACCCGAGACCGTCGACGAAGTGACTGCCCTTGACCGTCACCCGCCCTTCCCGCGTGACGGTCTCCCGGGTGCCGACGGCAACGAGTTTGCGGATGTGCGGCTCATGCGCACAGTCGCCCGTGTTGAACCACATCCGCACCGAGTCGAGATCGTGCTTGCCCAGATCCTCGCGCGCCAACCCCGCCCACGTGACGGCGAACCCGTAGACGGCACGCGGTTTCCACCGCTCGATGTGCCGCAGGACGTACAGCGCGTCCTGGCTGGACAACAGCAGCATCTCGGCGCGGTTCCCGAGCACCTGGTTGACCATCAGGATCGTCGCGGTGTGCGGGATCGGGAGCGCGTTGAGGATCCGATCCGTGCCTTGCGCCTGTGGCATGGTCAGCAGGTGCTTGAGAGCGGCGTACAAGGTGGTGTGCGTGTGCAGAACAGCCTTGGGTACGCCGGTTGTGCCGCTGGTGTGGGTGATCACGATCGGGTCGTCGCGGTGGTGCCGGTAGTGCTCAGGTGCCTTCGCCGGATCACCGGTACCGAGCTCCTTCGGCTCCGCGAGGACCTCGGTCTGCAGGAGCGGACGATGGGCCGCGTCGGCCAGGACGCCGTGACGCGTAGGCGCCGGATGTATTCGTCCGCGATGGCCGGCGCCATCTTGCCGTTGAGCAGGGCGGGAATCGCGCCGACTCGGGTCAGCGCGAGGAAGCTGAGCACGATGTCCACCGCCTCGGTGGCCCAGATCGCGACCACGTCCCGGCGGCCGATGCCGTGCTCGTGCAGCCACGCCGTACGGGCCTGGACCCGGTCGTCCAGCTCGCCGAGCGTCAACGGGTGCTCGGCCGGGAAGTGGTCGACGGCTGTGTCGAAGGTCAGGCCGGGGCCGTCCGGGTCGGCGCCGTGCTCGATCACCCGGGCGAGGACGTTGCCGGCGCCGATCGCCGGATCCGCGGCGAGCCGGGCTCGCAGGTTCTTCATGTCGGGTCTCCCCCAGTCACGATCACGGCGGACGCCTGGCCAGCCCCCACCTGCACGATCAGCACCTGATCGGCATCCCCGTCACCGATCAGCAAGGCGGCCTCGTCGAGGCCGCCGTCCGTCACACACACCACCGGGCCGCGCAGGTCCCACCGCGCGGCGATCCATCCCGCCACGCTGTTCGGCACCGACTGGAAGAAGAACAACGGCCCGAGTCTCTTGCCCTCAGCAACCGTTTGGCGCACATGCTCCGCACTGACCCGGTCCCCGTCGCTCACCAGCACGATCCCGGTCCGCGCCGTACGGTCGCTCAGCCGCCCAAGGCATCGCTCCGCGACCACCGCCGCCAACGGACTGAACGCCGACAACACAAACCCAGGCAGCGCCGGCGGCTCACCCGCATCACCTGCTTCGGGCCAATAGCCCTCGGCCAACACCACCAGCTCATGGACTTCCAGCAGCCCGCTCATCCCACCCGCACCACCAACGCCGTATTGGCTCCCCCGAACGCCGAGTTCAGTGACATCCCGTACGGCGAACCCGCCGGCCGCGGCGCATCCAGAATCAGATCCAGCCGACAGGCGGGATCCGGCTCGAGGAACCCGGCGTTCACCGGCAACTTTCCCTCCCGCAACGCCTGGACGGTCACCACGAACTCGACCAGCCCGGACGCTTCCAACGCGTGTCCGTGCAGGCCCTTGGTGGAACTCACCGGCGGAGTACTGCCGAACGCGGTGTTGATCGCCGCCGTTTCCGCCGCATCGCTGAAGGTTGTGCCGGTGGCGTTTGCGTTGACGTAGCCGATGGCTTCTGGTGGTAGGCCGGCTCGTGTGAGGGCACGCTCGATGGCTGCGGCTAGGCCTCGGCCGTCGGGGGATGGTTGGCAGGGGTGGTAGGCGTCGCCTGCGCGCGACCAGCTGGTCAGCTCGGCCAGGCCTTCGCCGGGTTGGAGGACTACTGCGGCTACGCCGTCGCCCAGGAGGGTGCCTTGGCGGTGGCGGCTGAAGGGGCGGACGGCGGCGTCGGTGGACAGTGCTCGACCGGCGTCGAAGAGCGCGTACTGGTAGGGCTCGACGAGGTAGGCCGCGGCTACGACGACGCGGTCGACCCGGCCGGCGCGGATCAACGTTGCGGCGTCGGCCAGCGCCGTACTGGCTGAGACGCAGGCGCTGGTGTAGACGCGGCGCTGGCCGAAGTCGCGAGGCGGGGCAGTGTGGAGGGCGAGCAGGAGCGGCGTCGTGCTGCGGTCGACGCCGGCCTGCGCGCAGGCGGTCGCGATCGCCTGGTCCAGTTCTTCTTCCAGCGTGCCGGTTTCGGCTACCGTCGCGGCGTGGTGCACACGGCGGCTGCTGGTGTCGAAACGGCTGACCTCGGTGAAGGCCGGCGTACCGGTGAGCTGCGCCTCCGGTCCGCGGCCGAGCGCGGTCAGGATCGAGAGGCCGGTGACGGCGACCGGTCGGGGTTCAGACATGGCTGGTCAGCACCTCGGCGATCACGGTGACGGCGTCGCCGATGGTGGCCATGCGTTCGAGCTGGTCGTCGGCGAGCTCGACGCCGTACCGCTGCTCGACCTGATGGACCAGCCACGCCAGTTCCATCGAGTCGAGCCGCTCGGCACCGGGTGGGCGCTCGCCGAGACCGGCCAGCCAGGTGAGGATCTCGTCCCGCGTAATCATCAGACCTGCTGGGCTACCCGGCCGGCCACCTCGGCGGTGAACTCGCCGACCGTCATCAGCGCCAGTTGCTCGGACTCGTCGTCGGAGAACCTGACCCCGAACCGGTCCTCGACCCGCACCGACAGATCTGCCAGCGCAAGTGATTCCAGGTCCACCCCGGCCGGGCCGAGCGTGGTGTCGTCGTCGATGCCTTCGGTGTCGTAGTTCATGTCCTGCAGTTGCGCGATGACGAACGCGCGAACCTCGTCCTTCATTCGGATACCTTCTTTCGGTGGGTGATTCCGTACATGTCTGGTTGGCGCCGGCCGGCGATTCACGTCTCTCGGCCCACGAACTCCTGCTCGCGCTCGCGAGCACCCTTGTCTCTGACCCGGTCCTCAGCCATGACCCGGCCGGGCGGCCGCACATCCCCGGTCTCGCGGTGAGCATCAGCCACACCCACCACCTGCTCGCCGTCGCCGCGTCGTACGCCGGCCCTCTCGGCGTGGACGTGGAGGAGGTGCACCCGCGGGAAGTGCGCGCCCTGGCCGAGCGCTGGTTCCACCCGGCCGAGCTGGCGTGGATGACTGACCAACCCGACGAGCTGACAGCTTTCCTTCACATCTGGACCGCGAAGGAGACAGTAGGCAAGGCGCTCGGCCAAGGTCTGCGCAACTCCGGCTTGCGCCGCCGAATGCCACTCCCCGCCTCCCCTGCTGCCGGCATGGTTACTGGCGAAGCCGGCCTCGCAGTTCTCCATGTGCCTGTGGAGCAGGCGGTTCTGGCGGTGGCTCTGGCCTCGACAGCTTCCGAGGTGGTGGTGACTGTGCATCACGAGACGGCCTTGCGGAGCGTGGTCAGGTCGCGGACGAGCTTTCCAGTGGTTGTTCGGGGCAACTGATCGAGGAAGTGGAGGGTTCGGGGGCGTTTGTAGGGGGCGAGGAGTTGGGCCAGATCGCTCTCCAGCTGGGAGACCGTCCGTGGGGCACTGAGCTGGACGTAGGCGGTGATGGCGCCGTCGAAGGCCACGACCGCCGCGTCGACGCCGCGGAGTGAAGCGAGCGTGTACTCGACCTCGGTGAGGTCGACCTTGAGACCGCCGACAGAGACCTGGGAGTCGAGGCGTCCCTTGATGCTGACCAGTCCGGTCTTCTCGTCCACCACCCCGGCGTCGCGGGTGTGCAACCAGCCGTCGGACCAGCGGGTCGGGTCGGACAGGCCCAGGTACGGCGATTCCGGTCGGCGGACCTGCAGTTCGCCGTCGACCGCGCGGACCTCCATCCCGGGCGCGGGCCGGATCGCCGGCCGGTGCTCGCCGTACAGATCGGTGCCGATCACCCCGACCTCGGTCATCCCGTACATGTTCCCGAGCGGTGCGCCGTACTTCTCCTCGAAGGACCGCGACACCGCCGCCGGCACCAGCTCGCCGCCGGTCGTCATCCGCTTGAACTGCGGCAACGACGGCGGATCCTGTACCGACGCGAGCAGCCCGATGTGGAACGGCACCCCGAGTACCGTCGCCGGAGTGGTGGCCGACCCGATCGCCTGGACGATCGCATCCCCCGTCAGCCGGGCCGGCGGCACCAACTCGACGCCCGCATGCAGGCCGTAGAGCAGACCGCCGACCAATCCGAGCACATGCACCATCGACGGCAGCAGGATCAGCCGCTCCCCCCGCTGCGGTACGCCGTCGATCCGCGTGTACCGCAGCACCTCCTCGACCAGGTCCTCGGCACTCCGGCCGATCACCTTCGACGGCCCGGTCGACCCGGAACTCAGTTGTACGACGGCGTGCGTCGTACCGGCCGGATGACCGGAGTAGCTGGCCAGGTCGGCGTCGACCTCGACGAAGGTCCGCAGCCCCGCCGGCACCGGCCGCGCCGGTGACACCACCACCTGCGGGACCAGCCGCTCGATCGCGCGCCGGACCTCGTAGTCGGTCAGCCGGTGATCCAGCAGGATCGCCTGGCCGCCGCTGCGCCAGACCGCCAGCAAATGCGTGACCAAAGCCATCGACGGCGGCAACCGCAAAGCCACCGCCCCGCCCGGCCTGAAACCGGACCGAGCCAGTTCCGTTTGCCGATCGCGGACCAATCGGCGCAATTTGGCCCGGTCGATAGGATCGGGTAACCGAAAGCAAATGTCACCGGCCGGACCGGCCAGCAGGATATCGTCGACCCACTCCGCACCCTGGCTGGTTCCGGGCACCACGACAGTACCGTCCATGGTCATCCGAGCTCCAAAGTTTCTTTGCACACAAAGGATTCGAAGACCAGAACCCCCACCAAGGCCTGGCGATGACGCGACGATACGACACGATCACCCAACTGCGCTATGGACCAGCAGTAATGACTCCATTACCGCCCGCAGTCACTGCGCCGGCGTGTTTCCGGAGGCTCAAAGCACACCTGGACAAAGGCTTGCAGAGGTTAGTAATCGTCCCAGACATTTCGCCCACCGCGGGTTTACCCGCAGACCAAACAAACGCAGAGATCCGATGCAAAAGGCGGACCCGCGATGAGGAATTTCGGTTGCGCTCGCGGAGGCCTCACCGCTTGACTGCGGGACTGCTTGTATCGGGGCATCGGTGATGCGGGCCGGCGGTCGTCCGGTCGGCATCGACAACTCAGCCGAGCAGCTCGCGACCGCCGAAGCGCTCCAACAGGAGTTCGGCCTGGTGTTCCCACTGATCCACGGCAACGCCGAGCAGGTTCCGCTGCCGGACAACAGCTCGACGTGGCGATCAGTGAGTACGGCGCCAGCAGTTGGTGTGACCCGACGCTGTGGATTCCAGAAGCCGCGCGGCTGCTCCGGCCCGGCGGCCAGCTGATCTTCCTGCGCAACTCCACCCTCGTGGAACTGTGCACGGCCCCTGATGCCGAAGCTGCAGGAGACCGCCTCAGCCGACCGTAGGCAGACGTCACACGGATCAACCGGCCCGATGGCGGCACCCACTTCCAGCTACCAACCGGCCCGATGATCAAGCTCCTTCGCGAATCCGGATTCCAGCTCGACGAACTCACCGAGTACGTCACCCCAGCAGATGCCCACTCCGACTACGGCTACCGTCCCACCCGAATGGGCCTCGACTTGGCCGAGCGTCGAGCTGTGGAAGGCGACGTACCAGTAGGACCGTCGGCAGTCGGGACCCGATCCAAATCGGTTGAGCGACTGGCCGGCTCGGGCGATGCTGGGCGCGCCGATCCACCCACGGGAGGTTGCAGTGCGACGACGAGAGTGTCGGCTGCGCCCCGGAGTACAGGCGGCGAGGGCTGGGCCAGGCGGTCAACCTTGCCGCGCTGCACGCTTTGCGCGAGGCGGGTGGCACCGACGCGCTGGTCTGTCCGCGCGGTGACGACGGCTATCCGCAAGCGCGGGCGCTGTACCAATCCATCGGCTTCAACCCAGGAGCAAGAACCAAGCTCTACATCACCTGACGCACGAGCCGCTCCGCATTCGGCATGACCGGACGAGGAAGGCTGCTCCATGGTCGAGATGGAAGCTTCGGCATTCTTTGCCGTCGGCAAGCACCGCGGCGTCCGAGTCGGGCAACTCCTGTACGCCGGCGACACACTCGCTGCGGACGACTGGGACGGCCGCGACTGGACCAGCGCCACCCAGACCCGGCAAGCGCTGTTCGACATCTGCCTGGACGCCGCCGCCGGCCTCACCCAGGATCCACGCCAGCCGGAAGAAAGTCGTGACCTGCGAGGTTGGGGCTGGTATGACCACACTTGTCGACCGCGCCGTCGCGGCGCTGCGCGCCAACCACGACACCCTCGCCGCACTGGTGCCGACCTTGTCCGAGCAACAGCTGAGGGGCCGCAGTGGGGCGACGGAGTGGACCGTCGCGCAGGCGCTCTCGCACCTCGGAAGCGGTGCCGAGATCTCCCGCAGGCCGATCGCGATCGCCGCGGGCGAGCAGGTCGAGGCTGAGGACAACCAGTCGATCTGGGCCCGGTGGAACGCCGCGTCCCCGGCCGACCAAGCGGCCGGGTTCGTCAAACACGACGCGGCGTATCTCGACACGGTCGAGGCGCTCAGCGCCGAGCAGCGCGATCGCCAGATCGCCATGGGCATCCTGCCCCAGCCGGTGCCGCTGGTGGTCGCGCTCGGCATGCGGCTCACCGAGGTCGCCAACCACGCCTGGGACGTGCGCGTCGGAGTCGACCCGTCGGCGACCGTGGATCCGGACTCGGCCGAGCTGCTCGTCGAGCTCTACGGTGGGCCGCTGGCCTTCCTTCTGGGCTTCGCCGGCAAGGCCGACCAGGTCGAGCGGGAGGTCCGCCTGGCGATCCCGGGCGGCGGCATCCAGATCACCGACACGGTCACTGTGACCGACGCGCTCGACGACCCGACGGCCACATTCGAGGGTCCGGCGGAGGCTGTGGTGCGGCTGCTGAGCGGACGCCTCCGCGCGGAGCACGCCGCCGGCGTGAGCGTGACCGGCAACGTCACGCTGGACGAGCTCCGGAAGGTGTTCCCCGGCTACTAGGCCGCGAGGCTTTTGAGGCCGCGCCAGACCGCGCTGGGTCGGTTCAGTGGCGCGTGCTCGGGGGCACCTCGCGCACCATCACGCAGTTGCCCTGGCCCTTGGGCCGGTCGTAGGTGAAGCCCTCGCGCTCGTACATCGTGCGGGTGCCGTTGTAGAGGAACGACGAGTTCTTCTTCCGGACCCCGCCGGTGTCGTGCGGGTAGCCCTCGACCAGGCCGCCGCCGGCCTGCGCGATCAGCTCGACGGCTCCGCGCAGGGCGGTCGCCGCCAGGCCCTGACCGCGAAGGCCGCGCTCGACCAGGATGCAGGTGACCCGGTAGTCGGGCAGTCGCTCGGCAGTGGCGACGTACTCCTTGCGGTGCTGGATGTCGGGCAGTTCGTCGGGTGATCCGTACTCCGCCCAGGCGACGGCCCGGTCGCCGTCGTAGACCAGCGCCGCGTGCGCGATCCCGTCCGCCACCAGACGTTGCTTGAGCGCCCGGTTCCCCTCGGCGCTCTGGCCCTTCTCCGCGCAGTCGGGATGGAACTTCGTGCACCAGCAACTGGCGAACATGCCCTTGTTCCGCTCGACGAGAGCGGCGAAATCGTCGAACGTCTCCGGCGTGAGCGCCTTGATCGTGAAGTCGGACATGCCGGCAACGTACCCCCGATTCCGGACGTTCAGCGTCCGGTAGCTCAGCTGCCGGGGCGGCGTATCCGCTCGAGACGACTCTCGTCGAAGATCGCCGCATCGCAGACCGCAAGCACGGCGGGCGAGCACTGGAGGAATTGTTGCGCCACCTGCCCATCGGCTGCTCCGAGCGGATCGCGGGATGTGCGTGTGTTCCAAGGGGCCCTGCGACCGGCCTCTCCGAGGTGGCCTAATCGGCTTGTGCGGGGTGTCGAGGGCTGCTTCGCTGTTGCCCGTGACCGAACTTCGTACGCCGCGACTGCGCTTGCACCCCATCGACGCAGCCGAGGGGGAACGCATCGTCGGGCGGCACGCCGGAGCCGGGGATGCCTGGGCCGAGGACTATCCGTTCGACGGCGACGTCATCGGCGTCATGGCTTTCCTCGCAGCCACGGCCGCCCACGGGGACCAGCGCCCGTTCGGGCACTACCGGATCACCCGGACCGCCGACGGGAAGGCCATCGGCGGAATCGGTTTCAAGGGTCAGCCGGACGACGGATGTGTCGAGGTCGGTTACGGCCTCTCCCCATCGGCCCGTGGTCACGGCTATGCAGCGGAGGCACTCGTCGCCCTGCTGACCGTCGCGGCCGATCACGGATTGTCTCGAGTTATCGCCGACACCACGGGGGACAACATCGCTTCCCAGCGGACCCTCGAACGCGCCGGGTTCCACCAAACCGGCACCAACGGTGACCTCTACCTCTACGAAGTACTCGTCGACGCCCCTGCGAGACCGGCTCAGACGCAGTAGCCCGATAGCCCGTTGGGCTTAGGCCGGGGCGCCGAGCGCGGTTAGGGCTGTGGCTACCCGGCCGTGGGCGGCTTCCAGGGCGGCTCGGGCGGCGGGGATGGGGGTGCCGGTGAGGAGGTGGACGAGAGCCGGCTTGAGTTCGCCGTCGGCTTCGGCGAGGGCGGCCTCGCAGGCGTCGGGGTCGGCGCCGGTGGCTTCGGCGAGGATGCGGAGCATGCGGCCGCGGAGTTTCTTGTTGGTCGCGACCAGGTCGACCATCAGGTTCGACCAGGTGCGGCCGAGTCTGATCATCAGCGTGGTCGAGAACGCGTTCAGGATCAGCTTCTGCGCGGTGCCGGCCTTCAGCCGGGTCGACCCGGCGATCACCTCAGGGCCCGTGTCCGCGGCGATCACGATGTCGGCCAGCGGCGCCAGCGGGGCGGACGGGTTCGACGTCACCAGCACGGTGGTCGCCCCGGCCGCTCGCGCGGCCTTCAGTGCCCCGGCGACGTACGGCGTACTCCCGGAGGCGGCGAGTCCGATCACGAGGTCCCGGCCGGTGACGGTGACCGCGTCGGCGGCACCGCCCTCCTCGGAGTCCTCGACGTTCTCGACCGCGCGGAGCAGCGCCTCCATGCCGCCGGCGTGGTGGGCGACCACGAGACCGTCCGGCACATGGAACGTGGGCAGCAGCTCGGCGGCGTCCAGGACCGCCAGGCGCCCGGACGTCCCGGCGCCGAAGTAGTGCACCCGGCCGCCGCCGCGGATCGCCTCGACGCCGGCGTCGACCGCGCGCGCCAGCTCGGGGATCACGACCTCGACCGCACCGGCGACCCGAGCGTCCTCGGAGTTGACCATCCGGAGGATCTCGGTCGTGCCCACGGCATCGATGGCGAGCGTCCTGGGGTTGCGCTGCTCCGTCGGTGTGGTCACAGGTCCGATGTTAGTTTTCTACTGAAGGATTTTCAATTCCGTTCATCGTTGACGGAACCGGTTGACATCATTCGGAGCCCTTGAGCCGGTGCCCGCGGACCGCGCTGGCGGTCTCCTCGAGTGCCTTCCGGGCGTCCGGCAGCACCTGCTGGGCGACCCCGATGAACAGGCAGTCGATCACGGTCAGCTGAGCGATCCGCGAGGCCATCGCCCCGGACCGGTACGTCGTCTCCCGGGCGGCCGTGGTCAGCACCAGATCGGCCGTCTTGGCCAGCGGCGAGCGCGGGAAGTTCGTCACCGCGACCGTGGTGGCGCCGTGCTTGGCCGCCTCCTCGAGCGCCTCGACGACCTCGACCGTCGTACCGGTGTGGGAGATACCGATCGCGACGTCGCCCTCACCGAGCAGCGCGGCGCTGGTCAGCGCGATGTGCACGTCCGACCAGGCGAACGCGACCCGGCGGATCCGGTGCAGCTTCTGCTGCAGGTCCAGCGCGACGAACGCGCTCGCGGCGAACCCGTAGATATCCACCCGCTGCGCCTTCACGACCGCGTCGACGACCTTGGCCAGCGCATCGACGTCGACCTGCTGCGCGGTCTCGCGGACCGCCCGCTCGTCGGCGAAGGCGACCTTGCTGACCACATCGGCCAGCGAGTCGCCGGGCTCGATGTCACCGCCCACCTCCGGGCGGATGCTCTCCTGCGCCGACTGGGCCGCCAACTGCAGGCGGAGCTGCGGATAGCCGGGGACGCCGATCTGCTTGCAGAACCGGATGACCGTGGTCTCCGAGGTGGACGCCACCTCGGCCAGTTCGGAGATCGTCATCGCAGCCACTCCGCCCGGGTCCGCGAGGACCGCGTTCGCCACCCGCTGCTCGGCCGGCGCCAGCGCGGGCATCACCGCGCGGACCCGGACCAGCAGCGGCCCCGTGGGTTCTGGAGAGGTTGTTGAATTCATGACAGCCACGGTACGGCGACTATGCACGAAGTGGGGTCACCGACGCGAAAGTCTCCAACCTGTTGCGGTAAATGATTCAGGCGTTCGTTCACCGTCGAGAAGTTCACCAGTCCCGCTGGTGATTTTCACACCGTCGACGTAGACACCGCGGCCCTGGTACAGCGGATCGGAGGTATAACGCCACCGGATCGTCTGCTCACCCGCCCCGAGTTCGGCCGTCACCTGGTGCCAGTGCCGATCACCGGAGCCGCTGATCGACCCGTCATGGTCGATCACCGATCCGCGGTCCCGGACGGTGAACGGCACCTTCGTCCAGGTCGTCCCGTCGGCGGACGTCTCCAGATACAGCAGGTCCGTGTCCTCGGTGTCGACGAACAGGTCGAATGCCAGCTTGGCACCATCCGCCGGTACGGCGACCTTCGTCGAGAGGGTCGTGGTCGCGTTGTCCGTCGTACCGGAGAACCAGGCGTCCTTGCCGTGCCGCGGCCCGACGCCGAGCGCCAGGGCGAGGCCTTGCACGACCGCCCGCCGGGCCGGGTTGTTGCTGCCCCAGTCGCGGCTCGGGTGGACCCGGTTGGTCAGCAGGATCGCGAACGAGCGCGAGTCGAAGTCGATCACGATCGACGTCCCGGTGTAGCCGGTGTGACCGGCGGTGCGCGGCCCGGACAGACCACCCATGTACCAGCGCTGGTTCAGCTCGAAGCCCAGGCCGTGGTCGTTGCCCGGAAAGGCCTGATTGAAGTTGGTGATCATCGCGGTCACCGAGGATTCCTTGAGAATCCGGGCGCCCCGGTAGCTGCCGCCGTTCAGGAACGTCTGGGCCAGTACGGCGAGGTCGTCCGCGGTGCTGAAGACACCCGCGTGCCCGGCGACGCCGCCGAGCGACCAGGCGTTCTCGTCGTGGACCGAACCCCACACCATGCCGCGCGGCGGTGCGGTCTGGAACTCGGTCGCGGCGATCCGCGGCTTCTTCTTCGGATCCGGGTTGTAGCCGGTGTCGCGCATCTGCAGCGGCTTGGTGATGCCGTCGGCGACAAGCTTGTCGAGCGTCTTGCCGGTCACCCGGTGCGCGACCTCGCCGAGCGAGATCAGGTTCAGGTCGCTGTACAGGTAGGTGCTGCCGGGTGGATTCTGCAGCTTCGCGGTGAGCGCGAGCTGGAGCCGCTCCTCCGGCGTCTTGCCGGTGCTCCACAGCGGCAGCCAGGCAGGGAACCCGGTGGTGTGAGTGAGCGCCTGCCGGACCGTGATCGCCTCCTTGCCGTTCGCCGCGAACTCCGGCACGTAGGTGGCGATCGGCGTGTCCAGGCCGACCTTGCCCTTCTCGATCAGCTGCATCACCACGATCGAGGTGAACAGCTTGGACACCGACGCCATGTCGAAGATCGTGTCGGTGCGCATCGGGATCTGCTGGTCCGCAGGGAGCTCGGTCCCGCTCCCGTCGGCGTACTTCAGCGCCAGCCCGGTCGCCGTGCGGGTGACGATCTTCCCGTCGTGGCCGAGCAGCGTGACCGCGCCGGCGTAGAGGGGTTTCGCCGTACCGCTGGGCCGGGTCCAGGCGTCCACCTGGGCCAGCGCCGCGTCGATCGGCGCGGGGTCGAGGCCGGCCTTCGCCGGGGTCGTGTCACGCAACAGCGTCCCCTTCGGTGCATAGCCGTCGTACGGCTGGTCGAACCGTCCAGATCTGTTGCCATTGGCAACTGCAGGGCTTGCCATCGTCAGCATCACCGCAGAGGCTACCGTGAGCGCGGCCAGTCTTCTCACTGGTGCGCTCCCTTGTAGAGAAGGTACTTCGCCCGGCGGGCCGTCCAGGCGTCGGTCTCGGACTTCCAGGCCGCGACGATCTCCTCGGCGGTGGCGCCGGCCGTGAGCATGGTGCGGAACCGGTCGGACCCGGTGAGCAGGTCGATCCACCGGCCGGGCGGGGTCTCGGCGCGCCAGGCGAAGTCGGGGTAGAGCCTGCGCGCCTCGACGATCATGTGGGTGGCCGCGGTGATCGCCTCGACCCGGTGCGGATCGGTGATCTGCACCTGGACGCCGCCGCAGAGCAGGTTCGCGTTCTTGCTGATCGACGGCGTGAAGTACGCCTCCCGGAACTCGATGCCCGGGATCGTCTTCGTCTGCAGCGCCTCCGCCCACTTGTAGTCGACGTACGGCGCTCCGATCAGCTCGAACGGCCTCGTCGTACCGCGGCCCTCGGACATGTTGGTCGCCTCGAACAGGCACAGGCCGGGGTAGAGCAGCGCGGTGTCCGGGGTCGGCATGTTCGGGCTCGGCATCACCCAGGTCAGGCCGGTCTCGTCGTACAACTGGTCACGCTTCCAGTTCTTCACCGGGATGACCTGGAGCTCCTTCAAGCGGGCGCCATCCGCGTCGAGCGGCAGGTACTCGGCGTTGAACAGCCGGGCCAGCTCGCCCACGGTCATGCCGTGCTGCTGGATGATCTCCTCCTTGCCGACGCCCGAGGTATAACCAGGCTTCAGCATCGGGCCGCGCGCGTACCCGCCGACGGGGTTCGGTCGATCCAGTACGACGAAGCGCGCGCCGGTGCGGACCGCGGCCAGCATCGCCTCGTACATCGTCCAGATGTAGGTGTAGAACCGCGCCCCGACGTCCTGGATGTCGAAGACCACGGTCTCCACGCCGGACTTGGTGTAGAGGCTCACGAGCTTGTCCGCGTTCGCGCCGTACGCGTCGTAGACCATGATCCCGGTGCGCGGGTCGACGTGGTCCTGCTCCGATCCGCCGGCCTGCGCCGTACCGCGGAAGCCGTGCTCGGGGCCGAAGACCGCGACGATGTCGACCTTCCCGGACGCGTGCATCGTGTCGACGATGTGGGACAGGTCGGGCAGGATGCCGGTCGGGTTGCTGATCACGCCGACCTTCTGCCCGGCCAGCGCCCGCCAGTCGTCGTCTGCCAGGACCATCGCACCGGTCATCAC
This sequence comes from Kribbella sp. CWNU-51, assembly GCF_054073265.1. NCBI lineage: Bacteria > Bacillati > Actinomycetota > Actinomycetes > Propionibacteriales > Kribbellaceae > Kribbella > Kribbella sp. CWNU-51. The sequence continues at coordinate 34,535 of NZ_JBSXMZ010000025.1, forward strand.
CTTCCGATGATCCGTCGCGTGGGCGGCCGGTACGTCGATCAGCGGGGCGGCGGCGAGCACACCGGCACCCGCGAGCAAACTGCGGCGCTTCATCAGATCTCTCCTTCGGGCAGGGATGTCAGGGACGGAACGACAGGGCGGCGACCACGGGACGGTGGTCACTGGCGGCAAGCTCCGCAGGTACGGCGAACCGCCGCACGTGCAGGCCCGTGCCGACGGCGACGACGTCGATCCGCTTGACCGGATCGACCGCCGGATAGGTGTTCGGACCGCCGGAGGTGGACTCGGCGACGGCCCAGGAATCGGTGAGCCGGGTCCACAGCCCGGCGAGCTCCGGCGCGGCCGGATCCGCGTTGAAGTCGCCGACCAGGATCTGCAGGTCCTTGCGCGGGTCCCGGGCCAGAATCTTGGTCGTGTCGCCGACCTGAAGCGCCCGGACCGACGGGTCCGCGCGGTAGTCCAGGTGCGTGCAGTACACATGCACCCGGCGGCCCCGGACATCGATCTCGGCCTCGAGGAAGCCCGGCGCGAGGGCCGGCACCGGATTCGGGTCCTGGGTGGACAGCCGGGTGATCGGATGGTTCTCGGTCCGCACGAGCGGGAACCGGGACAGTACGCCGACGCCGTACTGCCGGCGTGGTTGCCCGGCGGCCGGCGGGTCGAAGTCGTAGATCGGGGCGAACCCGGCGAACATGCCGAGCTTCGCAGCCAACTCGGCGAGGGTGTCTCGCCACTCGCTGCGGGCGTCCCAGTGGACGTCGACCTCCTGCAGCCCGATCACGTCGGCGTCCAGGGCCTTCAGCGCCTGAGCGGTCCGCTCGAGGTCGAACACGTTGTCCTCGCCGGCGCCGGCGTGAATGTTGTACGAGGCAACGGTTATCCGGGTCTGCCGCGGATCGAAGGTCAGCCCGTGGCCGAACGGGTGCAGGGTCTGCGCCGGGTCCGGCTGGGCGGGGATCGCCACCGGTAGCTTGCCGGCCGGCGCGATCTCGCCGTACAGCACCTTGGCCAGTGCCTCCATCGACACCGCCGCGGTGCCGTAGGTGACCAGCGTGGTCGGTGCCGCCGGGAAGTACGCGACGTCGTAGGGATCGCGGACGGGGATCACGATCACGGGCCGACCGGTGTCCAGCAGGGCGTTCACGAGCTTCTGCTGCTTCGCCTGCTTGTCGGTGACCTCTGTGTCCCAGGCCTTGTTCGTCAGAACGACGGTCAGATCAGCGTCCCCAGCGGCCGCCAGCGCGTCGTCGATCTTCGCGTCCGTCGGCGTCGTACCAGTGTCCTTCACGACCGCGGTCGCTCCCCGGTCCTGCAACACAGTACCGAGAGCCGCCGGGCTGTAGCCGGCGACGAGGATCTTCCGGGGCGCCGGGGACAGCGGCAGCAGGCCGGCGTCGTTCTTCAGCAAGGTCGTGCTGCGGTCGGCGATCCGCTGGGCGTCGGCGTAGTTCGCTGCCGTGCCGACGACCTTGGCGACGCGGGCCAGGTCGACGTACGGGTGGTCGACGACTCCGGTCTCGAGCTTCAGCTTCAGGATCCGCTCGACGCTCTGGTCGATCCGGGCCTCGCTGATCCGGCCGCCGCGGACCGCGGACAGCACCGAGTTGTAGGCCAGGCCGGGGTCCACGGGCATCAGCAGCTGGTCGACACCGGCCTCGATCGCCCGGAGCGGGATCTCGGCGTCGCCGTACTTGTCCCGGACGCCCTGCATGCCCAGCGAGTCGGTGATGACCACACCGTCGAAGCGCAGTTGCTCACGCAGGATCCCGGTCAGGATCGGCTTGCTCAGCGTCGCCGGGTCGCCGGACGGGTCGAGCGCCGGGACCACGATATGCGCGGTCATGATCGCATGGATGCCGGCCTTGATCGCGGCCTCGAACGGCGGCCGGTCGATCCGCGTCCACTCCTCCAGCGAGTGATCGATCACCGGGATGCCGGTGTGGCTGTCGGTCGCGGTGTCGCCGTGTCCCGGGAAGTGCTTCGCGGTCGAGACGATCCGCCCGTCCCGCTGGTAGCCCTTGACCTGCTCGGCAGTGAGCTCCGCGACCAGCCCGGGGTCGGACGAGAAGGAACGGACGCCGATCACCGGGTTCAGCGGGTTGACGTTGACGTCGGCGACCGGCGCGAAGTCGGTGCTGATCCCGACCGCCTTCAGTTCCCGCCCGCCGATCCCGGCCGCCAGCCGGGCGTACTGCGCCGACCTGGTCGCGCCGAGCGCCATCGCGCCCGGGAACTGCGTCGCGGGCGGTCCGACGCGGAACACGACGCCGTACTCCTGGTCGGTGCTGATCTGCAGCGGAATGCCACTGTCGGCCAGGGCGGCGCCCTGCAGTCCGTTCGACAGCCGGGCGATCTGCTGCGGGTCTTTCACCGAGTCGGTCCAGGCGAAGTAGATCACCCCGCCGAGGTGGAACTTGCGCACCACCTCGGCCGGCGTCGCGACGCCGTACAGGCTGGTGTTGCGCGCGTCGGCCGTGTCCGCCGTCGGCCCGTAGGCGTAGCAGACGAACAGCTGGCCGACCTTCTGCTCCAGCGACATCCGCCGCAGGGTCTCGCGGACCCAGCGATCGGTGCCGGCGTGTGCGGACGTCGTACCTGCGATCGTGGTCCCGGCGACGGCGGCCGCCGCGAGTCCGAGGGATTGGCGTCGGGTGAGTTCCATCGGCGGACCCCCATCGGTAATTGAATTACAGGCGCTCCCCCGCACGCGAAAGTTACCCACACCGCCACGGTGGGTCAAGTGCCAACTACTAAGTGACGCTGCGCAGCCGCCTCCGCAGGGCAGTTGCCGGGGGCGTGAACAGGAAGTGGTGAGCTGCGACAGGCTCTTTCGCACCCGGTCACCGAGGAGACCACCGGGCTGGACCTGGTCGCGCTGCAGTTCGCGGTCGCCGTGGGTGAGCGGCTCCCGGCGGATCAGCCGCCGACGATCGGTCACCCGATCGAGGTGCGGCTGTACGCCGAGGAGCCGGCGGAGGACTGGCAGCCGCAAACCGGCCGCCTGCACCGCTTCGGCATTGGGGATGACCGACTGTGGGGAAACAAACTTGCACCAGGTGACGAAAACTTTCCCCACAGCAGCAGCGGACCTCGGCTGCGGGTTGAGGCCGGGGGGCTGACGGGTCGGCGGTTCGGGTACCGAGTGGGTGGCGGAACCTGGCCTCACGACCGCAGCGGAAGAGTTTCCGGATTGGTGAGGAGGAGTGGGTTGGCGGTGGTCGCAGTTCGATCAGAGACCACGACGTTCATTCGGGGCGCGGGGGTGCGACGGTTCCGCCGGGGATGAGTTTGGCGGGGATGAGCTGGGGTGGCAGGGGGTCGGCGTTCTCCAGTTGGCGGATGAGGGCCTCGGTGCCGAGCTGGCCGAGCTCCGGGCCCGGCGTACGCATGATGGTGAGCTCGGGGTCGCTCATGGCCGCGGTCTCCGGCACCATCAGGAGCGGCAGGACCGAGAACTCTCCCGGTACGTCGCGACCCAGCCGCCGCAGGCCGCTGACGACGCCGAGGGCGGCGTACTCGTTCAGGACCAGGATCGCGGTCGTCTCCGGATGCTCGTGGATGAGACGTTCGGCCGCTGCCTGGCCGGCGCGCGTGGTGTCACTGCACGGCATGACGACGGTCCGCAGGCCGTGCTCGGCCACGATCCGCCGGTACGCATCCTCGGTCCGGACCCAGGGTCCGTACGCGTGGAAGCGCGGGTCGGCCAGATCTCCGGACACCAGCATCAGCTCCCGGTGGCCGAGGTCGTACAGGTGCCCGATCGCATCCTGGACCGTCGTGTCGAAGTCGATGTCCACGTGGGACAGACCTTCGAGCTCCGTGGTCCGGCCGATCAGCGCGAACGGCGTACCGGTCTCGCGCAGGACGTCGACGCGGGGATCGTCCAGCTGGACCTCCATCAGGACGACGCCGTCGACCAGGCCCTGCCCGAGCAGCTCGCGCAACTCGAGGCCGTCGTTGCCGACCGGCCACAGCACCAGGTGGTACGACTCCCTGCGGGCCGCTTCGGCCGCGCCGGTGAAGAACTCCGCGGTCGACATCCCGAACCGGTGCTCGAGCGCCGGGTAGGCCATCGCGATGATGTGCGTCTTCCGGCTGGCCAGCGCCCGGGCCACCGCGTTGCGGCGGTAGCCGAGCTCGGCCATCGCCTGCTCGACCCGCGCCCGGGTCGCCGCGGTCACCGGCTTGGTGTCGTTCAGCAGGAAGGACACGGTCGCGATCGACACGCCCGCTCGGTCGGCAACGTCCCGCATGGTCACCATCGGATCCCGCCCCCTCTGAACTCTTGACAACAGTGTGACCCAAGGAACATAGTCCTGAGACATCTCAGTTAAGCGGTTTACCACCCCTTAGAGCAAGCGACCGGCGATCTTCCACAGCCCGTGGTTAAACGCTTTGATCGAAGGAGCCCGATGTCATGATCAGCAAGCGGATCACCGCTGCACTGGCGGGTACGGCGACGCTGTCGCTCGTGCTGGCCGCCTGCGGTGGCAACGGTGGCGACGCGCCGTCATCCTCGTCCGGTGACAGCGTCAAGAGCCTGACCATCCTCGACTACTACAACAACGACCCGGACAAGTCGCTCGTGCAGAAGGGTCTCGACACCTGCGCGAGCCAACTCGGCATCACCATCCAGCGGGAGACGGTGCCTGGTGACACCTTGATCCAGAAGGTGCTGCAGCAGGCGTCGTCCAAGACGCTGCCCGACGTCCTGATGCTCGACAACCCAGATGTCCAGCAGATCGCCGCGACCGGTGCGCTGGCGCCCTTGAACGACATGGGTCTGACCGGAGACGGAGTCATCCAGGGCATGGTCGACGCGACGTCGTACCAGGGCAAGCTCTACGGACTGGCGCCGGTGACGAACACGATCGCGCTGTTCTACAACACGCAGATGTTGCAGGAGGCCGGCGTACAGCCGCCGAAGACGTGGGAAGAGCTGAAGGCAGCGGCCAAGAAGCTGACCAAGCCCGGCCGGTACGGGATCGCGTTCAACGCCAACGCGACGTACGAAGGCTCCTGGCAGTTCCTGCCGGCGATGTGGACCAACGGCGGCGACGAGACCGACCTGACCAGCCCGCAGGTGGCCGAAGCCCTGCAGTTGTGGACGGATCTGGTGAAGTCGGGGTCGGCGTCGAAGAGCGTGATCAACTGGACCCAGGGTGACGCGAAGGACCAGTTCGTGGCCGGCAAGGCCGCGATGATGGTGAACGGCCCGTGGCAGATCCCGGCGCTGGCGAAGTTCCCGAACATCAAGTGGGACGTCGTGCAGTTCCCGGTGAACAAGACCGATCAGACCCCGGTCGCGCCGCTCGGCGGTGAGGCCTGGACGGTCCCGCTGAACAAGGACCAGGCCAAGCAGCAGAAGGCCGCCGACTTCGTGAAGTGCCTGAACTCGGACCAGAACGAGCTGACCTGGGCGAAGGCCCGGTTCACGATTCCGACCAAGACCGCGCTGCTCGACCAGTACGTCAAGGACGTGCCGTCGATGAAGGCATTCACCGAGCAGGTCAAGACCGCCCGGTCGCGGACCGGCAAGCTGGGCGAGAAGTGGCCGGAGGCGGCGAAGGTGATCTACCAGGCGATCCAGCTGGCGCTGACCGGTAAGGCCTCGCCCCAGGACGCCTTCAAGCAGGCGTCCGGCGGCTGATCGCGATGGCGGCATCGACCTTGATGCAAGACGACCCCAAGGTGGCCGGCCCGAAGCCTGCTCGCAGGCCTCGTGGCCGGCGCCACCGGGGGGAGGATCTGACCAAGCTCCTCTTCGTCCTGCCGGCCGCGGTCGCGATGATCGCGCTGTTCGGCTACCCCGTGGTGAAGAACCTGCTGATGAGCCTGCAGGACTACAGCCTGCGGACGTTCTTCACCGGGGACGCCCCGTGGGTCGGACTGAAGAACTACAGCACGGTCGTGACGGACAAGCTGTTCTCGGACGCGATGCTCAACACCGCGCTGTTCACCATCGGGTCGATCGCGTTCCAGTTCGTGATCGGACTCGGGCTGGCGCTGTTCTTCCGGAAGCGCTTCCCGCTCGGCGGGCTGCTGCGCTCGCTGCTGCTGCTGCCGTGGCTGCTGCCGCTGATCGTGTCGAGTGCGACCTGGCGATCGATCCTCGAGCAGGACAGCGGCATCCTGAACCGGACGTTGTCCTGGCTGCATCTGATCAACGAACCGGTGCCGTGGCTGAACTCGCCGTCGGTCGCGCTGATCGCGGTGATCGGCGTCAACATCTGGATCGGCATCCCGTTCAACGTGACGCTGCTGTACTCCGGTCTCACCGAGATCCCGGACGAGCTCTACGAGGCCGGTCAGCTCGACGGCGCGACCGGGTGGCGTGCGTTCCGGTACATCACCTGGCCGAACCTGCGGGCGGTGGCGGGCGTGGTGCTGATGCTCGGGGTCGTCTACACGATCAAGGTCCTGGACATCATCCTCGGCCTGACCGGCGGTGGACCGGCGAATGCGACGCAGACGCTCGCGACCCAGTCGTACGAGCGGTCCTTCATCGACTTCAAGTTCGGTGAAGGCGCGGCGTTGAGCAACATCCTGATCGCGATCTCGTTCCTGTTCGCGATCTTCTACCTGCGCAGCACCCGCCGCGCTGTCGACGAGTAGGGAGGCCACGATGCGACGTACGGCGTACACCGTGATCGGTGTCCTGATCCTGTGCGTGATGCTGTTCCCGGTGTACTGGATGGTGAACGCTTCGCTGCAACCCTCCGGGAACACGTTGACCGCGGGCTTCCTGCCGTTGCACCCGACGTTCGCCGGCTACAAACGTGCCCTCGACGAGCAGGGCGGCAACCTGGTCACCAGCATGATCATCGCGGCCGGGACCGTCGTACTCAGCCTGGCGATCGCGACACCGTGTGCCTACGCGCTCTCGCAGTTCCGGTCGCGCTGGGTATCGGTCGGCCTGCTGGCGATCCTGATCTCACAGATGATCCCGGGGATCGTGATCGCCAACGCGCTCTACACAGCGTACGAACGGATCGGGTTGCTGAACTCGATCCCGGGCCTGATCGTGGCCAACTGCAGCAGCGGTATCCCGTTCGCGATCCTGATCCTGCGCTCGTTCATGATGTCGCTGCCGCCGTCGCTGGTGGAGGCCGCGCGGGTGGACGGCGCCGGGCTGTTCCGGGCCTTCGTCGCGATCGTGCTGCCGATCAGCAAGAACTCCCTCATCACCGCCGGGCTGTTCAGTTTCCTCTTCTCCTGGAGCGACTTCCTGTTCGCGCTGACGCTGACCACCAAGGGCGGCGTCCGGCCGGTGACGCTGGGGATCTACCAGTACCTGGGCACCCAGGTACAGAACTGGAACGCGGTGATGGCGACCGCGGTGCTCTCGGCGATCCCGGCCATCGTGCTGCTGATCGCCGCGCAGAAGTACATCGCCGCCGGTGCCATCGGCGGAGCCGTCAAGTAAACCTAAGGACTGAAGATGACGATTCGCGTACTCGTCTGGGGCGAGAACCGGCACGAGCAGGTCGAGCCGCATGTCGCCGAGATCTACCCGGACGGCATGCACAACACCATTGCCGCCGGCATCAGCGAGAATCTGGGCGACGAGGCCGAGGTCGCCACGACGACCCTCGAGGAGCCCGAGCACGGACTCACCGAGGAGGTGCTGGCCGGCACCGACGTACTCGTCTGGTGGGGTCACGCCGCGCACGGCGAGGTCGAGGACAAGGTGGTCGAGCGCGTGTACCAGCACGTGCTGTCCGGGATGGGCCTCGTCGTCCTGCACTCCGGTCACTGGTCGAAGATCTTCGGCAAGCTGATGGGTACGTCGTGCACGCTGCGCTGGCGCAGTGAGCGCGACCGCGAGCTGGTCTGGACGGTGAACCCGACGCACCCGATCGCGCAGGGCGTGCCGCATCCGATCGAGATCGAGCAGCAGGAGATGTACGGCGAGTTCTTCGACATCCCGGTGCCGGACGAACTGATCTTCGTGTCGTCCTTCTCCGGCGGCGAGGTGTTCCGGTCCGGGTGCACGTTCCGCCGCGGGCACGGGAAGATCTTCTACTTCTCGCCCGGCGACCAGGACTTCCCGGTCTACCACCACAAGGACGTCCGCAAGGTGATCGCGAACGGCGTCGCATGGGCGAAGTCCGATCGTCCGGAGCGGGCGGTGCCGACGCTGCTGCGGTACGAGACCGGCGACTTCTTCAACGGCCACGGCTATCAGGGCCCGATCGAGGAGCCGGCGGATGCCTGACCCGTTGCGCCTCCTCCAGGTCGGCGCGGGCGGGATGGGCCGCGCCTGGCTTCGTACGATTGCCGACAATCCTGATGTCGACCTGGTCGGATTGGTCGACCTCGACGTGGACGTCGCCCGGGCGGCCGCCGACGAGCACGGGTACGCCGACGTGCCGGTGGCGGCCTCGATCGACGAACTGGCCGGCAACGCTGACGCGGTCATCGACGTCACCGTGCCGGCCGCGCATCCCAAGGTCAGCGTGGATGCCTTGCTACGTGGGCTTCCCGTGCTCTGCGAGAAGCCGCTGGCCGAGACCGTGCGAGAGTGCCTGGCGATGGTCGCGGCGTCGGAGGTGAGCGGGAAGCTGCTGATGGTCTCGCAGTCCCGCCGCTACTTCCGGGCCGGCGCCGCGTTCGGGCGGCAGCTCGCCGAGCTCGGCACGATCGGGTCGCTGTCGTGCGAGTTCTTCAAAGCCCCGCATTTCAGTGGGTTCCGGGAACGGATGGCCGAGCCGCTGCTGGTCGACATGGCGATCCATCAGTTCGACCTGAGCCGCAAGCTGATCGGCTCCGAGCCGGTGTCGGTCTACTGCGAGTCGTACAACCCGGACTGGAGCTGGTTCGACGGCAACGCGGCGGCCAACGCGGTCTTCACCTTTGCCGACGGCACCCGCTTCGCCTTCACCGGAAGCTGGTGCGCACCGGGTCTGGAGACGTCCTGGAACGGCCGCTGGCGGGCCAGCGCATCCGCCGGTACGGCGACCTGGGACGGGGACAACCCACCCGTCGCGGAACTCGCTTCCGGCGAAGCCCTGCCGGCCGTCATGGTCGACGACCCCGAGCAGATCGCCGGCTCGCTGGTCGAGTTCGTCGCCGCGGTCCGCGCGTCGACCGTCCCGCAGTCCGAGGTCCACTCCAACGTCATCAGCGTCGCCATGGTCGAGGCCGCCGTACGCTCCACGTCCTCGGGTACGCCGGTCCGCATCGCCGACGTACTGGAGTCCGCGTACGACGAAGCACTGGCGACTACCGAGGACCCAGCTCTGCAAGCAGCCCTGAAAGCCTGGCCGAACGTGCTCAAGGCAGTCGGTCTGGAGTCCTGAACGCAGTGCGCCGGAGAAGCCGGGGTGCGGCTTCTCCGGCGTACCTACTCGTGCTTCAGAGTTTCAGCGAGGTGGCGACCACGTCGGCCAGGGAGTGGGCGATCTCGTGGGCCGTGTCCGAGGACTCGGCTTCGACCATGACCCGGACCAGCGGCTCGGTGCCGGACGGGCGGAGCAGGACGCGGCCGGTGTCGCCGAGGCGGGTGGTGGCTTCGGCGACGGCGGACTGGACCGCCGGGTCGTCGCCCGCCCGGGATTTGTCGACGTTCTTCACGTTGACCAGGACCTGCGGGAGGCGGGTCATCGCGCTGGCCAGGTCGCTCAGACTCTTGCCGGTCTGGGCGACCCGGGCGAGCAGCATGACCGCGGTCAGCGTGCCGTCGCCGGTGGTCGCGTGGTCGGACAGGATCACGTGCCCGGACTGCTCACCGCCGAGCTTGTGACCGCCGGCTTTCATTGCCTCGAGCACGTAGCGGTCGCCGACCTTGGTCTGCTCGACCGCGATCCGCTCCCGGACCATCGCCTGGACGAAGCCCAGGTTGCTCATCACGGTCGCGACCACGGTGTCGTTGGACAGCCGGCCGCTGTCGCGCATGGCCAGCGCCAGGATCGCGAGGATCTGGTCGCCGTCCACGAGCTCGCCGTTGGCATCCACGGCCAGGCAGCGGTCCGCGTCGCCGTCCAGGGCGATGCCGAGATCCGCCCGGTGGCCGATCACCTCGCGCTGCAGACCCTCCAGGTGGGTGGATCCGCAGTTCAGGTTGATGTTCAGTCCGTCGGGTGCGGCGGCGTACGTGATCACCTCGGCACCCAGCCGGCGCAGGGCCTCGGGCGCGGTCTCGGAGGCGGCGCCGTTGGCGCAGTCGATGACGACCTTCAGACCGTCGAACCGGTTCGGCGCGGAGCGGACCAGGTGCGACACGTACGTCTCGAAGCCCTGCCCGTCCTCGAGCACACGACCCACGGCCGCGCCGGTCGGACGCTGCCACTCCTCGCCCATCCGGGCCTCGATCGCGTCCTCGATCACGTCGTCGAGCTTGATCCCGCCACGGGCCAGGAACTTGATGCCGTTGTCCGGCATCGGGTTGTGGCTGGCGGACAGCATCACGCCGAGGTCGGCGCCGGTCGAGCCGGTCAGGTAGGCCACGGCCGGCGTCGGCAGTACGCCGAGCTTGACCACATCGACGCCGGCACTGGCCAGACCGGCCACCACGGCGGCTTCCAGGAACTCACCACTGGCGCGCGGATCCCGCCCTACAACGGCGCGTGGCCGGTGCCCTTCGAAGGCACCGGCCTCGCCGAGTACGTGAGCTGCCGCGACCGAGAGGTCGAGCGCCAGCTCCGCGGTCAGGTCCACGTTCGCCAGGCCACGGACTCCGTCCGTACCGAACAAACGCCCCATCAGGTGATCAGCGCTTGCTGTACTGCGGCGCCTTGCGGGCCTTCTTGAGACCGGCCTTCTTCCGCTCCTTGATCCGCGCGTCGCGGGTGAGCAGACCGGCCTTCTTCAGACCCGGGCGGTTCGCCTCCTCGTCGGCGGCGTTCAGGCACCGGGCCACACCGAGCTGCAGCGCACCGGCCTGGCCGGTGATGCCACCGCCGTTGATCCGGGCGATCACGTCGTACGAGCCCTCCAGGCCCGCGACGACGAACGGCTCGTTCACGTGCTGCTGGTGCACCTTGTTCGGGAAGTAGACGTCCAGCGGCTTGCCGTTGACGGTCCACTGGCCGGTGCCGGGCACCAGGCGGACGCGGGCGACAGCCTCCTTGCGGCGGCCAGTGGCGCCGGCCGGGTTGATGACCGCGACACGACCCGTCTCGGCGCGCTGCTCCGGAGTCGGGTTCGTCTCGGAGGTGTAGGCGACCGGGCCCTCGGTGTCGATGGGGACCTCGGTGTCGAACTCTTCGGTCTCGGTGGTGATGTCGCTCACGCTGTGAATCCTCGTTTACCTGGCTCGTCGATCGCTTACTGGGCGATCTGGGTGATCTCGAACGGCTTCGGCTGCTGGGCGGTGTGCGGGTGCTCCGGACCGGCGTACACCTTCAGCTTGGTCAGCAGCTTCCGGCTCAGGCGGTTCTTCGGGAGCATGCCCCAGACAGCCTTCTCGACGGCCTTGCGAGGGTCCTTGTCGAGGATCTCGCCGATCGGCGTGGCCGTCAGACCACCCGGGTGACCCGAGTGGCGGTACGCCAGCTTGTCCGTCCGCTTGGTCCCGGACAGGGCGACCTTGGAGGCGTTGATGACGACGACGAAGTCACCGCCGTCCACGTGGGGAGCGAACGTCGGCTTGTGCTTGCCGCGCAGCAGGGTGGCGATCTGGACGGCGAGCCGACCGAGCGTGACGTCGGTGGCGTCGATCACGTGCCACTCACGGGTGACGTCAGCAGGCTTCGGGCTGTACGTGCGCACGGTCGTTGACCTTCGTTTCTCAGAGGTTGACAAAACTGGTACGTCGGCGAGCGGTCCGCCGACGTGGCTGTGCTGATGCCAGACCTGGAACGCACAACAGCAGCCCAGAATACCGGCGTCGGCACCCCGGGGTCAAAGCGAGCCCAGGCTGTTCGGGGACCCCAGCTTGGAAGGAGCTGAGGACAGCACTAGTTTAGCGGTGAAGATTGCAGTCCGAACCGCGTCCCGCCGGCTGACGATAACCCTCACTCACCAGGCGATGACGCCAGCTTCCGAAGAGGGCATTGTGACCGAACAGTCGCTCACCGTCCGGGACAACCGGACCGGCAAGGACTTCGACCTTGCCATCACCGATGGCACAATCCGTGCCGCCGATCTCAAACAGATCAGTGCCGAAGACGGCGACGGTGGCCTGGCCACCTACGACCCCGGCTTCGTCAACACCGCCTCCTGCCGCTCGTCGGTCACCTTCATCGACGGCGACAAGGGCATCCTGGAGTATCGCGGCTATCCGATCGAGCAGCTCGCCGAGCAGTCGAACTACCTCGAGGTGGCCTACCTGCTCGTCAACGGCAAGCTGCCGAACAAGGCGGAGTACGAGGCCTGGGCGCACGACGTGACGTATCACACGTTCGTGCACGAGAACCTGAAGACCTTCATGCAGGGCTTCCGGTACGACGCGCACCCGATGGGGATGCTGCTCGCGTCGGTCGGGGCGCTGTCCACCTTCTATCCCGAGTCGCGCAACGTCTTCGACGAGGAGTCCCGGGCGCTGCAGATCCGGCGGCTGATCGCGAAGATGCCGACGCTCGGCGCGTTCGCGTTCCGGCACGCCCAGGGCAAGCCGTACGTCTACCCGGACAACGAGCTCAGCTACACGGCGAACTTCCTGTCGATGCTGTTCAAGATGAGCGAGCCCAAGTACGCCTCCGACGATCGCCTGGTGCGGGCGCTGGAGATCCTGTTCATCCTGCACGCCGACCACGAGCAGAACGCCTCCACCAACGCTGTCCGGGCGATCGGCTCCACCCAGGTCGACCCGTACACGGCGGTGGCCGGCGGCATCGGTGCGCTCTACGGCCCGCTGCACGGCGGCGCCAATGAAGCCGTGCTGAAGATGCTCCGCCGGATCGGCTCGGTCGACCACGTGCCGTCGTTCATCGAGGGCGTGAAGGCCGGCGAGGAGCGGCTGATGGGCTTCGGCCACCGGGTCTACAAGAACTACGACCCGCGGGCCAAGATCATCAAGAAGGCCGCCGACGACGTGTTCGAGGTGACCGGGATCAACCCGCTGCTGAAGATCGCCGTCGAGCTGGAGAAGATCGCGCTGGAGGACGAGTACTTCGTCTCCCGCAAGCTCTACCCGAACGTCGACTTCTACTCCGGCCTGATCTACGAGGCGCTGTCGTTCCCGCCGGAGATGTTCACCGTCCTGTTCGCGATCCCGCGCACCTCGGGCTGGCTGGCCCAGTGGCTGGAGATGCTCGGCGACGGCGACCAGAAGATCGCCCGCCCCAAGCAGATCTACACCGGCGCCCGCGGCGTCCAGTACGTCCCCATGGGCGACCGCTGACCCACCGCCGCCACGGCCCCTCGACCGCGGTCGAGGGGCCGTTTTGTGTCCGCGGCCGCTGCTAGCTTCGGTGGATGGGAACGCTGGCGGGAAGGGTCGCGCTCGTCACCGGGGCGAGCCGCGGTGTCGGGAAGGGGATCGCTCTCGGGCTCGGCGAGCAGGGAGCGACCGTCTACGTCACCGGCCGGACGGAGACCGGCGGGCCGGCCCCGACGTCGCTGCCCGGCACTGTGCGGGAGACGGCCGAGGAAGTGACGGCTCTGGGCGGTCGCGGGGTGGCGATCACCTGCGACCACCGTGACGACGATCAGACCAGGCGGGCCGTCCAGCAGGTGGTGGCCGAGGCCGGGCGTCTCGACGTACTGGTGAACAACGTCTGGGGTGGCTACGAGTACTTCTGGGACGGCACGGAGTTCTGGCTGGAGGCCGGATTCTGGACCCAGCCGGTCGAGCGCTGGGACTCGGCGTTCCAGGCTGGGGTGCGCGCCCATTACGTGACCACCGTGGCGGCGGCTCCGACGATGGTGGCCCAGGGATCGGGGCTGATCGTCAACGTCTCCTCGGAGGGCGCCGTGAAGACCGACACCGGCGTCGCGTACGGCGCGGCGAAGGCGGCCACCGACCACATGATCGCCTGTATGGCGCACGAACTGCGCGAGCACGGAGTGACCGCGGTGTCGTTGTACCCAGGCCTGGTCCGCACCGAGTCAGTCCTGCGCGCCGCCGAGTACTTCGATCTGTCCGACTCGGAGTCCCCGCTGTTCGTAGGCCGGGCAGTAGCCGCCCTGGCCGCCGATCCCTCAGTCAGCCGCCACACCGGCCAAGTCCTCCGCACGTCCGAACTCTCCCGCGAGTACGCCTTCACCGACGTGGACGACCACTGAAGGCCCGCGCGTTGAAGACGACCGTACGACGCCTGGACCTGACGGGCCGCCTGCTCGAGTGACTACTCCCCCGGACCTCAGGGTCTCCCTGAGACGTACCGCGGACGGCGTAGCGGAAGTGCCGTCGCCTGACCGACGCGGTAGGGGAGGCCGGACGGCGACGCTGTTGCGACATCGATCGCAACAGGGAGACCATCATGAATGCCTTGATCTACAAGGGGAATCGGGTTGCCGACTGGCTCGGGCGGCGCAGCGTCGACATCCTGCGGGTCAGCCTCGGGCTGATCTTTCTCGGGTTCGGCGTGCTCAAGTTCTTTCCCGGGGCCAGCCCGGCGGAGGCGCTGGTGATGCGGACTGTCGACACACTCACCGTCGGAATCATCCACGGGCGGCCGGCGGTCTTGCTGACCGCGGTGATGGAGTGCTTCATCGGGATCACGCTGATCTCCGGCCGTCTGCTGCGGACCGGACTGCTGGTGCTCGGGTTCTCGCTGGTCGGGATCCTGTCGCCGCTGGTGCTGTTCTTCGGCGATCTGTTCCCGGGCACCCCGACGCTGGAGGCGCAGTACGTGCTGAAGGACGTCGTGCTCGCCGCGGCCGGGCTGGTGGTCGCGGTGAAGGCACTGACCGCGATGCCGGTGCGGATTGGAGATGGCCCCGGGCGGGCTTGATGCCTCGGTCCGGGGCCATCCGGCGCCTCTGCCGACTACGACGCGGCGGGGGCGCCGGCCGGTTCCCGCAGGGCGGTGATCAAGTGCTCGGTCAGGCCGCGGGCGCGGGTCATCGCGACGTGGTCGATGTAGTCACGGGACTCGACGATCTGGTCGTCCCGGACCCGCAGCACGATGACGTTCGATGCGGAGAAGGGCTCGCCGGTCGCGATCACCGTGCCGACATAGTCGAACTCGGCCACGATCACCTCGGGATCGGTGGTCCGGTGGATCCGGATGTTCTCCGGCTGGAACCGGATCACCTCGGTCGCCCGCGCACCGGTGCCGCGGAAGTGCTCGCGGAGCGCGTCCCGGGACAGCAGCGGGTGGTCGCCGTAGGGGTTCATCGGATGGCGTACGTCGGTCCGCTCGGCGTACAACTCGGGCAACGCGGCGAGCTTGCGGTCGCCGATGCCGCGGACGAGCTTCAGAAAGACCTCTTCGGGAGTCATCGGATTCCTCACAGGAGTTAAGTGGAGTAGCGACTCCGAATATACGGAGTCACAACTTCGTTTACAACCACCGGGGCACGCGGAGCGTCTCCTAGGCTGAGGGGCGACGAAGGGACCAGGGGTGCGAGCAGACGCGCGGGACAACCGGGCCAGGATCATGACCGCGGCGGACGAGGTGTTCGGGCGCTCGCCCGGTGCGTCCACCGACGACGTGGCCCGGCTGGCCGGTGTCGGGATCGCGACCGTGTTCCGGCACTTCCCGACCAAGACCGAACTGCTCGAGGCGGTCCTCACACTGCGCCTGGAGCGGCTCCGTGACCGCGCCCTGGAGCTGGCTGACAGCGACGACCCGGGTACGGCGTTCTATGCGTTCTTCACCCAGGTCGTGTCGGAGTCCGCGTCGAAGCTGGCGATCGCCGAGGCGCTGGCCGCAGCCGGCACGGCGATCGGCGCGGACACGCAGAAGGCGGGCCAGCGCATGCGGGAGGCGTTCGACGGGCTCCTCACCCGGGCCCAGCAGGCCGGCGCCGTACGGGCGGATGCTCAGTTCCCCGAGACCTACGCGCTGCTGATCGGTGCGTCGCGGGGTACGACCGCGGCCGCGCTCGAGCCGCACGTCCGGGACCGGATGCTGGCGCTGATCTACGACGGCCTGAAGCCGCGTTCGTGAGGCGGCGCCGGCGGACGTGGTCGCGCCGCCGCTACGTCGTGACGGCTCTGGCGCTGATCGTCGTACTGCTGCTGTCGGCGTACCCGATCTCACTCTGGCTGGCGTATGCCGGCGAGCCGTCGACGGAGGCACGGACGCGCAACCACGACGCGTTGTGGCTAGGGCATGCCTGGGTGGACGGGCGGAAGACGACGGCTGATGTGGCTGCGCTGGCGAAGCAGCTGGATGGCACGGGGATCCGGGATCTGTACGTGCACGCAGGCCCGTTGGAGCATGACGGATCGTTGCCGTTGGCAAAGGTTTCACCCAGGGCCCGGTGGTTTGTCGCGGCCATGCGAGCCGCGGCGCCCGACGTCCGCGTGCAGGCATGGCTGGGTGACGTCGTCCAGCCCGCGAAGAGCCCGGGCATGGATCTGGACGATCCGGCCGTCCGGAGCCGAGTGGTCGCCTCGTCGGCCGCCGTACTCGACCAGGGGTTCCAGGGCATCCACTTCGACTTCGAGCCGGTGCACTCCGGGTCGGCCGGCTTCCTCGCCGTACTGGACGAAACACATGCGCTCACGGCTGCGCACGGCGTACCCCTGTCCGTCGCGGCCGCGCAGATCGACCCGCTCTGGCGTTTGAACGTCCTGGGCAAGTGGTGGTCG
Organism: Kribbella sp. CWNU-51; assembly: GCF_054073265.1. Lineage (NCBI taxonomy): Bacteria > Bacillati > Actinomycetota > Actinomycetes > Propionibacteriales > Kribbellaceae > Kribbella > Kribbella sp. CWNU-51. The sequence goes on from NZ_JBSXMZ010000025.1 coordinate 51,183, forward strand.
CAGGACTACTTCGGCGAGGTCGCCCGACGCGTCGAGCAGATCGCCGTCATGTCGTACGACACCGCGATGCCCTTGGAGTCCTTGTACGGCGGCTACGTTGCCAAGCAGACCCAGCTCGCTCTGAAGGTCACTCCCGCGTCGACGGACCTCCTCATGGGCCTACCGGCGTACTGGGAGAGCAACCCATCCCACTGGGGCCGCGCTGAGACTGTGTCGGCCGCAGTCCGAGGAGCCCGCCTCGGACTGGGCACCTCGAACCGTCAGAATTTCGGCCTGGCCCTCTACGTCGACTTCACCGCCACTCCGGCCCACTGGGCGGCGTACCGCGACGGCTGGTGTGTGGCGCCCTAGCGAGAGCGCTCGACGCGGCCCTCGTCCCAGACCGGCTCGTCGGACTCGTAGACGGAGCCGTCGGCGCCGAAGACGAGGTGGCGGTCGAAGCCGCGGGCGAACCAGCGGTCGTGGGTGACCGCCAGGACAGTGCCGTCGAAGGAGTCGAGACCTTCCTCCAGCGCCTCGGCCGACTCGACATCGAGGTTGTCGGTGGGCTCGTCGAGCAGGAGCAGCGTGGCGCCGGACAGCTCGAGCAGGAGGATCTGGAACCGCGCCTGCTGCCCACCGGACAGACTGTCGAAGTTCTGCTCTGCCGCATGGGCCAACTCGTACCGGTCCAGCTTCCGCGACGCCAGCTCGCGGCCCATGCCCTCCCGGTGGTCGTCACCGCGGTGCAGGATCTCCAGCAGCGTGCGGCCGACCAACTCCGGGTGCTCGTGCGTCTGCGCGAACCACCCCGGCCGGACCCGCGCACCAAGCTTGGCGTTGCCTGTGTGCGCGACCGGAGTGATCTGTACGTCGCCTACCGGCTGGTGCTCGACATCCGGATCGGAGCCGCCGTTGGCGAGCAGCCGGAGGAAGTGCGACTTCCCGGAGCCGTTGGACCCGAGTACTGCGACGCGTTCGCCGTACCAGACCTCCAGGTCGAAGGGCTTCATCAGACCCGTCAGCTCCAGGCCGGTGCACACCACCGCACGCTTGCCGGTTCGGCCGCCGCTGAGACGCATGCTGACCTTCTGCTCACGCGGCAGCGCCTGCGGCGGCCCGGCCTCCTCGAACTTGCGCAGACGGGTCTGCGACGCCCGGTAGCGCGACGCCATGTCGGAGTTGTACGCCGCCTTCTGCTTGTACATCAGCATCTGCGCCCGGAGCTTCGCGTGCTCCTCGTCCCAGCGCTTGCGCAGCTCCTCGAACCGCTCGAAGCGATGGCGGCGGGCCTCGTGATACGTCCGGAAGCCGCCGCCGTGCGTCCACGCGGTGTTGCCTGCGGCACCTAATTCGACCGTGACGATCCGGGTGGCGGTGTTGGCCAGCAGCTCGCGGTCGTGGCTGATGTAGAGCACGGTCTTGTCGGTGCTGCGGAGCTGGTCCTCCAGCCACCGCTTCCCTGGTACGTCGAGGTAGTTGTCCGGCTCGTCGAGCATCAGGACCTCGTCCGGGCCGCGCAGCAGGGCCTCCAGGACCAGGCGCTTCTGCTCACCGCCGGACAGTGTCTTCACCTCGCGCCAGCGACAGCGGTCGAACGGTATGCCGAGGGCGGACGTCGTACAGACATCCCAGAGGACCTCCGCGTCATACCCGCCGACCTCGCCCCAGTCCGACACCGCCTGCGCGTACTTGAGCTGGGTCTTCTCGTCGTCGGCCTCCATCATCTTCAGCTCGGCTTTGTCCAGCTTGGCCGCGGCCTGCTGGATCGCCTCCGGCGCGACCCCGAGCAGCAGGTCACGCACGGTCGAGGAGTCTCGCACCGAGCCGACGAACTGACGCATCACGCCCAGGCCGCCGGACCGCGAGATGCTGCCGCTGTGCGGCTTCACGTCGCCCGCGATGATCCTGGTCAGCGTGGTCTTGCCGGACCCGTTCGCCCCGACCAGGGCGACCTTGGCCCCGTCCCCGACCCGGAAGGTGATGTCGTCCAGCAACACCCGCCCGTCCGGCAGCTCGTACCCCACCCCTGCGACATCAACGTGACCCATCCCACCAGTCTGACCGCCCAACCCCCACCATGCGAACCGTTATCGACCCCCTGAGGCGGAAAGATCTGCGTGGTCCTGAGGTGACGGAGGGTGCGAATGCGGACCAACGCTCAGTACGAGATGGTCGAGGCAGAGCTCCAGCGACAACTGGACCGCCTGTACGGCGCGGATCCGGCGACCGTTGCGGCCGCGACGGATCGGTTGCGGGAGCTGGCGGCGCAGGTCGGGGACGAGCTCTGGCGGCAGCGTGCGATGCAACGGGCCGAGCAACTGCCCGATCTGCTTGCCGGTCCGCCGGAAACGACCGGCAGGGCGTATCACGAAGCTCAACGCCTGTACGCAGAGGCGGTCAACTCAACGGCGCCCGCCGAGGAGCGGATCGCCGAGCTCGAACGGATCATGCGGCGGATCGCCGAGCTGTCCGAGAAGGCACCGACAGCGGAGGTGGGTGCGGTGCTGCACCTGAACAGCTCGCTCCGGCGCCTGCACACGTCGCTGCGGCAGACAGACGGATGACGGACGGTCGCACCCACGATGTGCCGCTCGGCACACTCGGTCCGGAGATCCTGCCCGGCACATGGGAGCACGGGTGGGTGGCCGGCGTGGTACGCGCGGTCGAGCGGCGTACCGGAGTACCTTCCCGCTGGAACGGGCGGCTGTACGAGGAGCCGAACAGTCTTTTCCTCGCCACCGCACACGAGGACGGCGCGATGAGCGTCAGTCGTGCGCTGATCCTCGAGCCCGCGCAGTGGGCGCACACCGCGGACCGGCCGCTGACATACGACGAGAACGCCGCGGCCCGCCGGGCGGTGGTGACTGTGGCACATGAGGCGAAGCACCTGGCGAACGACCTCGGCGACGACAGCGTTCCAGGGGCGGTCAAGCGCGGATCGAACGCGGATCGGGCCCTGGAGGAGGGACTCGTCGACACCTGGTCGCACCGCAACGGCGACGCGGTCATCATGGACGTCGGGATGGACCAGGTCGCACCAGGCGTACTCAAGGTGCGGTTCGCGGCGAGCTATCCCGGGTTCATGAAGGCCACGGACGGTGTGCTGCACGGGCTGTCCGAGTGCACCGGACTGCCTCCCGACGAGATTCGCGCGGCTGTCGACCGCACCGAACGGCCGCAGCGCTACAACGCCATGGCCGACCTGGTGCTCAGGCATCGCCTAGGTGAGCTGGTGCCGGCCGCGCACCGCGTCCAGCTCCAGTACCGGCTGGGCGCGCCACTCGAGCGACAGCTCGGTGGGATGACCGACCTGGAGTACTCCGGCGCCTTCGACGCGGCAACACTGGCCGGCATCGGTGCTCAGACGGCGCAGCAGGCGGTCGACGAGCTCGGCGTCCAGATCGGCGCGATCGAGGCGCACTACCGGACCTGGCACGAGCAGAACCCGGGTGCCGTGGCCGAGCCGCCCCGGATGCGAATGTCGCGGGGTGAGCTGATCCGGATCCGTCAGGAGGCTGCCAGGGCGCAGAGCGCGACCGAACCCGAGCCATCGACAGGTGGCGAGATGTCGACGGGTGACGGCCGAGCAGGTGGCGGTGCTGGGGCGGGTGGCGGCACTGCGGCCGGCGGGGCCGCGGCGTCCGGAGCCGAGGCCGCGGCACCGGTCGATTCAGAGCTCATGGATCTGCAGCGCTTCCTCGGCTCGCACACCTCGGCCGTCCGGCCGGTCGTCCCAGCGGTGTCCGCGGATCAGCTCCCGGACAACGTGCGAAGGCTCGACGCTCGCCGCGGTCCGGGCCGCGGCGAGTGAGCTACCAGCCCTTCAATGCACTCAGGTAGGTTCCAGCCGGTGGGCGGACCGAGCCCGTCATGAAGAGTTTGAGAGGCGCGGCGTACAGGCCGTAGGTGTGGGTGCCGGTGAAGAAACCAGCCGAGTCGCAGCCGTCGTACTGGACCCAGATCTCGCGGATTCCGGCCGCGGTGTCGAAGCGCAGCACGATCGCCTCGGACGGCTGTGCGGTCTGCGGCGCGCACTTGAACACCGGCAGCGACGGGTTCCGTTCCGGCAGCACCTTGATCGCATCGACCACCTGCTGCGCGACCTCAGAGCTGAATCGCTCCTGGCCGAGCAGCGCCGTGGACCCCGGAGTGAGCTGGTAGCGGCACGCCTGCAGCCCGGTCACCGGTGTGTTCAGGTCCAGCCCCGTCCCAGCCGGTACGGCGTTGGGCCCGTCGGCCTGGAGAATCGGATGATCCGGAGGACAACTCACCGCGGCCTTCGGCGGCGCCATGCCCTCGGTCGACTTGTCCGGGACGGACGCCTTGCTCTGCCCACTGCTGTCACTGGCGGTCGACGCGACCGGGGACTCGCCGCTCGCCAGGTTCCACACTCCGCCGATGGCCGCGGCCACCACGACGGCCGCCGCGGCGATGGTCAGGTTCTGACGCCGCTTGCGCACTCGCCGGCGCGCCTCTCGCGCCAGTCCGTCGTCCCGCAGTCCGGTCTGGGCGTCGGCCTGGCTCTGGAACGCCGAGGCGATCTTGGGGCCGAGCTCTTGCTCAGGGTCGTGCTCAGGCATCCTCGGCTCCTTCCTTGCTCAGCGTGGTCTTCAGTGCGGCCAAAGCTCTGTGGACATGTGATCGGGCGGTCGCCTCCGCACAGTGCAGCAGCACACCGATCTCGGCGTACGAGAGCTCCTCGTAGAAGCGCAGTACGACGGCTGCCCGCTGCTTGTCCGGCAGCGTCGCGCACAGCGCCCAGACCGCGTCCGACTCAGCCCGGGCGGCAGCACCGTCCGGGGCGGCCGGTGCGCTCCGGACCGGGTCCGGCGCCGGTGCCTCGCGGCGGCGGAACCGGCGCCACCAGGAGATGTGTGCGTTCACCACCATCCGCTTCACGTACGCCTCGGGGTCGTCGGCCCGGCTCACCCGGCTCCAGCGCGCACAGGCCGTCGTCAGGGCATCCTGAACGGCGTCCTCGGCCAGGTTTCCGTCCCCGGTGAGGACATAGGCGAACCGCAGCAGTGCATCTGCCTTCTCGGTCACCCACTGCTCGAAGTCGAGCGCGTCGGTCCGTGCCTCTGCTGCCGCCAAGGCTGCCTCCATACCCTCAGGACGGCGATGGACCCGGGTTCGTTGCACACAGGACCCGGAACCCCTTCGCGCTGCCGATCCGCCGGCACGGGTAGCCCTGCTCGGTCAGCCAGCGCTGCAGCGAGTCGCCGCCGAGGTTCTTGCCGACGACGAACCATGCCACGCCGCCGGGGGCAAGCCGGGCCAGCCAGTGCAGCAGCATCTTGTGCAGCTCGGCCTTGCCGATGTGGATCGCCGGGTTCGACCAGATCTGGTCGAAGAGCACGTCAGCGGGTACGTCGTCCGGCAGCGCCGGGTGCACGCGGTCACTCACGCCGGCCTTACCCGCGTTCTCCCCGGTCAGCTCCAGGGCCCGAGTGTTCACGTCCACTGCCCAGACCACGGCCTCGGGCGCTTCGACGGCCAGTGCACACGCGATGGGGCCGTATCCGGTCCCCAGGTCGAGGAACGTGCCCGAGCCGGTCGGCGGATCCACCTCGCGCAGCAACACCGCCGTACCGATGTCCAACCGGTCTCTGGAGAACACTCCGGTCGCGGTGGTGAACGTGTACTCGCGTCCCCAGATCCGGGCCTCGACAGTGCGGCGTACGTCCGCGGAACCGGGCTCCGCCGAGAAGTAGTGGTCAGCCACGCTGGTGTACCTCTCCCCTGACCTGACGGGCCTGCAATGCCTGCGCGGCCAGCTCGTCATCGGCCGGGTACCGCACTTCTTCCAGTGTGAGGCCGTGCGCGGGCAGCACCGACACAGCTGAGTCCCGGAGCTTGCCGGCCAGTACGGCGGCCGGCCAGTCGACGTCACGTCGTCCGTCACCCACAGGGATCATCGAACCCACCAGGGCCCGGACCATCGAGTGACAGAAGGCATCCGCGATCACTGTGCCCTCCAGCAGCCCGGGAGCCGTCCGGAGCCACGAGAACTCCAACAGGGCCCGCACTGTGCTGGCACCTTCCCGCTTCTTGCAGAACGCGGCGAAGTCGTGCTCTCCGAGCAGACCGGCCGCGGCTGCGTTCATCCGATCCACATCCAGAGGGCGGCCCACTCGCAGTACGTGCCCACGGGTCAGCGGGTCCCAGCCGGCCGGATCGTCGCAGAGGCGGTAGACGTAGCGGCGGGCCAGAGCGGAGAAGCGGGCGTCAAAGCCCTCTGGAGCGGCCGTGACAGCCGTGACAGCCACATCCTCGGGCAGGACGCCGTTCAGGCTTCTCAGGAGCCTCAGCGGCTCTACGGCGCCTTCGACGTCCACATGGGTGACCTGACCGCGAGCGTGTACGCCGGTGTCCGTGCGGCCGGCGCAGGTCACCACAGGAGTCGCCGGCAGCCGCAATACGACGCGGAGGGTCTCCTCCAGCACACCCTGCACGGTTCGGAGGCCCTCCTGACGGGCCCAGCCGTGAAAGGCCGTTCCGTCGTATCTCAGGTCTATCCGCCAACGCCCAATACCGTCGAACACAGTGCAATCTAACGCAAACAGCGCCCCCCCACCGTGCGGTGAGGGGCACTGTCAACAGCTGCTGTTACTTGTCCTCGGTCTTGGCGTCCTCGACGACGTCCTGGACGTCCTCGGTCGCGACGACGTCCTCGACCTTCTCGTCCTGAACGTCCTGGACCTTCTCGTCCTCGACGTCGTCGGACTTGTCCTCGGCGACCGCCGGCTTCTCGGCGGCCTTCTTGGCCGGAGCCTTCTTCGCGGCGGTCTTCTTCGCCTTCGGCGAGTCGGCCAGTGCCTCGACCAGCTCGATCTTCACCATCGGCGCGTTGTCACCCTTGCGTGGGCCGAGCTTGGTGATCCGGGTGTAGCCGCCCGGACGGTCGGCGTACCGCTCGCCGATGTCGGTGAAGAGCACGTGCACGACGCTCTTGTCCTTGATCCGCTTCATCACCTGGCGGCGCGAGTTCAGGTCACCACGCTTCGCCTTGGTGATCATCGACTCCGCCAGCGGCTGCAGGCGCTTGGCCTTGGCCGCGGTGGTGGTGATGGCGCCGTGCTCGAACAGCGACGTCGCGAGGTTGCTGAGGATCAGCTTCTCGTGCGCCGGGCTGCCGCCCAGCCGGGCACCCTTGGTGGGGGTAGGCATCTCTTACTCCAGAAGGATTCAGGCCGATGGTGGCCCGGGGTGGGTGTCAGTACTGCTCGGTCTCGGCGAAGCTCTCGTCCTCGTCCTCGGCCTCGGTGCCGTAGGCCTCGGCGGCCGCACGCAGGTCGAAGCCAGGAGGCGAGTCCTTCAGCGACAGGCCCATCTCGGCCAGCTTCAGCTTGACCTCGTCGATCGACTTGGAGCCGAAGTTGCGGATGTCCAGCAGGTCCTGCTCGCTGCGCGAGATCAGCTCACCCACGGTGTGGATGCCCTCACGCTTGAGGCAGTTGTAGGAGCGGACGGTCAGCTGCAGGTCCTCGACCGGCAGGGCCAGGTCGGCGGCCATCTGCTCGTCCACCGGCGACGGGCCGATGTCGATGCCCTCGGCCTCGACGTTCAGCTCGCGGGCCAGGCCGAACAGCTCGACCAGCGTCTTACCGGCCGACGCGACGGCGTCGCGGGGCAGCATCGACGGCTTGGTCTCGACGTCGACCACGAGGCGGTCGAAGTCGGTGCGCTGCTCGACACGGGTCGCCTCGACCTTGTAGGTGACCTTGAGGACCGGCGAGTAGATCGAGTCGACCGGCATCCGGCCGATCTCGGCGTCGGCGGACTTGTTCTGGATCGCCGACACGTAACCGCGGCCCCGCTCGACGACCAGCTCCATCTCGAGCCGGCCCTTCTCGTTCAGGGTGGCGATCTTCAGGTCCGGGTTGTGCACCTCGACACCGGCCGGCGGCGCGATGTCGGCGGCGGTGACGTCACCGGGGCCCTGCTTGCGCAGGTACATGGTGACCGGCTCGTCGTGCTCGGAGGAGACGACCAGGTCCTTCAGGTTCAGGATCAGCTGGGTGGCGTCTTCCTTGACCCCGGCAACCGTCGAGAACTCGTGCAGCACGCCGTCGACCTTGATGCTGGTCACGGCGGCGCCCGGGATGGACGACAGCAGGGTACGGCGGATGGAGTTGCCGAGGGTGTAGCCGAAGCCCGGCTCGAGCGGCTCGATCACGAACCGCGAGCGGTGCTCGCCGACGACCTCTTCGGTCAGGGTGGGGCGCTGCGCAATAAGCACTTCGTTCTTCTTTCTGGTTCCGCGACGACCACTATTTGAGGTCGCGAAGATCCGAAGGACCGGCCGTTTCCGGCCGGTGACCACAGGCCACCGGCCGGAGCAGGATCAGTTCTTCGAGTAGAGCTCGACGATCAGGTGCTCGGCGACCTGGGTGTCGATCTGCTGCCGGGTCGGCAGCTGGTGGACGAGGATGCGAAGCCGCTCGGGCATCACCTCGAGCCAGGCCGGGACGACGCGCTCGGAGTGCGTCTCCCGGGCGATGATGAACGGGGTCGTCTCGACCGACTTCGCCTTGACATCGATGATGTCGTGGGCGGCCACCCGGTACGACGGGATGTTCACCTTGACGCCGTTCACGGTGAAGTGACCGTGGACGACGAGCTGACGGGCCTGCCGACGGGTCCGGGCCAGGCCGCTGCGGTACACCACATTGTCCAGCCTGGACTCCAGGATGATCAGCAGGTTGTCACCGGTCTTGCCGGAGCGCCGCGAGGCCTCCTCGTAGTACCGGCGGAACTGCTTCTCCAGGACGCCGTACGAGAAGCGGGCCTTCTGCTTCTCACGGAGCTGGAGCAGGTACTCGCTCTCCTTCGGGCGGCCGCGGCCGTGCATACCCGGCGGGTACGGACGGCGCTCGAACGCCTTGTCGCCACCGACGAGGTCGACCCCGAGACGGCGCGACTTCTTGGTCATCGGTCCGGTGTAACGGGCCATGGTTCGCTACCTTCCTCTCTCTGGGGTCAGACCCGGCGCCGCTTCGGCGGGCGGCATCCGTTGTGTGCGGTCGGGGTGACGTCCTGGATGGTGCCGACCTCGAGGCCGACGGCACCCAGCGAACGGATCGCGGTCTCGCGGCCGGAGCCGGGACCCTTCACGAACACGTCGATCTTGCGCATGCCGTGCTCCATCGCCCGGCGCCCAGCGGCCTCGGCGGCCATCTGCGCGGCGAACGGGGTGGACTTGCGCGAACCCTTGAAGCCGACGGTTCCCGCGGAAGCCCACGAGATGACCGCGCCGGTCGGGTCGGTGATCGTCACGATCGTGTTGTTGAACGTGCTCTTGATGTGCGCGTGGCCGGCGGCCACGTTCTTCTTCTCCTTGCGGCGCACCTTCTTCGCGCCGGCCGCTGTGCGGCTCTTGGGAGGCATAAGTCAGTTGCTCCTGGAAAGGTCGAGGCTGGTCATCCGGGTCACTTCTTCTTCTTGCCGGCGATCGCCTTGCGACGACCCTTACGGCTGCGGGCGTTGGTCCGCGTGCGCTGACCACGCACCGGCAGGCCGCTGCGGTGCCGGCGACCCTGGTACGACCCGATCTCGATCTTGCGGCGGATGTCCGCGGTCACCTCACGACGGAGGTCACCTTCGATCTTGTAGTTGCCTTCGATGAAGTCCCGGAGCTTGACCAGTTCTTCGTCGCCCAGTTCGTGGACGCGCTTGTCACCGGAGATTCCGGTGGCTTCGAGCGTCTTCAGGGCGCGAGTACGACCTACACCGAAGATGTAGGTGAGAGCGACCTCGATGCGCTTGTCGCGCGGCAGGTCGACCCCTACGAGGCGTGCCATGTGGCGGTGTTCCTTTCGTCGGCAGAGGTGTGGTGGCGCGCCGCGTCCCCGCCCGCCTCGGTGAATTGCTCACCGGCAGGGCCCCGGCCTCTGTTCCGGGGGCGACGCCCAGCAGCGGTACATCCTGCTGCTGGACGAGCGTGCGCGCTGTGTGATGCGAAAGTGCTGTGTACTGCTCGAAAAGGCTTGGTCAGCCCTGCCGCTGCTTGTGCCGCGGGTTCTCGCAGATCACCATGACCCGGCCGTGACGGCGGATCACCTTGCACTTGTCGCAGATCTTCTTGACGCTCGGATTGACCTTCATCGAGCTACTTTCTTCGACAGGTGTTGGTGGTGGTCCTACTTGTACCGATAGACGATGCGACCCCGGGTGAGGTCGTACGGCGACAGCTCCACGACGACCCGGTCCTCGGGGAGGATCCGGATGTAGTGCTGCCTCATCTTGCCGCTGATGTGCGCGAGCACCTTGTGCCCATTGGACAGCTCAACACGGAACATCGCGTTCGGCAGGGCCTCCACGATGGTGCCCTCGAGTTCGATGACTCCCTCTTTTTTGGGCATGTCCTCGCACTTCTGTAGACGACGTACTGAAAAGGTGGGTACTACCGGCTCAGACCCAGGCTCGAATGCCCTCCTGACACGAGGTCAGGCAGCCGCGGGCACAACGAGACAGAGGCTACAAAGAGCCAAGGAACGAGTGTACGCCACTCCCCCACGCGAAACCCAATCGAGACTCCGTACGGCGCCTTGGCAGCGCAACCGTGGTCACTGAGAGTGCGTAGCGGCCCACTGTTCGCCTTCGCGCCAGAGTTGTTCGGGCATCAGGTCGAGCAGGTCGCAGGCCGCGTCCAGCTGGGCCAAGGCGGTGGTGGCGTCGCGGTACGCCGGGAGGATCGCGACGAAGCGGCGTCCCTCGCAGCTGAAGCCGAAGGCCGGCACCTGGGCCAGGGCCTCGGCTGCGCCTGGATGCAGGACCGCTCGGGCGTGGTCCTCGCGGCCGTTGAACAGGCAGTAGCGCCCGGGCAGCCCGTCAATGGTCAGTTTGAGCGGCAGCAGGCTCGCGGCCGCGACCGGAGCCAGCGACGCCGGCAGCACCTGCAGCGGTGGAAGCGGCCGGTCCACCTGCAGATCGAGGAAGTCGAAACCGAGCTCGCGACGTCCGACCTTGTGCTGGAACCGACCGGTCCAGAACTCACGCCCGCGGTGCCGGCCGGTGGTCACCTCCGTCACCTCGGCGGACGGGTCGGTGGAGAACGGCGGGAACGGCCAGTGCTCCTGCAACCCCGGCTCAGTGGCCTTCATCCGCCAACCCATCTGGGCGGCCGCGTCGGCCCATGACTTCCGCAGCCGGCCATCGGCGATCCGCATCGACACCGTGAACAGGATCAGTACCAGGAACCAGCCCAGCATCATCCAGCCGACCCAGCGCGGCTCCAGCAGCAGACCCACAACCACCAGCGGGATCGCCACGGCGAACCAGATCAGGTACACGAGAGCCGAGCCCCGCCGTAGCTGCCACGCCAGATCTGGGCGCAGACGCGGACCCGCGGGGCGACGGGTGACCGGGGCCGCTGTCAACGGCGCCTGCCGAGGCCACCCAGGGCGAAGATCGCCCACGGGATCAGCAGCCAGACCGGCCAGAAGTGCGGCCAGTGACCGCCGTTGCCGAGACCGATCACGAACCAGATCACCACGTTGATCATGACGACGCCGGTGAAACCGCCACCCAGCGCGGCGATCCCGTGCCGACCACTGTGCCTCTTGCGCTCCGGGAAGTCGCCCGGCTCGGGCGCCGGCTTGCTGTCCTGCACCACCGCGGGCGTCTGGTACGTCCGCACCGGCGGCAGGTCCCGCACCAGCGGCTCCAGCTCGCCGTACGTCTGGACGGCGTACAACTGGTCGAGGCGGGAGGAGAACTCGGGCTGATCCAGCCGGCCGTCCGCGAACGCGTCCCGCAGCCGCCCGGCGATCTTGTCCCGGTCGGCTTCGGTGAACCGCTGGTGCGGCTGGTACTGAGGCATGTCTCAAGTGTGCCTCAGCTGCGGTTCGCCTGCGTCCCCCGACGGGTGGACCCCCACTGTCCGTCGATCAGCTAGCGCACCGTCAGTCGGTCAGCGCGCCGCACTTGACGCCGAGCTCGGCCAGCTTCGCCTCGCCGCCGTCGAGCGCGGTCAGCACCCAGGGACCCTGCGGAGTGAGAGTGAACGTGTGCTCGGTGTGCGCGGCGGCCAGACCGTCGTCGGTGACGACCGTCCAGTCGTCCTCGAGCGTGTGGTTGTCCTGCTTGCCGAGCGTGAGCATCGGCTCGACGGCCAGCGCCATCCCCTCGACCAGCTTGGGGCCGCGGCCCGGGCGGCCGAAGTTCGGCACGTTCGGCGGCTGGTGCATCGCCGAGCCGATCCCGTGCCCGACGAAGTCCTCGACGATCCCGTACGACGAGGTCGCCCGGACGTGGGCCTCGACAGCGTGGGAGATGTCGGTGAGCCGGCCGCCGAGCTTCGCGGCGGCGAACCCACGCCACATCGACTCCTCGCAGATCCGGGCCAGCTCGAGCAGCTCGGCACCGACCTCGCCCACCGGCACCGTGATCGCCGCGTCGCCGTGCCAGCCGTCGACGATCGCGCCGCAGTCGATCGAGATCAGGTCGCCGTCGGCCAGCACCCGGCCACCGGGGATGCCGTGCACGATCTCGTCATTCACCGACGCACAGATCGAGCCGGTGAAGCCGTGGTAGCCCTTGAACGACGGGACCGCGCCGGAGGACCGGATGTGGTCCTCGGCGATCGCGTCCAGTTCGCCGGTGCTGATACCGGCCCGGACCTCGCCGCGCAGCAGCTCCAGCGTGCGGCCGACGACGAGGCCGGCCGCCCGCATCGAAAGGATCTGTTCACGGGTCTTGATCTCGATCCCGCGGTCTCTGAACATCACAGCCCGCGCTTACTCCGTGATCGTCTTCAGGGCGGCGAGCACGCGCTCGCTCACCTCGTCGATCTCGCCGACTCCGTCCACCTCGACCAGCAGGCCGCGCTGGGCGTACACCCGCAGCAGCGGCTTGGTCTCGGCGGTGTAGACGTCCTGCCGGTGCCGGACGACCTCTTCGGAGTCGTCCGACCGGCCGTCGGTCTGGGACCGCTTCAGCATCCGGCCGACCAGCACGTCGATGTCGGCGACCAGCGCCACCACCGCGTCCAGCTTGTGGCCGTGGTCGGCCAGGATGTCGTCCAGCGTGCCGACCTGGGCCAGCGTCCGCGGGTAGCCGTCGAGCAGGAAACCCTCGCCCGCGTCGGCCTCGGACAACCGGTCCCGCACCATTGCGTTGGTGACCTCGTCCGGGACGTAGTCACCGGCGTCCATGTAGCGCTTCGCTTCGAGCCCGAGCGGCGTCTCGTCCTTGACGTTCGCACGGAAGATGTCACCGGTGGACACGGCCGGGATATTCAGGCGTTCCGCAAGCACCTTTGCCTGCGTGCCCTTGCCCGCCCCGGGCGGACCCATCAGCAACATTCTCATCAGCGCAGGAACCCTTCGTAGTTACGCTGCTGCAGCTGAGACTCGATCTGCTTCACCGTGTCCAGTCCGACGCCGACCATGATCAGGATCGACGTACCACCGAACGGGAAGTTCTGATTCGCGTTCAGCAGGACCAGCGCCACGAGCGGAATCATCGAGATGGCCGCGAGGTAGAGCGCGCCCGGCAGCGTGATGCGGGACAGTACATAGCCCAGGTACTCCTCGGTCGGCCGTCCCGCCCGGATCCCGGGGATGAAGCCGCCGTACTTCTTCATGTTGTCTGCAACTTCCTTCGGATTGAAGGTAATCGAGACGTAGAAATACGTGAAGAAGATGATCAGGGCGACGTACGTCACCATGTAGATCGGGTGGTCACCCTTGACCAGGTTGCCCTGAATCCAGTTCGCCCAGGGCTTGCCTTGCTGGAACTGACTGAGCAGCACCGGTAGATAGAGCAGGCTCGAGGCGAAGATGACCGGGATGACACCGGCCTGGTTGACCTTCAGCGGGATGTACGTCGAGGTGCCGCCGAACATCTTGCGGCCGACCATCCGCTTGGCGTACTGGACCGGGATCCGGCGCTGCGCCTGTTCGATGAAGATGACCGCGGCCATGATCACCAAGCCGATGACGATCACCACCAGGAAGGTGGCGATGCCCTTCTGCTTGCGGATGTTCCACAGCTGGGTCGGGAAGGTGGCGACGATCTGGGTGAAGATCAGGATCGACATGCCGTTGCCGACGCCGCGGTCGGTGATCAGCTCGCCCAGCCACATGATCACGCCGGTGCCGGCGGTCATGGTGAGCACGATCACGCTGATCGTGAACCAGTCGTCCTTGTACAGCAGCGGCTCGTTGCAGCCCTGGAACAGCCGGCCCGGCGTCCGGGCCAGCGCCACGAACGCGGTCGACTGCAGGATCGCCAGCCCGACGGTGAGGAACCGGGTGTACTGGGTGATTTTGGCCTGTCCCGCCTGGCCTTCCTTCTTCAGCGACTCCAGCCGCGGGATCACCACGGTGAGTAGCTGCAGGATGATGCTGGCGGTGATGTACGGCATGATGCCGAGCGCGAAGATCGCGAGCTGCAGCAGCGCGCCGCCGGAGAACAGGTTGATCAGGTTGTACAGGTTCGCGTTCGCACCACCCTGGGACACCTTGATACAGGTGTGCAGGGACTGGACGTTCACGCCGGGGGCCGGCACGACCGAGCCGAGCCGGAAGATCACGACAATGAAGAGCACGAACAAGATCTTCCGGCGCAGGTCCGGAGTCTTGAACGCGTTGGCAAAGGCGCCTAACACCCTGTCCTCCCACATGTTTCCTCTGCCCCGGGCAGGGCAGGGGCCTAGCAAGCAGCTGGGCAAGAGACGAACCAGGGCTCGTCCGACCGGCGCAGGATATCAAGCGCCGTACCGGTCGAGCCCTGGACCTCGTCACACCTCGGTGATGGTCCCCCCGGCCGCCTGGATCTTGTCCTGGGCGGACTTGGAGAACTTGTGCACCGAAACCTGCAGTGCCACGGTCAGTTCGCCGTCACCCAGCACCTTCACCGGCTGACCACGACGGACCGCACCCTTGGCGACCAGTTCGGCTACGCCGACCTCGCCACCTTCGGGGAACAGTTGTCCGAGCTTGTCCAGGTTAACGACCTGGAACTCCACCCGGTTCCTGCTCTTGAAGCCCTTCAGCTTCGGGAGCCGCATGTGCAGCGGCATCTGGCCACCCTCGAAGTACTCGGGGATGTTGTTGCGCGCCTTGCTGCCCTTGGTACCGCGGCCGGCCGTCTTGCCCTTGCTGCCCTCACCACGACCCACGCGGGTCTTGGCGGTCTTGGCACCGGGCGCCGGACGCAGGTGATGAACCTTCAGCGCCATGTCAGTCGACCTCCTCGACGGTGATGAGGTGGCGAACCGCACGCACCATGCCGCGGACCTCGGGCTTGTCCTCGTGGACGGCGGTGTCGCCGATCCGCTTGACGCCCAGGGTGCGCAGCGTGTCGCGCTGGTTCTGCTTGCCACCGATGCCGGAACGGGTCTGGGTCACCTTCAGGCGTGCCATCAGGAGGCCACCTCCGCCCGCGCCTTCAGCAGTGCCGCCGGGGCGACCTGCTCGACCGTCAGGCCACGGCGCGCGGCCACGGCCTCCGGGGTCTCCAGGCTGCGCAGCGCCGCCACCGTGGCGTGCACCACGTTGATGGCGTTGGACGAACCCAGCGACTTGCTGAGGATGTCGTGGATCCCGGCGCACTCCAGTACGGCGCGCGCCGAGCCACCCGCGATCACACCGGTACCGGGAGCGGCCGGACGCAGCATGACAACGCCTGCGGCCTTCTCGCCCTGGACCGGGTGCGGGATGGTGCCCTGGATCCGCGGCACCTTGAAGAACGCCTTCTTGGCCTCCTCGACACCCTTGGCGATCGCCGCGGGCACCTCCTTGGCCTTGCCGTAACCCACACCGACGGTGCCTTCACCGTCGCCGACGACCACGAGGGCGGTGAAGCTGAAGCGACGACCACCCTTCACGACCTTGGCGACACGGTTGATGGCTACCACGCGCTCGATGTAGGCGGTCTTGTCAGCTGCCTGACCGCGACCACCGTCGCGACCACGGCGCTCACCACCGGCGCCGCCTCCGCGACGCTGCTGGCCTCCGCTCATTTCGAACTACCTTCTTCCCTTTGTGTCGCCATGTCAGAAGCCGAGCCCGCCCTCGCGGGCGGCGTCGGCCAGGGCCGCGATGCGGCCGTGGTACTTGTTCCCGGCCCGGTCGAAGACGACCGAGTCGATGCCGGCGGCCTTGGCCCGGTCGGCGATCAGGCCGCCCACCGTCTTGGCCTTGTCGGTCTTGTTCGCCTCCGCGCCACGCAGGTCGGCCTCCATGGTGGAGGCAGACGCCAGCGTCTTGCCGGCCACGTCGTCGATGACCTGAACGAACAGGTGCCGCGACGACTTGGTGACCACCAGCCGCGGCCGGTCGGCCGTGCCGTTGATCTTCTTCCGGACCCGGATCTGGCGACGCAGCCGCGACGCCGTCTTCTTGGCGGAGTGCTTGTGCGGACGCAGTCCGATCGCCATGGTTACTTACCAGCCTTTCCGACCTTGCGGCGCACCTGCTCGCCGGCGTACCGCACACCCTTGCCCTTGTACGGCTCGGGCTTGCGCAGCTTGCGGATGTTGGCGGCGACCTCGCCGACCGACTGCTTGTCGATGCCCTGCACCGAGAAGCGGGTCGGCGCCTCGACCACGAAGGTGATGCCCTCCGGGGCGTCGACCGTGATCGTGTGGCTGTACCCGAGCGAGAACTCCAGCTGGGTCGGTCCCTTGGACAGGACGCGGTACCCGACGCCGACGATCTCGAGCTTCTTCTCGTAGCCGTCCGTCACGCCGGTCACCAGGTTGGCGATCAGAGTGCGGGACAGGCCGTGCAGTTCCTTGCTCTTGCGCTGGTCGTCGGGGCGGGACACCGCGATGGTGCCGTCCTCGTCCCGGTTGACCGCGATGGGCTCAGCCACGACGTGCGAGAGCTGACCCTTGGGACCCTTCACGGTGACCGTCTGGCCGTCGATCGTGACGTCGACGCCGGACGGGACCGAGATCGGGAGCTTACCGATGCGAGACATGAGAGTGGTCCTCCTTCCGGTTCTTCGTCACCAGACGTAGGCGAGGACTTCCCCGCCGACGCCCTTGTTCTTGGCCTGACGGTCGGTCAGCAGTCCCTGGGACGTCGAGATGATCGCGACACCCAGTCCACCGAGGACCTTGGGCAGGTTGGTCGACTTCGCGTAGACCCGCAGGCCCGGCTTGCTGATCCGGCGAACACCCGCGATGGAGCGCTCCCGGCTCGGGCCGAACTTGAGGTCGACGACCAGGGTCTTGCCGACGGCGCCCTCCTTGGGCTCCTCGACCTTGTAGGAGGAGATGTAACCCTCCTGCTGGAGAATGTCGGCGATGCCCTGCTTGATCTTGCTGTACGGCATCGTGGTCGACTCGTGGTACGCCTGGTTGGCGTTCCGCAGACGCGTCAACATGTCTGCGATCGGGTCGGTCATCGTCATGGCCTGGGGCCTCTTTCCCGCCGTGGTTTCGCCGGCCGGCGACCTACGGTGACTAGATGGTGAGTAGGGAGAAGTTCGGAGGTGGAGACGGTCACCAGCTGGACTTGGTCACGCCGGGCAGCTCGCCCCGGTGCGCCATCTCCCGCAGGCAGATCCGGCACAGGCCGAACTTGCGGAAGACCGCCTTCGGCCGGCCGCAGCGCTGGCAGCGGGTGTAACCGCGCACCGCGAACTTCGGCTTCCGGGCCTGCTTGACCTTGAGTGCTGTCTTCGCCACGTCAGTTCTCCTTGAACGGGAAACCGAGCTGCCGCAGCAGGGCCCGGCCCTCGTCGTCGTTCTTCGCGGTGGTCACCACGGTGATGTCCATGCCCCGGACCCGGTCGATGCGGTCCTGGTTGATCTCGTGGAACATCACCTGCTCGGTCAGACCGAAGGTGTAGTTCCCAGTGCCGTCGAACTGCTTCGGGGACAGGCCGCGGAAGTCGCGGATCCGGGGCAGCGCGAGCGCCAGCAGCCGGTCCAGGAACTCCCACATCCGGTCGCCGCGCAGCGTCACGTGGGCGCCGATCGGCATCCCCTCGCGCAGCTTGAACTGCGCGATCGACTTGCGGGCCTTGGTCACCTGCGGCTTCTGCCCGGTGATCGCGGCCAGGTCCTTGACCGCGCCCTCGATCAGCTTCGAGTCGCGCGCCGCCTCGCCGACGCCCATGTTCACCACGATCTTGGTGAGGCCGGGCACCTGCATGACGTTGTCGAACTGGAACTGCTCCTGCAGCTTGCCGACGATCTCCTCGCGGTACTTCGTCTTCAGCCGCGGCTGGATCCTGCTTGTCACAGTCTCGCTGGCAGTCGCACTCATCAGATCTCCTCGCCGGTACG
Source organism: Kribbella sp. CWNU-51 (assembly GCF_054073265.1). NCBI lineage: Bacteria > Bacillati > Actinomycetota > Actinomycetes > Propionibacteriales > Kribbellaceae > Kribbella > Kribbella sp. CWNU-51. The sequence goes on from NZ_JBSXMZ010000025.1 coordinate 69,412, forward strand.
CCGCGCGATCCGGACGCTCCGGAAACCGGTGTACGTCGAGCCGTCGGGGCGCCGCTTCTGCACCTCGACGCGGTTGTAGCCGACGCGGGTGGTCACCTTCTGCTTCTTGCCGTCCTTGTCGACCTCGACCAGAAGCATCACGTTCGAGACGTGGATCGGGGCTTCCTGGGTGACGATGCCACCGGTGGTGCCGCCGCGCTGGGCCTGCTGCACCTTGGTGTGCTTCTTGACCCGGTTCACGCCCTCGACGATGACCTTCTCGGCGTCGGGCAGGACCTGGATGATCTTGCCCTCGAGGCCCTTGGACTTACCGGCGATCACGCGGACCTGATCGCCCTTCTTCACGTGCAGTTTCCTCTGCGCCATCTCAGAGCACCTCCGGGGCGAGCGAGATGATCTTCATGAAGCGCTTCTCCCGCAGCTCCCGGCCGACCGGCCCGAAGATACGGGTGCCCCGGGGCTCGCCGTCGGCCCTCAGGATCACCGCGGCGTTCTCGTCGAAGCGGATGTAGGAGCCGTCCGGACGCCGGCGCTCCTTCACGGTCCGCACGACGACCGCCTTGACGACGTCACCCTTCTTCACACCACCGCCGGGGATCGCGTCCTTGACGGTGGCGACGATCGTGTCACCGACACCGGCGTAGCGCCGACCGGAGCCACCGAGAACGCGGATGCACAAGATCTCCTTGGCACCCGTGTTGTCGGCGACCTTCAGTCGCGACTCCTGCTGGATCATCTGTTGATCTCCTGGTTGTCTCGCTGGTTCTCACAAGTTGTGAGCCTTGCGGAACGAATGATTTCGATTGGTTGCCGGTCTGGGACCGGAACTACTACTTGGCCTTCTCGAGGATCTCGACGACGCGCCAGCGCTTGGTCGCCGACAGCGGCCGGGTCTCCATCAGGAGGACGCGGTCGCCGATGCCGGCGGCGTTCTGCTCGTCGTGCGCCTTCAGCTTGCTGGTGCGCCGGATGACCTTGCCGTAGAGCTTGTGCTTGACCCGGTCCTCGACCTCGACGGTGACGGTCTTGTCCATCTTGTCGCTCAGCACCAGGCCCTCTTTGGTCTTCCGGCGGCCGCGCGTCTCGGTGGTGGTCGTGCTCACGGTCTCGTCCTTCGCGTTCTCGGTCATGCCTTCGCCTCGGCCTTCTCGCTGTCGTCCGCCTCGTCGGTGCCGGCCTCGGCCTCGGCGTCAGCCTCGACCGGTGCGTCGACCTCGTCGGTGATGCCGAGCGCCCGCTCGGTCAGCACCGTGTAGATGCGGGCGATGTCCTTGCGGACGGCGCGCAGCCGGCCGTGGGACTCCAGCTGACCCGTAGCAGCCTGGAACCGGAGGTTGAACAGCTCCTCCTTGGCTTCACCGAGCTTCGACATCAGCTCGTCCTTACCGAGATTCCGCAGTTCGGCGGCGGTCACGGTGGTAGCCATCAGTTCTCACCTGCCTCTCGGGAGATGAAGCGGCACTTCATCGGCAACTTGTGGATCGCGCGGCGCATGGCCTCGCGAGCGATGTCCTCCGGCACGCCGGACAGCTCGAACAGCACGCGGCCGGCCTTCACGTTGGCGATCCACCACTCCGGCGAACCCTTACCGGAACCCATCCGGGTCTCGGCCGGCTTCTTGGTCAGCGGGCGGTCCGGGTAGATGTTGATCCACACCTTGCCGCCACGCTTGATGTGCCGGGTCATCGCGATACGAGCGGCCTCGATCTGCCGGTTGGTGACGTAGTGGCTCTCCAGCGCCTGGATGCCGAAGTCACCGAACGCCAGCGTGGTACCGCCCTTGGCCGCGCCGGAGCGCTTCGGGTGGTGCTGCTTGCGGTGCTTGACCTTGCGGGGGATGAGCACGGTTCAGCTCTCCGTTCCGGTCGTCTCGGCCGGCTTCTCGGCCGCCGGAGCGGCCTCGGCCTTCGGAGCCTCGTTCCGGGCGCCGCCGTCGCGACGGTCGTCACGACGACCGCCACGGTCACCACCGCGACCACCACGGTCGCCGCGGTCGCCACCGTCACGGCGGGCCGGACGGCCACGCTGCTGGGTTGCGGCGCGGGCAGCGGCCTGCGCCTCGCGCTCGGCGCGGGTGCCGGCGACGTCGCCCTTGTAGATCCAGACCTTCACGCCGATCCGGCCGAAGGTCGTGCGGGCCTCGTAGAAGCCGTAGTCGATGTCCGCGCGGAGCGTGTGCAGCGGCACCCGGCCCTCGCGGTAGAACTCGGAACGCGACATCTCCGCGCCACCGAGCCGGCCGGAGCACTGGATCCGGATGCCCAGGGCGCCGCCACGCATGGTGGTCTGCATCGCCTTGCGCATCGCGCGGCGGAACGCCACGCGGCCGGACAGCTGCTCGGCCACGCCCTGCGCGACCAGCTGGGCGTCGACCTCGGCGTTCTTCACCTCGAGGATGTTCAGCTGCACCTGCTTGCCGGTGAGCTCCTCCAGGCTGCCCCGGATCCGGTCCGCCTCGGCGCCACGGCGACCGATGACGATGCCCGGACGGGCGGTGTGGATGTCGACCCGGACCCGGTCACGGGTGCGCTCGATCTCCACGCGGGAGATGCCGGCGCGCTCCATGCCCTTGCTCAGCAGGCGGCGGATCTTGACGTCCTCGCCCACATAGTCCTTGTACAGCTTGTCGGCGTACCAGCGGCTCTTGTGGTCGGTGCTGATGCCGAGACGGAACCCGTGCGGGTTTACCTTCTGTCCCACAGTCAGGACTCCTTCTTCTCAGCGGTGGCCTTCTTGGCGGCCGACTTCTTGGCGGTCGCCTTCTTGGCCGGCTTCTCGGCGGCCTCGGCCTGGTCGGCCGCGGCCTTCTTCGCCGGCGCCTTCTTGGCCGTGTCCGCCTTCTTGGCGGACTTCTTCGCCGGAGCCGGGTTCTTCTCGACCGGCTCGTCCTCGACCCGCGGCGCGACCACGACGGTGATGTGGCTGGTCCGCTTGTCGATCCGGGTGGCCCGGCCCTGGGCACGCGGGCGGTGACGCTTCAGCGTCGGACCCTCGTCCACCAGGACCTTCGCCACGACCAGGTCGGCCCGGCTCAGGTGCTCGGTGCCCTCGGCGTTCGCCGCGGCGCTGTCGACGACCTTGTACACGGTCGCGGCAGCGGCCTGCGGGGCGAACTTCAGAGTGGCGAGTGCGTCGTCGACGCCCAGACCGCGCACCAGGTCGCCCACGCGGCGCGCCTTCATCGGCGTCACGCGGACGAAGCGCGCGACCGCGAAGGCCCCGGGCTCGTCGCCCAGCAGGCTCTCGCGACGGGCACTGACGGCCCTACGCTCTTGAACGCTCATGATGTTCGAATCTCTCCGTAGGTTGCTATCGCTTCGTCACTGACACGCGGTCAGCGACGCCGTGACTTCCGGTCGTCCTTCTCGTGACCCTTGAACGTCCGGGTCGGGGCGAACTCGCCGAGCTTGTGCCCGACCATCGCGTCCGTCACGAACACCGGCACGTGCTTGCGGCCGTCGTGCACCGCAATCGTGTGGCCGATCATGTCCGGCACGATCATCGATCGGCGGGACCAGGTCTTGATGACGTTCTTGGTGCCCTTCTCGTTCTGCACCTCCACCTTCTTGGCCAGGTGGTGGTCGACGAACGGGCCCTTCTTGAGGCTGCGTGGCATTCTGGCCGGCTCCTATCAGCGCTTCTTGCCGGCCTTGCGGCGCCGGACGATCATGCGGTCGCTTTCCTTGCGGGTGCGGGTGCGGCCCTCAGGCTGACCCCACGGGGACACCGGGTGGCGACCACCCGAGGTCTTGCCCTCACCACCACCGTGCGGGTGGTCGACCGGGTTCATCGCGACACCGCGGACGGTCGGGCGCTTGCCCTTCCAGCGCATCCGGCCCGCCTTGCCCCAGTTGATGTTCGACTGCTCGCCGTTGCCGACCTCACCGAGGGTGGCGCGGCAGCGCACGTCGACCATCCGGACCTCGCCGGACGGCATCCGCAGGGTGGCCATCCGGCCTTCCTTCGCGACCAGCTGGATGCTGGCACCGGCCGAGCGGCCCATCTTGGCGCCGCCGCCCGGGCGCAGCTCGACGGCGTGCACCGTGGAGCCGACCGGGATGTTGCGCAGCGGCAGGTTGTTGCCGATCTTGATGTCGGCGGCCGGGCCGTTCTCGACGATCGTGCCCTGCTTCAGGTTCGACGGGGCGAGGATGTAGCGCTTCTCGCCGTCGACGTAGTGCAGCAGCGCGATCCGCGCGGTGCGGTTCGGGTCGTACTCGATCTCGGCGACCTTGGCCGGCACGCCGTCCTTGTCGTACCGCTTGAAGTCGATCAGCCGGTACGCCCGCTTGTGACCGCCACCGTGGTGCCGGGTGGTGATCTTGCCGGTGTTGTTCCGGCCGCCCTTCTTGGGCAGCGGACGCAGCAGCGACTTCTCGGGGGTCGAACGGGTGAGCTCGACGAAGTCGGCCACGCTCGAGCCACGGCGGCCCGGCGTCGTCGGCTTGTACTTGCGGATTCCCATTACGACTGGCCTCCGAAGATGTCGATGCGGTCGTCACCCTTGAGGGTCACGATCGCCCGCTTGGTGTCGGGGCGCTTGCCGAAGCCGGTACGCGTCCGGCGGCGCTTGCCCTTGCGGTTGATGGTGTTGACGTCGCTGACCTTGACCTTGAAGACCTTCTCGACCGCGAGCTTGATCTCGGTCTTGTTGGCCCGCGGGTCGACCTCGAACGTGTACTTCTGCTCGTCCAGCAGGCCGTAGCTCTTCTCGCTCACGACCGGCCGGAGCAGCACGTCGCGGGGGTCCTTGTTGACTCCGTGGCTCATGCCTCTACCTCCTCGGCCTCAGTCGACGTGGCGACGGCCTTGACGGACTTGCCCTTCGGCGCACCGGCCACGAAGGCCTCCAGCGCGGGCTGGGTGAACACGACCGCGTCGCTGACCAGAACGTCGTACGCGTTCAGCTGGTCGGCGGCGATCAGGTGCACGTGCTGCACATTGCGCAGGCTCAGCCAGGTGAGCTCGTCGGCACGCTCGACCACGACCAGGACCTTGCCCGGCTCGGCGGCCTCGGCCAGCACGTTCAGCGCGGCCTTGGTGGACGGCTTGTCGCCGTCGACGAACTTCTCCACGACGTGCACGCGGCCGTCGCGGGCCCGGTCGGACAGCGCACCGCGGAGCGCGGCAGCGATCATCTTCTTCGGGGTCCGCTGGCTGTAGTCGCGCGGCACCGGGCCGTGGACGACGCCACCGCCGGTGAACTGCGGCGCGCGGGTCGAGCCCTGGCGGGCGCGACCGGTGCCCTTCTGGCGGTACGGCTTGGCGCCACCACCGGACACCTCGCCCCGGCTCTTGGCCTTCGCCGTGCCCTGGCGGGCCGCGGCCAGCTGGGCCACCACGACCTGGTGGATCAGCGGGATGTTGACCTGGACGTCGAACAGCTCGCCCGGAAGCTCGGCGGAGCCCGACTTGGTGACCTTGTCGCCCTTCACGACGACGACGTCGACGGTGCTCACTTGGCAGCTCCCTTCGCGGCGTTGCGGATCAGCACGAGGCCGCCCTTGGGGCCGGGAACGGCACCCTTGAGCAGGATCAGGCCGCGCTCGGTGTCGATCGCGTGCACGCTGATGTTCTGCGTGGTGATCTGCTCGGCGCCCATCCGGCCCGCCATCCGCAGGCCCTTGAAGACGCGGCCGGGGGTGGCGCAGCCACCGATGGAGCCCGGCGAGCGGTGCTTCTTGTGCACACCGTGGGTGGCGCGCAGGCCGTGGAAGCCGTGCCGCTTCATCACACCGGCGAAGCCCTTGCCCTTGCTGGTCGCGGAAACGTCGACCCGCTCACCGGCCTCGAAGGCCTCGGCCTTGATCTCCTGGCCGAGCGTGTACTCGCTGGCGTCGGCGGTGCGCAGCTCCAGCAGGTGGCGCCGCGGCGTCACGCCGGCCTTGTCGAAGTGACCGCGCATCGGCTTGGTCACCTTGCGGGGGTCGATGTCGCCGAAGGCGATCTGGACACCGTCGTACCCGTGGCTGTCCGAGGTGCGAACCTCGGTCACGACGCAGGGGCCGGCCTGGATCACGGTGACGGGGACGACACGGTTGTTCTCGTCCCAGGTCTGGGTCATGCCGAGCTTGGTGCCCAGCAGACCGCGCGTGTTCTTAGAAGTGTTCACAGTGGGGCTCATTGGTTGTTCGCGTCCCTCAGAGCTTGATCTCGATGTCGACACCGGCCGGCAGGTCGAGCCGCATCAGCGAGTCGACGGTCTTCGGCGTGGGGTCGATGATGTCGATGAGCCGCTTGTGGGTGCGCATCTCGAAGTGCTCGCGGCTGTCCTTGTACTTGTGCGGCGAGCGGATGACGCAGAACACGTTCTTTTCCGTCGGCAACGGCACCGGGCCAGCAACCTTCGCACCAGTACGCGTCACCGTGTCGACAATCTTGCGCGCCGAGCTGTCGATGACCTCGTGGTCGTAGGCCTTCAGCCGGATGCGGATCTTTTGTCCCGCCATCGCTTCGCTTCGTCCTTCTCTATCGTCTTCGTTGCGTTGCTCCGACCCCCGCGGTCGGGTGTGTCGCGTGCGCGGCACGCGCGTGACTCACCGCTTCATCGACCTGGATTGGTGATCGGGGCCCGGTCTCGGACCGGAACCTCGGCATGGTCTCCGGTCCGGCGCACCCGCCAGACATGGTCTGGGGCGCGCCCCGGCGGCCTCGCCTGAGCAACCTGAACATTGTGCCAGAGATCGGCGCCGGAACGCCAATCGGGTGGCCTCACGCCTGATCCGGTCCCACCTGAGCGCCGGATCAGGCGCAAAGCAGAGGTCCGCGGGGGCTCAGCGTGCGAGCCCTCGCGGACCTCGTGAGATCACTTGATGATCTTGGTGACCCGGCCGGCGCCGACGGTGCGGCCACCTTCGCGGATCGCGAACTTCAGGCCCTCTTCCATGGCGATCGGCTGGATCAGCTCGACCGACATGTCGGTGTTGTCGCCCGGCATGACCATCTCGGTGCCCTCGGGCAGCGTGACGACGCCGGTGACGTCCGTGGTGCGGAAGTAGAACTGCGGGCGGTAGTTCTGGAAGAACGGCGTGTGACGGCCGCCCTCCTCCTTCGACAGGATGTAGACCGAGGCGTCGAAGTTGGTGTGCGGGGTCGTGGTGCCCGGCTTGATGACGACCATGCCGCGCTCGACGTCCTCGCGCTTGGTGCCACGCAGCAGCAGACCGACGTTCTCACCGGCCTGACCCTCGTCCAGCAGCTTGCGGAACATCTCGATGCCGGTGACCGTGGTGGTCTGCTTCTCCGGACGGATGCCGACGATGTCGACGGTCTCGTTGATCTTGACGATACCGCGCTCGATCCGGCCGGTGATGACCGTGCCGCGACCGGTGATGGTGAAGACGTCCTCCACCGGCATCAGGAACGGCTTGTCGACCTCGCGGACCGGCTGCGGGATGTAGGAGTCGACCGCGTCCATCAGCTCGAGGATCGACTCGCCCCACTTCGCGTCACCCTGCAGTGCCGGGTGCGCCGCGACCTTGATGACCGGGGCGTTGTCGCCGTCGAACTCCTGCTCCGAGAGCAGCTCGCGGACCTCGAGCTCGACGAGCTCCAGGATCTCCTCGTCGTCGACCATGTCGCACTTGTTCAGCGCCACGACCATGGCCGGCACGCCGACCTGGCGGGCGAGCAGCACGTGCTCACGCGTCTGCGGCATCGGGCCGTCGGTGGCGGCGACGACCAGGATCGCGCCGTCCATCTGGGCCGCACCGGTGATCATGTTCTTGATGTAGTCCGCGTGACCCGGGCAGTCAACGTGGGCGTAGTGCCGGGCCTCGGTCTGGTACTCGACGTGCGCGATCGAGATGGTGATACCGCGCTGACGCTCTTCGGGCGCCTTGTCGATCTGGTCGAAGGCCGACGCCTCGTTGAGGGTCGGGTACTTGTCGTGCAGCACCTTGGTGATCGCCGCGGTAAGAGTGGTCTTACCGTGGTCGATGTGACCGATGGTGCCGATGTTGACGTGCGGCTTAGTCCGCTCGAACTTCGCCTTCGCCACTGGGGCCCTCCTAGTAAATGTTGACTACGCCGTACGCCGACGCGCTGTGGGTGGTTGGTCCGGATGCGAGAGACTACTCGCCCCGGGCCTTCTTGATGATCTCTTCCGCCACGTTCTTCGGAACCTCGGCGTAGGAATCGAACTGCATCGAGTAGGACGCGCGGCCCTGGGTCTTGGACCGCAGGTCACCGACATACCCGAACATCTCGGACAACGGCACCAGGGCCTTGATGGCCCGGCTGCCACCGGGGCCCTCGTCCATCGACTGGATCTGGCCGCGGCGTGAGTTGAGGTCGCCGATCACTTCACCCATGTAGTCCTCGGGCGTGATGACCTCGACCGCGAACATCGGCTCCAGGATGACCGGGGTCGCCCTGCGGGCGGCATCCTTGAAGGCCATCGAACCGGCGATCTTGAACGCGAGCTCGGAGGAGTCGACGTCGTGGTAGGCGCCGTCTCGCAGCGTCACCTTGACATCCACCATCGGGTAGCCGGCCAGTACGCCGAACTCCATCGCCTCCTGGGCGCCCTCGTCCACCGACGGGATGTACTCCCGGGGGATGCGGCCGCCGGTGACGGCGTTGACGAACTCGTACCCGCCCTCACCACCAGCCTCGACGCTGGTCGGCTCGATGTCGATGATCACGCGCGCGAACTGACCCGAACCGCCGGTCTGCTTCTTGTGCGTGTAGTCGACCTTCTCGACCTTCTTCTTGATGGTCTCGCGGTAGGCGACCTGCGGCTTGCCGACGTTGGCCTCGACCCGGAACTCGCGCTTCATCCGGTCGACCAGCACCTCGAGGTGCAGCTCACCCATACCGGCGATGATGGTCTGGCCGGTGTCCTCGTCGGTCCGGACCTGGAAGGTCGGGTCCTCCTCGGCGAGCCGCTGGATCGCGACGCCCAGCTTCTCCTGGTCGCCCTTCGACTTGGGCTCGATGGCGACCGAGATGACCGGGGCCGGGAACTGCATCGACTCCAGTACGACGGGCTTGGCCGGGTCGGCCAGCGTCTCACCGGTGGTGGTGTCCTTCAGACCCATCACGGCGACGATGTGCCCGGCGCCGATCGACGCGATCTCCTCACGCTTGTTCGCGTGCATGCGGTAGATCTTGCCGATCCGCTCCTTGCGCCCCTTGGTGGGGTTCAGGACCTGGGTGCCGGTCTCCAGCTTGCCGGAGTAGACCCGGATGAAGGTCAGCTTGCCCAGGTGCGGGTCGGCCGCGATCTTGAACGCCAGCGCCGAGAACGGCTCGCTGTCGTCCGGCTTGCGCAGGACGACCTTGTCGCTGTCCTTGACGTCGTGGCCCTCGATGGCCGGAACGTCGAGCGGGCTCGGCAGGAACGCGTTGATCGCGTCGAGCAGCGGCTGGACGCCCTTGTTCTTGAACGCCGTACCAGTCAGGACCGGGGTCAGCTTGCTGGCGATGGTCGCCCGCCGGATGGCCGCGACGATCTGCTCCTGGCTCGGCTCGTCGCCCTCCAGGTACATCTCCATGATCTCGTCGTCGGCCTCGGCCAGCGTCTCGATCAGCTTGTCGCGCCACTCGGCGGCGATCTCGGTGTGGCTGGCCGGGATCTCCTCGACGGTGTAGTCCTCACCCATCGTGGTCTCGCCGCGCCAGGTCAGCGCGCGCATCCCGATCAGGTCGACGACGCCGATGAAGTCCGACTCCGCACCGATCGGCAGCTGCAGCACCAGCGGCACCGCGGCCAGCCGGTCGACGATCATATCGACGCAGCGCATGAACTCCGCACCGGTCCGGTCCAGCTTGTTCACGAAGCAGATCCGCGGCACGCCGTACCGGTCCGCCTGGCGCCATACGGTCTCCGACTGCGGCTCCACGCCGGCGACACCGTCGAACACCGCGACGGCACCGTCGAGGACGCGCAGCGAACGCTCCACCTCGACGGTGAAGTCGACGTGGCCCGGGGTGTCGATGATGTTGATGGTGTGGTCTTTCCAGGTGCAGGTCGTCGCGGCGGACGTGATCGTGATGCCGCGCTCCTGCTCCTGCTCCATCCAGTCCATCGTGGCGGCGCCGTCGTGGACCTCACCGATCTTGTAGGTGATACCGGTGTAGAAGAGGATCCGCTCGGTCGTCGTCGTCTTGCCGGCGTCGATGTGAGCCATGATCCCGATGTTGCGGACCTTGGCCAGGTCGGTGGTGATTTGTACGGCCACCTCGGTGGTCTACCTCTCGATTCTGTACTGCGTCAAAGGGGTGAGCGCTGGGGTCCGGATCGGACCCCGGATCACCAGCGGTAGTGGGCGAAAGCCTTGTTGGCTTCGGCCATCTTGTGCGTGTCCTCGCGGCGCTTCACCGAGGCTCCCAGGCCGTTGGAGGCATCCAGGATCTCGTTCATCAGGCGCTCGGACATGGTCTTCTCGCGACGCGCACGGGAGTACGACGTCAGCCAGCGCAGGGCGAGCGTGGTCGAACGACCGGGCTTGACCTCGATCGGCACCTGGTAGGTGGCGCCACCGACGCGGCGGCTCTTCACCTCGATGCTCGGCTTCACGTTGTCCAGCGCACGCTTCAGCGTGATCACCGGGTCCGTGCCGGTCTTGGTGCGGGTGCCCTCGAGCGCGTTGTAGACGATGCTCTGCGCGATCTGCTTCTTGCCGTCGACCAGGATCTTGGAGATCAACTGGGTGACGAGCGGCGAACTGTAGACCGGGTCGATGATGACCGGGCGCTTCGGGGCGGGGCCCTTGCGCGGCATTAGCTCTTCTCCTTCTTCGCGCCGTAGTGGCTGCGGGCCTGCTTGCGGTTCTTCACACCCTGGGTGTCGAGCGAACCGCGGATGATCTTGTACCGGACACCGGGCAGGTCCTTCACACGACCGCCGCGCACGAGCACGATCGAGTGCTCCTGCAGGTTGTGGCCGACGCCGGGGATGTACGCGGTGACCTCGATGCCGCTGGTCAGGCGGACACGCGCGACCTTCCGAAGCGCCGAGTTCGGCTTCTTCGGCGTAGTCGTGTAGACGCGCGTGCACACACCGCGACGCTGAGGGGAACCCTTCAGGGCGGGCGTCTTGTTCTTGGACACCTTGTCCTGGCGGCCCTTGCGGACCAGCTGCTGAATGGTGGGCACCGCGTAGGTCTCTTTCTGTCGTCCGGCTATCTCTCTGCTGTTGCTTGCCTGACCCCCGCGGTCGGGTGTGTCGCGTGCGCACGGGCGTACCGAAGCCGTAATCTTCCAGACTGTCGGCAGGAGTCCCGTGCCACGCGCGCAGACCCGGTTCGACGAGGGGCACGCATGACGGCCCAGGATGACCCGGGCACGATCGTTAAGACTAGCGGCTGCCTCAAGCACGGTCAAAATGACTACCCGACCGGCGCAGAGGCCATTCCGCTTCTCCAGTCTACAGGGTCTACGGAGTGGTCTTACCGGCCAGGAAAGCGGCTGCCACCGAGCGGTCCCCCTCGACCTCCAGAACGTCCGCGGGCAAGCGCTTCCAGAGGCAGAGGTCCAGCTCTGCCGCGGTCCCCGAGAGGACCGCCTCACCGGCTGCCTTCCCCCGCTCCACCTGCGGCCGATCCCCTTCAGCCACAGGCGTCAGCGTCCATTCGCCGCCCGTGTCGATCGCGCGTACGCCGACCTGCCGGGTGACCGCCGGCTTCGCCCCGCGGGCCAGCATCCGGGGCAGGAACACCCCGAACACCTCGTCGACCCCGTCGGCCGCGATCTCCGCAGGTATCACGTCCAGACCAGTGGCCTCCCGGGCTTCAGCCTGGACGGCGTCCACGAGATGGATGACCGTCTCATGCATGCGCCGCCGGGACCAGAATCCCGCCCGCTGATCGACCGGCGCGAAGTTCCAGCACGGTTCGTCCGGATCGACGGCCCGCAGCGCGGCGGCCAGTGCGGCGGTCGTACCGGCATACCAGTCGGACCAGGAGATCGTCGTACGCAGGACCTCCGGGCGCTTCTGGGAGATGCCGCTGAGCACGATCGACGCGGCCCAGCGCTGCCCCGAACCGAGGTGCATGGCCAGGTCGGCCAGCGTCCAGCCCGGGCAGTTCGGCACCACGGCGGCCGGGTCCACCCGGTCGAGCACGGCCGCGACCTCCGCGGCCGTCCGCTCGAACTCGGAGAGATGGTCGATCGGTTCAGGCACGGAACTCGACTTCGGTGATCAATCCGTCGGCGACGCGATAGAGCGCGAGCTGGGCGGCCGGTTCGCCGGTGTCGTAGGCCAGCACGTGCTCGACCACCCAGTCGCCGAGCATCAGCTTCTGCACCACCTCGGTCTTGCAGCGCCCGGCGTCGAACCGCGGCCGGTAGTGCTCGCGCAGGAACCGGCGGCCCTTCAGCTCGGTGCCGTCGACGAGCTGGATCCGCGCGGTCGGCGAGTACATCGCCAGGAACGCCTCCAGGTCGTGAGCAGCGTACGCGGCGTGCTCGCGCCCGACGACGCGCGCGGCGGGCGTATCCGCCGTGACAGCGGCGACGGTGGCGGCGCCCAGGTCGGCCAGCGGCGCCATGGTGGCGGCAGGCGTGGGAGTAGGAGTGGGCACCTGCTGACTGGCAGGATCAGCAACTGCCGGTGCTTCCTTGACCGCTGCTGCGGGCTTGGCGGCAGGCGTCCTACGGCGGGTGGTCGTGGTCTTCTTGGCCGGCGGCGGGGGTGGGACGAGCAACTTCTCCTCGCCGCCGGGTTCCTCGCCCAGATGGGCGATCGCCCAGTCCAGAGCCTTGGTGACGGCGGCGCGTGATTCTTCGGTGTGGTCGAGCATGTCGAACCCGTGGTGCCCTTTCGGTACGTCGATGATGTCCAGCGAGCTGCCACCCGCGGAAACGAACTCCGCGACCGGACCGGCGAGCTCCTCGCGCTCGAGCCCGGCTCTGGTCAGCAGCACCGGCAGATCCTTGTGTTTGCCGATCACTTCGGCGGCGTTTACCAGATCGTCGACACCGGGCGGGGTGGCGAGCAGGGGATAGGACAGGGCGACGAACCGCAGCCAGTCGGGGCGGCTGTCCAGCCACTCCCCCGCCAGCAGGCCGGCGCCGGAGAAGAACCACAGGCCGACCCGATCGGGGTCGACGCGTGGATCGGAACGCAGGACGCCGACCGCGGCCTCCACCTCGTCCGCGGCGGTGACCAGGCGGTCGAGGCCATAGATCAGGCTGTGGTCGACGACAGCGGCCACCAGGCCCCGCCTGGCGGCTGCGGTCGCGTACCCCCGGTAGACCGGCCAGTCCCGCGGCATCACCTCGAGGCCGGCGGGTCCGGGACCCCCGTGCACGAACAGCACCGCCCCGGTCCGGGCAGTCCCGGCCGGGCGATAGAAGTCGATCTCTCCCAGTCTGTCCACCCGCACGTCGGGCCCGTCCAAAACTCCCAGGACAAAGGGCCGCAGATAGGCCGGGAGATCCGTCATGCCCCAATCTTGGCGCATCCGCCGGACACTTTCAGCCGCCACCCCGAGTGTCTTCGCCAGACCGCCGTACGAGCTCGCCCAGAACGCCGGAATCCCCTGTCAGCCAAGCGTTTGAACCCTGGAACGCCGCGAGGGCGGCACCCCCTAGTGGGAGTGCCGCCCTCGTGGGTGACTTGGCTCAGTTCTGGTAGGAACCGAGGTCGAAGTCGTCGAGCGGGACCGACTGTCCGGTGGACGGGCCGAAGTCGTAGTCGTACGACTCGTAGCCGACCATCGAGTACATCGCGGCCTTCGCCTCCTCGGTGGGCTCCACCCGGATGTTGCGGTACCGGTCCATGCCCGTACCGGCCGGGATCAGCTTGCCGATGATGACGTTCTCCTTCAGACCGACCAGCGAGTCGGACTTGCCGTGGATCGCGGCCTCGGTGAGGACGCGGGTCGTCTCCTGGAAGGAGGCGGCCGACAGCCACGACTCGGTCGCCAGCGAGGCCTTGGTGATACCCATCAGCACCGGACGACCGGAGGCCGGCGTACCGCCCTCGGCCACCACGCGACGGTTCTCCGCCTCGAAGGTGATCCGGTCCGCGAGCTCACCCGGCAGCAGCTGGGCGTCGCCCGACTCGATCACCGTGACCCGGCGCAGCATCTGCCGGACGATGATCTCGATGTGCTTGTCGTGGATGGCCACACCCTGCGACCGGTACACCTCCTGGACCTCGTCCACCAGGTGCTCCTGCGCCTTGCGTACGCCGAGGATCCGCAGCACCTCCTGCGGGTCCGGCGTACCCTGCGTCAGCTGCTGGCCGACCTCGACGTGCTGACCCTCTTCGATCAGCAGGCGGCCACGCTTCGACACCGGGTAGGCGACCTCCTCGGAACCGTCGTCCGGGGTGAGCACCAGCTTCCGGGTCTTGTCGGTGTCCTCGATCGCGATCCGGCCCGCGGCCTCGGCGATCGGCGCCTTGCCCTTGGGCTGACGGGCCTCGAAGAGCTCGACCACACGCGGCAGACCGTGGGTGATGTCATCACCCGCGACACCACCGGTGTGGAAGGTACGCATCGTCAGCTGCGTACCCGGCTCACCGATGGACTGCGCCGCGATGATGCCGACGGCCTCACCGATGTCGACCGGCTTGCCGGTCGCCAGCGAACGGCCGTAGCACTTCGCGCAGGTACCGGTCTTGGCGTCACAGGTGAGCACCGACCGGACCTTGACCTCTTCGATCCCGGCGTCGACCAGCTTGGCGATCGACACGTCGCCCAGGTCAGCGCCGGCCTCGAGGACGACGTTGCCGTCGGCGTCGGAGACGTCGCCGGCGAGCGTCCGTGCGTAGGCGCTGGTCTCCACGTTCTCGGCGTGCACGACCTTGCCCGACGGGTCCTTCTCGCCGATCTTCTTCGGCAGACCCCGCTCGGTCCCGCAGTCCTCCTCGCGGATGATCACGTCCTGCGACACGTCCACCAGACGACGGGTCAGGTACCCCGAGTCGGCGGTCCGCAGCGCGGTGTCGGCCAGACCCTTCCGGGCACCGTGGGTGGCGATGAAGTACTCGACCACCGACAGACCCTCGCGGAAGTTGGACTTGATCGGCCGGGCGATGATCTCACCCTTCGGGTTGGCCACCAGGCCACGCATACCGGCGATCTGCCGGATCTGCATCATGTTGCCTCGGGCACCCGAGTGGACCATCATCCAGATCGGGTTGGCCTTCTCGAAGTTCTCCTCCATGGCCTTGCCGACCTCGGCGTTGGCGCCGGTCCAGATCTCGATCAGCTCCTGGCGCCGCTCGGACGAGGTGATCAGACCTCGCTCGAACTGCTTCTGGACCTTCTCGGCCTGCGACTCGTAGCGAGCCATGATCTCCGGCTTGCTCGGCGGCGTGCTGAAGTCGTCGATCGACACCGTGACACCCGAGCGGGTGGCCCAGCGGAAACCGAGGTCCTTCAGCGCGTCGAGGGCGTTGGCGACCTCGACCTTGGAGTACCGCTCGGCCAGGTCGTTGACGATCCCGCCCAGCTGCTTCTTGCCGACCTCGACGTCCACGAACGGGTAGTCCTGCGGCAGCGCCTCGTTGAACAGCGCCCGGCCCAGCGTGGTCTCCAGCGCGAACCCGCCGTCGGCACGCTCGGTGGCACCGGCCGGTACGCCGGACTCGTCCAGCCGCAGCGTGATCTTGGCCTGCAGCGACAGCTCGTTGCGGTCGAACGCCATCAGCGCCTCGGCCACCGAGCTGAACGCCCGGCCCTCGCCGAGCGCGCCCTCCTTGAGCATGGTCAGGAAGTAGATGCCGATGATCATGTCCTGCGTCGGCATCGTGACCGGACGGCCGTCGGCCGGCTTCAGGATGTTGTTCGTCGACAGCATCAGGATCCGGGCCTCGGCCTGCGCCTCGGCCGACAGCGGCAGGTGCACCGCCATCTGGTCACCGTCGAAGTCCGCGTTGAACGCGGAGCAGACGAGCGGGTGGATCTGGATCGCCTTGCCCTCGATCAGCTGCGGCTCGAACGCCTGGATGCCCAGCCGGTGCAGGGTTGGTGCACGGTTGAGCAGGACCGGGTGCTCGGTGATGACCTCTTCCAGCACGTCCCAGACCTGGGCGCGCTGGCGCTCGACCATCCGCTTGGCGGACTTGATGTTCTGCGCGTGGTTGAGGTCGACCAGCCGCTTCATCACGAACGGCTTGAACAGCTCCAGCGCCATCGCCTTCGGCAGACCGCACTGGTGCAGCTTCAGCTGCGGGCCGACCACGATGACCGAACGGCCGGAGTAGTCGACGCGCTTGCCCAGCAGGTTCTGCCGGAAGCGGCCCTGCTTGCCCTTGAGCATGTCGGACAGCGACTTCAGCGGCCGGTTGCCCGGGCCGGTGACCGGACGGCCACGACGGCCGTTGTCGAACAGCGCGTCGACGGCCTCCTGCAGCATCCGCTTCTCGTTGTTGACGATGATCTCCGGCGCGCCCAGGTCGAGCAGTCGCTTGAGCCGGTTGTTCCGGTTGATCACCCGGCGGTACAGGTCGTTCAGGTCCGAGGTGGCGAACCGGCCACCGTCGAGCTGGACCATCGGCCGCAGGTCCGGCGGGATCACCGGAACGCAGTCGAGCACCATGCCCATCGGGCTGTTGTTGGTGGCCAGGAACGCGGTGACGACCTTGAGCCGCTTCAGGGCGCGGGTCTTGCGCTGGCCCTTGCCGGTCTTGATCGTCTCGCGCAGGTTGTCCGCCTCGGCCTTCAGGTCGAAGGTCTCCAGCCGGCGCTGGATCGCGGCGGCACCCATGGCGCCCTCGAAGTACTTGCCGAACCGCTCCTTCATGGCGCGGTAGAGGATCTCGTCGCCCTCCAGGTCCTGGACCTTCAGGTTCTTGAACCGGGTCCAGACCTCGTCGAGGCGGTCGATCTCGCGCTGCGCACGGTCGCGCAACTGCTTGACCTCACGCTCGGCGCCTTCCTTGACCTTGCGCCGTACGTCGGCCTTGGCGCCCTCGGCCTCGAGCTGCGCCAGGTCCTCCTCGAGCTTCTTCATCCGCTGCTCGATGTCGTTGTCGCGCCGGTTCTCGAGCTGCTTGCGCTCGACGTCGGTGCGACCCTCCAGCGACGAGAGGTCGCGGTGCCGCGCCTCCTCGTCGACGTCGGTGATCATGTACGCCGCGAAGTAGATGACCTTCTCGAGGTCCTTCGGGGCGAGGTCGAGCAGGTAGCCGAGCCGCGACGGGACACCCTTGAAGTACCAGATGTGGGTGACCGGGGCGGCCAGCTCGATGTGGCCCATCCGCTCACGGCGCACCTTGGAGCGGGTGACCTCGACGCCACACCGCTCGCAGATGATGCCCTTGAAGCGAACGCGCTTGTACTTGCCGCAGTAGCACTCCCAGTCCCGGGTGGGACCGAAGATCTTCTCGCAGAAAAGGCCGTCACGCTCGGGCTTGAGCGTCCGGTAGTTGATCGTCTCGGGCTTCTTGACCTCGCCGTGCGACCACTGGCGGATCTCATCCGCGGTCGCCAGGCCGATCCGAAGCTCGTCGAAGAAGTTCACGTCGAGCACGATGTGTTATCTCCCGTTGCTAAAAATGGTCTGAGTGAGTTGGTTGTTGATCTCAAGCGGCAACCCGCTCAGACCTCCTCGACGCTGTTCGGCTCACGCCGGGACAGATCGATGCCCAGTTCCTCCGCGGCACGGAAGACGTCCTCCTCGCTGTCGCGCATCTCGACCCGGCTTCCGTCGGACGAGAGCACTTCCACGTTCAGACACAGGGACTGCATTTCCTTGACCAGAACCTTGAAGGACTCCGGGATACCCGGCTCCGGGATGTTCTCGCCCTTGACGATCGCTTCGTACACCTTGACGCGACCGACCACGTCGTCCGACTTGATCGTGAGCAGCTCCTGCAGCGCGAAGGCGGCACCGTAGGCCTCCAGGGCCCACACCTCCATCTCGCCGAACCGCTGGCCGCCGAACTGGGCCTTACCGCCCAGCGGCTGCTGCGTGATCATCGAGTACGGACCGGTCGACCGTGCGTGGATCTTGTCGTCGACCAGGTGGTGCAGCTTCAGCATGTACATGTAACCGACGCCAACCGGCTCCGGGAACGGCTCACCCGAACGGCCGTCGAACAGCCGGGCCTTGCCCGAGCCGTCGACCATCCGGACACCGTCGCGGTTCGGCAGCGTGGAGCCGAGCAGGCCGGTGACCTCCTCCTCCTTGGCGCCGTCGAAGACCGGGGTGGCGACATTCGTCATCGGAGCCGCGGAACCGGCGCCGATCTTGATCAGCCGCTGGGCCCACTCCTCCTGATTCTCCGGGTCGACCTCCCAGCCGCGGCTGGCGATCCAGCCGAGGTGGGTCTCGAGCACCTGACCGACGTTCATCCGGCCGGGCACGCCCAGCGGGTTCAGGATGATGTCGACCTGGGTGCCGTCCTCGAGGAACGGCATGTCCTCGACCGGCAGGATCTTGGAGATGACGCCCTTGTTGCCGTGCCGGCCGGCCAGCTTGTCGCCGACCGAGATCTTGCGCTTCTGGGCGACGTACACCCGGACCAGCTGGTTGACGCCCGGCGGCAGTTCGTCGCCGTTGTCGCGGTCGAAGACCCGGACACCGATGACGGTGCCCTCCTCGCCGTGCGGCACCTTCAGCGAGGTGTCGCGGACCTCCCGCGCCTTCTCACCGAAGATCGCCCGGAGCAGCCGCTCCTCCGGGGTCAGCTCGGTCTCACCCTTGGGCGTGACCTTGCCGACCAGGATGTCACCGGTGGTGACCTCGGCGCCGATCCGGATGATGCCGCGCTCGTCCAGGTCGGCCAGCATCTCGTCGGAGACGTTCGGGATGTCCCGGGTGATCTCCTCCGGGCCCAGCTTGGTGTCGCGAGCGTCGACCTCGTGCTCCTCGATGTGGATCGAGGTCAGCAGGTCCTGCTGGACGACGCGCTGGGAGAGGATGATCGCGTCCTCGTAGTTGTGGCCCTCCCACGGCATGAAGGCGACCAGCATGTTGCGGCCGAGCGCCATCTCGCCCTCGTCGGTGCACGGACCGTCGGCCAGCGGCGTGCCGACCTCGACCCGCTGCCCGGCGTCGACCAGCGGGCGCTGGTTGATGCAGGTGCCCTGGTTCGAGCGGCGGAACTTCGCCAGCCGGTAGGTCTGGTACGTGCCGTCGTCGGCGGCGACCTCGATCAGGTCGGCCGACACCTCCTTGATCACGCCGGCCTTGTCGGCCACCACCACGTCACCGGCGTCGACCGCACCGCGGAACTCCATGCCGGTACCGACCAGGGGGGCGTCCGCGGTGATCAGCGGAACGGCCTGGCGCTGCATGTTGGAGCCCATCAGGGCGCGGTTGGCGTCGTCGTGCTCGAGGAACGGGATCATCGCGGTCGCCACCGACACCATCTGGCGCGGCGAGACGTCCATGTAGTCCACGTCCTCGACCAGCACGAGCTCGACCTCACCGTGGCGCCGGCGGACCAGCACCCGGTCCTCGGCGAACCGGTCGTCGTCGGTCAGCGCGGCGTTCGCCTGCGCGATGACGAACCGGTCCTCCTCGTCCGCGGTCAGGTAGTCCACCTGATCGGTGACCTGGCCGTCGACGACCTTGCGGTACGGCGTCTCGACGAAGCCGAACGGGTTCACCCGGCCGTACGTCGCGAGCGAGCCGATCAGACCGATGTTCGGGCCTTCCGGGGTCTCGATCGGGCACATCCGGCCGTAGTGGGACGGGTGCACGTCGCGAACCTCGAAGCCGGCCCGCTCGCGGCTCAGACCACCCGGGCCAAGGGCCGACAGGCGGCGCTTGTGGGTCAGACCCGCGATCGGGTTGGTCTGGTCCATGAACTGGGACAGCTGGGAGGTGCCGAAGAACTCCTTCAGCGCCGCCACCACCGGACGGATGTTGATCAGGGTCTGCGGCGTGATCGCCTCGACGTCCTGGGTCGTCATCCGCTCCCGGACCACGCGCTCCATCCGGGCCAGGCCGGTGCGCAGCTGGTTCTGGATCAGCTCGCCGACGGTGCGCAGCCGGCGGTTGCCGAAGTGGTCGATGTCGTCTTCCTCGACGACGATCTCACCGGTCGGCGCGGGCAGCTCGGTCTTGCCCTCGTGCAGTGCCACCAGGTACTTGATCGTGGCGACGATGTCGTCGATCGTCAGCACCGCGGTGTCGTGGGCCTCGTCGCGGCCGAGCTTCTTGTTGATCTTGTAGCGGCCGACCTTGGCCAGGTCGTAGCGCTTGCCGTTGAAGTAGTAGTTGTCCAGCAGCGCCTGCGCGGCCTCCCGCGTCGGCGGCTCGCCCGGCCGCAGCTTGCGGTAGATGTCCAGCAGCGCGTCGTCCTGCCCGGAGGTGTGGTCCTTCTCCAGGGTGAGCCGGATCGACTCGTAGTCGCCGAACTCCTCCAGGATCTGCGCGTCGGTCCAGCCGAGCGCCTTGAGCAGCACGGTGACGTTCTGCTTGCGCTTGCGGTCCAGCCGCACGCCCACCATGTCGCGCTTGTCGACCTCGAACTCCAGCCACGCACCGCGCGACGGGATGATCTTGGCGGTGAAGATGTCCTTGTCCGACGTCTTGTCCGGCGTGCGCTCGAAGTACACACCGGGCGAGCGGACGAGCTGGGACACCACGACACGCTCGGTGCCGTTGATGACGAAGGTGCCCTTGCGCGTCATCAGCGGGAAGTCACCCATGAAGACGGTCTGGCTCTTGATCTCGCCGGTCTCGTTGTTCATGAACTCGGCGGTGACGAACAGCGGCGCGGAGTAGGTGACATCCCGCTCCTTGCACTCGTCGACCGTGTTCTTCGGAGGCTCGAAGCGGTGGTCGCGGAACGACAGCGACATGGTGCCGCTGAAGTCCTCGATCGGGGAGATCTCCTCGAAAATCTCTTCCAGGCCGGAAGGGCCGGACAGTTCGGTCCGTCCCTCGGCCTCGGCGGCGGCCACACGGGCCTGCCACGTTTCGTTGCCGACCAGCCAGTCGAAACTGTCCACCTGCAGCGCAAGCAGATCCGGAACCTCGAGAGGTTCGGAGATCTTTGCGAAGGAGATGCGGCGTGGTGAGCCGGAAACGTCGGAAATGCTGTCGGACTGGGGGTTGCGCGAGGCGACCAAGGGGCGTCCTTCCACGGGCTCGCAGAAATCACTTCGGTGCTGGGAGCGCACGCCGAACCACCCTAGTCAAGTCGAGACCCGAGCCAGGGTGTAAGTAAAGGCAGCGCAAAGCAATAGGTTACATGATCCAGGCAAGCCTGTCCAATGGGGTCCAACACTATGCCGTCGGACCACCCTCTCCGTCAAGGACCGACCCGGGGTCTCCAGCGGGTAGATCACCCGCGAGCCGCCCGGCGTCCTGCTGGTGCGGAGTCACAAAGAGACTACAGTCCGGCGATCTCCTGGACCAGCCATTGGTCGCCCTTTCGGACCATCGTGAACCGGGTCCGGTTCAGATCCACCCGGGGCTTACCCTGCGTGATCGTGCTGGTGGTGGTCTGGTTCACGAAGATGATCAGCGTGACCCGGTCGGCGTCGCCGTCGCGGACCCCGACCTCGCGGACGTCGGCCTTGACCGTCGCCTTGGTCTTGGTGGCCAGCTCGCCGGCCACCTTCGCGGTCTCGTCGAACTTGCCGGCGAACTCCGGGGTCATCGTCGCCCGGGCCGCGGCGAAGCTCTTGTCCAGGTCCCGGTAGTCGTAGCTGAGCGCGGTCTCGGCCGCTTTCCGGCCGGCCGCGGCGGCCTGGTCGCGGGCGTCCTCGGCCTGCTTGCCCTGCCACGCCTTGATCCCGAGCACCACCGCGACGGTCAGCACCAGTACGACGGCCACCCCGAGGGCCACGGTCAGCATCCGGCCCAGACCGCGCGTCGTGTCACCGTCCGTAACCGTCGGCGCCTCGGAAATGTCCTCCGCGGGGGCCTCCGGAGGCGTCGATGTGGCTGGGGTCACATCCTCCGAAGCCGGTGGGAACGCCTCTTCGGTCGCTTCGGTGTCGTTCGTTGTCACTTCGTCGAGCGCCGTACCCGAGGTACGGCGCTGGCCCGCGATGCGGGGGCGGTTGCGGGAGCGGTCCGGCATCAGCCCACCACCTGGAGGTCGGCGGTCAGCCAGCGGTCCTTCTCACGGACCATGTCCAGCTTGATCCGGTAGCGGCGCTCGACACCGTCGGCCGAGGCCGTGTTCGTCACCACCGCGTTCACGATCACCAGCACCTGAGCGGAGTCCTTGTCGTTCGAGACCACCGCGGCCTCCTTCACGTCGCCTTTGGAGGTCGCCTTGTTGGTCACCACGTCGGTCTTCACCGCGTCGATGCCGGACTGGAACTCCTGCTTGAACTGCCCGGTCGAGTCGTCCAGCACCCGTTTCGAGTCGGCGTCCCACGTGTTGTAGTCATAGGTGGTGAAGTCGAGGGCCAGTTGCCGGCCCGCCTTCATCGCACCCTCCCGCTCGGAGTCGTCCGCGCTCTGCTTCCGCAGCGCGATCACCGCGGTCGTCGCTCCGGAAAGTGCGATGACGAGCAGGACGCTGAGCGCCCACGCCAGAATCATGGGGCCACGCTTGGAAGTCACTTGCTGGTCACCGGTCCGAGAATCAGGGCTTTCCAGGAGTCGCTGCCGAGCAGGTCGGCCTGGCCGCCGGTGGAGCCGAGGACGATCTCCGGCATCCCGCCGGACCCGCCGGCATCGCCGGTGGCCGGGTCGTAGCCGATGCCGTATCCGGTCCGGTTCAGCTCGCGGGACGACGGGCTCGGCTTGTTCTGCGCGCCGCGGACGTTGACGCCGGTCGACGGGTTCGCGGTGCAGCTCGCCTTGGCGTTGGCCTTGGTGTTCGACGTGTCCTGCGGGACCCGCTTGTCCGTCCCGCCGTACCCGGGCCGGCAGGCGGGCGGGGTGAGCCCGAGCACCAGGCCGAAGTGCGCGTCGTAGTGCCCGGTCCCGGGGTCCTTCGCGGGTACGACGTACCCGCCCATCACCACCGCCGGATACACCACCAGCAGCTGTTCGACGGCGTCGAGCCGGACCGCGGTGATCTCGTTCACCGTCAGCAGGTTACCGAGCAGCACCGCGATGTCCGCACGGTTGTCCTCGATCAGGCCGGTGACCTGCGACGAGGCGGCCGAGCCCTGGTCGATCACCTGGCGCAGGTTCGCGTCCGAGCTGACCAGAGTGTCGGACAGCAGCGCGAGGTTCTTCGCCCAGGTCTTGATCGCGTCGCCGCTGGCCACCTGGGTGGCGAGCACGGTGTCGCCGTCGTTGATCAGCTTGATCGTCTGCAACACGTTCGCGTCCGCGTCGTCGATCAGCTTGCCGGAGCTGTCGATGATCTTCTGCAGGTCGGTGCCCTTGCCCTTCAGCGCGGTCCCGAGCTCGCGGACCGTGGTGCGCAGGCTCTCCTTGTCGACCGAGTTGACCAGTTGGTCGAGGTTCAGCAGCAGCTCGGTCGTGTCGATCGGAATCGCAGTATCTTGCCGGGCGATCGTCGAGTTGTTCTGCAGGTACGGACCGGTGTCGCGCCGCGGCTGCAGGTCGACGTACTGCTCGCCGATCGCGGACCGGTTCGCGACCACCGCGAGCAGGTCGTTCGGGATCTTCTGCTTGTTGTCGATGTCGAGGTTCACCTGGACACCGTCGGACAGCAGCTTGAGCTGGCCGACCCGGCCGACCGGCTGGCCGCGGTACGTCACCTCGGCGCCGGTGAAGATGCCGCCGGACTCGGCGAAGCTGGCGCTGACCGTGTAGTCCTCGTCGAAGAACAGCTTGTCCACCTGGGCGTACTTCGCGCCCACGAAGGCGACCCCGACGACGGTGATCAGCAGGAACACCATCAACTGGATCCGGACCGCTCTGGTGATCACTTGGCCACCCCCGGCATCAGGGCCCTGGCCAGATCGGGATCGAACCCGGACCGGTTGAGCTTCGGCGTACAGACCGGCAACCCGAGCAGCGTGATGCAGGTCGTCGCCGTACCGGTCGGCACCGGCAACGTCGGCAGGCCGCCGCCGGTCGGGTTGTGCAGCGGGAGGCTGATCCGGCCGGTCGGCAGCGCCGTCGGACCGGCGGTCGGCAGGTTCAGCCCGAGGATGCCCTTCAGCGCCTTCTGCGTGTTCACGTCGAGGGTGATGCCCAGGTTGGTGAAGTCACCGCCGACCGCCTTGGCGGCCCCGTCCGGGAACGGATACGTGAACAGCAACTCGAGCGACTTCGGCAGGTCCTCCCCTGCCTCGGCCAGCTTGGTCAGGATCGGGTACAGCGACCGCAGGTTCGCGACCAGGTCCTTCTGCGCGGATGTGATCACCCTCGTCGCGGTGTTGCCCAGGGTCGCCAGCGCCTGCAGCGTCTTGACCAGGGCCGCGCGCTGCTTGTCCAGGGTGGCGATCGACTTCGGCAGCGAGTCGATCGCGGTCGCCAGGGTGGCCTTCTGCGCATTCAGCTTCTTGGCCAGCGCGTCGACCGCGGTGATCGCGGTGATGATCTGCTGCTTGTTCTGGTCCAGGGTGCCGACGAAGGTGTTCAGCTGGGTCAGCACGCTGCGAATGGCCGGCTCGTTGCCGGTCAGGGCCTTGTTCAGCTCCTGGGTGATGATCTGCAGCTGGGCCACGCCGCCGCCGTTCAGCAGCAGGGAGAGCGCGGACAGGACTTCCTCGACCTCGACGTTGCTGGTGGTCCGGGACAGCGGGATGACCTCGCCGTTGTCCAGCTTGCCGCGCGGCTCCTCCGATCCGGTCGGCCGGGACAGCGACACGAACTTCTCGCCGAGCAGGCTGGTCTGGCGGATCGTCGCGTGCGCGTTGTCCGGCAGGTCGAGGCTCTTCGGCAGCTTGATCCGCACCTTCGCGACGTACCCGTCGAGCCAGACCTTCTCGACCGTGCCGACGGTGACGTCGTCCACCTTGACCGACGACTTCGGCACCAGGTCCAGCACATCGGCGAACTCGACCGTCACCGTGTACGACGGCCCCTTGATCTTCGCGCCACCGGGCAACGGCAACGAGTACACACTGAAATCACACCCGGTGAGCAGGGTCGCGAAAGCCACGGCCGCGGCCACAATCGTCGTACGGCGCCTCATCGGACCAGCCCCCCGAGTGTCGGGTCGACCGGGTCAGGGCTGTTCAATGGCGCCTTCGGGAGCGGGGCCCACGGCGTACCGGCCGGGCCGCCGCTGGCCGGGGCGCTGCCGGTCAGCTGGCTCAGCAGCGGCAGCTTCGGCAGGGCGTCGAGCACCGGCTTCAGCGCCGAACAGGTCGAGATCGGCTGGTTCACCTGCAGCAGGAGCGAGCAGATGAACGTCGCCGGGTCGTCCAGCTGGGCCGCGTTGATCCGCTGGTCCAGCGTCCCGAACTGCGGGTTGTAGATGCGGGCCAGGTTGCCCAGGCCGAGCGGAGCCGTGTCGAGCACCTCGGTCAGCGCGGCCTTCTCGTTGACCAGGATCTGCGACAGCGCGGTGGCGCTGGAGACCGTGGTCTTCACCAGCGTCCGGTTGTCCTTGACGAACGTCGCGACCTCGCCGAGCGCGGTCGCCAGCAGCGACAGCGCCGACGAAAGGTCCTTGCGCTCACCGGCCAGCGTGGTCGAGGTGGCGGCGAAGTTGTTGTTGAACTGGCGGACCAGCGCATCGTTCGCCGCGAGTGCGGACACGAACGTCTGCAACTGCCGGATCGTGCTGAACAGGCTCTGCGAGTTGCCCGCCAGCGTGCCGGTCAGCTTCGACACGTCCGTGATCGTCTGGTTCAGCTTCTGGCCTTGGCCGTTCAGGTTCCTCGCCGAGACGTCCAGCAGCCGCGACAGCGCGCCCTGGTCGTTGGCGCCCTTCGGGCCGAGTGCGACCGACAGGTCGTTCAGGCTCTGGTAGATCTGGTCCAGCTCGAGCGGTACGGCGGTCCGCGTGAGCGGGATCTCCGCGCCGTCGGCCATCACGTCACCCTTGGAGTACGCCGGGGTGAGCTGGATGTACCGGTCGGCCACGATCGACGGGGACGCGATCACAGCCTTGGCATTGGCGGGCACCTTGTGCTTGGCCTCCCACCAGAACTTCACCCGCACGCTCCGGCCGGCCGGAGTGACGCTCTCCACCTCGCCGACCTTGATACCGAGGATGCGGACGTCAGAGCCCGGGTACACCGACACCGCACGCGGGAAGTACGCCGTCGCCGTCACCCGCGCGGGCTTCGGCCACAGCGTCACCACGCTGACCGCGAGGATCACCAGGACCACTGCGATCGCGATCAACCGGGATACGGAGGCGAGCCGCATCAGCCGCCACCTCCCAGGATCGTGGGCAGGCCGGGTATCCCGACCTTCGGCAGCGGGATCTCCGGGACGGGCGCCAGGTTCTGCAGGTAGACGTCGAACCACGGGCCGGTGCCGAGCGTGTTGGTGAACAGCCGGACGAACGGCGCCAGCCCCTTGATGCTGGCGTCCAGATCGTTCTGGTTCTTCAGCAGGACCGCGAGGACGGCGTTCACCTTCGTCAGGGTCGGGCTGAGGTCCTTACGGTTCTCCCGGACCAGCGCGGTGATCTGCGCGGACAGCTTCTGCGTCGAGACCAGCAACTGGTGGATCAGCGCCCGCCGCGCCTGCACGGCCTGGAAGACGGAGTTGCCGTCCTTCATCAGCTTGATCAGCTGTTGGTTGCGGTCGGCAAGGACCTTGGTGACCACGTTCGAGTGCTGCAGCAGGAGCTTGAGCTGCTCGTCGCGTTTGGCCACGTTCCGGGACAGGCGGGACAGGCCGGTCAGCGACGCCTGCACCTCTTCCGGGGTGTTCTTGAACGTCGCCGACAGCGTGTCCAGCGCCTTGGCCAGCTGCGCCGTGTCGATCCGCTCGGTCGTGTTGGCCAGATCGGTGAAGGCGTCCACGACGTCGTACGCCGAAACCGTCCGGGCCAGCGGGATCTCGGAGCCGGCCCTGAGCTGACCGGAGCCGGCCGGGTTCAGCTTCAGGTACTTCTGGCCGAGCAGGGTCTTGATCTTCATCTCGGCGCCGGTCTGGTCGCCGAGTTTCACGCCCTTGTCCACCACGAAGTCGACCCGGACGTGGGTGCCCTCGAGCTCGACCTTCCGCACCTGCCCGACGCGGACGCCGGCCACCCGGATCTCGTCGTTCGGCTTGAGCCCGCCGGCCTCGGAGAACTGCGCGGAGTACTTCGTCCCGCCGCCGATCAGCGGCAGGTCCTGCGCCTTGAACGCGGCCAGCATGATCAGCCCGATCACCGTCAGGCCGATCACGCCCACGGTCACCTGGTTCTGCTCGCGGAAGGGCTTCACTTCTTGCACCTCGCGGAGTTGAGGTCGTAGGCGACCGGAATGCGAGTGCCGGTGGGCAGGGTGACGTTGCCGTCGAAGTTGCACAGGTAGAAGTTGAACCAGGAGCCGTACGACGCGGTCCGGCTCATCGTGTTCAGCTTCTCCGGCATGTACTGCAACGTCTTCACCCAGATCGCCTGCGTGTCGTCGAGCGTGGTCGCGACCGTGCGGAGCCGGTCCAGGTCCGCCTTGATCGGCACCCGGGTCTGCTGCAGCAGGCCGGCCGTCTTGGTGTTCAGCGAGTTGATCGAGCCGAGCGAATTCAGGATCGGGTTGATGTCCTGGCTCAGCCCGGTGATGAACTGCTGCAGGTTCACCAGCAGCTGGGAGAAGTTCTGCTGCCGCTGCGAGACGATCTGCAGGGTCGCGGTCAGGTTGGTGATCAGATCGCCGATCACCTGGTCCGCGTCGGCCAGCGTGGTGGTCAGCGACGCCGTCTTGGCCAGCAGCGACTCGATCGTGCCGCCCTCGCCCTGCAGCACCTTGATCACCTCGAAGGCGAACTGGTTCACGTCCGCCGGGGTGAGCGCGGTGAACAGCGGTTTGAACCCGTTGAACAGCACCGACAGGTCCAGCGCGGGCGCGGTCCGCTCCTTCGGGATGATGCCGTTCTTCTTCAGCCGCTCGCCGCCGCCCACGCCGTCGGTGAGCGCGATGTAGCGGTTGCCGACCAGGTTCCGGTACCGCAACGTCGCGTGCGTCGACGCGTCGAGGATCTGGTCGGAGTCGACGCTGAACGTCACCATCGCCAAGGTGTCGTGGTAGAGCGCGATCTTGTCGACCTGGCCGACCTTCACGCCGGCGATCCGGATGTCGTCGCCCTTGTTCAGCCCGACCGCGTCGGTGAACACGGCCCGGTACTTCGTGGTCGCGTTGAAGGTGATGTTGCCGATCGTCACCGCCAGCAGCGCGGTCGCGACCGTGGTGACGACCACGAAGATCGCCAGCCGCACAGTGTCGAGCGAGGTCTTCTTGTCGAGGAGCTTCATTTGAGATTCACCTGGCCTCCCCGGAGGAGGGGGCCGACCAGCAGAGTGGTCAGATCGGGAACGTCGGCCGCGGGGATACCCATCTCCGGTGCGACGACCGAGTCGACGACCTTCTGCTCGGCCGGCGTACCGACGCCCTGGGTGTCCAGGTCGAAGCCGGGCATCGCGCGGTTCAGCTGCAGGTTCAGCGGGAAGCGCTGGCTCTTGTTGTGGTCACCGGTCACGCCGTCGTCACCGGTGACGTACGGCGCCGGGTTCTCCTGCGTGTACGGACCGGGCTTCGACCCCGGATGGCTGTAGTTCTTCCCGACACAGGTCGGCCCGCGGTGGTCCTTGTAGGCCGGCAACTCGTTCGGTTCGTACGGCGTCGGCTGGTTGGTGATCAGCTCGAGGTTGATGTTCAGCCGGCCGTCCCGGAACGTGTCGTTGAGGATCGGCGCGGTATCCGTCATCACCTTGAGGAAGCACGGCATCTCGGGCGAGTACCGCTCCAGCAGATCCAGCACCGGCCGGCTGACCTCGCCGAGCCGGATCACCCGGTCCTCGTTCTCCTTCAGGAAGGTGTTCCCGCTCGTGGACAGCTTCTGCACGTCGACGAAGAACGTCTGCAGCTGCACCTGCTTCTCCACCACCGTGTTGCCGGTGATGGTCAGGTTGCGGAGCGCACGGACGAGATCCGGCGTCGCGTCGCCGTACAGCTGGGCCACCTGGGTGAGCTTGGTCAGCGCGTCCATCAGCTTCGGGACGCTCGGGTTCAGCTTCTTCAGATAGCCGTCGAGCTGGGTCAGCGTGCCGGCGATCTCGGCGCCGCGGCCCTCCAGTGCGGTGGCCAGCGTGTTCAGGGTGGCGTTCAGGTCGGCCGGGTCGACCGCCTGCAGCAGCGGAAGCGCGTCGTTCAGCACCTTCTCGATCTCGATGCCGACCGCGGTCTTGTCCCGCGCGATGACGTCGCCGGCCTTGATGTGCCGTCCCTCCGCGCCGGTCGGCGGCACCAGCGCGACGTACTTCTCGCCGAACAGGGTCTTCGGCAGGATCCGGGCGCTGACCGCGCTGGAGATCTCGGCCACCTGGTCGGGTTTGAGCGCCAGGTTGACGGTCGCCTCGTCGCCGTCGGTGGAGACCCCGGTGACCTCGCCGACGATGATGCCGCGCAGCTTCACGTCGGCGTGCTCGTTCAGCTGCAGGCCGATGTGGCTGGTCTTGAGCTCGACGTTCACGGTCTCGGTGAAGACCTTGGCGTAGAAGGCGTACGTCAGCCAGAGCAGGAAGCACAGCACGCCGATGAAGGCGACACCCAGGATCTTGTGCGAGATCAGTTTCCTCATCGCGTCACCCGGCCAGCCTGACGGTGGTCGTCGTACCCCAGATCGCCATCGAGAGCAGCAGGTCGACGACGTTGATCACGACGATGGACGTCCGTACGGCGCGACCGACCGCGACGCCGACTCCGGCCGGACCGCCGGTCGCGTGGTAGCCGTGGTAGCAGTGCACCAGGATCACCAGGACGGAGAAGACGAGCACCTTCCCGAACGACCAGAGCACGTCGCCGGGTGGCAGGAACAGATGGAAGTAATGGTCGTACGTGCCCGTGCTCTGCCCGTAGAACGTGGTCACGGTGAGTCTCGTCGCGAAGTACGACGCCAGCAGGCCGACGACGTACAGCGGGATGACCGCGACCAGCCCGGCGATGATCCGGGTGGTGACCAGGAACGGCAGCGACGGGATCGCCATCACCTCGAGGGCGTCGATCTCCTCGCTGATCCGCATCGCGCCGAGCTGCGCGGTGAAACCGCAGCCGACGGTCGCGGCCAGCGCGATGCCGGCGATCAGCGGGCCGATCTCGCGAGTGTTGATGTACGCGCTCACGAACCCGGCGAACGCCGAGGTGCCGATCTGGTTCAGCGCCGAGTAGCCCTGCAGGCCGACCTCGGTGCCGGTGAAGAAGGCCAGGAACGTGATCACGCCGACGGTGCCGCCGATCACCGCGAGCGCGCCGGTGCCCAGCGTCACCTCGGCCAGCAGCCGGAGGATCTCCTTGCGGTACCGGGTGATCGACTTGCCGGACCAGGCCAGCGCCTTGATGTAGAAGGCGAGCTGCTCACCGAGCCGGTCGAGGGAGTTCAGCGGTTTCTTGACCAGGGTGTCCATCAGGGCCGACACGTCAGGCCCCCTTCGGCGGGACGAGCTGGAAGTAGATCGCCGTCATCGAGAAGTTCGCGACGAACAGCAGCATGAAGGTGATCACGACCGACTGGTTCACCGCGTCGCCGACCCC
This sequence comes from Kribbella sp. CWNU-51, assembly GCF_054073265.1. NCBI lineage: Bacteria > Bacillati > Actinomycetota > Actinomycetes > Propionibacteriales > Kribbellaceae > Kribbella > Kribbella sp. CWNU-51. The sequence goes on from NZ_JBSXMZ010000025.1 coordinate 99,846, forward strand.
CTTCGGTCCGCCGCCCGCGTTGACACCCTTGTACGACGCGACCACCGCCGCGATGAAGCCGAACACCAGTGCCTTCGCCTGGCCCTGCCACAGGTCCGGCAGGTGGGCGAGCGCGGTGAACGAGGCGATATAGCTGCCCGGTGTGCCGTCCTGCAGGACGACGTTGAAGACGTAGCCGCCCATCACGCCGACCACACTGACGAAGCCGTTCAGGAAGAAGGCGACCAGCATCGTGGCCAGCACCCGCGGCACGACCAGCCGCTGGATCGGGTCGATGCCGAGCACCATCATCGCGTCGAGCTCCTCGCGGATCTTGCGCGAACCCAGGTCGGCGCAGATCGCGGAGCCGCCGGCGCCGGCGATCAGCAGCGCGGTGGCGATCGGCGACGCCTCCCGGACCACGGCCAGAACGGCGGCCGAGCCGGTGAACGCCTGCGCGCCGAACTGTTTGATCAGGCCGCCGACCTGCAGCGCGATCACCGCGCCGAACGGGATCGCGACCAGCGCGGTCGGGATGATGGTCACGCTGGCAACGAACCAGGCCTGCTGCAGAAACTCCCGCAACTGGAACGGGCGCCGGACCGAGGCCCGGGCAGTGTCGAGAGCGAAGGAGAACAGGTTGCCGGCATGCTTCAGCGGGGCGGTCGCGGAAACAGTCACGTGGCTCCCACCGTCGCAGTGGCGAAGGAGCCCGGCGGGGGGGTGACGCCGTTCTCCCGGCACCATTCGCCGGGCGGGCGCTGCGTCGGCCGCAGCATGCCGCTGCTGGGCAGCTGCTGGATCGGGATCGGCGGCAGCGGGGGCAGCTCCTGGCCGGCCTCGGCGGCGAGCTCGTCGGCGTCCTTCTCCTCCGACATACCGATCGGGCCGATCATCTGCGCGTTCAGGAATTGCCGGACCGCCGGCTCCTCGCTGGACAGCAGCATCTCGCGCGGGCCGAACATCGCCAGGTGCTTGTGGTACAGCATGCCGATGTTGTCCGGCACCGTCCGCGCGGTGTTCACGTCGTGGGTGACGATCAGGAACGTCGGTCCGAAGGCCTCGTTGAGGTCGATCATCACCTGGTTCAGGAACGACGTACGCACGGGGTCCAGACCGGAGTCGGGTTCGTCGACGAGCAGGATCTCGGGGTCGAGCACCAGCGCCCGGGCCAGCCCGGCCCGCTTGCGCATCCCGCCGGAGATCTCGCCCGGCAGCTTCCGCTCCGCGCCGACCAGGCCGACCATCTCCATCTTCTCCATCACGATGGAGCGGATCTCGGACTCGGACTTCTTGGTGTGCTCGCGGAGCGGGAAGGCGACGTTGTCGTACAGGTTCATCGAGCCGAACATCGCGCCGTCCTGGAACAACACGCCGAACAGCCGCCGGATCTCGTAGAGCTCGCGCTCGGAGCAGGTGGCGATGTCGGTGCCCTCGATGAACACGTGGCCCTTGTCGGGCTTGAGCAGACCGATCAGCGTCTTGAGGAAGACGGACTTGCCGGTGCCGGACGGGCCGAGCATCACGCAGATCTCACCGGCCGGCAGAGTCAGGGACACGTCGCCCCAGATCAGCTGGCTTCCGAAGGACTTAGTGAGACCCTCGACGCGGACTTCTACGCCCACCGGTCCTCCTCACGGGAATGTCTGTCTGGCCCCGAACCGACGAGTTTCTGCCCGGTCCAACGAGGCACGGTCGCCTAGGTTACGCACGAGTACGGTTCTGCGTAAACCCCGCGTGTCAAGCGATTGACCGGTGCGTCACGCTCCGGTCACCTCCGTCACGCTGTGCTTTCGGCACGTGACACGCGGCTGCGGGTGATCCTAGCGAGCCACCATGCCAGAAGGGCGGCCCCCCTCAGGGGACCGCCCTTCTCTACACATTCGTTACGTCCCTCAGCGAGGGACGCACCGCGTGGTCACTTCAGGGTGACGGTGGCGCCGGCGCCCTCGAGGGCCTCCTTGGCCTTCTCCGCGGCAGCCTTGTCGACCTTCTCCAGAATCGCCTTCGGGGCCGACTCGACCAGGTCCTTGGCCTCCTTCAGACCAAGGCTGGTGAGACCGCGCACCTCCTTGATGACCTGGATCTTCTTCTCGCCGGCGGCCTCGAGGACGACATCGAACTCGTCCTGCTCCGCGGCCTCTTCGGCAGCGGCGGCCGGGGCGCCCGGGGCGGCGGCCACGGCGACCGGGGCGGCGGCGGTAACGCCGAACTCCTCCTCGAACGCCTTAACGAACTCCGACAGCTCCAGCAGGGTCAGTTCCTTGAACTGGCCGAGGAGCTCTTCGGTGCTGAGCTTCGCCATGGTGGCGGTCCTTCCTTAAAGGGTGATGCTTGGTGATCACTGATGGGGTTGTTGCGGATGAGGTCTGCCTCAGCTCTCGGCCGGGGCGGTCTCCTCGGTGCTCGCCTCGGCAGGTGCCTCGACCGTGTCCTGCACGGCCGGCGCCTCGTCCGCCACGGCTGTGGCGTCCGCGGCCGGCAGCTTGTCCTGCAGCGCCGCGAACAGGCGCGCGGCCTGCGACAGCGGAGCAGCGAACAGCGACACCGCTTGCTGCGGAGCCGCCTTCATCGCACCTGCGAGCTTCGCGAGGAGAACCTCACGCGACTCCAGGTCAGCGAGTTTGTTGATCTCGTCGGTGCCGAGTGCCTTGCCTTCCAGCACTCCGGCCTTGATGACGAGCAGGGGGTTCGCCTTGGCGAAGTCACGCAGGCTCTTGGCCGCGACCACCGGGTCGCCCTTGATGAAGGCGATGGCCGACGGACCCTCGAGCAGCGAGTCGAACGACTCGACACCCGCGTCCTTGGCCGCGATCTTGGTCAGCGTGTTCTTCACCACGGCGTAGTTCACGTCGTCACCGAGCGCAGTACGCAGTTGCCGCAGCTGCGCCACGGTGAGTCCGCGGTACTCGGTCAGCACGGCGCCGTTCGAGCTGCGGAACTCGTCCGTCAGCTCTGCGACAGCGGCTGCCTTGTCCGGCCTCGCCATGGGGGTCTCCTTCTTTCGGCTTCATGCCTCGACCCCGGGCCGGTCCGTTCCATAAGAAAACGCCCCTGCGCAGGCGCAAGGGCGTGAACATCAACTGCTGTCACACTATCCAAGTCACCTACGCGGGCCGCCCACTCATCTGTGGGACCTTCAGTCACTCGAAAGCGACAACCAGCGGTCTTTGGCAACAGCCATTCTTACATCAGAGTTGAGTATGGCCAAATCGGCCGACCTCCTCAGCGTCAGTTCGGCAGCGCACCCTCGGATGGGGCAGGAGCCGGCGTCCGAGTGTCTCCGGTTCGACCGCTCGGGCAAGCTCCCGCGTCGGCCGTACGCTGAGTCGGGTGAGGGATACACCCAGCCACGAAGAAGGGTCGACAACGTCAGTTGCTCAGGAGCTCAGCGAACTGCGAGCACTGATCGCCGGGTTGCGGAGCGAGAACACTCGCCTCCTGCGGCTCTTGAAGCTCAGTCCTGCCGAATTGGCGCCGCCCGGCCCCGCTCAGACCGGCATCTTCGAGGGCCGCCCGGGACCGGTCGATTCGAGGTCGTCCGCCGAAGCCAAGGTCGCGTTCTTCCGTGCCCTGTTCGCGGCACGTACAGACATCTATGCGGAGCGGTGGCAGAGTCAGCGCACTGGCAGATCGGGTTGGCTGCCCGCAGTTCGCGGCGGATGGAACAAGGGCATCCAGCACAGAGACCGACACTATCTGCCGCTGTCGGCCGCAGTGACTACAGCGCATCTGTCTGGGCAGAAGCACATCGGCCTTTACCCGTTGCTTGACGGCGACTCGTGCTGCTGGCTGGCGGCCGATTTCGATGGCCAGGCCGCGATGCTGGATGCATTGGCTTATGTGAAGGCAGCACGCTCGTCGGGAGTTCCGGCCGCCCTTGAGGTCTCCAGGTCCGGCGTCGGCGCCCATGTATGGATCTTCTTCGCTGCGCCTGTACCCGCCGAAACTGCCCGCCGGTTGGGGTTCGGTCTCATTCGGGAGGCCATGGCCCTCCGGGGACGGATGGATCTGTCGAGCTACGACCGGCTGTTTCCCTCGCAGGACGTCGTCCCTGACGGTGGCGTCGGCAACCTGATCGCCGCACCCCTCAGCGGGCAATACCGCCGCGATGGGACAACCGTCTTTCTCGATCTGGCGAGTCTCGAGCCGTACGACGACCAGTGGACGTATCTCTCGTCGGTGCCGCGGATGGGTCCGCGGGAAGTCTCGTCGGCGGCACGCCGGCTGGGGACAGTCAAGGTGGGATCCAGCGTCGACCGGATCGGCATGCCGACATCGACTCGCACCCGCCCTGCGGCGCCGCCTCGTGTGCAGGTCCACCTCGGTGCCGGGATCCGGATAGCGAGCGGGCATCTGCCGCCGGCTCTTCTCGCCACCCTCAAGCATGCGGCGTCGATGCCGAATCCGCTGTTCTACGAGCGGCAGAGACTGCGCCTGTCAACCTGGGATGTGCCCCGATTCCTTCGCAGCTTCGACGAGACCGTCGAGGGTGACCTGGTGCTGCCCCGTGGTCTGGCCGCGAAGGCGATCGAACTATTGGAACAGGCTGGGAGCCAGGTCGACAGGATCGACGAGCGGTCCTCGGGTAGCCCTCAACAGTTCGAGTTTGCGGGAGCGCTGAGCCGGGTTCAGCAGGCAGCCGTCGACACGATGGCGGGGCACGAACTGGGTGTGCTGGTCGCGCCGCCAGGAGCCGGAAAGACCGTGATCGCGTGTGCGCTGATCGCCAAACACCAGGTGTCCACCCTGGTACTGGTCGATCGAAAGGCACTTGCCGACCAGTGGCGCAGCCGCATCGGCGAACTGCTGGGGATCAAGGCCGGTCAACTGGGAGGTGGTCGGTCGAAAACGCGCGGCACGGTAGACGTGGTGATGCTCCAGACCCTTGCTCGCCGCAACGATGTCGCCACGTTCACGAACGCCTACGGTCTCGTGGTGGTGGACGAATGCCATCACCTCCCGGCAGCCGCCTTCGAGCACGCGGTCAAGCAGGTCGCGGCACGCCAGTGGATCGGTCTTACCGCCACGCCTTATCGACGTGATCAGCTCGACGACCTCATCGGCCAGCAAACAGGTCCGATCCGCCACACGATTGCCGGTGCCGCCAGTGGAACTGGCGAGCAGTCAGGCCATAGCGACGCACTGGATCTCGAACACACGAGAGACAGCCTGCCGAGCCCTCGGCCGGTCCTGCATGTACACAAAACCGAGTTCTGCTACACAGGGAAGGCCAATCCGTCCGAGCCCGGTGGGATCGCGGCTGTCTACCGCCAACTTGTCGCGGACGAGAAGCGCACGACACAGGTGGTGGAGGACGTTCTCGGTGCGCTGGCCCGGCGCCGCCACTGCCTGGTCCTGACCCAATGGACCGAGCACGTAGAGGTCTTTGCGACAGCGCTCCGCCAAGCGGGCCACGATCCGGTCGTCCTGCGGGGCGGCATGGGCGCGAAAGCTCGAACAGCAGCACTCGAACGACTGAAGCCGCGGGATGAGAACCCACTGCTCGTCATAGCTACCGGGCCATACGTCGGAGAAGGCTTCGACTGCCCAGTTCTGGACACGTTGTTTCTCGCAGCACCGATCGCGTTCAAGGGGAGGTTGGTGCAGTACGCGGGCCGGATCCTCCGGTCCTCACCGGGCAAGACGACCGCTGAGATCCACGACTATGTCGACACTCCCACGAGGGTACTGGCGTCGGCTCTCGCCAAACGGGCTCCCGGCTACACCAGCCTCGGATTTCCGGACCCGCGCCGTTCGATTACCTGACCCGGTTAGCCTCGCCCTTCGAGCAGCCTTCGAGATCGCGCTGCTGTCGGAGAACCTCGCCGAGGAATTCGGATGAGGGACGCGGTCGAAGCTGACAACGTCGCCGATCGAGTTCCGGGATGCAGTGGTCGATGAACGACAGTCCTTGGAACCTTGCGCTCCAGCCCTCTGCCGCAACTAGAACGGCGGTCGGCCGTCTGACGCTGGTTGGCTGCCTCCGGGTGATTCGCTCGGGGCCCCATCGATGGATTGCCCGACGCCGGGTCCTGCGCTCGGTCCTTCGACGGCCCTTCGGGTCGCGGGACGGGCGTGGACTGGGTCGGTGATGGGGCCGCGGACGGGTGGCACGGTGGTGTAGCGGTGGCCGGTGGGGGTGGTGAGGGTGATCGTGCCGTCGGGGTGGCTGGTGGTGGTCCAGCCCCAGGCGGGGGTGTCTTTGATGACGTGGTGGTACTCGCAGTACGGCGCTAGGCCGGTGAGGCTGGTGGTGCGGTTGCGGGCGAACGGGGTGAGGTGGTCGCGGTCGCAGTCGCGGGAGGTGCGGTTGCAGCCGGGCCAGGCGCAGACGGGGTGGCGGGCGAGCAGGGTTTCGGTGACGAGGGTGCTGGGATCGTGGCGGGTGGTGGAGGCTTCGACGACGGCGCCGTTGACGGGGTCGGTGAGGAGTCGCCGCCAGGTGCCGTCGGCGGCGATGCGGCGGGCCATGTCGGCGGTGATCGGGCCGTAGCCGGTGAGTTCGGCGGGGTCGTCGTCGAGGCCGAGCAGGGTGGAGGCCGCGACGACGACCTCGATGTGGGGGCGGCGGCGGTGCTGGTCGGGTAGGCGGCGGCCGAGCCAGTCCAGGCCGTTGTGGAGGATGTGCTCGAACAGGTCCGCGGCCACGTCGGCGCGGCGCTGCGCGGCGGTCCGGGCATCCTTCAGCACCCCATCAGCCGAGCCGGCGGTGGTGGTGACCGTGGCGCTGCTGTCGTCGGTCGCACGGCCCGCTCTGGCATCCGTGGACGCCATCGTGTCCGGTGCCACGGTGTTGGCCGAGGTGGTGGTGCTGGACCCGGGGGCAGGGTCGGTGGTGGTGGGGGTGTCGCGTTTGGCGAGGGTGGCCATGGCTTGGATGGCGACCCAGATCTGCTGGATCTTGTCGGACGTGTGGACGATCCATAGGCCGGCCATGCCGTCGGCCAGCGGGACGATCTTGCAGGTGCGTTCGGTGACGGCGGCGCGGTGGCTGTCGGCGGCTTCACGAGTGGTGTGTTTGGCTACTTGGCGGCGCAGCGATTCCTGCAGGTTCTTGTGGGTCTGTGCGGCGGCGCGTTTCAGGACGTGCGCCTCGACCGCCTGCGCCTCGCGGTCGGGCAGTTTGCTGGTGGCTTCGGAGATGGCCAGGGCCTTGCCCCAGGTGAGTGCCCCGCATTTCAGGGCCCCGTGCGTTGCCGACAGGGTCGAGGTGAGCCGCAGGGCGGTGTCGACCCGGCGACCGACGGTGTTGGGCGACAGGCCGAGCGCCAACGCGATCTCGCCGTACCAGGAACGTTCCGGGTCGATCGGGCGGCCCGTCGCATCGAGTTGGGTCGGGCGGGGCGACTCGCGGTGCTCGGCTTGGCGCTGCCGGTGGAACGATGCCATCGCGGCGGCCTTGATTGATTCCGCCCAGCTGGACAGGCGGTCCGCGGCCTTCATCAACTCGATCAGCGCCATCGGTGACATCGCCTGTGGTCGCGTCGATTCCAGCGCGGTCGCGAGGTTGCCGCCGGGCGGCAACAACACCCAGGCCGGCGCCTCGCGGCGCAGCATCTCGCGCTCCGCCTCGTCTTGGTCTACGCCGTCCCACAACTCCCATTCCAGCGCGTCCACCCTGGAAGATCTGTTACGGCCCAGGAGCAGGTCGAGTTCGGCGTCCAACTCGTCTTGCTGACCGACGAAACGCGGACCGTCCGGGGCGTCGGGGTCCTCGGGGATGTCGAAGCCTTCCAGCGCCGCGGCGCCATCCGGCCGGTCCATGTCCCCGGACACGAAGCCCGAACATCCACATCGTGCCACCGTCCGCAACGAACCATAGGCAGGGTCGGCGCCGTCCCAGGACTGTGCGCCGCAATGTGCGCCGGACGGAATGCCGGGAACCGGGAGAGGACGGGACGGCGAGTGAGTGCCGAGCACGGCCGTCTCGTCGGCGACCGAACGGTCGGCGTCTTGGCGGCTGATCGCAATCTCTCGCATGCAGTCATATTAGAACATGTGTTCGATCAACTCAAACCGCCAGGCCTTCGGCGTTGGAGTGGGAAGTCGTTGCAGGCCGGCGATCCGATGAATTACTTGCCCATGGCAATAATCGCGCCAGCATGCACGATACAGTCTTCCAGGCAGTCGCAGTGTCCAGCCTCCGATCGCCGGCAGCCCCGGCCAGCCGGGAGTCAGCCCTCACCTCGATGAACCCGTCCCCGGCTCCTGTCCCCGCGCCACGCGGTGAGGCCAGTCACTACACAGGAAAGTATTCGCGCTGCCGGCAGTATCGCGCTCAGCTCGTCACGTCGGCCGTGGGATGCGGTGGAATCCAGCGGTGCATCGCGGCGGCCGCGGCCCAGCCGGTGCCGCCCATGATGACGATCGCCGGGCCGAGTCCGAGCAGTGCTGTGGCACCGGCCAGCAGGAGTGGGCCGACGCCATTGCCGGTGTCGGCGAACAGCCGGAAGGCCCCCAGGAACTGGGCTCTGCCGACGGATGGAGACGCGTCGGCGCCGAGCGTCATGATCACGCCCGCCCCCAACCCGTTGCCGACGCCCATCAGCAACGCGACCGTGGTCAACGTCGCGGTGGAGTGCGTGAGTGGCAGCAACAGGTGTGCGAACCCGAGGACGAGCATCGACGGTACGGCGACCCACTTGCGGCCGAGGCGGTCCATCACCGAACCCGCCGGATAGAACAGGAGCATGTCGACCGCACCGGACAGCCCGAAGATGATGCTGGTGGTCTGCGCATCCAGACCGATGTGCAGCGCCCACAGCGGGATCACCACCTGCCGCGACGCGCGGACCGCGCCGACCAGCAACGCTCCGACGCCAAGGGTCCGCAACACCGGGAGGTGGTCCCGGATCACGGCCCAGGTCGACTGTGCGGCGACCGGTCGGCTTCCGCGCGTACGCCGTACCGACTCGACGTCGGGGAGGCTGACCAGGACCGCGCAGGCCAGCACCGCGCACACGAAGTGCACCCAGTAGGCGCCGTCGGTGCCGAGGAACTTCATCGCGGCGGCACCGAGGAACGGGCCGATGAAGGAGCCGATGCGCTGCACGCCGCCGAGGGTCGACAGGGCGCGGGCCCGTAGCTCGATCGGGACGGCTTCACTCAGGTAGGCCTGGCGGGCCAAACCCCAGACCGCACCAGCCAGACCGGTGCAGCCGATTGCGATGGCCAGGCCCCAGACCGTCGGCACCAGCAGACAGGCCAGCAGGGCCAACGAGACGAGGACAGTCGCCCCCAGCATCGCGCGTCGCTCACCGATCCGGTTGGTCAGGGCACCGGCCGGGATGTCGCCGATCACCTGCCCGAGCCCGGCGGCCGCGACGACCAGCCCGGCAACGGCCACCGAGGCGCCCAGGTGGGTTGCCGACAACGCTACGATCGGTGCGATCGCGCCCTGCCCGATGCCGTAGAGCAACGCGGGCAGATAGACCGCGGGCGCGATCTTGAGCAGGTCTTTGGCCTGGGACATCACCGGCTGCCGGCCAGCGCCGTACTGCGATCCCGGGCGGCTGGGGTGGCGCCGAGCAGCTCGGACACCGACCAGGCGGCCGCGACGATCCTCATCCCGAACTCCTCCATCCGCTCGACCGGCATCCGCATCTCGGGGCCGGAGACACTCAGGCAGCCGGCCACCTGACCGGAGTGGTCGAAGACCGGCGCCGCGACACTGCGGATCCCCGGCGTGCGCTCCGCCATCGACAGCGCGAACCCGCGCGCACGGATCTCGGCGAACTGGGCGGCCAGCACGACCGGATCGGTGATGGTCTGCGGGAGCACCTGCTCAAGGTGACCGGCGAGAACCTCCTGCTGCCGTTCCCACGGCAGGAAGGCCAGCAATGCCTTCCCGGGCGCACCTTGCGGCAACGCGACCGGCAGGCCGAACTCGGTGTAAGTACGGCGCAACTGGTGATGGCTCTCGACTTGGTCGAGCACAACGCGCTGGCCGGACGGCAGCAACTCGTGCACAGCCGCGGTCTCCCCGGTGTCGTCACGGAGCATCCGCAGCACCGGCATCGCCGCGTCACGCAAGGACGCCGGGATCCCACCGCTGTGAGCCAACTGAGCCACCAGCGGACCGATCGCATACCTCCGGTGGGCGGTCTGCCGCACCAGTCCGTTCTCCTGCATCGCCAACAACAGCCGATGCACCGTGCTGGTCGACAGACCGGTAGCCCGAGCCAAGTCACTGATCCCCAGCTCAGGCGTCCGCGCGTCGAAGCACCGCAGGATCGCAACGGCTCGATCGATCGACTGCACCGCCCCACGGCGCTCCGCCATATCCTGCATCCCGGCAGAATATCCCGCCATACGGGATGCCTGGAAGGCGCATTCCACCACCCGGACCAGGGGTCCGGCAGGCGACTACCCTCTCGCTGCCGATCCCCGAGCCAGACCGGCTACTGGTTGGGCGGGCGGGTAACTGGAACCACGGTGAGGAGATCCCCGAGACCCTTGAAGTCGTCCGGGTTGGTGGTGAACAGCGGAAGTTCCTCGGCGACCGCGATGCTGGCGATCATCAGGTCGGCGACGCGACGCTGCGGCGTCCGGCCCGCGGCGACGACGGCCGCGCAGATCCGTCCGTAGATCCTGGCAGCATCGGCATCGAAAGGGATCGGGTCGAACTCGTTCTCGGCCCACTGGAGAATGTCCATCCGGCGTGCCCGCTCCACGTGTTCGTCGTACCCGCTGTTACGGCGCACCTGATGCGGGCCGGCGGAGAGCTCGGCCAGGGTGATCGAGGTGATGGCCATCTCGGCCGGCAACTCGCCCGGATCGATCCACCGGCGCAAGATCATGATGTCGGTGTCGAGCAGACCCTGCTCGTGTTCATGGGGCACACGGGTCGTGCGGCTCCTGATCGACGAGGGCATCCTGATCGGCCCGGAAGTCGTCCAGCGAGACGTCCGGCCCGGTCCGGGACATCGCGGCGAACTCGGCCCGCGGGACGAACCGCCGCCGGCGGCGCAGCGGAACCAGTTCGCCGATGGGATGTCCGTCCCGCGTGACGATGAAGACCTGGCCGGTCTGGACGGCGTCCATGATCTCCCTGGACCGCGTGCGCAGATCGCGTTGGGTGATCTCCGGAAGTCCGCTCAAGCACCCAGGGTAGCCACCTAGTAGCACCTGGTGCTACTAGGTGGCACCTGCCGCCTGGCGGACTCAGCTCAGGACGGCGAGGGCGTCGATTTCTACCAGCATGTCGGGGAGGGGGAGGCCGGTGAAGACGGTCGTGCGGGAGGGGAGGACGCCGCTCGGGGTGCGGCTGGCCATGAACTCGGTGTACGCCTCGTTCATGGCGGTGAAGTTGTCGCGGGTGGTGAGGTAGACGCGCAGCATCAGCACGTCGTCGATGCTCGCACCGCCGGCCTTCAGGATCGCCTCGATGTTCTGCAGGACGCGGGTGGTCTGGCCCTTCACGTCGCCGGTGAAGACGAACTCACCGCTCGGGTCGACGGACCCCTGGCCGGACACCTGCAGGATGTTGCCCTTGCGCACTCCCTGCGAGAACACCGGCATCGGAGCGGGTGCGTCGGTGGTGGAGATGACGGTCTTGTCGGACATCGGGTCTGACACCTCTCAGTTGTAGTCGGCACTGATGGCTGTGGCGGTGGCGAGCAGGTCGGGCAGGAGCTCGAGCACCTGGTCATAGTTCAGCAGTACGTCGGGAACCGACAGGGACACGGCCCCGACGATCCGCCCGTCATGGTCCTTCACCGGCGCACCGATGCAGTTCATGAACGACTCGTGCTCGGCCCGGTCCTGCGCCCAGCCACGCGCCCGGACCCGGTCCAGCTCGTCCCGCAGCGTGTCCGGATCGGTGATCGTGTGCGGCGTGTAGGCGTGGTAGTCGATCGACGCCAGCAATGCCTCCCGCTGCCGCTCGGGCTGTGCGGCCAGCAGCACCTTCCCGACCGCGGTGCAGTGCAGTGCCGCCGGTACGCCGACCTGGGAGTACATCCGCACTGACCGCACACTGTCGAGCTTGTCGATGTAGACGACCTCACTGTCGTCCCACGCGGCCAGATGCACGGTCTGCCCGGTCTTCTGGTTCAGCTCGCGCAGATGCGGTGCCGCGACCTCCCGTACGACGTGTTGCTCGCGGGCAACGTCCGCCAGGGCGAACAGTCGCGACCCCAACCGATACCGGTGCGCCGCGTCACGCCGTACGAACCGCTCTGCCTCCATGGTCCGCAGCAGCCGCAGCACCGTCGTCTTGTGTACGCCGAGCTCCGTCGCCAACTGGTCGAGCGACCGCTCCCCCTCGCCCAGGTTGGCGAGGATCTGGAGGGCTCTCCCGAGGCTCTGACTCATGCCACGCCGATCTTCGTCGCCGCCCACTCCTCGTCGGAACAGGTCAACAACCGCTCGCGAGCCGCGAGCTCCAGCGGCGCGGCGTGGTCCTCCGGCACGACCAGCACCGCCGCAGCATTCAGATGCCCGAGCCGCAGCCGCTGCTTCATCGGCAGGCCTTGCAACGTCCCCGCCAGGAAACCGGCCGCGAACGCGTCACCCGCCCCCACCGGCTCGACCACATCGACCGTCAGCGCGGGAACCTCGGTGCGATGCCCGTCCGGCTCCAGCACGAGCGCAGTGTGCGCATCGTTCTTCACCACCAGCGTGCACCGCCTTCCGAGGCGTTCGTGCAGCTCAGCGGGGTCATTGGTGCCCGCGAACACCAGAGCCTCGTCCGCACCGATCAGTACGACGTCAGCCGCGCGGAGCACCCGCCAGAGCGACTCCGGGTCCTTGTCCCGCCACAACACGGGCCGCCAGTTGAGGTCGACGCTCAGCAGGTAGTTGCGCGGCTGCGCACCCAACTGCTCGACCATCTGCGCCGCACTGTCGGAGATGGCCACAGTGATACCGGTGGTGTGCACGAGCTCGGCGTTCGCCAGCCGCTTCTGCACCGCGGGCCGCTCCAGGAACGCCGGGTCCATCGCGGCAGCTGCCGAACCAGTGCGGTAGTAGTGCATCCGGGTGCGCCCGTCCCGGGACTCCTTCGCGTAGAGCGCCGTCGGCCGGTCCGGGTCCAGCTCGACCCCACCGACCTCGACACCTCGCCGCTGCAGATCACGCAGTACGTGCGCGCCGAAGCCGTCGTCGCCGAGCCGCGAGACCCAGCCGGTCGCGATCCCCAGGGCGGCCAGTCCGCCGGCCACGTTGCACTCGGCGCCACCGACCGACCGCCGGAACGACTCCACATCCGCCAGCGGCACCCCGGTCTCCCCGGCCAGCATGATCATCGCCTCGCCGACGCAGACCGCGGCGGGCGTCTCAGGGAGCGGTTCGCGCATCGGCACTCCACAGGGGTGAGGTGATGGGATAGGTGTGAAACACCCGTCATTGACGCAACTTTGGGCGCGATGCTACAACCGTGAGGTCAGTATGCGCAACGCACGTTGCACATGCTGCAACTCCATCCCTCAGGAGAACAGATGCCTGCTTACGATGCCGACGCCGTCGCCGCTCTCGCCGACCAGCAGGTGAGCTGGCAGGACAAGGCCCTGCCACCCGCGTTCTGGGGCCGGACCGTCGCCGAGGTGCTCGCCGACAAGCCCCGCCTCTCCCAGCTGCCGACCCCGCTGATGACGCTGTCCGCGCCCGGTCTGCGGCACAACGTGGACACGCTCGCCCGCTGGAGCGCCCATCACGGCGTCGACCTCGCGCCCCACGGCAAGACGACGATGGCACCCGCGCTCTGGGCCATGCAGCTCGACGCCGGCGCCTGGGCGATCACCCTGGCCAACGTGTTCCAGCTCGGCGTCGCCCGCGCGTACGGCGTCCGCCGGGTGCTGATCGCGAACGCGGTGATCTCCCCGCTGCAACTGCGCTGGATCGCCGACGAACTCGAGGCCGACCCGGACTTCGAGGTCCTGGTCTGGGCCGATTCGGTCCGGACCGTCGAACTCATGGAGGCGGCCCGTTCGGCGCACGTCGGTCCCGGTGCGCGGAAGCTCGACGTACTGGTCGAGGTCGGTGGTCTCGGCGGCCGGACCGGCGCGCGGGACGCCGAGACCGCGCTGGCCGTCGGCGAGGCGATCGCGGACGCGCCATCACTGCGGCTCGCCGGGGTCGCCGGATACGAGGGCGCGATCGGGCACGGCGTGGCGGAGGCGGATCTCGAGGAGGTCCGCGCGTACCTCCGCACGCTGGCCGGGATCCACATCCGCTTGCAGCAGAGGCGTTGGTACGACGAGGACGTCGTACCGGTGGTGAGCGCTGGAGGCAGTCAGTACTTCGACGACGTGGCGCAGGTGCTCGCTCCGCTGGCCAAGGACGGTGCGCGGGTGGTGCTCCGGTCGGGCGCGTACATCGCGCACGACGACGGCATGTATCGCCGGATGTCGCCGCTCGGTGAGTCGCCCCGGACGGACGGCGATCGGCTGGTCGCCGCGATGCACGGGTGGGTCCGGATCACATCCCAACCCGAGCCCGGGCTGGCTATCTTCGACGCGGGCCGGCGCGATCTGCCGTTCGACCAGGACCTGCCCGAGCTGCAGCTGATCCGGCCGCGCTCGGACGGTGAACCGATCCTCGCGGCCGACGGCATGACCGTCACCAACCTGAACGACCAGCACGGCTTCCTGCACTTCGACGGCGTCCCGGTGGTGATCGGCGACGAGCTCCGGATCGGGCTGTCCCATCCGTGTACGGCGTTCGACAAGTGGGGGCTGATCCCGGTCGTGGACGACCCGGACGCGGCCGATCCGGTCGTGGTCGACCTGGTCCGGACGTTCTTCTGAGATGGCCGAGCTGCTGATCACGGGCGCCACCGTCATCGACGGCTCCGGCGCTCCCGGCGTCCGCGCCGACGTCGCGGTCGAGGCCGGCCGGATCGTGGCCATCGGCAACGACCTGCCGACGCCGGCGGCCCGGTCGATCGACGCCGCGGGACTGGTGCTGTCGCCCGGGTTCATCGACATGCACGCGCACTCCGACCTGCAGATCCTGGTGAATCCGGATCACACCGCGAAGGTCAGCCAGGGCGTCACCTTGGAGGTGCTCGGCCAGGACGGCCTGTCGTTCGCGCCGATCGACGACCCGGCCCGGTCCGCCGTACGTCGCCAGATCGCCGGCTGGAACGGTGAGCCGGACGACTTCGACTTCAGCTGGTCGACCGTCGCCGGGTACCTCGACCGGCTCGACCAGGGCATCGCCTGCAACGCGGCGTACCTGGTCCCGCAGGGAACGCTACGGATGATGGTCGTCGGCACCTCGAACCGGCCGGCGACCCGCGCCGAACTGGACGCGATGAAAGCCTTGCTGGCCGAAGGACTGCAGCAGGGCGCGGTCGGGATGAGCAGCGGCCTCACCTACACGCCCGGCATGTTCGCGACCACCGACGAACTGGTCGAGCTCTGCGAGGTCGTCGCGCAGTACGGCGGCTACTACGGGCCACACCAACGGTCGTACGGCAAGGGCGCACTCGACGCGTACGGCGAAATGGTCGAGGTCGCCCGGCGTTCCGGATGCGCGCTGCACCTGACGCACGCGGTGATGAACTTCGCGCCGAACGCCGGCCGCGGGGCCGACCTGGTCGCGATGATCGACAAGGCCCTCGCGGCCGGCATCGACGTCACTACTGATACCTATCCGTACTTGCCGGGGGCAACCACTCTGGCCGCGATCCTGCCGAGCTGGACCGCGGAGGGCGGTCCGGACGCCCAGCTCGCCCGGCTCCGGGACCCGGCCGCGCGGGACCGGATCGCCTACGAGCTCGAGCAGGTCGGCTCGGACGGCTGCCACGGCTGCCTGGTGGAGTGGGAGACCATCGAGATCGGCGGCGTCCGCAATCCGGCTCTGAACGACGCCGTCGGCAGCACGATCGCTGCGATGGCCGCCTCGACCGGCCGACCGCCGGCGGACGTGTTCTTCGACCTGCTGATCGCCGACGACCTGGCCACATCGATCCTGCAGCACGTCGGCCACGAGGAGAACGTGCGGGCGATCATGCGGCATCCCAGCCACACCGGCGGCTCGGACGCGATCCTCGTCGGCGGCAAACCACATCCGCGCTCGTGGGGGACGTTCCCGCGCTACCTGGCCCGCTACGTCCGCGAGCTCGGCGTGCTCGATCTCCCCGACTGCATCCACCACCTGACCGGCCGTCCGGCTCGTCGTCTCCGTCTCCCCGACCGCGGACTCGTCCGCGTCGGCTACCGAGCCGATCTGGTCCTCTTCGATCCGGACACCGTCCAGGACACCGCCACGTTCGAGACCCCCCGCCAGCAAGCCGCCGGGATTCCGTACGTCTTCGTGAACGGCGTCCCCGTCATCGACAACGGCCGGCGCACCGACGCGCTCCCGGGCCGCGCAGTCCGTCGTACCACCGTCCGAGAGGAAAGCTCATGACTACCCTGGACCTGCTCCGCGCCGACCGGGTGCTGACCGTTGTCCGGGCGCCGGAGATCTCCGACGCCCGGGACCTGTGCGCGGCGTTGGTTGCCGGTGGCATCCATGTCGTGGAGCTCACCTACACCACGCCCGACCTTCCCCGGCACCTCGAGCGCGCCGCTTCCACGGCCGCGGAGACCGGCGCGGTGGTCGGCGCCGGCACCGTCCAGACCGGGGCGCAGGCCAAGCAGGCGATCGACGCCGGCGCGCAGTTCCTCGTCACTCCCGGCCAGGGCCCGGACGCGGCCGCCATCGCCGAGACCGCCCGCAGCGCCGGCATCCCGGTCATCCTCGGCGCCTTCACGCCGTCCGAGGTGATGACTGCGCTCGCGCTCGGCTCCGACGCCGTGAAGATCTTCCCCGCCCACCAGCTGGGCCCGAAGTACTTCAAGGACCTCAACGGCCCCTTCCCCGGCGTGCCCCTGGTCCCCTCCGGCGGTATCAACGCGGGTAACGCGCGCGACTACCTCACCGCCGGCGCCCTGGCGGTTTCCGCCGGAACCGACGTCGTCTCCCCCGCCGACGTCGCCGCCGCGAACTGGGAAACCATCACCGCCAAGGCCCAGACGTTCTGCGCCGCCCTCTAGCTCTCTACTGCACGGTGATGCTGCCGTAGCTCGTCCGCAGGAACAGGTGGTGGGTGGAGCCCGGGTCGTTGGGGAAGCCGACCTGGTTGGAGCCTTGGGCCGCGACGGCATCGATCGCATATGTCGCTGTCGGTGGGAGTTGAACGGTGAGGGAGCCATCGCTGGCCGTCGCGGTCACCTGGTCCGGCGGACTGTCGAAGAACAGGTTGATCGAACCGCGCCGGACGTCCACCGAGACCCGGGAAGTCCGCAACCGATTCATGTCGACCGATCCGTCGCTCACATCCACAGTGAGCGGCGAAGACACCCCGGCCACATCGAGCGACGCCCCCTCCACTTTCGCCTGGACCGCGGCCGCCGTCGGCACCTCCACCGTGAGGTCGACCGCGCAGTGTGGATCGGGACAACTCGTGTGCACGGTCAGGAGTCCACCGATCGTCGTCACCTCGATCGCGGGCCGCGCGACCGCATACGACCCGTCCACGGTCACGTGCACCTCAGCATCCGCACTGGCGAGCAGTTGCGCCGGCACATCCGACACAACCTGCACCCCCTGCGACCCGGGGACGAACGAAGCCGAGTAGCTGTACGGCAACTTCCCCCGGATCAACGACACGGTCACCGCCGCCGCGGTGACGACAAGCACCAGCAACGGCACCAGCCCGATGATCAGCATCCTCCGCTGCGCGACCGTCATCACGACTCCAGGAACTTGAGTACGGCGAGCACCCGGCGGTGCTCCCCGTCAGTCGACGCAAGTCCGAGCTTCAGGAAGATGTTGCTGATGTGCTTCTCCACCGCTCCTTCGCCGACCACGAGAGCCTGCGCGATCCCGGCGTTCGACTTGCCCTCCGCCATCACCCGGAGAACGTCCTGTTCCCGCGGACTCAGCACGGCGAGCGGATCCACCCGGCGCGACCGCACCAGCAGCTGCGAGATCACCTCCGGGTCGAGCGCGGCCCCACCATCGCCGACCCGGCGCAACCCGTCGACGAACTGATCCACGTCCGCGACCCGATCCTTGAGCAGATACCCGACCCCGCCGGGGTTGCCCCCGATCAACTCGCTGGCATATCGCTCCTCGACGTACTGCGAGAGCACCAGTACGCCGATCGCCGGGAACTGTTCGCGGATCACGAGCGCGGCGCGCAAACCCTCGTCGGTGAAGGTCGGTGGCATCCGCACGTCGACCACGCACACGTCCGGCCGGTGCTCGTCGACCGCTTTCAGGAGCGCGTCTCCATCACCGACCGCGGCGACCACCGTGCAGTCCTGCTCCAAGAGCAACCGCACGATGCCCTCTCGCAAGAGCACCGAATCCTCGGCGATCACCACCCGAATTCCTTCTGCCTCTTCAGTCACAGGGCACCTCGGCGATCAGCAGGGTCCCGAGACCCCGTGGACTGACGAGGGTGAGGAGTCCATCGACACCCGAGATCCGGTCGGCCAATCCACGGATCCCGCCGCCGGCGGCCGCATTCGCACCACCCTGCCCGTCGTCGCGCACCTCGATCTTGAGGAACCTGCCAACCCGCGTGATCGTGACCCACGCCTGGGCCGCGGCGGCGTGCTTGGCGACGTTGGTCAGCCCTTCGGTCACGACGAAGTACGCGATCGACTCGATCGTCAGCGACGGCCTGGGATCCACGTCGACCGTCACCCGCACCGGGACCGGTGACCGAGCGGCGACCGCCGAGATCGCCGCGTCGAGACCGCGGTCCGACAGCACCGGCGGATGCAGTCCTCGCGTCAGATCGCGGATCTCCGTGATCGCCTGCATCGCCTCCGAATGCGCCTCCTCGATCAGCGAACGCACTGCGGGATCGTTCTCGCCCAGCCGGTTCTTCGCCCGGCCGAGGATCATCGCCAGCGAGACCAGCCGTTGCTGGGCTCCGTCGTGCAGGTCGCGTTCCATCCGCCGCCGCTCGGCCTCGACCGAGTCGACGACCTGCTGGCGGCTCGTCACGAGCTGCGTCACGCGCTCCGCCAGCGCACCGGTCTCGGACCGGCCGAGCAACGTCCGCGCCAGCTGTCCGTCCAGCGCTGACGCCTGGCGCATCAACACCGGCGACACCACCAGCAGAAAGATTCCACCGATCACTGCGGCCACCGAGGCCTTCGTCATCGTGTCGATCACGAACGGCCCGAGCTGCGCCTGCGACGCGGCGAACTGCCAGTAGTACGCCGGCAACCCGATCAGCACCGGCGGCACCGACCAGGCGAAGAAGATCGCCCCGAGCCACACCATTGCCATCGGCAACAGCAGAACATAATACAGGAACTGCCGCCACAGACCCTGGTCGGTCAGCGCTGCCCGGGCGTCGGCGATCCGCGACCCCGTCGGCGCCGGTGGCACCAGCGGCGGAACCTCTTGCCCCCGCGTGATCCGCGCCCGCGTCCGCTCCCACCCGGCCGCCGCATACACGAGTCGATTCGCGCCGACAGTCAGCGGGATGCCGACGTACGCGAGCGGCCACGCCAGGACGGCAACCGTCACCGCACCCAGCACCAGCAGACCTGACGTGAGCACGACGAACGCGTCGCCGAGCAGGTGGATCGTTGCCAACCACAAGTACGGCGACCGCCACAGCCGCCACGGCGCCCGGGGGACCGGACTCGCGATCTCCGTCACCCGATCACCTCCCTGTGTCAGCGCGCTGCTCGCACGACACAACCTACGTCGCCGACGCGGCAGCCCATATGAGGACAGCCACCGATCTCGCCGGGGGTTAACCCCACCCAGGTTCGTGGGCTGACCGGACTGCGCCGGAAGTCCGCCGCCGGAATGCTCGAAGACATGACGACGACGGTTACGGACACAGTGGATGGCAGGCTCGGGGACGCGATCGACGACCGCGTGGCCGACGCGCTGGAGGACTACATCGCCGAAGGGCGGCTGGACGGGAGGATCCGTCCACTCCGCTCCCCCGGCCGCCTGGCCACCGCTGTCGCCGCCGGGGTCGCGGCCGTGCTGATCCCTTGGTGCCTGATCCTCGCGGCCACGCTGCCGAGCACCTACCAGGCCGACCACTGGAAGCTCACCTGGATCGGCCTCGACTGCGGGACCGCGATCGCTGCCGGCCTGACGGCGTACCTGCTGCACACTCGCAACAGCTACGCCGCCCTGACCGCTATGGCCGCCGGGACGCTACTGATCGCCGACGCCTGGTTCGACGTCAGCACAGCGGGAGGCTTCGACCGCAGCCTCTCCGCGGCCGAGGCCCTCCTACTGGAGCTCCCACTCGCCCTGTGGGCGTTCCTCGTCGCCGCTCGCGAGCTACGGAAGCGCTAACCGATCAGCTCGAGTACCGGCCCCTCGTGCAGTGCCTGGTAGACCTTGTCCCGCAGGGCATTGGCCTCGGAATCGGTGAGGGTGCGGTCGACCGGTCTGAGGATCAGTCTGACCAGAAGGTTCCGCTGACCCGGGGTCAGTTGGAGTCGCTCACGGGCAGCCGCCGGCAGATCGTCGTACGACGTCTCACCCAGCACCTCCAGCGACTCCGCGGCATCGGCGTCCACTCCGAGCGCCTCGCGCACCTTGTCACCGAGCACCTCCGCCGACACGTCGGTCGACGCGGCGACCACGACGGAGAGGTCGCGGCGGACCGGCGGCATCGACGAGACCGGCTTGTACGGCGCCAGGTCCCGCATCTGACCCGCCACTCGCGGATCTGTTGACCTGAGCAACCGGATGTCCCGGATCCCTTTGCGGAGCATCAAGAGCCGGTCGAGGCCTGGTCCCATGGCCAGTCCGGTCCAGCTGTTGTCCAGACCGGCCCGCCGGAGCACATGCGGTGCGGCGACACCGCACTCACCGATCTCGATCCACTGATCGTCCAGCAGTACGTCGATCTGCCGGCCATGGATCGTGTACGGGTGGACCGCCGGGACCGTCCGATAGGTCTGACCAGGCAGGACCGTGTCGACCAGGCGGGCGATCATGTCCTCCAGTTCGGGCTCTCCGAGCGTGACGTTGCGGCTGATCCGCCACAGGTCGAGCTGATGCGGCGTACCCGTGTGCTGCCAGTCCACCGAGTCGCGGCGGTAGCAGATGCCCGCACAGATCATCAGTACGTCGGACGAGTCGGACTTTGCGAGATCACGCAGAGCCGGCGGGATCATCGCCGACGTATGACTTCGCAGTACTTCGGTCTCCGACGCGTAGCGGGTGTAGCGGGCTTCCCGGGTCACCGCGTCACCGGCGTACCCGAGGTTGTCGTAGTTGTCGGCCAGTGTGACCACGGGATGGTCGCGGCGGGTCCAGATCTCGGTATAGGGCCAGGCCGTGCTGAGCGCCGTACGCAAGGAGTCGACGATCAGCTGGATCGCGTGGGGTCCTTGAGCCGGGACCGCTAGGTCGCGCAGGGCCAGGGCAGCGTGCAGTTCTTCAGAAGTGAGGACAGACATGAGTTTCTCTCCGGAATGACGGTCTCGACGGGGGAGACACCCCGGTCGGCCGCGGTCACCTCAGGAGAGAGCGCAGCAGCAGCTCACCCCGTCGGCACCGTCGTGCCGGCCGGGGCGAAGAAATCGCCGCCCGTACTGCGTCATGCCCACCACTGTACCTGTTGCCTCAACACCTCCGCCGCCGAATTTCTCCCGGAACCGGACCGGCATTTTCCGCGCACTCTTCCGGAATCTCACCCCCAGGCAGGCGAAACCGGTGCAACGATGGGGCGCATGCGATGGATCGACACTCTCGAAGCCGCGGCCGCGGAGAAGCTGCCCGAGGCCGTGCATCGGTACTTCCGGCAGGGTTCGGCCGGCGGGATCAGCGTCGGCGAGGCCACCGCGGCCTGGTCGGCGTACCGCTTCCGCCCCCGCGTGCTGAACGACGTCTCCACGATCGACCTGCGCACGAATGTCCTCGGCACCCCCGTCGACGCGCCGATCCTGGTCGCGCCGTCGACCATGCACCGGATGGCCGATCCCGACGGCGAGGTCGCGACGGCGAGAGGCGTGGGCGCGGCCGGGTCGGTGCTCGGCGTCTCCAGCAACGCGGGGACCACGTTCGCCGATTTCGGCACGACCGGAGTGCCCTGGTGGCTGCAGATCTACATCGTGCGGAATCGCGAGCTCACCGAGCGCATGCTCGACGCTGCTGTCGCGGGCGGCACACGGGCGATCGTGCTCACCGTCGACACCCCGGTGGTCGGCCGGAAGGAGGACGAGGGTGAGACGGTCTGGGATCTCGTCCAGCCCGGTCAACTGCTGGCCAACCTGCCCGAGGGCGAGTGGACCGACGACGACCTGGCCAAGGCCGACGACCTGAGCCCGGATGCCATCGGCTGGCTCGCCGAGCGCACCGGCCTTCCGGTGGTGGTGAAGGGCGTCCTGCGCGGCGACGACGCCAAGCGGTGCGCGGACGCGGGTGCCGCCGGCGTCATCGTGTCGAACCACGGCGGCCGCCAGCTCGACGGCTCCATCCCCACCGCCCAGGCTCTGCCCGAGGTGGCCGAAGCCCTGGCCGGCACGGGCACCGAGATCTACGTCGACGGCGGCATCCGCCGCGGCGAACACATCCTCACCGCTCTGGCTCTGGGCGCCCGCGCCGTCTTCGTCGGCCGTCCCGCCCTCTGGGCCCTCACCGTCGGCTCGGCCGCTGGCGTCACCCGCCTCCTCACGGACCTCGCCACCGAGCTGGACCACACCCTCCGCCTGGTCGGCCACCCCACCCCGGCTTCCCTGACCCCAGACCTCATAACGACCCGCTTCACCAACTGATCGGAACCGTGGAGGTGTGATGAGCGTATCCAGCGGCGTGGAAGGTTTGCGGATCGTCAGTCTGAACGCGTTCCTGCCCGGACACCGGCTGGTGCACGACTTCGCGGCGCGAAATGGGCATGAGCTCGTGCTGGTGGTGACGTTGCCCGAGACCGGGCGGTACGGCGCTGCCGTGCAGCCGATGGTGGCGGGGCTGCCGGAGGAGACCAACGTGTTGATCACCCGGAAGCTGCGGACGGTCGCCGCGCCGGTGATCGACGCGCTGCGGCCGGACGTGGTCATCTCGGCGGCGTTCCCCCGGCTGATTCCGGCCGAGGTCCTGGAGATCCCGAAGTACGGCGCGATCAACTGTCACCCGTCACCCCTGCCGGCCGGGCGGGGACCGACGCCGCAGCGGTTGATCTATGAAGGCGACGAGCGGATCGGGGCGACGGTGCATCGGACGGCGGCCGAGTTCGACACGGGCGCGATCCTCGCCCAACGGATCGCGCCGCTCCCGGACGACCTCAACGGCACCGGGATCATGCAGGTCTGGGGCGAGCTGCTCAGCCAGTGCCTGGACGAGGCTGTGCCCCGCCTCGTCGCCGGCGATCCCGGCGTACCGCAAGATCCCGCCGCGGCCAGCGAGGCTCCGCTCTTCACCGAGGAGGAGCTGCTCCTCGACCTGACCGAGCCGTCGGCGGTCGTGCGACGCAAGGCCGCCGCGCTCAACGTGACGTCGCCCCAGGCCCAGGTCAGCCTCGCCGGTACGACGTACGTCGTCGCCCGGACCGACGTCGTACCGGCCGGGTCGGTCAGCACGGTCGAGCCAGGCGCCGTCCTCGCAGAACACGACGACGGCTGGACTGTCCAGACCGCTGACCTACCCCTCCGGCTCACCCGGACCTGACAAACAGAAGGACCCCTGGCCCCGGGGTCCTTCTGGTGCTGGGTTCGAGGTCAGGCCTCGGCCGGCTCCTCGGTGAGGTTGCGGGTCAGGTTGGGGTCAACCTGGACGCCCGGTCCCATCGTGGTCGAGAAGACCGTCTTCTTGATGTAGCGGCCCTTGGAGCTGGCCGGCTTGAGCCGGAGGATCTCCTCGAGCGCGGCGCTGTAGTTCTCCACCAGCTGGGTCTCGTCGAACGAGACCTTGCCGATGATGAAGTGCAGGTTCGCGTGCCGGTCGACCCGGAACTCGATCTTGCCGCCCTTGATGTCGTTCACGGCCTTCACCACGTCCGGGGTGACCGTGCCGGTCTTCGGGTTCGGCATCAGACCACGCGGGCCGAGGACCCGGCCGAGACGGCCGACCTTGCCCATCAGGTCAGGGGTCGCGACGACGGCGTCGAAGTCGAGCCAGCCGTCGGTCACCTTCTTGATCATGTCGTCGTCGCCGACGAAGTCGGCGCCGGCGGCCTTCGCGGCCTCGGCCCTGTCACCGGTGGCGAAGACGAGGACCCGTGCCGTCTTGCCAGTACCGTGCGGAAGGTTGACGGTGCCGCGCACCATCTGGTCGGCCTTGCGGGGGTCGACCCCGAGACGCATCGCGACGTCGATGGTGGAGTTGAACTTCTTGCCCGTCGCGCCCTGCTTGGCGAACTTGATCGCCTCGAGCGGGGTGTACAGGTGGTCGAAGTCGATCTGTTCCGCGATCGAGCGGTAAGCCTTACTGCGCTGTGCCATGTCTGTTCCTCTCTGGGGTGTGGTCGATAGGGCGGCGCTTCGCCCTGCCACAACTGCTTCCATTACTACTCATTACAACGCGCCACACGTACGACGGATTCCGCCGTACGCAGGCTGGAGGTACTACTTGTCGACGACGACGCCCATCGAGCGGGCGGTGCCCTCGATGATCTTCATCGCGGCGTCGATGTCGCGGGCGTTCAGGTCCGGCATCTTGGTGGTGGCGATCTCGCGGACCTGGTCCTTGGTGATCTTGCCGACCTTGTCCTTCTGCGGGACGGCCGAGCCCTTCTGCAGACCGGCGGCCTTCTTGATCATCTCCGGCGCCGGCGGCGTCTTGGTGACGAAGGTGAAGGAACGGTCTTCGTAGATGGTGATCTCGACCGGCACGACGTTGCCACGCATGGATTCGGTCTGCGCGTTGTACGCCTTGCAGAACTCCATGATGTTGACGCCGTGCGGACCGAGCGCGGTACCGACCGGCGGGGCGGGCGTCGCGGCACCGGCCTGGAGCTGCACCTTGACCAGGGCAGCGATCTTCTTCTTGGGAGGCATTCTGTCGGGTCCTTAGACTTTCTGGATCTGGTTGAAGCTGAGTTCCACCGGGGTCTCCCGGCCGAAGATCTCCACCAGGGCCTTGATCCGCTGGGCCTCGGCATTGATCTCCGTGACTGTGGCGTGCAGGGTCGCGAACGGCCCGTCGACCACCATGACCGAGTCGCCCACACCGAAGTCGGCGACCTCGACCTTCTTCTTGGCCGCGGTCTTGGCGGGTGCGGCGCCGGCTTCGGCAGCCGCCTGCTCCGCCGCCGCCACGACGGCCGGAGCGAGCATCTTCTCCACCTCTTCGAGGCTGAGCGGAACCGGCTTCTGGCTGTTCCCGACGAAGCCGGTCACCGACGGCGTGTGCCGCACGGTCGACCAGGACTCGTCGGTCAGGTCCATCCGGACCAGCACGTAGCCGGGGAGCACGGTGCGCTTCACCATCCGGCGCTGCCCGTTCTTGATCTCGGCGACCTCTTCGGTCGGCACGATGATCTCGAAGATGTAGTCCTCCATGTTCAGGGAGTTGATCCGGTTCTCCAGGTTGCCCTTGACCCGGTTCTCCATCCCTGAGTACGTGTGCACCACGTACCAGTCGCCGATCTGTGAGCGCAGCCGGCCGCGCAGCTCCTCGAGCGGGTCGCCCGGCTCTTCCGGCTCGCCGTCCTCGTCGACAGCAGTCTCGTCGGCAGCAGTCTCGTCGGCAGCGTCATCGTCGGCCTCGGCCGCGGCGGCCGCCACGGCGAGCGCTTCCACATCCGCGTCGTCGTCGGCTTCGTCCGCGTCCGGCGTCATACCGGCGTCGTCGCTGGAGAAGACCAGCTCGTCGGCGGCGGCGGGCACCTCTTCGGTGCTGTCCGGAGCGGTCTCGGCGGTCTCTTCGGCCAGTTCCTCGGCCGCGTCCTCGACGTCGCCCTCGGTCACCACTTCGGCGTCCTCGGCGTCGTCGGCGGCGGCGACCACCACGACCGGCTCGTCCTCGGAGTCGTCCTCGTCCGCCGGGGGCTGTTCGGCCTCGTCATCGGCGGCGTACTCCTCGACGTCCTCGTCCTCCACCTCGGCGTCGGCCTCGTCGTCATCGTCGTCGAGGTTCGCGAACAGGTCGTCGTCGTCCTCGTCGTCGGTGTCGTCCAGGTCGAGATCGAGGTCCAGGTCGATTTCGTCGTCGGAGTCAGCGGATACGTCGAACTCGTCCTCATGGTCGAGGACCTCGTCGTCGCGCTCGGACACGTTGTACTCCGTCATCTCTGCATCGGGTCTTGTCTGGCTTCGGGTCGGGCCGGGGCCCGGGACCTAGGGCGTTCGTGGGGCTCGGCGGCCTCAGCCGAAGATCTTGAACATCGCCCAGCCGAAGGCGAGGTCGAGAACCGAGACGATCGCGATGACGAACACCACGAAGGTCAGGACGACCACGAAGTAGGTGGACAGCTGCTTGCGAGTCGGCCAGACGACCTTGCGGAGCTCGGCGACCACCTGGCGGTAGAAGCGGAGCAGGCCCCTGCCCTGCTTGCCTTCCGCAGGCTTGCCGGCGCCGGACGGTGCCGGGGTGCGCGTCTCCGTCACGACCTGACCTCTTTCGCTAGCGGCGGCCTGACCGGCCCTGCGCCGGTCAGGATTTGCAGGGCACGAGGGACTTGAACCCCCAACCTTCGGTTTTGGAGACCGATGCTCTGCCAGTTGAGCTAGTGCCCTCTGCAATCCCTCCGGACGCCGCGCTGGACCTGATCTCGGGCATGCCGGATCAGGGCCACCAACGCCCGGACTAGAAGAGTGTACGGGGTCCGAGCCACCTGGTCGAACTGAGGCTCCACCCGAACGACCCCCCGACGGGCGCCGTACCGCGAGCAGAACCATACAGCCTCCAACCGTTCCCAACGGACCACACCCCCTGCGTGTTCCCGGGACCACAGTCCTGTCCGGCCGGCACGTCGTACCCGCCTCATCTGGTGATACCGCGATGCCGGCCGCGGCGGCCTGGTGCCAGGATGGAGGTCATGGGTTCCAGGATCTCGGCGCGCATCGGCGCCATCAGTGAATCGGCGACCTTAGCGGTCGACGCCAAGGCGAAGGCGCTCAAGGCGGCCGGCCGCCCGGTGATCGGGTTCGGGGCCGGCGAGCCGGACTTCCCGACGCCGGACTACATCGTCGAGGCGGCCGTGGCGGCGGCCCGGGATCCGAAGAACCACCGCTACAGCCCGGCCGGTGGCCTGCCGGAGCTCAAGCAAGCGATCGTCGAGAAGACCAGGCGCGACTCCGGCTACGAGATCGAGGCCGCCCAGGTCCTGGTCACGAACGGCGGCAAGCACGCGGTCTACAACACGTTCGCGACCCTGCTCGACCCCGGCGATGAGGTGCTGCTGCCGGCGCCGTACTGGACGACGTACCCGGAGACCATCAAGCTGGCCGGCGGGGTGCCGGTCGAGGTGCTCGCCGACGAGTCGCAGAACTACTGCGTCACCGTCGAGCAGCTGGAGGCGGCCCGGACCGAGAAGACCAAGGCCCTGCTGGTCTGCTCGCCGTCCAACCCGACCGGCGCGGTCGACAGTCCGGAGGCGATCGAGGCGATCGGCCGCTGGGCGCTCGAGCACGACCTCTGGGTGATCACCGACGAGATCTACGAGCACCTGACGTACGGCGGTGCGAAGTCGACCTCGATCCCGGTCGCGGTGCCGGAGCTGGCCGACAAGACCGTCGTACTGAACGGTGTCGCCAAGACGTACGCGATGACCGGCTGGCGGGTCGGCTGGATGATCGGCCCGTTGGACGTGATCAAGGCCGCGACGAACCTGCAGTCGCACCAGACCTCGAACGTCTGCAACGTCGCCCAGCGGGCCGCGATCGCCGCGGTCTCCGGTGACCTATCGGCGGTCGAGGAGATGAAGAAGGCCTTCGACCGGCGGCGGCAGACCATGGTCACGCTGCTGAACGAGATCCCGGGCGTCGTGTGCCCCGAGCCGACCGGCGCGTTCTACGCGTACCCGTCGGTCAAGGGCGTCCTCGGCAAGGAGATCAACGGACGGACGCCGTCGACCTCGGCGGAGCTGGCCGAGATCATCCTGGACGAGGCCGAGGTCGCGGTGGTCCCCGGCGAGGCGTTCGGTGCGCCCGGCTACCTTCGCCTGTCCTACGCGCTCGGCGACGCCGACCTGGCCGAGGGTGTCGGCCGGATCGCCAAGCTGCTGAGCTGACCCGGATTTCTCCGGGACGGTACGGGATCGGTAACCTTCGGTAATGACGCAGCGGGATCTGCGGGTGCTGCCGAAGACACACCTGCATCTGCACTTCTCCGGGTCGATGCGGCACCTGACCCTGGTCGAGCTGGCGGACAAGCACGGAGTCCGGCTGCCTGACGCGCTGCGCACCGACTGGCCGCCCGAGCTGTCGGCGGCCGACGAGCGCGGCTGGTTCCGGTTCCAGCGGCTGTACGACATCGCGCGCTCGGTGCTCCGCACGGAGGACGACGTACGGCGCCTGGTCCGCGAGGCGGCCGAGGACGACCGGGCCGACGGCTCGCGCTGGCTGGAGATCCAGGTCGACCCGTCCGGGTACGCGAACCGCTTCCACGGAATCACGCCGTTCACCGACCTCGTGTTGGACGCCGCCCGGGAGGCATCCGCCTCGACGGGCATCGCCGTACAGGTGATCATCGCGGCCAACCGCACCCGGCACCCCCTCGACGCCCGGACACTGGCGCGGCTCGCGGCGCAGTACGTCGGCCGTGGTGTGGTCGGGTTCGGCCTGTCGAACGACGAGCGCCGCGGGACGACCGCCGAGTTCGCCCCGGCCTTCCGGATCGCCCGGAATGCCGGACTGCTCGCCGCACCGCACGGCGGTGAGCTGTGTGGGCCGGCCACGGTCCGCACCTGCCTGGACGAGCTGGGAGCCGGCCGCATCGGCCACGGCGTGCGCTCGATCGAGGACCGCGACCTGCTGAAGCGAGTGGTCGACGCCCAGGTCGCCCTGGAAGTCTGCCCGGCCTCCAACGTCTCGCTCGGCGTCTACCATCGGGCGGAAGACGTCCCGCTCCGCCAGCTCTACGAGGCCGGCGCCCGCATCGCCCTGGGCGCCGACGACCCTCTACTCTTCGGCTCCCGCCTCGCCGAGCAGTACGAAACCGCCCGCACAGTCCACAACTTCACCGACCAAGAGCTCGCCGACCTGGCCCGCGGCTCGGTCCTGGCCTCCACTGCCCCGGCCGAAGTCCAGAAGGCCCTCCTGAGCGAGATCGACCACTGGCTCGGTGCCCCGGCCGCCGTTCCGGCGTACTAGGGGTACTTCGAAGCCGTCTACCTGGCCCGCCACGGCCAGACCGAGTGGAACGTCGCCGGGCGCCGCCAGGGCCGCCTTGACTCACCACTGACACCTCAAGGCCTCCGCCAAGCCCGCCGCAACGCGGATCTACTCAGCAGCCGCCAGATCGACGCGATCTTCACCAGTCCACTCGGCCGCGCCCGCCGTACGGCGGAGATCGTCGCGGATGCCGACGTTCGGGCCGGGAGGGCGCTGGCGGAGGTGGCTCGAATCGGCGCCCGACGGCCGTTGCTGATCTCGCACGAGATGATCGGACGGATGCTGTTGAGACAACTGGGCGTAGCGGACTCGTTGCAGCTTCGGCAGTCGTCCGATCTGATCTACCGGGTGCGCTCCGGCGGCGAACTCGATGCGCTGACCGCGGCAGAATAAGTGCCGGCTCGGTTCCGAGGCAGGGCATTGTCCGGGCACCGGAGCGCGCCGTAGTTTTCAGGCATGACGCCGACCAAGATCCTGCTGCCAGAGGACGAACTGCCGACCCGTTGGTACAACGTGCTGCACGATCTGCCGACGCCTCCGCCGCCGGTGCTGCATCCGGGGACGGGGCAACCGATCGGTCCGGAGGATCTGGCTCCGCTGTTCCCGATGGATCTGATCCTGCAGGAGGTCTCGCAGGAGCAGTACATCGACATCCCGGGCGACGTGCTCGACGTGTACCGGCTGTGGCGGCCCAGTCCGCTCTACCGGGCGCACCGGCTGGAGAAGGCGCTCGATACGCCGGCGCGGATCTACTACAAGTACGAAGGCGTCTCGCCCGCGGGCTCGCACAAGCCGAACACCGCCGTACCGCAGGCCTACTACAACGCGAAGTCCGGTGTCCGGAAGCTCACCACCGAGACCGGCGCCGGGCAGTGGGGGACCGCACTGGCCTTCGCCTGCGCGCAGTACGGGTTGGAGTGCGAGGTCTGGCAGGTGCGAGCGTCGTACGACCAGAAGCCGTACCGCCGGACGATGATGCAGGTCTTCGGCGCGACCGTGCACCCGAGCCCGTCGGACCTGACCGAGGCCGGCCGGAAGATCCTGGCCGGAGACCCGGACTCCCCCGGCTCACTGGGGATCGCGATCAGCGAGGCGGTTGAGGCCGCCGTCCAGGATCCCGAGGTGCACTACGCGCTCGGCTCGGTGCTCAACCACGTCCTGCTGCACCAGACGATCATCGGTGAGGAAGCGCTGATCCAGCTCGCCATGGTCGGCGAGACGCCGGACCTGCTGGTCGGCTGCACCGGCGGCGGGTCGAACTTCGGCGGTCTCGCGTTCCCGTTCCTGCGGGAGCGGTGGGCGGGCCGGATGTCCCCGGTCATCCGGGCGGTCGAGCCGGCCGCGTGCCCGTCACTGACCCAGGGGACGTACGCGTACGACTTCGGCGACACGATCGGGATGACGCCGCTGATGAAGATGCATACCCTCGGCCACGACTTCATTCCCGACCCGATCCACGCCGGCGGCTTGCGATACCACGGAATGAGCCCGCTGATCAGCCACCTCTACGAGACCGGTGAGATCGAGGCGATCGCCAAACCGCAGTCGGAGTGCTTCGCGGCCGGCGTGCAGTTCGCCCGCACCGAGGGCATCGTCCCGGCGCCCGAGCCGACGCACGCCCTCGCCGCCGCGATCGAGGAAGCCCAACGCTGCAAGGAGTCCGGCGAGGAGAAGGTCATCCTCACCGCCCTCTGCGGCCACGGCCACCTGGACCTGGCCGCGTACGACGCCTACCTCACCGGCGCGATGACCGACCGCTCCTGGGACGACGCCGACATCCAGTCCTCCGTAGCCCAGGCGCTGTCCCGCCTCCCCGTCCTCAGTTAGTTAGAAGGGGCGACCGCTTCCACTACCTATCGCCCGCCGCGCTTCCACCACGGCTTGGGCCGCTTGGCCACGGCCGCCAGCCAGTCATCCGGAACGGCCCACCCTCGAGCGGTCAACGCCTGGAAGTACTCGGCCTTCAGACTGTCCGGCAACCAGTAAGTCGCTCTGTGCTGCCCAACGACCTCGAAGTACGTCGTGCGGTGGCGTGCACTCCACACCGTCGCCTGGTTGGAGCTGTACGCCAGCCGCACGTAGTCCCATCGCGCCTGCGCATCCTCCATGTCGAACCCACGCTCGACCACCCGGCCGTTCGCCCGCGGCTCGCCCTCGATTCCCGCGATCAGCACCTGGACGAGAGCCCGGTCGTCCGTCATCTCGTCCGGCAACCGCAAGCCCACCGGATCCAGCACCACGGCCCCCAACCGCGGCTGCGCCACCTCGAGAAACACCTCCAGCAAGGCGAATCCCTCTTCGGCCCGCTCGAAGCGGTCCAACTCGGCGCGCAGTGTCGTCACGGCTTCCTCGGGCACCCGGCCACTCTAATCTGACCGGCCCTGCCCCCATCTGCCCCGACCTGCCCCGGCCGGTCACGCTCAGCTAGAGTACCGCAGCCACCCGGTGGCTGACGGGACGGCGCCCACACCCCTGACCGATGCCCTGAAAGCCCTTACACCGTGGGAAATGCGGGGCAACCCGGGGCATTCCGGGGCATCGTGGGGCAGCTCGTCCACAGCGGCGATTTTCGTGGTCGCAGACGGTGT
This sequence comes from Kribbella sp. CWNU-51, assembly GCF_054073265.1. Lineage (NCBI taxonomy): Bacteria > Bacillati > Actinomycetota > Actinomycetes > Propionibacteriales > Kribbellaceae > Kribbella > Kribbella sp. CWNU-51. Next base: position 131,620 of record NZ_JBSXMZ010000025.1, read on the forward strand.
TCGCACACCTACAGTTACCGCCATGTCAGAGGCCAACGAGTTGTTGCGCACCGCGCGAGAGCACACGCCGTCGCGCCGCGCGCCGGGTGCACACATGTCCCGGGCGGAGCTCGCCGAGACGGTTTGTGCGTGGTTGTGGGACACCACCGAAGTCAGGTACGAGCTGGACGGTCACTACATCGCCAAGCTGGAACGCGGTGCCGTGCGCTGGCCGGGCGCGGCGTACCGCTCCGGCCTGCGCTATGTCCTGAACGTTGCTTCAGACAACGAGCTCGGCTTCAGTCCGCCGCCGGGGGTAGTGGTGACCGAGCCGGAGCTGACGCTGCCGTCGACCGTCGGGCTCGAGGACGACGTGAGCGACGCCGGCGACGAGTCGATCTCGTTCCTCACGTTCGCGGAGCAGTCCAATGTCGGCGACCTCACCGTCGAGCAGCTGCACGCCGACATCCTCGGCATCGCCCAGAACTACCTCCGCGCACCGACCAGGCCGCTGTTCGTCCGCAGCCGCAGCGTCCGCGACCGTGCGTTCCGGCTGCTGGCCGGGCGGCAATCGCCCAAGCAGTCCCGCGACCTCTACTCGGCTGCCGGTTGGGCGATCACCCTCCTGGCCTGGATGTCCGTCGACCTCGGCCGCCCGGACGTCGCCGAGCGCCACACCCGGACGGCCTGGGCCTGCGCCGAGGCCGCCGATCACGACGTACTGCGCGCCTGGATCCGCGCCACCCAGCACACCGCCGCCTTCTGGCAGGACGACTTCGCCGGCGCCGCGGCGTACGCACAGGACGGCCTGCGGTACGCCGCCGGCACGTCGGCCCTGTTCCTGGCCAGCGCAGCCGCGGTCGATCTCGCCCGCTGCGGACGGGCAGACGACGCCCGCGACGCACTCGGCCAGGCCAAACGAATGCCTGCCACACCAGCCGAGTCCGAACCACCCGGCCTGTTCATCTGTACGCCGGAACGCGCCGAAGGCATCTGGTCAGACGCCTACCTCGCACTGCGAGAAGCCCGCCACACCCTCGGTCACGCGGACCGCGCCGTCGCCATGTTCGAGGCAGCCCCACACCTAGTCCGGAACTTCGGCTCCGAACGGATGGTCCGCCTGCAACAGGCCAAGGCGCGCCTGGCCCTCGGCCAACTCGACGGCGCCATCGAAACCCTCGAGCCCGTCCTCAGTACACCCCTCGAATACCGGGTCCGCCCCTTGATCCATCGCATCAGCGAGGTCGCGGCCCTCACAGCGCCCTACGCCCGGACCCCGCAGGGCCGCCAACTCCGCGAGCAAATCCGCGACTTCACCCAACACCCCGACCTCCCCGCCCGCCCAACTCGCACCCGCCGCCGCAAGCCGGGGTCGCAGCGCCCCGAAGCACCAACCGCCGCCAAGAACCCGAAGCCGCTCGAGCCACCCAAACCCCAGGAGCCCGGCGCCCAACGGACGGACACACACCGGGCGGACGCACACCCGACGGACGTGCACGGTTCCGATCCTCGCCGAGCCGATATCGAGCGATCCGATGCCCACCGATCCGATCCCCGAGGATCCGATCCGCGCGGATCCGATGCCCACCCACCTGAGCCGCAGCAGCCCGACGTTCAGCGGGCTGGTGCGGTGCCGCGTAGCTGAGAGGAGCGGTCGCATGGTCGACCGAGTTCGCGATCATTGGTACTGGCGGCCGGGCTGGCGAGCCGGGCGCTCCTTCTATACCTGGCACATCACCTTCGAGAACGATCCGATCCTCAGCGACCTGCACGCGGCGTACCAGCCAGTGATCAGATCGCTTCCCGGTCTCACTCCTGTCCCGGTGCAGTGGCTGCATCTGACCATGCAGGGCGTCGGGTTCGCCGACAAGGTCACGCAGGAGGACCTCGACCCGATCGTCGACGCCGCCCGGCGCCGGCTCGAACTCATCCACCCGTTGGAGATCCGCATCGGGCCGGCGATCGTCGATGTGGAGAGCCTTCAGCTCCCGGCCCAGCCCGTCGACCGGCTCCGTCGGCTTCGCGCCCAGCTCCGTGCGGCGATCACCGACGTCTGGGGCCGCGACGCAGTCCCCGCACTGCCCGAGCTCGAACCACACATCTCCCTCGGCTACTGGAACCAGGCCGCCGACACCGAGCCACTGGAGAAACGCGTGGCCGCCTTGGGAGGCGAGATCGCCAAGACGCACGTCACTCACGCCAGCTTGATCAACCTCAACCGAGACCACCACTGCTACGAGTGGACGACCTACGCCACAGTGCGTCTGGGCGTCCCCAGTCAGCTCTGACCAGGAGACGTCCGTGACAGACAAGACCTCTACGGCCCTGACCGACAGCTCGGCCGCCGGCGTGATCCGGGCGCTGCTCGACTTCCGCAGCGTCTGGACCACCCACGACCTGGTCGCCCTCAGCCGGGTCCCCGCACCCACGATCCACCGCGTCATCACCTGCCTCGAACAGGAGGACCTGGTGACGCGAACCGCCGGCGCGATCGTCGCCGTACCCGACTGGACAGCTCTCCTCCGCCGCTGGAGCCAGGGCTTCCGGTTCGACCAGAAGAACACCGTCACCCACTGGCAATCTGTCGGAGGCCTGGACACCCTGCTCGACCGGATCCCGACCACCACCGTGCCGTACGTCGTCACCGGCACCTTCGCAGCGCACCACTGGTCCGGCGCAACTCCGGCCGACCCAGTGACGATCTACACCTCCGACGCCCACGCCGCCGCCGAAGCCTGGAACCTCATCCCGAGCGCGACCGGCAACGTCGTACTCGCGACTCCCTCAACCGACGTCGTCTACTCGCGCCCCCGCAAAACCCCCACCGGCCTTCGCCTGGCAGCCCCCACCCAGGTCCTCACCGACCTCTTCACCGGAGCCGCCCCGACCACCGCCGCAGCCCCACTCCTCACCTGGATGCAAGACCACGAACTGGACTGGCGCTATTGACGGCCACCGCGCCCGAGATTCCGCCAGCACCCGCTCACCCCTGGGCCCGTTGATGGCATGCGGTTAGGAGCCGTAGGCGCGGACGGCGACGACGTGGGCTCTGGGCGCGCCGTAGGTCGAGTGGGCGGTTAGTCGGAGATGGGTCAGCCGGGTCGGGGTGGAGAGGACGTGGTGGTTGGTGCGGTGGTGGTTGGCGGTGACAGTGGTCAGAGTGTGCCAGGCGATCTTTTTCAGCCAACAGGGCTAACGACAGACACCCCTGCTGTTAGGGGTGTCAAGCTGCGGTGGTTTGGGTGCGGTGGGCCCAGGCTGT
>NZ_JBSXMZ010000026.1:0-12369 GCF_054073265.1 Kribbella sp. CWNU-51
CACAGCCTGGGCCCACCGCACCCAAACCACCGCAGCTTGACACCCCTAACAGCAGGGGTGTCTGTCGATCGGTACAGGTCAGCCGGCGCCGATGGGCTGATGCGGCAGCCGCACCTGCAGCGTCGTCTCGCCGGGGTGGGAAGTGATCGTGATCGTCCCGCCATGGTGTTCGGCGACGATCCGTTGCGCGATGTCGAGCCCGAGGCCGGTGCCCTTGCCGACCTCCTTCGTCGTATAGAACGGCTCGAACGCGCGAGCGGCGACCTCCGGCGGCATGCCGGGGCCGCTGTCGGTGAACTCGACGACGATCCGGTCGCCGTCGGCGCGGGTACTGATCCGCAGCGTCCCGGCGCCGTCCATCGCGTCGACGGCGTTGTCGATCAGGTTCGTCCACACCTGGTTCAGCTCGCCGGCGTACGCGTCGATCCGCGGGACGTCGGCGCCGTACGACCGGATCACCTCGATCCCGCCGCGGAGCTTGTGCCCGAGCATGACCAGCGTGCTCTCGATCCCCTCGGTCACGTCGACCGTCTGGATCGAGCCGCGGTCCATCTGCGAGTACGAGCGCACCGCCGCAACCAGCTCCGTGATGCGCCGGGTCGACTCCTTCACCTCGCCCAGCAACGTCGCCGCGGAGAGCGTGCTGGCAACCCATTCCAGCCCAGGCTCCAGTGAGTCGCCCAGTACGTCTGCCGCACGATCGCACCACTCGACACTGGTCCCGGCGGCGGCCAGTGGAGGTGCGATCAACCAGTCCTGCTCGATGCCGTGCTCGTCCAGCCACTCCGAGATCGTGTTCTCGTGGTCGGCGAGGTCGACTGGATCGGGGGCCGCGGTGCCGGCACCGAGCTCGAGACGCAGGTCGTCGAGCGAGCTGAACTGAGCAGCCGTCACCTCGCCGTCCGCGAGACGCCGGAGTGCCGAGAGCAACGAAACGCAGGCCGTGTCGAGAGCGCTGACCGAGCGCGTGGCCGCGGCGGCGGGGTTGTTGATCTCGTGTGCGAGCCCGGCCGCGAGCGTTCCGAGCGTGATCAGCGCGTCCCGCTGCCTCGCCGTCGACTCGATCGCGCGCGCGGTCCCGTACACGCCCTTGATCAGATGCCCGCCGAGTGGGAACCAGGCGTCGATCCGCTCGCGCAACACCTCGGCCGGCAGCCGAAGCACTCGGCCTTCGGTCAGCCCACGGCCGCTGGCGAGGTAGACGCCGTGCTCGTCCCACGCGCGGAACCCGCCGGCCCAGCGGCCCGCGACGTCGATCTTGCCCATCACGGTGTCCTCGCGGCCGATCTTGCGGTGCAGCGCGATCGCGCCGTCGACCAGCACCCACCAGAAGTCGGCAGGCTCGCCCTCGTGGAACAGGTCGCGGCCGGGCTCGATCGCCACCTCGGTGCTGCCGTCGATCAGCTCGTCCAGCTGCGCGTCGGTCAGCCCGGCGAAGAGGGGGATGCCCCGCAGGTCGTCGGCGTTCATCAGACGGTCGCCAGATAGCGGTGGACGAGATAGATCGACATGGCGCCCTCGCCGACAGCGGACGCGACTCGTTTCATCGAGTCGAGCCGGACATCACCGGCCGCGAACACGCCCGGCACGCTGGTCTCCAACGCGTACGGCGGTCTCCGCAGCGACCAGCGATCCAGCGCGACCAGATCCGGCCCGGTGATGACGAACCCCTTGCCGTCGCGTACGACGGTGTCCCCGAGCCACTCGGTCCGTGGCGAGGCGCCGGCGAAGATGAACAACCAGCTCGCCTGCACCTCCTCGACCCGGCCGGACTCCCGCTCCGCCAGCGTCAGCGCCTCGAGATGACCGTCGCCACGGCAACCGACCACCTCGGTCCGGCAGCGCACCTCGATGTTGGTCGCGCTGCTGATCTTGTCGATGAGGTACCGCGACATCGAGGTCTCGAGGGTGTCCCCGCGGACCAGGAGCACGACCCGTTTGGCATAGCGGGCGAGGTTGAGGGCCGCCTGACCGGCTGAGTTCGCCGCGCCGACGACGTACACCTCGTCGCCCTGGACCTGACTGGCCTCGCTCGCCGTGGCGCCGTAGTACACGCCGCGGCCGGTCAGCTCGCTGAGGCCGGCGAGGTCGAGGCTGCGGTACGAGACGCCGGTCGCGACGATCAGCGCGCGGGCCTCGATCTCGCCGGATCCTTCGAGCAGTACGGCGTGCACCGGGCCGCGGGACTCGAGTCCGACGACCGATCGGGCCAGCACCATCTCCGCACCGAACCGGGATGCCTGGGCGACCGCTCGCTGGGCGAGGTCGGAGCCGGTCAAGCCGCGCGGGAATCCGAGGTAGTTCTCGATCGCCGCGCTCAGCCCGGCCTGGCCGCCGGGTGCCTCACGCTCCACGATCACCGTGCTCAGGCCCTCGGACGCCGCGTAGACCCCCGCCGCCAGGCCTGCGGGTCCACCTCCGACGATGCAGACGTCGTACAACGGCTGCTCGGCCCGGGTTCGCAGACCGAGGGCGGAGGCGAGGTCGACAGCGGACGGCGCGCGGAGGGCGTCGCCGTCAGGCACCAGGACCAACGGCAGGTCGCTGTCGGTCGCGGCGGCGAGGTCGCGGAGCCGTTGGCCCTCGGCGTCGCGCTCGACGTCGTACCAGAGGTACGGCACGTGGTTGCGGGCCAGGAACGTCTTGATGTCATGCGCGCGGTCCGACCAGCGGTTGCCGACGACGCGAAGATCGGACGTGTGCTCGGGGTTGGCGTGCCGCCAGTCGTCGAGCAGGTCGTCGACGACGGGGAACAGCTGATCCTCGGGCGGGTCCCAGGGCTTGAGCAGGTAGTAGTCCAGGCCGATGTCGTTGATCGCCTTGATGGCGACGTCGGTGTCGGCGTATGCGGTGAGCAGGAGGTACTTCGCGCCCGGTGCGTGCTCGCGGGCCTGTTCGAGCAGTTCGATGCCGGTCATCCCGGGCATCCGCTGATCGGTCGCGATCAGCGCGATCGGCTGGTTACGCAGGGCGAGTTTGGTCAGCGCGGCCAGCGCCTGGGCGCCCGACGTCGCCTTCACCACGAGGTAGTCGTCGCCGTAGCGCCGGCGCAGGTCGCGGGCGATCGCCGCCGAGACCATCGGGTCGTCGTCGACGCTGAGAATCGCCGGTTTGTTCACACTGTGCCCCCCGCTGCTGTGAACCGATCCCGTCAGAATGCCACGAGATCCGCCTACTCATCTATCAGCGCGCGAAGCGTTTCCCGTGCGGGTTCGGGCACGTACCCGGCGTAGTAGTCGTACATGTTCTGCCGCGCGATCCGGGCCGCCGCGTGACCGTTGCCGGAGCGGATCGCCGCCACCACCTCGGCGTGGTGCCGCAGCGATTCCAGCATCAGGGCCCGGCTGTTCGGCGCGTGCGCGATCTTGTCCGAGATCAGGCTCAGGACGACGCCGCGGACGACCTCGTTGCAGGTCTGGATCAGGGAGTTGCGGCTGATTCGCGCGATCACGTCGTGGAAGGCGAGATCCGCCTCGCTGAACGCGGCGAAGTCGATGTCGATCGCGGCGCGCATCGCGACCAGCGTCTCCTCCATCTCGGCGAGCTGCTCGGGCGTGCGCAGCCGGGACGCGACCTGGATCGCGGCGCCGTCCATGATCATCCGGAACCCGATCAGCTCGCTCAGCGTGAGCTCGTCGACCCGCGCGAGCCGAACCATCTGCTTGCGCAGCGCGGTCTGGGAGAACGGCAGGATCTCCGGCCCGTTCGGATCACCCGGCCGGGACCGGACCATGCCGTTGCTCTCCAGCACCCGCAGTGCCTCGCGCACAGTGGACCGGCTGACCTCGAACTGCGCCACCAGTTCGCGCTCGCTCGGCAGCCGCTGACCCGGCACGAGCTCACCCCGGGCGAGCGCCTCCTCGACCTGCTCGACGATCCGCTGGTACGCGCGGACCGGTTGCACCGGCTGGAACTGCGGGCCCTTCGCCATCCGGTGCACCCCCATTCGTCTTGACAGAGCCGTGTGGTGCGACAAACCTAGTGGCCCACTGATACCTAGTCCACTGGTCGGACCAGTCACAGCTGGACGGCGAAGTCCGCCGTACGGCGTGGTCCCGGTCGCGCGGCCGGACCGGGATCGTCAGAATGCGGCGACAGTTCGAGGTAACGGAGGAGTTCGCGTGAAGTCGTTTCCTGTCCGTGCGATCGCAGTCGCCGCTGCGGCGCTCTTGGCCCTGACCGCCTGCTCAGCCGGTTCGAGTACGTCGGGCGGCAGCTCGCCGGGAGGTGATCAGAAGCTGTCGATCGGCCTGGTCGCGGAGCCGGCCAGCCTGGACTTCACCACCACCGACGGCGCCGCGATCCCGCAGGCGCTGCTCGGCAACGTCTACGAGACTCTGGTCAAGCAGGACGACTCCGGCAAGGTCGTGCCGTCGCTGGCGAAGTCGTGGACCGTCTCGCCGGACCGCAAGACCTACACGTTCGACCTGGTCGACAACGCGAAGTTCACCAGCGACAAGCCGTTCACGGCATCCGACGCGGTGTTCAGCATCAACCGCGTCAAGACGGCGTGGACGACGTCGCTCAAGGCCGCGATGGACGTCGTGTCCGGCACGAAGGCGCTGTCGCCGACGCAGTTGCAGGTGACGCTGAGCAAGCCGAGCAACGACTGGTTGTTCCGGATGACGACCCGGATCGGCGCGATGTTCTCCGAGAGCGGCGTCAGCGCGCTGGCGACCCAGCCGATCGGCACCGGCCCGTACAAGTTCTCGACGTGGAACCGCGGCGACTCGATCGTGCTGCAGCGCAACGACAGCTACTGGGGGAACAAGCCGTTCTTCCACCAGATCACGTTGAAGTACTTCAAGGACCCGACCGCGCTGAACAACGCGCTGCTGACCGGGACGATCAACGTGATCGGCACAGTGCAGGCGCCGGAGGCGCTCAGCCAGTTCACGAGCAACGACAAGTACCAGGTGATCGAGGGCACCACGAACGGCGAGGTGCTGCTGTCGTTCAACAACTCGCGGCCGGTCTTCAAGGACCTCCGGACCCGGCAGGCGATCCGGATGGCGATCGACCACAAGGCCTTGCTGGACACGTGTTTCGCCGGTCGCGGCAAGCTGATCGGCAGCATGGTCCCGCCGACCGACCCGTGGTACGAGGACCTCACCGGCATCGCGCCGTACGACCTGGCCAAGGCGAAGTCGTTGCTGCAGGCCTCCGGTGCGGCCGGCAAGACGCTCCGGCTCCGGCTGCCGACGTTGCCGTACGCAACCTCCTGCGGCCAGGTGGTGAAGAGCCAGCTGGAGCAGGCCGGGCTGAAGGTGCAGATCGACCAGCTCGAGTTCCCGGCGGCCTGGCTGACCACGGTCTTCAAGAACGCCGACTACGACATGTCGATCATCGCGCACGTCGAGCCCCGCGACCTGGGGGCCGTGTTCAACGCGAAGTACTACACCCGGTACGACGACCCGACGCTGCAGGGCTATTTGGCAGCGGCGGACGCGGGTGACGAGGCCGCGCAGGTCGACAACATGAAGAAGGCGGCGCGGCGGCTGTCCGAGCAGGCCGCGGGCGACTGGCTGTTCCTGCTGCCGAACCTGATCGTCGCGGACAAGAACATCAAGGGCCTGCCGCAGAACGCGATCACCGAGTCCTTCGACCTCTCCACGCTCTCCCGATGATCCTTCGCCTGCTCGAGCGCACCGCTGTGCTGCTGGTCAGCCTTGCGGTGAGCTCGGTGCTGGTGTTCGCGTTCATGGCCGTGCTGCCCGGCGATCCCGCCCGGGTGGCCCTCGGGGTGAACGCGTCCGACCAGGCCGTGGCCGAACTGCGCCGCCAGTTCGGCCTCGACCGACCGTTGCCGACGCAGTACTTCGACTGGCTCGGCGGACTGCTGCACGGCGATCTCGGTACGTCGTACGTGTCGAAGGTGGCAATCGGACCACAGGTGTTCGACCGGCTGCAGGTGACTCTGTGGCTCGTCGTCGCGAGCATGGTCATTGCGCTGGCGATCGCGGTGCCGGCCGGGACGATCATGGCTGCGCGGCACCGCAACGTGTCCGGGCTGGCCTTGTCCGCGGTGTCCCAGCTGGGAGTCGCCGTACCGGCGTTCCTCGCGGGGATTCTGCTGATCATGCTGTTCGCGGTGAAGCTCGGCTGGCTACCTGCCAACGGCTGGACACCGCCGGCGCAGGATCCGGCCATGTTCGTCAAGCAGTTGATCCTGCCTGCCTTGGCACTCGGTCTGGTGCAGGGCGCGGTCCTCACCCGCTACGTCCGTAGTGCAGTGCTCGATGTCTTGCGGGAGGACTATCTGCGCACGGCCCGGGCGAAAGGGCTGCGACCCTCCCCGGCGTTGTGGCGGCACGGTCTGCGCAACGCGGCCGTCCCGGTGGTCACCGTGCTCGGTCTCCAGCTCGCGACGTTGCTGATCGGTGCGGTGGTGGTCGAGCGGGTGTTCGTCATCCCCGGTCTCGGCAGTTTGTTGCTCGACGGTGTGTCGAACCGCGACCTCCTGCTCGTCCAGGATGTGGTGATGGTGCTGGTGGTCGCCGTACTGGTGGTCAACTTCCTGGTCGATCTGCTGTACGTCGCTCTCGATCCCCGGCTGCGGACGGGGGCGCGATGAGGCGGTTGAACCCGAGTCTGATCGCCGGCGGTGTGATCGTCGGAGTCATCGTGCTGATGGCGCTCGTCTCGTTCGTCTGGACGCCGTACGACGCGACGTTCGTGGACCCGGCGATCCGGTTGGCGAAGCCGTCGTGGGAGCACTGGTTCGGGACGGACAAGTTCGGGCGGGACGTGTTCAGCCAGATCATGGTCGGGTCGCGGACCACGTTGTTCGTCGGTGTGGTCGCGGTCGGCGTCGCGGCAGTGATCGGCGTACCCCTGGGAATCCTCGCGGCGATGGTGCGGCGGTGGCCCAGCGAGTTCATCATGCGGGCCAACGATCTGCTGCTGGCGTTTCCGGCGTTGCTGCTGGCAATCATGTTCGGCGCGGTGTTCGGGGCCAGCACGCTGACCGCGATGATTGCCATCGGCATCGCTTCGGTGCCGAACTTCGCGCGAGTGATCCGGAGTGGGGCGCTGCAGGTCATGCGGACCGAGTACGTGCTCGCGGCGCGGGCGGCCGGGCGGCGACCGGGGCCGATCGCGGTGCGGCACGTGCTGCCGAACGTGACCAGCCTGATCACCGTGCAGGCGTCGGTGTCGTTCGCGATCGCGGTGCTGGCCGAGGCGGCGCTGTCGTTCCTCGGCTACGGCACGCCGCCGCCGACGCCGTCGTGGGGGCGGATGCTGCAGGAGAGCCAGGAGTTCCTGTTCACCGCGCCGCGGCTGGCGATCTTCCCGGGTGTTGCGATCGCGATCGCCGTACTGGGGTTCAACCTGCTGGGCGACGGCCTGCGGGACCGGTTCGATCCGAAGCTGGAGGACCGGCGATGAGCGGCGACGTACTGAGCGTTCGCGGGCTGACTGTCACGGTCCGGGACAAGACCCTGGTGTCCGACGTGGACCTGACGGTGGGACCGGGGGAGCGAGTCGGGCTGATCGGGGAGTCCGGGTCGGGCAAGTCGTTGACTGCGCTGAGTGTGCTGGGGCTGCTGCCGGAGGACGTGGTGGCCGATGGCTCGGTGCGGTTGGCCGGGGTCGACCATGACCTGATCGGTGCGGACGAACGCCGCATGTCGCGCATCCGCGGTCTGCAGATCTCGATGGTGTTCCAGGAGCCGATGACCGCGCTGAACCCGACGATGCGGATCGGCGATCAGATTGCCGAAGTGATGCTGATCCATCAGACGCGGCTGGGTCGTGGCGCCGCGCGGGCCGAGGCGGCCGAGTTCCTCGAACGGGTGCAGCTGCCCGCGGATACTCTGCGGGCTTACCCCCACCAACTCTCCGGCGGTCAGCGCCAACGTGTCGTCCTCGCCATCGCGCTGGCCAACGACCCCGCGTTGCTGATGTGTGACGAGCCGACGACTGCCTTGGATGTCACCGTGCAGGCGCTCGTCCTCGATCTGATCGTGAAGGGCGTGGTGGCGCGGTCGTCGGCGCTGCTGTTCATCACGCACGACCTCGCGGTTGTCGCGACCGTGTGCGAGCGCGTGCTCGTCATGTACGGCGGGCGCGTGGTCGAGTCGGGGCCGGTCGGTGAGCTGTTCACCCGGCCACGGCATCGCTACACCGAGGGTCTGCTGGCAGCATCCGATCTCGAGACGGCCGACCGCCGGCTGACCACGATCCCGGGCAACGTCCCGCCGGCCGGTCAGTTCCCGTCCGGCTGCGTCTTCCGCACCCGCTGCCGCTACGCCACTGACCTCTGCGCCACCACTCCCGAGTGGTCCGGCACCGAAGCCGCCGGCTTCGCCTGCCACCACCCAGCCGGCGACCCCCACGACCCAGCCTCCGCCACCCAGCGGCCTGGAGGTGCTCATGCCTGACGCGGTTGTCCACGAGCACGTTCCGGCGGAGCGCGAGCCCGAGACGTCCCCGGCGATCCAGGTCGTCGATCTTGTCCGTGACTACCCCCGCCCGCGGACCTCGCTGCTCCGGCCGGCCCCGGTGGTTCACGCCCTGCGCGGCGTGAGCCTGGAAGTCAAGCGGGGCGAGCGCTTCGGCATCGTCGGCGAATCCGGCTGCGGCAAGTCGACCCTGCTCCGGATCATCGCCGCCCTCGACCAGCCCACCTCCGGGCACGTGATCGTCGAAGGCACCGACATCACCCGCCTCCCGGAGCGCCGGCTGCGGTTCCTCCGCGAGAACCTCCAGCTCGTCTTCCAGGACCCGATGGGCTCCCTCGATCCGCGGATGCGTGTCCGCGACATCATCGCCGAACCCCTCGTCGTACAAGGCCATCCAGCCTCCGGCGAGCGCGTCCGCGAGCTGCTCGAGGCAGTCGGGCTGTCGGCCGACGCGGGAGACCGGTACCCGCACCAGTTCTCCGGCGGCCAACGCCAGCGCATCTCGCTCGCCCGCGCGCTCGCCCCCCGCCCGCGGATCCTGATCGCGGACGAGCCGGTCAGCGCCCTCGACGTCTCCGTCCGTGCGCAGGTCCTCAACCTCATCTCGGACCTGGTCGACGAACTCGACCTGACCCTGGTGTTCGTCTCCCACGACCTGTCCGTGGTGAAGCACGTCTGCGACCGCGTCGCGGTGATGCACGCCGGCCAGGTCGTCGAGACCGGCTTCACCGGTGACGTGTACGCCGCACCGCGGCACCCGTACACGCAAGCCCTCGTCTCGGCCATCCCGACGCTGCCGCGCGCGTTGTCCGGGGCAACGACCTCCGACCTGCTCGCGACGAAGGGAGAACCAGCGTGAAGTTCCCAGCCGGCCTGCCGATCGGTGCGTCCTGGGTCGAGCCACCGTCGACCGCTCCGGTCATCTTCCCATACGACGGTTCGACGGTGGCGGACGCGCCCGTGGGATCCGTCGAGCTGGCCCGGCAGGCACTCGACCACGCCCTCGCGGTCCGCGAGACGGTTGGGCGATTGCCGTCGTACGTGCGCCGGAAAGTCTTGCAGAGCGTGCATTCCGCGGTCTCCGCGGAGCGTGATGCCTTCGTCGACCTGCTCGTCCTCGAGACCGGGAAGCCGCTGGTCGACTGCCGGGTCGAGATCGATCGCACGCTGCTCACGCTGGAGACGGCGGCCGAGGAGGTCGCCCGGCTGCATGGCGAGACCGTGCCGCTGGATCTGTTGCCGAGTGGCGAGGGGTTGCTCGGCTTCTGGGTGCGCAAGCCGATCGGGGTCGTGGTCGGCATCACTGGATTCAACTATCCGTTGCTGCTCGCCGCGCACAAGATCGCGCCCGCGTTCGCCGCCGGCTGCCCGATCATCATCAAGCCCGCACCGCAGACGCCGCTCGCCACGCTCTGGCTGGTCCACCTCATGCGCTCGGCCCTGCTCGGATCGGGTGCGCCTGAGAGTGCTCTCCAGTTGGTCACCGGGGGAGCGGACGTGGGCGCGACTCTCACCACGGACGGTCGTATCGGAGCTGTCTCCTTCACCGGTTCGGCCGCGGTCGGCCATCAGATCGCCCGCGATGCGGCGCCGACCAAGGTCCTGCTCGAGCTGGGCTCCAACTCCGCCCTGGTCGTCGCGGAGGACGCGGACCTCGACGCGGCCGCGGACGCCGTCGTGCGCGGCGGGTACTACGCATCCGGTCAGGCCTGTATCTCTGTCCAACGCGTCATCGCGGTCGAAACCATCCGTGACGCCTTACTCGAGAAGCTCGGCGCTCGTCTGCCCGCAGTCGTCGTGGGCGACCCACGAGATCCGTTGACCCGCGTGTCCGCGCTGATCGATCCCAGGTCCACCGCCCGCGTCCGCGAGTGGGTGGACGAGTCGGTCCACGCCGGCGCCACCATCGCGTACGCCGCTTCCGGGGACGTCCTGGGTCCGATCGTGCTGATCGACGTACCATCCGGTCAGCCCGCCTGGGACGAGGAGATCTTCGGGCCGGTGATCGCCGTACGGTCGGTGCCGGATCTCGACACCGCGTTGCGGACGGTGAACGAGTCGCGGTACGGACTGCATGCGAGTGTGTTCACGTCCTCGCTCGACACGGCGTTCACCGCGATCGACCGGCTCGAGGTCGGCGGTGTCGTGATCAACGAGGTCCCCGGCTTCCGCTCCGACGTGATGCCGTACGGCGGCGTGAAGGACTCCGGCATCGGCCGCGAAGGCCCCCGCTTCGCCATCGAAGAACTAACCACAACCCGAATGGCCATCATCCGCCCGAGCCCCTAACTGACCGACCCAACCCGACCCGACGCGACCCGACCCGACCCAACCCGACCCGACCGGCCCCACCACACCCACCTGACCCCGCCCCATCCGACCCGACCCCGACCCGCTCCACTCGACGCCGACCCCGCTCCACCCGACCCGACCCCCGACCCACCCGACCCCGACCCGCTCCACTCGACGCCGACCCCGCTCCACCCGACCCGACCCCGACCCCGACCCACCCGACGCCGACCCCGCCCCACCCGACCCGACCCCCGACCCACCCGCGCACCCCGCCGTTCGGCCGACTTTGTGCACCGGATCTGTGTCCGGCGCGGCCGATCGTGCGGATCCCGTGCACAGAGTGGGCAGATCACGAGAGGTGAGAACGTGACGGATTACGCGAGGTTGTTCCGGCTCGACGGGAAGCACGTGGTGGTGATTGGTGCCGGCAGCGGCATCGGTCGCGAGAGCGCGCTGGCTTTGGCCGCGCATGGCGCCCGGGTGACCTGTGCCGACCGGGACCTCCCAGGCGCCGAGGAAACGGTGGCCCGCGGCGGCGATGAGCCCACCGGATCAGCTGGCGGGCTCACGGCGTACCAGCTGGATGTGCTCGATGATGCGGCGATCGAGCGGGCGGTCGGCGAGCTCGGGCCGGTCGACGTACTGGTCTTCACCGCGGCGACCAACGTGCGGAAGCGGATGGTGGACTACAGCGGCGAGGAGTTCGACCGGGTGGTGTCGCTCAACCTGCGGGCGTCGTTCCAGCTGATCCGGGCCTTCGGCAAGGAGATGGCGGCGCGGGGGAGCGGCAGCATCATCGGGTTCAGCTCGATCCGCGGTACGACGGTCGAGCCCGGGCAATCGGTGTACGCGGCAACCAAAGCCGGCCTCGTCCAGCTGCTCCGGACCGCGGCCGCCGAACTCGGACCGTACGGCGTCCGCGCCAACGCGATCGCCCCCGGCGTCGTCGAGACCCCGCTGACCGCCCAGATCAAGGCGAACCAGGCCTGGTACGACGCCTACGCGCAGAAGGGCGCGCTCGGTCGCTGGGCCCAGCCGAGCGAACTGGCCGGCGCGGTCGTCTACCTCGCGTCCGACGCCGCCAGCTTCGTCACCGGCAGCGTCCTCGCGGTCGACGGCGGCTGGACCGCGGTCGACGGGCGCTTCGATCCACCCAACTGAGCATCCGCGGACCTCGTTCGATCCCGACCCAAGGAGCCTGCATGAGTCTCGCCGATCTGACCGCGACCGAGCTGCTTGCCCAGTACCGGAACGGCTCCGTCTCACCCGTCGAGGTGATCGACGACGTACTCGCCCGGGTCGAGGAGCTGGAGCCGCGGATCTGCGCCACGTACGCGCTCGACCCGGACGGTGCCCGGGCCTCGGCCCAGGAATCCGAGCGCCGCTGGCGTGACGGGGTCGCCGGTGCGCTCGACGGCGTACCCGTGACCGTCAAGGAGAACATCGCCACCCGCGGCACCCCGGTCCCACAAGGAACCGCCGCCACCGAGCTGATCCCGGCCACGGAGGACGCGCCGGCGGCGGCTCGGCTCCGGGCCGCCGGGGCGGTGATCTTCAGCAAGACGACGATGCCGGAGTACGGGATGCTCTCGTCAGGCGTGTCGACCTTCCACCACCTGACGCGCAACCCGTGGGACCTGTCGAAGACGGCCGGCGGCTCGAGCGCCGGCGC
>NZ_JBSXMZ010000026.1:12406-48754 GCF_054073265.1 Kribbella sp. CWNU-51
CGCGGCCGCCGCGGCGGCAGGCTACGGACCGATCCACATCGGCACCGACATCGGCGGCTCGATCCGCCTGCCTGCGGGGTGGTGCGGTCTGGTCGGCCTCAAACCCACACACGGCCGGGTCGCGGTCGGCAACCCGTACCCGGGCCGGGCGATCGGCCCCCTCACACGTACGGCGGGCGACGCGGCGCTGGCCTTGTCCGTCATGTCCGGCTACGACCCGCGCGACCACACCTCCCTCCCGGCCGCGTCGGACAATTACGAGGTCACCGTCGACGGTCTCCGCGTGGCGTTGCTGCTGGACGCCGGCGTCGGTCTGCCGGTGGATCCCGAGGTGACCGCGGCCGTGTCGTCGGCGGCCGCCGTACTGGAGAAGGGCGGCGCGGTCGTCGAGCCGATCGGCCCGATCATCACGCGCGAGATGCTCGACGGGTTGGATCGCTTCTGGCGGGTGCGGTCCGCGGTGGATATCGCGGCGTTGCCCGACGATCGCCGGGCCAAGGTGCTCCCGCAGATCCGTTCGTGGGTATCGACGGCCGGTGATGTGTCGGGTTTCGACGTCTTCCACGGATACAGCCAGATGGGCGCTATGGCGGCTGCGGTGACCGGTGTGTTCACGTCGTACGACGTCGTCTTGTCGCCGGTGGCGCCGATCACCGCGTTCCCGGCCGAGCTCGCGTATCCGACGGACGATCCATCGAAGCCGTTCGAGCACATCGGGTTCACCGTGCCGTACAACATGTCCGCCCATCCCGCGACCACAGTCAACGTCGGTTGGTCGACGTCGGGTCTACCGATCGGGGCGCAGCTCGCCGTACCGCATCATCAGGATCTGAGCGCTCTTGCTCTAGCGGGATACCTCGACAGCCGGCAGACCGAGCGGCGAGACTGGCCAATGAGGTGAGGTCTTGGTGTGATGAACGGCGTCGGGGAGGTCGCGGGGCGCGCTGATCCACCGCAGCGCGGCTTGATCTCGCACTGCTACCGGATGCTCGGCTCCATCACCGAGGCGATCGAGGTCGCCGGCGGCAGCGCGACGTACGAGGCCGCGACGCGCGAGTGCCTGGAGCGCGCCGGCACCCGTCCCCTCCCCACCGACCTGGCCGCCGCGAGCGACGACCCCGAGGGCGAATTGCACCAGCGGTCGGAGGTGCTCTGGCTCGAACCGTTCCCCGACGAGCTCGCGGACGGGAACCTCGTCGATCTGGCGCTCATCGCCGCGCTCCAACGCCTGCCCGCCCAGGAGCGTGCGGCGGTGATCCTGCACGACCTCGAGCAGTGGTCCCCGGATCGGATCACCGGCCTGCTCGGCCCGGTCGACCTCCCACAGGCCAGAGCCAACCTCCGCCCTGAGCGCGGCCATCAGGTCCACCAGCCCGAGCTCGTCAGCCGCTACCAGGCTGCCTTCGAGCGGTACGACGTACCCACGATCGTCACGTTCTTCGCGGACGACGCGATTTGGGAGATGCCGCCGTTCACATCGTGGTTCCGGGGCGCACGCGATATCGGCCGCCTTATCTCGACCCACTGCCCGGCCAAGGGTCCCGGCGACCAGGTCCTGATCCCGATCAAGGCCAACCGCCAACCCGCCTTCGCCGTCTACATGCGCGACCCGATCGACAACGTCCACCGAGCCTTCCAGCTCCAGGTCCTCACCCTCACCGCCGCCGGCATCATCCACGCCATAGCCTTCTTCGACCTGAGCCTCTTCCCCACGTTCCACCTCCCCGACCTACTAGCAGGCCTGCCCCCAAACCCGTACGACGGCACCCCTCGCCCCCACGTAGAGCGCCTCCACGACCCGCACAACTAGGTGCTAGCAGGTTGGGTCGCCGACGGTCCGGCAGACACCACCCCGCCAGGCCGCACAGCAGCCCGGCTGCCACGCGTCTCCGGGATCTGGTGCACAGAGTCGATCCTCGCCGTCGTCCAGAGCGCCGACCCACCACGGCTGAGGACAGCGCGTGTGGAGGCGGTGGATGGAACGGACTTGACCACGGCATGGGGTGGGTACGGATTCGCGGGGCGGATCTGTGCCACTCATCAAGCAGACACCGCCCTGGCCGGTCACGCTCAGACCGGCGCCGGTGATGACGTGGCGGTGGGTTGGTGAGTGCCTCAGGTCCACACCAGCAACGATCAAGGCAGGCCGGCCTCGACATCGCAAGGACCGCTCACGAGACAAGAGCGCTATTTCTTGTTCA
Source organism: Kribbella sp. CWNU-51 (assembly GCF_054073265.1). Lineage (NCBI taxonomy): Bacteria > Bacillati > Actinomycetota > Actinomycetes > Propionibacteriales > Kribbellaceae > Kribbella > Kribbella sp. CWNU-51. The sequence goes on from NZ_JBSXMZ010000026.1 coordinate 14,608, forward strand.
CGCGCCCAGCAGATCCCCGCTCCCGAAGGCTTTCCCTTGCCCGGAGCATCCAGGGTCGGCTACCTCGGCTCAGTACTCGCCGTAGACCTGGACTTTGGTGCCGATGGGGGTGTCGGCGAAAATCTGGTGGATTTCGGGGCGGAGGACGCGGACGCAGCGGTGGCTGGCGGGGTAGGGCTTGATCAGGGAGTTGACCCGGGAGCCGTGCAGGGCGATGCCGGGGCGGTCGCGGAGGAAGTAGAGGGAGTCGTACATGAACGCGTCGTCGTACAGGCTGCTCTCGTGTGCGCCGGCCCACTTGCGCCAGACCGTGCCGGTGCGGTTCGGGGTCTCGTACCCGGGTGCGCCGGTCGAGATCCAGACGATCCGCTTGTAGGTCTTCCCAACGATTTGATACAGGATCTGGCAGGTCTTGTTCACGTAGATGCCGGGCGAGCGCGTCGGCGCCGGCCGCTTGGTTGCGTTGAGCACCGAATACGCGTCGTTCAGGGTGAGCCCGGCGCGGCTGACCGGCATGCCGTTGGTCTCGCGCCACGCGCACAGCGCCTGCTTGGCCCGCGCGGTGATGTCACCGTCGATGTCGCCGACCGGGTACCCGAGCTTGTCCAGCTGCCGCTCGACGCGCAGCGCGTAGTACTGCGGCTTCTGCTTCACCTTGGGCTTCGGCTTCATCGGAGTCGGCTTGGCGGTCGTCGGTGTCGCGGACGGCTTACTCGACGTCGACGCCTTGGGGGAGGGAGTCGACTCGCTCGCGGCCACGTCGGAACACCCGGCGAGCACGAACGCTAGTACGACGGCACCGGCAACGAGACCACGTCGACGAGACACGATTCCCCTCTCCCTCGAGCACTTTTCAGAGTCGCAGAACCACGCCGTGTGATCCGGCAGCGACCCGCCGAGATTAGTGCTCCGAGGGTTCCCCGAACGCGTCGTTCCCCGATCCCGTCACCGAACCGTTGTCGACGACAGGTCCCGGGTCGCCCCGCAACCTGCTGTACAGATATCCGTCCCGGTACTTCCCGGCCCGGAACTCGCACGCCCGGATCACCCCTTCGAGGATGAAACCCGCCTTCTCCAACGACTTCTGTTCGGCCAGATTCTCCGCATGCGTCGCGGCCTAGATCCGCTGCACGGGCGTGTGGTGGAAGAGATAGTCGGTCAGCAAAGCCTGCGCCCGCCAGCCGATCCCACGCCCGCGGTACTCCGGCAGCAGTGCGATCCCGATCTCCCAGTACGACGTCCTGCTGTCGAACGACCCGGTCCGCCAGCTCACCAACCCAGCCGTCTCGTCGCCGGACCGGACCATCAACCGCCCGTCGTCCGTGCCGAGGAACCCGTCCTCGGCGAACCGTCGTGCCGGCGCCTGCGCGTCCCGGAATCCGGCCCAGTCCAGCCCGATCAGCCCGGGTTCGACAACGAACCGCCGGAACAACTCCAGATCCCCTTCACCGACGGGCCGCAGCTCGATCCGCATCCGGCCAGACTAGGTCGATCGGGGGTTAGAGACCGAGGTCCCGAAGGAACTGAGGCTTGTAGGCCTGCATCACGACGTACCGCTGATCCGGCACCTCCATGCCCGCGTTCTTCGCCGCGTCACTGGCGGCGTCGTGCTCACCCACCGGCACACTCGGGTCGGTCCAGTCCTGCTCGGCCGGATTCCACCGCGTCACCGTGTACTCGGCGTCGATCTTGTCGTGGGCGACCAGTTCCTTGGCGGTCCGCTCCGCTTCCTGCGCATCCTCGAGGGTGTGCGTGTAGAGCAGCATCCGGTTCCCGTCCCGGGTCACCGTCACCTGACTCCCGAGGCGCTTCTGCGCGTCATCGTCCAGATCCAGTGCCCGCAACCGCTCCCAGAACGTCAACCTGTGCTCGTCGTTCCCGAGCACGACCTCAACCCGAAACTCCTCATCCGCCATGCTCGACAGCCTACCGATCTCAACCCCCACGCCGCCCCCAACCTCACCCACCCGGCTCCCGGGTGGTGTCGCGACGGTTTGGGGAGAGTTTTGCCCCCGAAACGGGCTGAAACGGGCAGAAACCCTCCTCAGTCGACCTTCTTCCGCGTGGCCAACATGCGGGATGGCTGAATCGTTTTGCTTCGATCGACTAGAGTTCTGAGTCATGGAGCTGAGGCACTTGGAACACTTCGTGGCGGTGGCCGAGCAGAAGCACTTCACGCGGGCGGCCGAGGCGATGTCGATCTCCCAGTCCGGCCTGTCCGCCTCGATCCGCGCCCTCGAGCGCGAGCTCCGCGCCTCTCTCTTCGTCCGCAACACCCGCAGCGTCGAGCTCACCGAGGCCGGCCGAGCCCTGCTGTGCGAGGGTCGCCGTACTCTCGCCGCCGCTGAGGCAGCCAAGGACGCGGTCGCCGCGGTCCAGGGTCTGCTGCGCGGCCACCTCACCGTTGGCCTCGAGCAGTGCCTCGGCGTGGTCGACGTACCGGCTCTGCTTGCCAAGTTCCGCTCCGCCTATCCCGGTGTCGAGATCGAGGTCCGCCAGGGCGGTTCCACCCCGATGCTCGACGAGCTGGCGTCCGGTCGCCTCGACGTCGCGTTCGTCGCCACGGACGGTGACCGCGTCGACGGCTTGGACCTCCGCCCGCTCTCCCGGGAGTCGATGGTCCTCGTCTGCGCCCCCGACCACCGCCTCGCCAAGGCGTCCGCGGTCTCCCTCGACGACCTGGTGGGGGAGTCGTTCGTGGACTTCGACCCCACCTGGGGGGCCCGTACGATCTCCGACCAGGCCTTCACCACCGCCGGCGTCGCTCACCCCGTGACGATCGAGGTGAACGACGTACACACGCTCCTGGCGCTGGTCGCCCACAACCTCGGCGTAGCCCTCGTCCCCGAACGCATCGCCGCCAAACGCGGCGACCACATCACCGTCGGCCTCACCCCCGGCAGCGCCGCCGACTGGCAGGTTTCCGTAGCCGTCCCCACCGGCACAGCCGCCTCCCTGGCCGCCGACGCCCTCCTCGGCATGCTCCCGACGACAGCGGTCCACAACTAGTACGACGTGAGGGCGGCGGTCTCAGCCGGCCGGGATCGTGCCGTGGCCGACCCACGCCATCAGCTGCATTTCGGGCTCACGCCGGGGGCCGAAATGACCGCCGTCCACCCACAGCAACTCGGCGTTGGGTATGTGCCGCACGAGCCATTCCCCGTGTGCGGGTGGTACCGAGGTGTCGTCGCGCGCCAGCATGATTCGTGTCGGCGCCTGGACATCCTCGACCGACAACCCCCAATCACGGGCGTCCGACAGACAATCGTCGACGTACCCGGCTGAACCCTGCCGACTGGACTCGTCGAACGCTTCCATGAGCATCGTCCAGTCGTCCTTCGGGACCTCCAGCTCGGGCAGACCGGCCTTCACCCAGTCCATCATCTCCCGCCAATCGGCCTCCAGCGCCGCCTTGCCCTCCACGGCGTGCTGCCAACCGTGCCGGGCGTAGTCGTCCATGCCGTCGTAGAAGTCGAGCCCCTTAGCCGTGAAGGGAGCAGATCCGACAACGGTCGCGCAGCGGCTCACGCGATCCGGCAGCAAAGCAGCAGCAGCCAACGCCGGCGAGGCACCACCCGAAACACCGGCGACCCCGAATTGCTCCAGCCCGAACGCATCCGCGATCGCGCGTACGTCGGCCGCCGCATCCGCCCCCCGCCGACCCGGAACCCGCGTAGACACCCCATAACCGGGCCGGTCGTAGGTGAACACCCTCAGGTGATTCCGTGCGTACGCATCACCCGGCTCACGCAGAAACCGGCTCCCCGGCGTCCCATGCAACCAAAACATCGGAGCCCCGTCCGGATCCCCCCACACGCAAACCCCCAACCTCCGACCATCCGGAGTAACCACAACCCTCGTCTGCTCCTCCACGGCACTGCCCCCCACTCACCGAGCCGACGGACCGCCAAACCAAGGCAATCCCGTCATCTCAGCATGGGCCCGCAATCCCAACCCCGCCATGGCCCGACGCCGCTCATCGCGCGGAGCGGCGTCGGTGAGAGGTGAGAACGGACGCGCCGGATGTGTGTCGCTAACTCAGCGGCGCACATCGAGCGGGTCCACCCGTTCTTACCAGGCGTAGTCCTCGGGGGAGGTCTTGTAGCCGGGGAAGATTTCGTCAAGGCGGGCGAGGGCCTTGTCGTCGAGCTTGATGTCGACCGCGCGTACGGCGCCCTCCAGCTGCTCCATCGTCCGCGGGCCGACGATCGGACCGGTCACGGCGGGCTGGTGCAGCAGCCAGGCCAGCGCGAGCTCACCGGGCTCGTGGCCGAGCTCGTCCGCGAACGCCTCGTACTGCTCGATCTGCGGGCGGAGCCTTTCGAGCGTCTCCTTGGCGCGGCCCTCGAGGCGGCGTACGCCCTCGTTCTCCTTGCGGACGACACCGCCGAGCAGACCGCCCTGCAGCGGCGACCACGGGATCACGCCCAGGCCGTACTCCTGCGCGGCCGGCAGCACCTCGCGCTCCACGTCGCGCACGAGCAGGTTGTAGATCGACTGCTCGCTGACCAGGCCGATGTAGTTGCGTCGCGCCGCGGCCTCCTGGGCCTGCGCGATGTGCCAACCCGCGAAGTTGCTGGATCCGGCGTACAGGATCTTGCCCTGCTGGATCGCGACCTCGATCGCCTGCCAGATCTCGTCCCACGGCGTCGCGCGGTCCACGTGGTGGAACTGGTACAGATCGACGTAGTCCGTCTGCAGCCGCTTCAGCGACGCGTCGAGCGCGCGCCGGATGTTGAGCGCCGACAGCTTGCCCTCGTTCGGCCAGCCGTCGCCCATGTCGCCGTAGACCTTGGTGGCCAGCACGGTCTTGTACCGGCGCGCCGGGTCCTTCGCGAACCACTCGCCGATGATCTCCTCCGTGCGACCCGGGTAGATGGCCCGCCCGTACCCGTTGGCCGTGTCGAAGAAGTTGATGCCCTTGTCATGCGCCGCGTCCATGATCGCGTGCGCGTCCCCCACCTCGGTGTGAGGACCGAAGTTCATCGTCCCCAACACGATCCGACTAACCGATAACCCAGTACGTCCAAGATGAGTGAAGTCCATACCCCCACCCTTGCTCGCCGGCGCCAACTCTTCCAACAAAATAATCAGGTCAGTGCCATCACCTGAGCTTCTGAGTCAACCTGCTCCGAACCACTGCGGTCGGGATGGCGCCACCTTCAGCGATCGCATCCAGCAGCGCCCCCACGAGCGCGGGGTCCTGCGTGTGCTGAAGGTCGAAGTCGAGACCGCGGCGCTCACACGTACGGCGGAGCGCAGCAAACAGAGGCGCATCTGGCTCGCGAACGAGGCCGCCGCCGACAACCACCGTGACAGGATCGGCCAGCCCACAAGCGCGGGCGAGGCTGAGGATGTAGTCGGCCAGGCGTTCCGTCTGCGTGTCGACCAGCTCAGCCACCACCGGGTCGTCATCGATGAGCTCCAGGACTGACGGAGCGTACGCCGCCAGAGCCGCGAAGGTGAAGACGTTGCCGCGGGCGGTGGTGGTCTCGAGCATCTCCTCAGGAGTCGATGCGCCGAACAGCGGCGGCAGTACGGCGGTGAGCTTCGTCGACTCAGCCATCCCGAGCTGGGACAGATACACCGCTCGCAACGCCTCACTCACCAGACCTGCGCCGCCGAGCGGGTGCTGCAGCCACCACGACAGCGCCCACTCTTTCATCGGACCCCGGCCGGCCAGTGCGGCCCCGGTGCCGAGTACGACGGAGATGCCTTGTCCATCGAGCCGGCCGCATCGAATCAGCGCGAAGCCGTCGTTCTTGATGCTGAAGGCCCCTTTATCGAAGAGCCCGCCCAGCGCCGCATTCCAGAACTGTTCGTCGACGGGCCAGTCGACACCCGCCAACCGAAAGGCCGCATGCCTGACTTGGGACGGCCCGATGCCCGCGGAGTCGAGTACGTCGCCGACGAGGCCGAGGACGACTGCCTTGGCGGCCTCCGGCCCGGCCGGCGCGTAGATGTCGCCGACACCGCCCCGGGCGAGGCCGACGAGGTCACCGTCGGCCGTCGTCAACCCCGCCCAGGTCTTGGTGTTGCCGGCGTCGACAGCGAGAAAGAGATCTGTCACCTAAGAAGTCTTTCAGGCAGGTACGCCGCGTGCGCCGCGGCCATCTCGTCGTACAAGTGCTCCGCGACCGACAGATCGGGCACCAGCGGGTTCGCGATGAGCGCCCGGATCGCGTCGGCGCGCGTGCCCTCCCACGCAGCCTTCGCCGCCAGCATCTGGTAGTCGGCGAGCTGACGCGTGATGCCCCGAACCGCAAGCGGCAGCGGCTGTTGCGGGTCGATGTGGCAGCCCTTCCGGTTCACGGTGCAGTAGACCTCGACGACGGTCTCCGCGTCGAAGCCCGGGAGTGCATTGTCAACATTAGGAAGGTTGACAGGCAGACGTGCGCCCGTGTCGTTGTAGTAGGCACTCATCACGTCGATCGCCAGTTCGAGCTCGTGGATCCCGCCCCGCGACCGGGCCGGATCGAGGTGCGGGTGGCTGGACGCGGCCTGCTCGCGGTAGTGATCCCAGTACCCGGGGACCGCGTTCATGATGTCTTCCGAACGGGTTGTCGGCGCGGCCTGCTGCGCTCTGAACACCTCGTTACGGAAGTAGTAGTAGTTGAAGTAGTCCGACGGAATGGACCGCATCACCACGGCAAGGTGCAGCGCCCGCTTCGAGTTGGCGTCGAGGGTCGGGTCGTCCTTGCGAGCTTCCCACGCCGCGTCGAGCAGCGGCATGACGTCCTCGCCGTCGTACAGGTGCTCGTAGCTCCAGCAGTTGTGGTTGACGCCGGCCATGGTGACCTTGGCGCGATCAGGGTTGAGCCCGGCCGCCTTGAGTACGACGGGCGGGAACACGATCGGCCCCTCGCACATCGAGTAGATCGGGATGGGCGTGTAGTCCGCGACCGCCTGGGACACGATGTTGACCGGGTTGGTGTAGTTGAAGATCACCGCGCCTGGGGCAACTGCCTGCAGGTCATCGGTGATGCTGCGCATGTCGTTGATGGAGCGCAGCGCCATGAAGAACCCACCAGGGCCCTGCGTCTCCTGCCCGATCACGCCGTGCTTGAGTGGAATACGCTCGTCGAGCGCGCGGGCGGCGAAGTTGCCGGGACGGAAGCTGGTCAGTACGGCGTCGACGTCGGCCAGTCCGGCTCGCTGATCCGTCGTCGCCGTGACGGTGATGTTGTCACCGCCTTCCACAGCGAGCTTCTCGGCGATGCGGCGTACGGTCTCCAGACGCTCCGGGTCCTGGTCGATCAGCACCACCTCCGAACCCGCGAACTCCGGTCCGTGCCACAAGAACGAGGCCATGGTTCCGGCCGCTCTCGAGGATCCTCCGCCGATGTAGGCCATCTTGATTTGAGCCATGTCTTTATCAGACCCCTTCTCGTTCTGACTTGAGTGCGGCTTCTTCATCCGCGTAGATGAGAGCGTTGCGGCAGTCGTGGACGATCGTTGCCGGCCACATCGGGTCGTAGCTGTCGGCCTGGCGAACCCGGTCGAAGGCATACGCCTTGTTGGGTCCCCACAGGAGCATCACCACGGAATGCGAGAGCTCGGCCAGTTCCGCCGTACCGATCGTGACGCCGTACGTCGGGACGTCGGCCGAGGATCGTAGATGCGGGAAAGTGGACAGGTTGTCTCTCCGCGTCGACTCGGGCAACTTCACGACCCGGGTCGGCGCGTCCCGCGGCGTACCTGGTCCGTTGAGCGCGACGTGGCCGTCGCCCTGGCCGCTGGCGAGCAGGAAGAGATCAATGCCGCCCAAAGCGAGCACTTGCTGCTCGAGGGCGCCGGGCTCGTTGGGGTCGGGGGCGATCAGACTGTCCGGACGAAGTCCAAGGGGAGCCAGCAGATTTCGTTGAGCCCATCCGATGCAGCTGTGCGGCGTGCTGGGGGACAAGAGCTCCCATTGTCCGGCTTGCCCCGTGACGTACTCGTCCATCATCACCACCTGCAGGCCGTCCATGCGGACTCCACGCTGGTGCGCCAGGCGGTTCAATGCGGCGGCCACCGGCGTCGCACTGCGACCGGCGGGAAAGCCGACGACGTACCGATCCGCGGCGGCAAGCCGATCCAGAATCTGCTCGGCCACGACTTCGCCGATCTGGGCAGCGGAGGACAGCACGGTAATAGGTGTCGCCACGTCACTCCTTGACCGCGCCGGCCATGACGCCGCTGATGAACTCACGCTGGAAGAACAGATAGAGAGCCACGACGGGCAGCGAGACGATCAGCGAGCCGGCGGCCATCAGGTTGACCTGCAGCACGTGCCGGCCCTGAAAGGCGCCCAGGGCAACGGTCGCGGTCTGCTTCTCGGGATCGCCGAGGAAGATCAGCGACAGGAAGAAGTCGTTCCAGGTCCACATGAACGACAGGAGGACCAGGGTGAGGACCGCCGGACGAGCCATCGGGACGAGGATGCGCCACAGGGTGCTCCACACGCTGGCTCCGTCGACGGCAGCGGAGTCCATCACCGAACGGGGGAGCGCTCTGAACGTCGCCCGCATCCAGTAGGTCCCGAACGGAACTCCCATGCCGAGTTGAATGATGACCAGTCCCAGCCACGAGTTGGTGAGGCCGATGCTCTCGAACTCGTAGTACAAGGGAATGACGATCACTTCAGTGGAGACCATCATCCCCAGCAGGATGACCGGGAAGAGGAACCGCTCGCCGACCACACCGAGGATGCCGAACGCATAGCCGGACAGGATGGCGAGCACGGTCTGTCCGATGACCGCGGACACCGTGATGACCAGGGACGCGTACATGGAGTGGGCGAGGTTGCCGTCGTGCCAGGCCGCGCCGAAGTTGCTCCACGCGATCGTCGAGAAGTCCAGTGCGCCCGAGGTGTTGGGGCTGAGGGAGGTCAGGACGAACCATGCGACGGGGAACAGCACCCCGATCGTCAGCGCGATGACGATCACGTAGTTGGTGGCGCGCTCGTACCTGGAGATCATCGGTCTTTGTTCTCCATGATCCTTGTGATGCCGACCGCGATGCCGAGGCAGAGGACGGCCAGGACCACCCCAGTCGCGGAGGCCTTGCCGACATCCGGGTTGACGAAGGCCAACTGGTACAGGAGAAGCGCCGGGGTAGTGGTGGCAGTCCCCGGGCCGCCCTGGGTCGTGATGTAGACCATGTCGAAGGTCCGCAGTGCGCCGGTGATGGTCAGGGTCAGCGCGATGGCCATCTGACCTCGCAGGCTCGGGAGGGTGATCAGCCTGAACTCCTGCCACCGCGTCGAACCGTCCAGCCGCGCGGCTTCGTAAAGCTCGTCCGGGATGGCGAGGATGCCGGCGAGGAACAGCACCATGGTGAACCCGAAGCCACCCCAGACACCGATCATGCCGAGCGACGGAAGGGCCCAGGTGAAGTCACCGAGCCAGTTGCGGGTCAGGTGGTCCAGGCCCACCCAGCGCAATGCGCCGTTCAGGGGGCCATCGGGCGCGTAGATGCGCTTCCAGATGATCGCCACCACGACACTCGTCAACACCTGAGGGAGGAAGAGGAACCAGCGGTAGATGCCCTCGCCACGGATCTTCGCCCGGCTGAGCAAGGCCGCGCTGATCAGCCCGAGGCCGAGCGGTATCAGGCCGAACATGAGGATCAGCACGAGGACATGTCCGAAGGCGGCGTACATCCGTGGGTCGCGTCCGAACTCGAGGTAGTTCTGCAGTCCGACCCACGACGGCTCGCTGACGCCGTCCCACTTGTAGAACGAGTAGTTCACCGTCTGGAGCAGCGGTACCAGGACGATTACGCCGTACAGCAGGAGTGCGGGCGACAGGTAGAGCAGCCCGATCCAGCGCCTCTTTTGGGCTTGCCTCGAGGCCGTTCGCGACCTCGGTTTCGCGCCGACCGCCAGACGAGAGGTCTGAACAGTCATCGTCGTCCGGCCTGGAACTTGTCGTAGTCGGCCTGAACCGCCTTGACCACCTCGTCAGGCGCGCTCCGGCCGGCCAGCAGCAACTGGACCTGTCCGCCGAGGGTGTCCAGCATCGAGGGAGTCGACCAGTCGAAGTACGGGACGTAGCCGTTGTCCTTGTCCAGCGACCGCTGACCGGTGATCTCCGTGCCGAACTCAGCGTTGTCCGCCGGTGCCTTGACGTCGTTGAGCAGGGGGAGGAAGCCGTTCTCGACGACGTACTGCGCGGTCTGCGGGCCCGCGAGGAAGTCGAGGAACGAGGCGGCGACATCCGGGTGCGCGCACTTCGAGCCGAGCGCGACGGCGGTGGATGCGCCCGTACCGACGACCTTCCCCCCAGTGGCCTGGGGGAGTTGGACGTAGCCGTACTCCTGCTTCTGGGCACCCTTGAAGGCCAGCGTTCCCGTGTAGTCGAAGCGGAACGCGGACTTTCCCTTGAGGAACGCGTCGATCGCGTCGGCGTACTGGATGCCGGCATGGTTCGGCGTCAGCCAGCTCTTGTCCTGGTACGACTTCAGGCGCTCGGCCGCCTCCGACAACCCGATGTCGCCGGCCTTCACGGCTCCCGTCGAGTACACGAAGTCGTTGATCTTCTTCTGATCGCCGAACAGATCCTGCAGCGCCAGCAGGATCGCCGTCGACGAACCCTTGTCCTGCGACCCGTAGCCGATCGGTACGACGCCCGCGGCCTTGGCCTTCTCACACGCGGCCTCGAAGGACGCGAGGTCGGTGGGCACGGTGGCGCCGATCCGGTCCAGAACTGTCTTGTTGTAGTAGAGGCCGATCAACGACGAGCTGGCGACCGGTGTGGCGAACAGCGATCCGGAGCCCATTTCCTTGCCGTCCGGCGTGAACTGGGTCTGCCGCAGAATCGTGCTCGGGAACTTGTCCCAGCCGAACGCCTTCGAGTAGCCGTCCAGGTTGAGGACCAGTCCCGCCTTGGACAACGTGCCCAGGGACTGCCAGCCGTTGTTGACCGTGATGATGTCCGGCGGGTTCTTCTCCTTCAACCGCAGGTTGGCCGTCTGGGTCAGCTGGCCCCAGTCGACGGACGTGCGTTTGATCGTCACGTTCGGGTACTTCTGCTGGTACGCCTTCACCGCGTTGGCGACCCACTGGGCGGCATCGCCGGACCACCAGTCCAGCATCGACAGCGTCACCGCACCGGCCTTGGCGACGTCGATCGACGTGGCCGGCGCGGACGGGGTGCTGCTCGCCTTGGTGCCCTGTGGCGCGCAACCAGCAAAAGTGAACAGGCCGAGCGCTGCCCCCGACTTCAACACCGTCCGCCTGGTAACCATCATGACTCCTTCGTCCGTGACTTTCCAACCACCCTACGACGCTGAAACCAGTTATGCCAGTCCCAACCAGTTGGCTACCTTGAGCGCGACTGGCTGGTGAAACTGGTATAGTAAGTGCCGTGACAGCAGCAGAACCCGCGGTTGAGCGTGTCAAGAAACGGATCCACGAGGGCATCGTCAGCGGGCGATATCCGAGCGGAAGCAGGCTGCCGAGCGAACGCAGGTTCGCTCTCGAAACCGGCCTCAGCCGCATGACCGTCCGGGCCGGCTTCCAGGCCGCATCCGACGACGGCCTGATCGTCCCGTCACCCCAACGAGGCTGGTACGTCCGCGACCTGGTCCTCCGCGAACCCCCGAGCCGACTCCAGTCCTTCACCGAGATGGCTCACGACCTCGGCTTCCGCCCCAGCTCCGAGCTCCTCGATCGCCGCGAACGCCCCGCCACCCTCGACGAGGCCCACCGCCTCCACCTGGCCCCCACAACCCCCGTAGTAGCGATCCGCCGCCTCCGAGGCATGGACGGCCGCCCCGTCACCGTCGAAGACCTCGTCATCCCGGTCGCCATCGCCCCCTGGCTGACCACCGTCGACCTAACCGACGCGTCCCTCTACGAACTCTTCTCCACCCACGGCATCGAGTTCTCCTACTCCCGCTACACAGTCCAAGCCCAGAACGCCGACCCCACCCTGGCCACCCTCCTCAACCTCCCCGCCGGAGGCGCCATCCTGCTCGCCACCGAAATAGCCTTCACCCAAGACACCACCCCCCTCCTCTCCGGCACCAACCACTACAGAGGCGACGCCTACCAATTCACCGCCGACCTAACCCGCTAACAGTCTGACCCACGCGTGCTACGCAGGCGTTCCTCGTCGCTCCGCTCCTCGTCACCCCCGCTTCGCGCGCTCCCACCGACCCCCGGCTCATCGCCGGTCTGTCCGTGCCGGCTACCGCCGGCGACCTGCGGGCTACCGCCCGCGTGCTGCGCCCTCCTGCGTCGCGCGCCATCAACTCCCCAGGCGACCGCCCGTGCGCGAAACAACTGTCTTCACGCCGATCGCAAGCCAGGAACCCGCATGGCACTAGGCATGCCGATCCTCGACATCAAACCCTGGTTCGCCGGTGTCGCGAGGGTTCGCCCTGGATGGCGATGAGACTGCTGCGCAGCGCAAGCTGGATGATGCTCACACGTGGGCAGCAACCTCTCAGGACGGTCGAAGCTTGCGAACGCTATGGCTGACGAGGGCTTGATCGAACGCGTCAGCTCCCCCGACAGCTGGCCTCAGTTGGACCGACGACATCTGGCCGACGCCACGACGTGCCCGAAGGATTCGAAGTGACTGGCGTGACGTTGGCCGATAAGTACGTCCGCTTGAACCTCAGCAAGATGTCACCAGACGAGTAGGGGACTCCGCCCGGTTCGATTCACCTAGGAACCTATGCGACTACTGACGCTGCTTGGAAGACCTCGGTGGGCATGGGGTGAGTTAGCCGCCAGGTGATGGCGATCGGGCGCTCGCCGGTGTGAGTGGTGTACGCCGCTGGGCCAAGGAAGAGATAGGGGTCTGTGACCCCGTCGGTGCGCTTGTGCTGGCGGGCGAAGATGAGGATGTCCGTGCCCGCTCGCGGTGATTCAGGTAGCGCTGGCCGGTGCGGGAACTCACCGTTGTGCTGCTCTGAGATTCCCAGTGGAAGAGCGTCGGGCTGATTGCATAGTCCTGGTACATCGTCGTGGGGGAGTAGTCGGCCTCGGACTTGGTAAGGGTCACGAGGAACGCGTCGAGGTCCCTCTCCTGTGAATGCAGGACCCCGGATTGGAACGTACCCGGGCGGCGTTCCAGATTCGCGTAGTCGAGGGCGGCGAGGATCTCCTCGCGCTGATACCGAGCATGCACGCGGAGAGGTAGATCGCGGAGCCGACCGCTGAGTTGGAAGGCGCGATGGCGAGCACGGTCCATGGCGAAGTCGGTGATCTCAAGGAGCTCGTCACGCAGGGCGTGCTCTTGGCGGAGCACATCGAGGCCCTCCGCGTAGGACGAGAATCCGCCGCCATTAGGCCACAGTGAGAAGAACAGCATGCGGGCGAACCCTTGGTGGGCTGGAGTCAGTTCGTCGTACGTCGGTCCGTCGTCCTGCAGAAGTCGTCGATAGACGCGGGCCCGGTCAGCGTCGTCGACATGAGCGAGGGCACGTACGCGTCGGAGGAGAGCTGGCTCGCGGCTCGATCCGGTGCGCGTAGGGAGCCCAGCATCCCGGCGAAGTGCGGTCCAGCTGCGGCCAGGTCGCAGTACGTCGCTGAGCTCTGTACCGGACTCCTCGAGGAATGTCGGCAGCGTCTGGTCGCCTTGCGCCCTGAGCTCCTTGACCATGTCCTGCCACCGACCGGCGATCTGGCCCTGAAGGTTGGAGAGGACTACCTCCTGCGCGATCTTGTCTAGCACGATCTGGCAGCCAGGCGGGAGGAAGGGGAAGCCATGCTCGACCTGGCGTTCCAGACCTTTTCGCGTCTCGCCGGTCAGAGCGCGAAAGCGCAGGTCGAAGCGGAACTCCTTGCGCTGGTGACCGACAAAGTCGAGGGCGGTGAGGACCGGCTTACCTTCGGCTTGGCGTAGGCCTCGACCGAGTTGTTGAAGGAAGACAGTGGGACTCTCGGTCGGCCGGAGAAAGAGGACTGTGTTGACCTCTGGTAGGTCGAGTCCTTCGTTGAAGAGATCTGCGGCGAACAGCGCATTGACGCGGAGTTCCTTCAAGTCACGCAATGCCTGATCACGGTCGGAGGTCGGGGTCTGGCCGGACACGGCCCGGGCTGGGATGCCTGCCCTGCTGAAGACTCCGGCCATGTACTCGGCATGCGCGACGGACACGCAGAAGCCGAGCGCTCTCATGGACCTCAGATCCGTGAGCTTGTCCCTCACTTGGTTCACTACGATGGCAGCACGTCGATCGTTGCCCGTGTAGAGCTTCTCGAGTTGCTGCTCGTCGTACCTGCCTCGTTTCCACTGAAGATCGGCCAGGCTGGTGTTGTCAGAGATCCCGAAGTAGTGAAAGGGAGACAGGAGGTCCGCAGACAGGGCGTCCCAGAGCCGAAGTTCTACCGCAGCTCGTCCGCCGAAGTAACTCAGCAGGTTAAAGCCATCGGTGCGTTCTGGCGTCGCTGTCAGACCGAGTAGCTCGCTGGGCTGCAGGTGATTGAGCAGCCGACGATACGTTGGCGCTGCGGCGTGATGGAACTCGTCAACGACCACGATTTCGAACGCGTCCATAGGCATTGTCGTGACGTCATACGAGTGAAGAGCCTGCACGGACGCAAAGACGTGTCGCCAACGCTCGGGGCGTGCGCCGGAGAAGTACTCCTCGCCGAAGGTGGCGTCGGCGAGGACCTCGCGGTAGGTGCGAAGCGACTGCTGCAGGATCTCCCGACGGTGAGCGACGAACAGGAGTGACGGCGCTGGCTCCCCTCGCCGAAGCGCCGCATCGCGAAGCCGGCGATAGTCGAGCGCTGCGATGACCGTCTTGCCGGTGCCGGTTGCAGCGACAACCAGGTTGCGATGGCGGTCATGGACCTCGCGTTCGACCTCGATCTCCTCGAGCATCTCGGCCTGATACGGCCGCGGACGTACTTCGAGGCCGGCGAGGGAGATGGTGACTCGATCTGATGCCTTGCGGTTACCGGCTTCTGCGAGGGCATCGTCGAGGCGGTCACGGTCGCGCGCTGGGTCATAGGACTCGAAGGTTGAGTCATTCCAGTAGGTGTCAAAGGTCGCGCCGAACTTGTTCAACAGACCTGGCGTGGCTATCCGCGAGAGGCGGACATTCCACTCGACGCCATCGAGTAGGGCGGCTCGCGAGAGGTTTGAGGATCCGACGTACGCCGTGTCGAACCCGGTGTTCC
This sequence comes from Kribbella sp. CWNU-51, assembly GCF_054073265.1. Taxonomy (NCBI): domain Bacteria; kingdom Bacillati; phylum Actinomycetota; class Actinomycetes; order Propionibacteriales; family Kribbellaceae; genus Kribbella; species Kribbella sp. CWNU-51. The sequence goes on from NZ_JBSXMZ010000026.1 coordinate 29,726, forward strand.
GCCGGAATAGCCATGCCTTGGCGTGTAGACGGGTGCGGAGTACGTCGTACTGGATCTTCACCTCGGCGCCGAAGTCGTTGACGAGTCGGTCGAGAGCGGGTCGATCGGTCGCGCCGAGATAGGTGGTGGTGATGACGCGGAATGGGGCATCGCGAAGTCGGAGGCGCCGCAGTTCCGGCTCGAGTAGGCGGAGGCCGTACCACTTCACGAACGCGCAAATCAGGTCGACTTCATCCGAGGTATCAATCTCGGCGCGTAGCTCCGGCCCCAGCGATGGTTCACCGTGAGCGTTGGTGAGCAGGGCCGCGTCGGATAGCGGAGTACTTGGCCGGGCTTCGCCGTACGTGGTGGTGCCTGGCCGAGCGGGCGGACGCAGGGCGTGCAGCTGACGAGGTTTCCCGTCGGGCAGCGCATCAGTGTGTTCTGCCAGCCGCTGCAGGAGGTCGTTGACTAGAGCAACCCGCTTCCCCTCATCGCGAGTACTTCCGAGCACCCGCAGTACGGCGTCGCCTACATGTCGCGCGAGGACCTCCGGTTGGTCGGCCTCGTCAACATCATGGAGTACGGCTACATGCCCGTCTGTCTGACCGTTCGCGATCGCCTCGAGCAGACCGTTCGTGACCAGCGCGTCATAGATCCCTGGCTTCATTCACCTATCACCCCTCGCAGAGGAGCTTGCCAGACTGCACCGACGGATAGCGGTTTTGATAGGCCACGTGCGTGTCAGGCCGCCTGCGCGTTGGGTCGAGATGGCGGCGGTACGCCGTTACATGCCGGCCTGCTCAAGGTCCTGGGCCAGGATGGGCAGGCTGCGCTCCCACGACCTGAGCTCGGCCGGAGCAGCTCGACGGCCGGTGTGGACGCTTGGCGGGCGGCTCTGGAGGCTGGATCGGAGGTAGAGGTCGAGATTGACCTCGTGTATCGCACTGACAAGAATCGTCCCGACCTGATCGCCGTCAGATACTCGATCGACGGCGTAGTCACGCAGCAGACCATTCGAAACTCCCCGCGCCCCAGACGAGGAACCACAGATGCCGATTCCTGATCAAGCAACGTTGGAGACCATCGGCGCGGCCATGGTGAAGGCAACGCCCGAAGGCTGGGCGAAGGCTGTTCTGAAGGTGTCGACAGTCGCGTCAACGATGGAGACGCAACTCGCGATCGAGATGCTGGATGGCTCGATCGACCCGGGCCTCAGCATTGAAGTCGAGGCACAGATGGCCTGTGACGACCTGCGTGATGCTATGTACGAGGAGGGGAAGGGGACCTGGTACAACGCCGTGTTCAGCGTGACGCCAGGGGCCGGAATCGAGGCAGAGTTCGACTACGACCAGCCTCCCTTCGAGGGCGGTGGAACGCCGGATCTACTGGAGGATGATCAGCGGGCCTATCCACGCGACGCAGCGCACCTTCCGACATGGCATCCGTCCAGTGCTGAGTCCGTCGACGATTGATTACGCGTCCGTAGGCGGACTCCTCCCCGCCTAGGCGGAGGACTGGCGCCGGGGACCACTTGGTTAGTTAGAGAGGGCTGAATGCGATTCACGATGGATGGCGAGCAGTTCGACCTCACCGCTGACCAGGTGCGTGCTCGGCTCGCGTCGTACGAACCAGCGGATATCAAGCAGCATTGGGTTGAGGTCGATGGCAGACGGTGGCCGGTAAAGCAGGTGATCGCGATTGCGACCGGCGTCGACAAGGGCCGATTCGTGTCTGGGACGGCTCGGCGTCACTTGCGCAATATGGGCTTCGTTACCAGTGGCGATGGGGAGCAGCTGCCCTCGATTTCGCGGAGACGGAAGGGCGGATTCGATCCGTCGACGTTGCCGAACCTCGACCGGGTCACTGTGTCGGTGTCGTTCGTCTGGCGCGATGCCGGGCAGATCACGCTTGACCAACGAGGCCTGCCGACCTTTCCTCCGCTGCCGAAGGAACCTGGGCTATATCGGTTCGACTTCGGGTCAGTGGACGGTGGCACGGCTCACACCGTCTACATCGGTGAGTCGCAGGAACTTGCCAGGCGCGGGGGGAACTACCGCAACGCCAAGTCGGACCGTTCGACTCAGCGCACCAGTCGACGAATTCATACAGACCTGGTCAGACATCTATCTCGCGGAGGGCAGGTCCACCTAGCCATCAGCGTCGATGTCTTCCTGGGCATCGATGGTGATCCTGTCGACCTCCGAGCGAAGTCGGCCCGGCGCTTGGCTGAGAACGCAGCCGTGTTGCTTGCCCAGCTGGACCCGGGCCTCACTGTGTTGAACATCGACACCGACCTAGAGGCACCATCCACCGAGGCGTAAGCCGGGTCATCAGGCGTCGTCGCGGCGTTGGAGTAACCGCAATCGCCACCAACGGCGCGGTAGGGCGCTAGGTAACGTGCGTCGGGATCACGGAAGTCCTTCTTCCGCGATTGGTGGGACCATGGCGGGATGTTGGAGACGTCGGCTCGGTTGCTTCGGGTGTTGTCGTTGTTGCAGGCGCGGCGGGATTGGGGCGGGGCGGAGTTGGCGGGGCGGTTGGGGGTCTCTGCGCGGACTTTGCGGACTGATGTTGAGCGGTTGAGGTCGCTTGGGTATCCGGTGGAGGGGCGGTCCGGGGTCGGGGGTGGGTATCGGTTGGGGGCTGGTGGGGTTTTGCCTCCCTTGTTGTTGGATGACGAGGAGGCGGTGGCTGTGGCGGTGGGGTTGCGGACTGCTGCGGCTGGGGGTTTGGCCGGGGTTGAGGAGACGTCGGTGCGGGCGTTGGTGAAGTTGGAGCAGGTTTTGCCGGGGCGGTTGCGGGGGCGGGTGCGGGCGGTTTCGGCGGCGACGGTGGCGGTGGGTGGGGCGGGGCCGCGGGTTGATGCTGAGGTGTTGACGGGGATTGCGGGGGCGATTCGGGATCGGGAGCGGTTGCGGTTCGACTACGCCGGCGGGTCTGGTGGGGTGTGGGGTGAGGAACCGCGTGGTGATGAGGGTGATGCGCAGGACATCACCAATGCAGCTGACAACTCCAGCGACGCAAGCGGTGGCGGCGTGCGGCCGCCGCGGTTGGTGGAGCCGCATCGGTTGGTGGCTTGGGGTCGGCGGTGGTATTTGGTTGCCTGGGACAACGGGCGGGAGGGGTGGCGGACGTTTCGGGTGGATCGGATGGCGATCAGGACGCCCAACGGGGCTCGCTTCAACCCGCGGGAGTTGCCTGAGGAGGATGTGGCGGAGTTCGTACGGCGGTCTGTGGGGGAGGCGTCGTGGCAGTACCGGGCTCGGGTGAAGGTGTTCGCATCGGCGGAGTACGTGAAGAATCGGATGCCGATTCCGATCGAGCCTGAGGTGATCGACGAGAGCGCGTGCATCGTCGAGTTGGGCTCGGATGATCCGCGTCAGTTGGCTGTGTGGTTGGGGCTGATGGATGCGGACTTCGACGTACTTGATGCTCCCGAGTTGGCTGCTGCGGTCCGGGAGCTCGGCGATCGGTACCACCGCGCTGCCGGCGGGTGAAGATCAGGTCTTACGCTGAGACCGGGTGGAGGGAGTGGCGGATGATTGCGCGGATCTGGCGGACCGGGGTGGACGAGAGCCGGGGCGAGGAGTACGACGCGTTCGCGGTGGAGCGGTCGTTGCCGATGTTCCGGAGGCAGCCGGGGTGTCGGGCTGTGTTCTTCGTGCGGACCAAGGACGGGCGGGCGGCGATCACTTTCTGGCAGGACCTGGCCGCCGCCGAGGCACTGCTGAGCTCGAAGGACTACCTCGAAACGGTTGACGCGATCCTGGCAGCCGGCTTCCTGCGTCCACCACAGTCGGTCGAACTCCTACCAGTCGACCAGCTCTGGCTCGCGCCTGACTTGGTCTGATCCCGGTCACAGCGCGCGGCCTGGTGGCCCGTTTCGGCGCGGTGCGTCTGATCGCTTCTGGCCGGTCGGTTGGGTGGTGACGGCTCCGCGGGCGGGTGCCATGTCGCCGGCTGCAGCGAGGGCGGCACGGAGGTCCGCTGGGAGCGGTTGGCGGATCGGGGCGGCCGCGCTCGTTTGAGGGGTGGTGGCGGCTCGGACTCCGCGAAGTCGTGCGCCGGCCCGGCGGCCTAGGCGGGCCGCAGCCTCCTCAAAAGGGCGGTCGCCACCGCGGTGTGCGAAGACGACCACTTGTCGGTACGGCGGCCCGCCGTCCTCTGGCTCGAATTCGCGGTAAATGAGTCGATGGGATGGGCCGAGCTCGATGTTGTGGCGGGTCTCGGGAACGACTGCGAGCTTGATCTCCGCACAGTCGCTGAGGTCGTGCCGGCGATAGCTCAGGCGCTTGCCGTCGAACTCCTCTTCCCGACCATCGGCGAGGGCACGAAGACCAGCCTGCAGCGCGTGGAACTCTCGCGTCCGCAGGCCGCCAGGTCCTTGTGTCTTGGCAGCGTGACTCAGGGCCGCGAGTCGTTGCATGACCTCCGGCAGGAGCACGAGGCGGTACTGCGTCACCGCGGCTTGAAGTCGGAGTCGTCGATCTCTTCGTCGAGATCCCAGCCGATCTGCGCAGCGGCTTCCTCGAGCGGGATCGACGGCTGCGGATCGGCGAGTCGTTGGCGGGCAAGCTCGTACGCGTGGTCGAAGCCGTCTTCGTCCGCGGCGATGGCGTCGAGCCGACGCCAGATCTCCCAGGAAACGACTACGCCTTCAGGCTGGCCGGCGTCGCCGAAGATCAGGGGCTCGGTTTGGCCGGACCGGAAGAGGTTAAGGACGTTGGGCAGGTTCTTCGACGCCTCCGAGGTGGACACCACCCAGACGCGTTCCCCGTCGGGGAGGAGGTACGGCGTTTCGTCGGGGTCCATGGCTGTCCTTCCGTGGATGACCGGTCGTGTTCAGGATAGGAGTCGGGCGCTGGTCGGGACTGGAGTTATCCACAAGGGTTGGCTCCTTCGGGAGGTCGGAGTCGTCTATTGGTTCGTCGAGGTTCCAGCCGAACTCGGCGGCGACCTGTTCCAAGGGAATTGAGGGGCGGGGGTCGGCTAGGCGGGCGCGCACTATGGCGTAGGTGGTGTCGAAGCCTTCTTCGTCGAAGACTCGGGTGTCGAGGGCTCGCCAGAGTTCGAAGGGGACGACGACGCCTTCCGGTTCGCCGGCGTCTCCGAAGATCAGGGGGTCGAGGTGGCCGAAGCGGAAGCGTTCGAGCATGTGGGGGAGGAGTTCGGCGGCGGTGGGTGTCTTGATGACCCAGACGCGTTCTCCGTCGGGGAGGAGGTACGGGGTTTCGTCGGAGTCCACGGATTGTCCTTCCGCTCGGGTGGGCTTCTTCAGGAGAATAGGGCTTGCGTGCCGCCCACGAGCGGAGTTATCCACAGGGGGCCTTGGGCAACTGATGGGAGTGGCAGATGGGTGAAGGGCACTGGGTTGAGGTTCGGGTCGTCCCTGAGCCGGAACTGGATGAGAAGCGGTGTTTGAAGGCCGTTCGGCAGTTGCGGAGGGAACTGGCTGAGGAGGGGTTGCCTACGCAGGATGTGGTGGAGCGGCCGGGTGGGTTGGCTCAGGATGATGGGTCTCTCGCGATTGCGGTGGCGTTGGTGGGGGCGGGTGGGGTGGTGCCGACGTTGGTCGCCGTACTGCGGGATTGGATTGAGCGGCGGAAGAGTCCGGGGAAGATCGTTGTGACGCTGGGAGACGATTCGATCGAGATGGAGCGACCGACGTTCGATGAGCGGGCGGAGGTGCTCGAGGCGTTCTTGAACCGCCATCAGGGGAAGTAGGAACCCAGACGTTGTCCGGTCGGCGGCGCGGGCGTAGCGTCGATAGCGGGATTCTGGCGACGTGGCTGGCGGGGAGCTGGTGCGGAGCGCGCCGGGGGGCGGGCGACGCATGGTGTCGCGTGGGGGGAAGTCACGCGACCGTGCCGTGAGGAGACTGCCTGGTTCGAGGGGCGGGCCAGGGATGAGGATCTCCGAGGGGGGAACGTGATGAGGTCTTCGTTGGGGTGCCGGCCTGTGGGTCGGTGCAGGATTCGGGAACACCTCGCTCAGCGAGCCGTCCGTTGTGGTCAAGGCGCCTGTCGATGCCAGTACGGCGCTCGGCTGCAGCGGACCTGGTGGCGGCAACACCACAGCGCCTGAGGTCTGCCCGGAGAAGGAAGCTCTGCCCGGACGTCCCTCCAGAAGGGTGGAGCCCAAAGGAGCCCGGGGTGCGCAAGCACTCCGGGCTCCCTGCGCCGCGGTGGGCTTAGAGGTTGCGGAAGAAGGTCCTCAGGTCGGCGGTGAGGTCGTCGGGGCGTTCGAGAGCGGCGTAGTGACCACCGTCCTTGAAGTTCGACCAGTGGACGATGTTGGTGTTGTCGCGTTCGGCCAGCGGACGGATCGTCTTGAAGTCGTCGGCGAAGACCGCGACACCGGTCGGCGCGTTGTTGAGCTGCGGCTCGGTGCCGGCGTGCGCCTCTTCGTAGTGGTAGCGGCCGGCGGCGGCCGAGGTGTTGGTGAACCAGTACAGCGAGACCTCGGTGAGGATCTGGTCCCGGGTGACCAGGCTGGTCCCGTTGCCGAAGCTGTTGAAGAGTTCGTTCCAGGCCAGTTGCCCGACCGGTGAGTCGGAGATGCCGACGGCAACGGTCTGCGGCCGGGTGGAGTTGATCGCGTTGTACCCACCGACCGACTGGAACCACTTCAGGTGCTCCAGCGCCGCGTAGTCCTCCGGCGTGAACTTCTCGAACTCGGCCGGGTCGCCCGACGGGAACGAGAACAGCTGCAACACGTGCAGACCAAGGAAACCAGGAGGATTGAGCAGGCCGAGCTCCCGCGAGACCATGGCGCCCCCGTCGGAGCCGTGCGAGCCGTACGAGTCGTACCCGAGGCGACGCATCAGGGTGTCGAAGGTCCGGGCGACCCGGGCCATCGTCCAGCCGCGGTCGACGAGCGGCGTACTGAACCCGAAGCCCGGGATCGACGGGACGACGACCGAGAAGGCGTCGGCGTCTGATCCGCCGTACGACGAGGGGTCGGTCAGCGGGCCGATCATGTCGAGGAAGTCGACGAACGAACCCGGGTAGGTGTGGACCAGCAGCAGCGGCGTCGCGCCCTCGACCTTCGACGGGACGTGGATGAAGTGGACGGTCTGGCCGTCGATCTCGGTCAGGTAGTGCGGGAACTCGTTCATCCGCGCTTCCTGGGCCCGCCAGTCGAACCCGTTCTGCCAGTGGTCGACCATCTCGCGGAGGTAGTGGTTCGGAGTGCCGTACTCCCAGTCGTCGCCGGGAACGGGCACGGGCAGCCGCGTCCGCGCGAGGCGGGCGAGCAGATCGTCCAGGTCGGCCTGGGCGATGTCGACGGTGAAGGGCCGGATGCTCTCGTTCGTGTTCATGGCTTTACCGTAGAATCCGTATAGGAACATTACTTTCCTACTTAGGAGACGGATTTGCTGGAGACTTCGTCGCGGCTGCTGTCTCTGCTGGCGCTGCTGCAGTCGCGCCCGGCCTGGACCGGCACCGAACTGGCCGAGCGGCTGGAGGTGACGACGCGGACGGTTCGCAACGACATCGACCGGCTCCGCGAGTTGGGCTACCCGGTCGACGCGACCCGCGGCCCGGCGGGCCACTACCAGCTCGGCGTCGGCGCGAAACTCCCGCCGCTGCTGCTGGACGACGAGGAGGCCGTGGCGGTCGCGGTCGGATTGCGTACGGGCGCCGGCGTCGCCGGGATGGCTGACAGCAGTGCGCGGGCGTTGACGAAGCTCGAGCAGGTCCTGCCACATCGGCTCCGGCGCCAGGTGAACGCGATCCACCGGGCGATGTCGAAGGGGCCGGACAACACCGGCTCGAACGTCGAGGATCCCGAGATCGACCCGGCCACGCTGACCGCGATCGCGGCCTGTATCCGCGACGAGCACTACGTGCGGTTCGACTACTCGATCCCTACCGGTGCACTGATGCGTGGCGCCGGATCGGGCCGGAGCTCCGATCTGCCGATCCTGGTCGAGCCGTACCGCTTGGTGAGCTGGCAGCGGTACTGGTACCTCGTCGCGCGGGACGAGACCGGCGACTGGCGGACGTACCGGGTCGACTGGATGTCGTTGCGGATGGCAACAGGCCGGCGCTATCAGCCCCGCCCGATGCCGGCCGACGACTACACCGACTTCGTGCTGCGGGACGTCGCGACGACCGGATGGCAGGTGCACGCCCGGATCACGGTGTTCGCGCCGGCCCAGGAGGTGCTGTCCCGGATCCACGCCGCGGTCGGGATCGTCGAGTCGGTCGACGACAGTACGAGCGTCCTCGTCACCGGCGCCGATTCGCTCGAGATCATCGCCGTCTACATCGGCATGCTCGGCCTCGACTTCCACGTCGACGGCCCGCCCGCTCTGCTCGACCACCTCGAAAGCCTCGGCACCCGCTACCTCAACGCGATCCGCTGAGCCTCGCGCACCGTCTCGCTCCGCGACGACCGCCGCCGACGGCCGCTTTGCGGTAAGAAATCGTCAATGAGCGCCAATTTCTTACCGCAAACCTGGCAGGACCCCCGCTCCAGGCGGAGGCTGCTCGGCCTCGACTTCCACGTCGACGGCCCGCCCGCCCTGCTCACCCACCTCGAAACCATCGGTACCCGCTTCCTCAACGCGATTCGCCATCTATACCGAGGCCGGCGTTGCGGGCCTGGACGATGGCGGCGGAGCGGTCGGCGATGCCTAGTTTGGTGAAGATGGCGGAGACGTTGTTGGCGACTGTCTTCGAGGCGAGGTCGAGGCGGTCGGCGATGGCGGAGTTGGACAGACCGGCGGCGAGCAGGTCCAGGATCTGGCGTTCGCGCGAGGTGAGTTCCGGGAACGGCTCGGCCGCGGGAGGCGGTGCGGAGAAGAAGCCGAGCATGCGCCGCGCGACGCCCGGCCCGAAGATCGCCTCGCCGGCGGCGACCGCCTGGATCGCCCGGGCGATGTCCTCCTGCTCGGCGCCCTTGACCAGGTAGCCGCGAGCGCCGGCCCGCATCGCGGCGAACACCGAATCATCGTCCTCGAACATCGTCAGCACGAGTACGGCGACATCCGGCGCCGACCGCGCCAACTCACGCGTCGCAGCGAATCCGTCGAGGTCAGGCATCTGCAGATCGAGTACGGCGACATCCGGTCGCGTCGTGATCACCTCACGAACGGCCTCGCGCCCGGTCGACGCGACCCCGACCACCTCGATGCCGTCCAGCGACGTCAGCAGCGCCGCAAGACCCGCCCGGACCACCGGATGGTCATCGGCCAGCACGACGCGAATCATCTGTGCTCCAGGGGGAAACTCGCATGCACGACCCCACCACGCGGTGTCGGACCAGCCTCGAACTTCCCGCCCAGCTCGGCGGCGCGCTCCCGCATGGCATGCAGGCCGACACCGGGACGCCAAGCCCCGTTCGGCGGACCGTCGTCGCTCACTTCGATCTCCAGGTCGGTACCACAGCGCAACGCTAGTACGGCGGACGTCGCGCGCGAGTGACGTACGACGTTCGTCAGCGCCTCGGTCGCGATCCGATAAGCAGCGACCTCGAGGGCCGCAGGCAGCACAGGCAGTCCATCGGCCGACACCTCCACCTGGATGAACGCGCCGTCGGCTCGGAACGACAGTTGGTCCGCCCGCTGCCGCAGCGCTCCGACCAGCCCGAGTTCGTCCAGCGCGGGTGGGCGCAGATCGTCGACAAGGCGCCGTACGTCGGAGATCGCGGTGCGGGTGTCGGCACGCAGGGTGGCGAGGAGTTCGTGCGCTCGGGCAGCGTCCGTGGCGACGAGGTTGGCCGCGGCGTCGGCGGTGAAGGCGACGCCGGTCAGGGTCGGGCCGAGTCCGTCGTGGAGGTCGCGGCGGATCCGGCGGCGTTCCTCTTCCCGGGCCGAGACGAGCTTCTCGCGCGATGACTGGAGTTCGTTGGACAACCGGGTCGCATGCACGGCGACGGCAAGCGGTACGGCGACCAGCGCGAGCACATTGCGGTCCGCCGACGACAGACTCGACTCGCCCGAGCGCAGTCCGACCTCGAGCGATCCGACCACTTGACCGCCGTACTTGAGATCGAGCGGCACCACGGCCCGCGGCGCGACGGCCCCCGATTCGACGGTCCGCGATTCGACGGTCCGAGATTCGACGGTCCGCGGTGAGGCGGATTGCGGTGCGTCGGCGTCCGGGGGTGTGCCGGCTTCGGCGACGATCTTATTGTCGACAATCAGAGCGGCATACGGGAGGCGGAGGGCGGAGCGGATCGCGGCGACCACGCCGGGGAGGCCCGCGGACAGTTGCTCGCCGACACGCGACGCGACGCGAGCGGGGTCGTTGCGATCGCCGTACAGGGCTCGGTCGACGAGGTGCTGGAGGCGGGGGAGGATCGGCGCGATGATCAGGGCGACGAACACCGTGACCGCGGCCGACCGCCCGACCTGGGACGCGATTAGCGAGTCGAGCAGCGCGACCAGCGCTGCATAGGCGCCGATGGCAACCAATGACAGCAGCGCCCAGGTCAGAGCTCGCGACACGACCAGCCGGATGTCGAGCAGTTGGTAGCGCACGATCGCGACCGCGACCGACGCCGGGATCAGCGGAATCGCCAGCAGGACGAGGATCGGCGTACCGGCGATGAACGCCCACGGGGTGACGAAGAGGACCGCGATGACGGATGCCAGCAGCAACCACAGGAGTTGCCGGCGGCCCATTTCGTCGGCGCGCCGGTATCTGATCAGCAGGCAGGTGATGGCCAGCAGGAACGCGACCAGGTTGCGCAGCTCGGTGGCGGTCCACAGCGGCCGGAGTTCGTCGTACGACGAGATGGCCAGGTAGCCGCGGGGAAGACCCGGGGAGATCGTGTCGCCGCTTCCGACCATCTCGAGCACGAACAGCGGTGCCGTGACGATGATGCCGATCGCTGCCCAGCGCCAGCGTGGGGAGAGCAGGCGACCGGTCGGGAAGTACAACAGCGCGAGCGGGAGGAAGAGGCCGATCGACCACGGCCAGGCTGCCAGCGCGAGGGTGCCGATCACGCGTTGGGCGGTCGTCGGGGCGCCGGCGTCGGCCAGCAGCGGGGCGAGGGTTCCACCCAAAGCCGTCGTGGCGTGACCGATGCCGTCGGCGATGAAGAGCCAGCCGATCGGGTTCGCCGGCCGGTGCCAGGCGATCACCAGTCCGCACAGTCCGAACGTCAGACCCATCAGCCCGTTCGTCACCACGAACGCGTCCAGCAGGTCCTGCCAGCCCCAGCCGATCACCGCGGCGAACACCAGAGCCGCGATCACCTCGGCGATGGCGAACGCGCCCAGACCGCCCGCGAGCATCTGCCGAGCCGGGCGGGAGCTCTCGCGCCGGCCCGCGGCTGGGCTCGAGGGTGCGCCGACGGCTGCGTTCATACCCGCAGTGTGCTCCCGGAAGTGTCCCGGCGTCTCGGGAATCCGATCCCGCGCCGCCCGGGGAACTGCCTGAACCATGGGGAACCCGCGCCCAGGCGCAGTACCGGGGTGAGCCGCGAAGGTGGAGCCATCAACGAAACCTGAGGGGGTAGGCAAGATGTCTCGGATGAACAAGGCTGGTCTGGTCGTGCTCGGCTTGCTGTCGGTGGTGGACCTGTTCGGGCCGCTGATGACGGATGGAGAGCATCCGCCGATGGTGATCGCCGTCGGCGGGTCGGTGGTCGGGCTGATCAGCCTGATCCTCCTGGCCTTCGCCTGGCAGGGAAAGCGCTGGGCGTTGGCTCCGCTGATCACGCTGCGGATCGCGTCGGCGCTGCTCGCAGTCCCCGCGTTCTTCGTGTCGGACGTGCCGGCCGGCGCGGTGGCAGCCGCGGGCGTCGGTGTCGCGGCAACAGTCTTCGGCGTCGTGGCGGTGCTCCTGCCGTCGCGTGAGCTGGTAGGTGCGCGATGACGCAGACGATGACGCGTACGACGCACGCCGACGTACGACCGGTGTCGCGATGGGTCGCGGCGCTGATCCTGCCGATCGGGCCGGCCGCGATCGCGTTGCTGCGGTACTTCCTGCCGTACGACACGGTCGACGACGTGCCGACGATCGTCAATAAGATTGTCGACAATCTGGATCGCAGTTCGCTGGTGATCTGGCTGGGCTACATCGGGATCCTCACGCTCGTCCCGGGCGCGTACTTCGTCGGAAAGGTCACCCGGCGAGGGGCACCCTGGATCACCGCGATCGCGCTGTTCCTCGTCGTACCGGGGTATCTGTCGTTGCCGTGGACGGCGGCCAGTGATCTGTTCACCTGGTCGGCGGGAACGGCGGGCCTGGACCCCGCGTCGATCACCAAGGCGGTCGACGTGACGCACGGATCGATGAATCTGGCCGGCGCGCTCTTCGTTGTCGGGCACGTGTTCGGGACGATCGTGCTGGGGCTCGCGATGTGGCGCTCGCACATCGTCGGCCGGTGGGCCGCGGTGGCGGTGATGGTGTCGCAGCCGATCCACTTCGTCGCGGCGATCATCGTGCCCAATCACACGCTGGATCTGATCGGCTGGGGTCTACAGGCAGTCGGGTTCGCGGCGGTGTCGTGGGTGATCCTGCGGATGAGCGACGACGACTGGCAACCGTTGCCCTGAAGGGAAACGGCCGTCGGGGGTGGGCTCGTCCGGCGCTACTCTCGGCCTGGTGAGAGGGAGATCAGATGACCGGGACACAGGCGGCGGACGAGCCCGCAATCGACGCGCGGCGGGGGAACTTCAGGCTGAAGCACGTCGCCGAGCAGAACATCGAGCGGCAGGCCTTCATCCTCGACGAGATGGCCGTGCAGCCCGCCGTACGAACGCTCAAGACCTGGGCTCTCGCCGAGCTTGCGCCGGCGGCGGGGGAGACCGCGGTCGACGTCGGCTCGGGGACCGGTGAGGACGTGGTCGCGTTCGCGGAGCGGGTCCGGCCGGACGGTTGCGCGGTCGGCGTCGAGCCGAGTCCAGGGCTCCGGGACGAAGCGGTACGACGTGCCGCGGGGGCACCGGTCGAGTATGTCGACGGGCGCGCGGAGGGGCTGCCGTTCGACGACGAGTCGGTGGACGTGTTGCGGTGCGAGCGGGTCCTGCAGCATGTCGACAATCCGGCCGCGGCGGTGCGGGAGATGGCGCGCGTACTGCGTCCTGGTGGGCGGATCGTGCTCATCGACACGGACTGGGCGACGGCGATCCTCCATCCGGCCGATCCCGACGTACTGCGCCGGATGGTCGACTACTTCCTCTCCGGGTCCGCGAACCCGTTCTCCGGCCGGCAACTGCGCGGTCTGCTCGCCGATGCGGGCCTCGAGATCACGGGCGAGACGGCCGGCACCACGATCGAGCCGCAGGAAGGCGCGCGCCAGGGCTTTGTCTCGATGATGCGGCTGTCGTCGGCCGAGGCCGGCGTCATCACCCCCGCCGAGGCCGATGCCTTCGCCAAAGGTCTCGCGGAGGCGGCCGATCGCGGCGCGTTCCACCTGTCACTGACGATGTACGCCGTCAGCGCGGTCAAACCCCGTGCTGTTCGAGGAACGTGACGGATCTGGCCATCGACGTCGGCCACGCCGGGCCGAAGGCGTGTTCCTCGCCCGGGTAGGTGTACATGGTCGCGTCCTTGCCGGCGGCCTTCAGGGCAGCGAGGGTTTCGCGGGACCAGGCGATCGGGCAGGTCGAGTCGGATCCGCCGTGGTGGATCAGCAGCGGCTCGGTGACGCGGTCGAAGAAGTTGACCGCGGAGAGGTTCCGCCAGAAGGCCGGGTTGCGGGACGGTTCGCCGTACGTGCGCAGGATGGTGGTCGCGATCGGGCGCTCGTTGCGGATCCAGCGGTTGAAGTTGTCGACCGCGTCTGAGCTGACCGGCGCGAACACGACCGCGGCCTTCACCAGACCGGGTTGCGCGACGAGCACGTTGTACGTGATCCCGCCGCCCATCGACCGGCCGAGCAGTCCGATCCGCTCGGGATCGACGTACTGCGAGGTCCGCAGGGCGTGGACCGCGTTGATCACGTCCTCGGTGTAGCCGAGCCGCAGGTCGAGTTCGGACCGTGGATCGTCCGACGATTGCGCGTGATTGCGGTAGTCCGTGTGCAGTACGACGTACCCGCGCCGGGCGAGGTAGTCCTGCTCCCGCATCAGGCCGCGGCCGTTGGTGTAGACGGCCGGGTCGATGAAACCGTGGTTCAGGACGAGTGCTGGATGTCGTCCAGGGGTGGTCGGGACGTTCATGATCCCGGAGATTGTCAACAATCCGCTTGTGTACGTGACGTGGTAGCGGGTGTAGGCGGCGTTGCGCGCCAGCACGCGGCCGAGGCGGAGGTTGCCGCCGTTGTACTTCTTAGTCATCAGCGCCTGCAGGGACACCGGGTGCGGCGCGGCCGGCGGTGTCGGCGTCGCTGCTGGCGTCGGGGCGGCGGTTGTCGAGCTGGCGGACGGCGTGGAGGTGGCGGTTGTCGAGGTGGCGGACGGCCTGGAGGTGGCGGACGGCGGCGGGGGCGTGGAAGCGGCGGATGGCGTGGTGGGGGTCGAGGAGGTCGCGCTCGGAGCGGGCGCAGGGGGTGCCGCGTCGTCGGTACTGCAGGCGACCACGGCCGTCATCACGAACGCGACGACTCCCGCCCACGCCATCCGCCGGTCCATGGGGTCAAGTCTGCCGTCGTACCGGCCGGAACCGGTCGAAAGTTCCCGCAACGATTGCTACCTCGCGCCCGGCCCGGGACCTCGGTGTAGGCGACCGCATCCGGTGGGTAATTCATCAGGTCGCACAGAATGCAGCATTACTGTCGCGTACCGTGCATCGTTCGCGCATTGCCGATCGGCGTGGCAGCATTTCGCTCCGGACGATTCTTCAAGGTGGGGGCTTGAAATGTCACGAGCCAAACGTGCGATTCATCGGCGCCACCGACCAGTGCTGCTCGCCGTGGGTGTGGTCGCCGCGGTGACCGTCGCCGCGGGCGTGGCGATCGCGCGGTTCGGGTCGCCGGATCAGCCGGCCGCTCAACCCACACACAGCGCGAGTCATCCGGCACACAGCGCGAGCCATTCGTTGCCCACAACGAGTTCGGCGTCCTTGCCCACCGCCGGTTCGTCGCCGAAGGGCGGAAGCAGCGCGAGTTCGGCGGCGGATGCTTGTGCGGCGGAGATCCGGACGACCGAGGCGGTGGTGGCCGCTGCCCGGACGGGTGCCGAGCACTGGCGTGAACACGTCCAAGCCAGGACGGATTTGCTGAGTGGCAAAAACCCTGAGGCGACCACAAAAGCCATCTGGAAGCGGACCCGACTCGCCGGTCCCGGTGATATCTCCGCGCTGAATTCTGCCCTTACCGCTCAAGCCAAGGCTGCGGGCGGCTGCGCGAAACTGTCGGGCAGCCCGGCAGTCGCGTGTAAGAAACGACTGACGGTCCTCGACGCGGCGGCAGCAGCAGACCGGGCGGCCGCGGCCGACTGGGCCAACCATTTGGCGATGATGGCTGCTCACGCGGCGGGAGACTTCGGCGCCGAACACGCGCAGGAAATGTGGGTCGCCGCCTGGACGCACGCTCCGCAGAACCTCACCGCGGCAGCGCGAGCCAACACAGCCCTCGCCAAAGCCCCAGCGTGTAAGCCTTAACTCCTGACCAGGTATTCGTCAGCAGGCGGTAGTGCGGTCGCAGTCGATCGGCTCGGCCATTGCACGATCAGTACGGCGGACAACACCAGCGCGCCGCCGAACCACTGGGTCGGGCTGAGGTGTTCGCCGAACACCGCGGCCGCCGCGACCACCGTCACGACGGGCTCGAGGATCGACAGAATCGAGGCCACCGACGGACCGACCCGCGCCATGCCGGCGAAGAACAACAGGATCGCCGCGACCGTACTCACCATGGCCAGCGCCGCTAGCCACAGCCATCCCACCGCGGCGAAGTCGAAGTCACCCCGAAACGGCCCGGCGTCACCCACGGCACCCCGGATCAACCCACTGACCAAGAAGGTGCCGAAAGCCCCGACACAGACCAGTGCCGCGAGCGCGAGCGGCGGCACGTCGGCTGTCGCCCGGTCGCCAACCAGGATGTACGCCGTGTAGACAATCGCCGCCCCCAGCGCCAGCACCACACCGACCGCATCGAAGCGGCCCGACATCGCCCCACCGAGCACCAGTCCGATCCCGGCCAGCGCCATCCCCAGCGCCCACACCCGCCGCCGCGACGCGCGCTCCCGGCCCAGTACGACGGCCACTGTCATCACCAGCACCGGGTAGACGTAAAGGATCAGTGCGACGAGCGAAGCGTCGATCCTGGCCAGCGCGGAGAAATACAGACCGGCTTGCGCCGCGTAGCCGAACACGCCCATGCCGAGTCCGATCAACACGGCGCGGCGGGGGAGGTTGCGCAACGCACCGCGTGCCAGCGCGACGATGAGCAACACTCCGCCGGCCAGGCCGAAGCGGACCAGAAGGAGTGCGTCCACCGACACACCAGCGTCGTAGGACAACTTGCCGAACACGGCCATCGCCCCGAACCCGGCGGCGGAAAGCAAACAGAAGAGGGCGCCCACGCCATCGATGGTCAGGCCAGTGGATTGTTCACGTCCATCGCGGCTTCCTGGACAGGACCGTGTAGCTATTCTGAACAGATGCTCGACCTGCACCGGCTCCGCCTGCTCCGCGAAGTGCACGACCGCGGCACCGTCCACGGCGCCGCGCGATCCCTCGGGTACACCCCCAGCGCGATCTCGCAGCAGCTGTCCGTGCTGGAGCGAGAAGCCGGCACCCCGCTGCTCGAACGCATCGGGCGTAACGTCCGCCTGACCGCGGCCGGCCAGGTCCTGGTGCGGCATGCGTCGACACTGCTCGAGGGCGTCGAGGCAGCCGAGGCGGAGCTCGCGTCGGTCGCCGCAGGCCGAGTGGCCGGAGTAGTCCGGATCGCGTCCTTCCAGTCCGCCTTCTTGCGCATCGTGGCGCCGGCGGTCCGAACGCTCGCCACCACTCACCCCGACATCCGCGTCGAAGCTACCGAAGCCGAGGTCGAGCAGGCCGCACCGGCCCTACGCCTGCAGCAGCTCGACGTGGTGGTCGGCGACGAGTACGACGGTCAGCCCCGGGCCGTGCACGCCGATCTGCACCGCGAGCCCTTACTACGCGAACAGATCCGCGTCGTCCTGCCTGCCGACCACCCCGAGGCCGCCGCCGACCGAGTGCCGATCGCGAGGCTGGCCGACCTCCCGTGGGCCTGCTGCCAACCGGGCACGGGCCATCGCGAGATGCAGGTCCGGGTGTGCCGCGAGCTCGGCGGCTTCGAACCTGACCTCCGCTACAGCTCCGACGACTTCCTCATCCTGCTCGAACTGGTCCGCACCACTGGAGCCGGTGCCCTTCTCCCAGACCTGGTCCTCCGCCACGGCGCCCCCGGTGTGGTCGTCCGCCCGCCGGCCGAAGGCTCCGTCGGCCGTGAGGTCTTCCTGATGACACGCCGTACCCAAACCCCACCCGTGGCCGCGGTAGCCGACGCCCTCCGCGAGGCCGCCAACGCCAACGTCGTGACGCAGCCGGACGGTGCGTCCGTCGAAGGAGCGTCGGGCGGCTAATTTAGGCATTGACGAATCGGGGGGCTGCACGAGAGTGTCGGGGTTGGGAACGGGCGAGGTCTGGGGGAGGGCCGGCTGCCCGTCGGGGGTTCGGACGCTCTCTGGGGTGAGGTTTCGCGCGACGCTCGACGGTGACGACCGGTCTGCGCGGCGTGCGTCGTACGCGTGCGCCGATCTGCGACAGGCGACGGTTCGGGGAGCGGACATGAGCACGATGGACGACTTGAGGGAACGCACCAGAGGACAGATCTTCACCGAAGGTGACGAGGGGTACGACGAGGCCCGGCGGGTCCACAACGCGATGCACGACAAGCGGCCGCAGGTCGTGGTGCGGTGCGAGAACGCCGGCGACGTGATGGCCGCCGTGGACTACGCGCGGACCAACCAGCTGGATCTGGCGGTCCGCGGCGGAGCGCACAGCGTGCCCGGGTTCGGCACGGTCGAGGGCGGCGTCGCCATCGACCTGAGCGGGATGCGCAACGTCCGGGTCAACCCGGTCAGCCGGACCGCGCGGGCCGGTGGCGGCGCGACGTGGGGCGACTTCAACGCGGCCACGCATGCCTTCGGGCTGGCCACGACCGGGGGCATCATCTCGACCACCGGTGTCGGCGGCCTGACGCTCGGCGGCGGGATCGGGTACCTGGCCCGCGGCCTCGGGCTGTCCTGCGACAACCTGATCTCGGCCGATGTGGTGACCGCGGACGGGCAGTTCCTGATCGCCAGTGAGAAGGACAACGAGGATCTGTTCTGGGCGCTGCGTGGTGGCGGTGGCAACTTCGGCGTCGTGACCGCGCTGGAGTTCCGGCTCGCGCCGGTGTCGACGATCTACGGCGGTCCAATGCTGTTCGAGATGTCCGACGCGACCGCCGTCCTGTCGGGGTTCCGGGAACTGATCAAGGACGCGCCCGAGCAGCTCGGCGGGTTCCCGGCGTTCCAGATCGCGCCGCCGCTGCCGTTCATCCCGGAGGACCGGCACGGTGAGGTGTTCACCTTCATCGTCGGGTGCTGGGCGGGCGATCCGGATGAGGGCGAGGCACAGATCTCGAAGTACCGCGAGTTCGCGCCGGTGGTCGCCGAGCACGTCGGACCGATGCCGTACCCGGCGCTGAACAGTGCCTTCGACGGGCTGGTTCCGCCTGGTCTGCAGCACTACTGGAAGGCGAACTTCGTCACCGAGCTCACCGACGAGGCGATCCAGGCCCACCTGCGGCACGCGCCCGGACTGCCGGCCGTGAACTCGACCGTGCACATCTACCCGATCAACGGCGCCTGCCATCGGGTCACGCCCGACGCGACCGCGTTCGCCTACCGGGACGCGAACTTCGCGACCGTGATCGCAGGCATGTGGCCGGACCCGGCGCAGAACGAGGCCGGCGTCGAGTGGGTTCGCTCGTACTACGACGACCTCTCGCCCCTTTCCGAGGCCGGCGGCTACATCAACTTCATGGCCGACGACGACCAGGGGCGGATCCGCGACAACTACAAGCAGAACTACGACCGGCTGGTCGAGGTGAAGCGCAAGTACGACCCGGGCAACCTGTTCCATCTGAACCAGAACATCGCGCCCTAGGCAACGAACCGCGCGGCCCGTA
>NZ_JBSXMZ010000026.1:48772-152714 GCF_054073265.1 Kribbella sp. CWNU-51
ACGTTCGCCGTACGGGCCGCGCGGTCTGGCGTTCGCCGGGTCAGAGGGTCAGCAGACGCTGGAAGAAAGCGCGGTAGCGCTGCAGGGCCGAGCGGAGGTCTTCGGTCGACGGCTCGCCGTCGGACCACTGCTTCTCCAGCTCCTGGTGCTGCTGGTCGAAGGTGTCCGAGAGTCGCTTGAGCAGGTCGTCGACGAGGTTGTCCGCCTCGCTGACGGAGTTGCGCGGATCGTCGACGAAGCCCTGCTGGATGACCTCCCAGCGGGTCCGGAAGTCGACCACCGCATCGGGAGCCACCAACGGGTCCTCCATTGCCGACGCGCCCACGGTCTCATCCGTCGTGCGGTCGTCGGTCGTGCGGTCGGCCAGGCCGGCGTCCGGGGTCCGGTCGTCGTACCGGTCGTCCGCCGGGCGGCTGAGCGCGTCGTCGGTCACACGGTCGTCGTAGCGGTCTTCCGCGATGCGGTCGTCCGTCGTACGGCCGAGCGCGTCGTCCGTCGTAGGGCCGGGGTCGATGCGGTCCGTGTCGGTCATGACGCGGTCGTCGTCCGTCGTCGGGTCGAAGCGACGGTCCTCGTGCCTGGTCATGCTTGCTCCTTCGCGTCGGTCGGTTGGGTGCGGTGGTGTCCGCTGTCGTTCGCGCTGTCGGCCAGCAGGGCGTCGACCAGCGCGCGATAGGCGGTCACCGCTTGCCGGAGTTCTTCGGTGTCGGCCTCACCGTGGGCCTGGGCGACCGCGACCCGGTGCGCGTCGCGGTAGTTCGCGGCGACCTCGGGGTGGTCGACCGAGATGTCGTTGACGCGCTGGTCGAACTCGTCGACCGGGTACCCGGTCTCGCGCATCATCCGCAGGACGAGCCGATCCGCGTCGGCGACTGCCGATCCGGGACGGTCGACGAAGCTCTGCTGGATCCGGACCCACTCGCCACGGTAGAGCTCCGCGGACTCGCGGCTCAGCGGAACGATGTCGAGCTTCGACACCCGGCGTTCACGTTCGCGCAGCTCGCGCTCGGCGCTGCGCCGGTCACCGGAGTCCTCGAGCGTACGCTCGTACTCGGGTCCGAACCGCTCGTGCAGCTGCTGCGATTCTCTGCGCTGGTAGACGAAGAACACCGCTGCCGCCGCGAGTACGACGATAACGATGATGACTATGGTCAGGACGGTACCCATCAGACCTCCAGTCCGATTGCTGGTGCGGACCTGCGATCTGGCGAAACCGATCGCGAGGACCCCTCTGCAGGCGGTCCCCCAGCGCCGCCTCACATCCCCGAAGTCGCACCGGTACCCAGGGCAAACGCAGACAAGCGTCCAGCCGGCCACCTTATGGTTCGGTGACCAGCTGGACGCTGTCCGTGATGTGCTGAGTGATCAGGCCTTCGGCGCCAGCTTGTGCACGACGATGCCGGACTTGAAGGTGGTGGTGCCGAGCAGCTCGAGGTGGGTGAGCTCGAGGTCGATGCCCTTGAACATGTTGTCGCCGTCGGCCACCACCGGGAAGAACCAGAAGTGGTACTCGTCGACCAGCTTGTTCTCCAACAGGGTCTTCGAGAACGACCCGGTGCCGTACTTGATCAGGTTGCCGCCATCCTGCTCCTTGAGCCGGCGGACCGCCTCGGCGGCGTCACCCTCCAGCGGCTGGGCGTTCCACTTCCACTCGGTGAGCGTGCGGCTGGCGACGTACTTCGGCATCGCGTTGAAGTGGTCCGTGAACGGGTCCCCGCCGCGCTGCGACCAGGCGTCGGCGAACCCTTCGTAGGTGACGCGGCCGAGCACTTGCGCGTCGACGCCGTCCATCAGCGCCACCGAGTAGGCGGAGTGCTCGTCGTCCCAGTACGGCGGGCTCCAGCGCTGCGGGTTGTCGATGACGCCGTTCAGGGTGATGAAGGTGGACTCGATCAGCTTCCTCATTGGACTATCCCTCTCTCAGTGTTGGTAAGGACGCTTGGAGCGCGCGTCCCGGAGCGCTTCGGCCCACCAGACGAGCTGGTCGAGCATGATCTTGGCTTCCGCCTCGTAGCCGGCGGAAGGACGTGGCCAGCCGCCGTCCGCGGTGAACTGCTCCCAATAGCAGGGCAGTGCGACCGTGTTGCGGATGGTGACGGCCTGCAGTTCGGTGAAGACCTGCCGGAGCTGTGCGGTGGCGCACCGCCCACCGCTCTCCCGGCCGTAGCTGACGATTGCGACGGGCTTGGCGTGCCATTCCTCGTAGTACCAGTCCAGTGCGGTTTTCAGCGGTGCCGGAAAGCTGCTGTTGATCTCCGGCGTCACCACTGCGAACGCATCCGCACTGTCGAGCCTCGGAGCGAGTACGGCGACCTCCGTCGGCATCTCGTCGTCGGTGTCGGGCAGTGTGGGCGGCAGATGCGCGGTGGCCAGGTCGACTATGTCGACTTCGAACTGCTTGGCCGCCTGCCTGGCCAGCCAGTGCGCCACGGTCGGACCGAACCGCCCGTTGCGAGTGCTGCCGATAATCACTGCCAGTCGCATCGTCGTGTCTCCTTCCGATGAGACAGACTCTGCCGGAGACCGTTTACGGTTTCTTTCCGGTCGCTGGGCCGGTGATCGGAATAAGGTGCGGCCATGCGCTTCGGGGTGCTGGGACCGGTGACGGCCTGGACGGACGCGGGATCGCCCGTGGTCATCCAGGGGCTGAAGGTCCGTGCGCTCTTGGCCGACCTGCTGGTGCACGAGGGCCGCCCTGTCCCGGCGGACCGACTGATCGACGACCTGTGGAGCGCAGACCTGCCGGGCAACCCGTCCGGCACATTGTCGGCCAAGGTCTCGCAACTCCGACGCGCTTTCGAGGACGCCGAGCCTGGCAGCCGCGCACTGGTCAACTCCGGTCCGGCGGGCTACTCACTGACCGTCGACAGTTCGTCGTACGACGCTCTGGAGTTCGCCGACCGGATTGCGTCGGGTGACCTCGGTGAGGCACTCAAACTGTGGCGTGGACCCGCGTACGCCGACTTCGCCGACGAACCGTTCGTCGAGACAGCCATAGCCCGACTGACCGAGCAGAGGCTGACCGCTCTCGAGACGTGGCACGAGGAGCGGATCGGCTCGGGCGACTATCCGGTCAGCGAGCTCGCCGACCTCGTGATCTCCCACCCGCTGCGAGAGCGACTCCGGGCCTCACACATGAAGGCCCTCTACCGCAGCGGCCGGCAGAGCGAGGCATTGGAGAGCTACGAGCAGCTGCGTCGTCAGCTGCTGGATGACCTCGGCCTGGATCCCAGTCCCGAGCTCGTTGCCCTCCACCAGTCGATCCTCACGCAAGAGCTCCCACACGCTCGCACCAACCTTCCGGCCCAACTGACCGACCTCATCGGACGTGCGGAGGCCGTGCAGGACGTCAGCTCGTCTCTAGCGTCCTCGCGTCTCGTCACGCTGACCGGGCCTGGGGGCGTAGGCAAGACACGCCTGGCACTCGCTGCTGCGGCCGAGGTGGTGGATCGCTTTGCGGACGGCGTGGTCCTGGTGGAGCTGGCAGCGGTGACACCTGATGCGATCTCGGTCAGCAGTTCGCTCACAGACGCCGTACAGGCCGCACTCGACCTGCGGGATTCCACTGGCTCCAGTGACGGCGTGGTCGACCGGCTCGCGGCCGTGATGGGCTCTCGGCTCCTGGTGCTGGATAACTGCGAGCAGGTGGTCGCAGAGGTTGCTGAGCTGACAGACCGGCTTCTGGCCGCGGCACCGGGGCTGCGCGTGCTGGCGACGAGTCGTGAGCCGCTGGGCCTCGCGGGCGAGGTCGTTTGGAGTGTGCCGCCGCTTGAGGTGCCGTCGCCTTCTTTCGATCTGGACGCACTCGGCGAGTGCAGTGCGGTCCAGCTGTTCATCACTCGCGCCGCGGCTGCCTCGCGCGGCTTCTCCCTGTCCGCGGAGACGGCTGCCGACGTGTCCGTGCTGTGCCGGCGGCTTGACGGGATCCCACTGGCGTTGGAGCTCGCTGCGACGCGCGTGCGTGCGTTGGGAGTCCGTGGATTGGTGGCGCGCCTCGACGACCGCTTCCGGTTGCTGGCGACCGGACACCGTGGTGCTGCACCGCGCCAGCAAACTCTGTTCGCGATGATCGACTGGAGCTGGGAGTTGCTCGCTCCGGATGAGCAGTCCGTCCTGCGACGGCTCGCCGTACCTGCGGATGGATGTACGGCGGAGGCCGCGGCGGCGCTGTGTGACGAGCCGGACGTACTGGATGTGCTGGTTCGGCTCGTGGACCGGTCGCTCGTCGTACCCGTGCACGGGGTGGATGGGCCGCGCTATCGGTTGCTCGAGTCGGTAGCGGCGTACTGCACGGAGAAGTTGCGCGCCTTCGGTGAGTTGGAGACAGTGCGGCAGCGCCATCTGTCGTACTACACGTCGCTGGCCGAGGCAGCCCGACCTGCTTTGTTCGGTGGTGAGCAGAGTCGGTGGTTGCAGTTGCTCGATGAGGACTCGGCCAACTTGCGGACCGCACTGGATCGGGCGGTCGCCACTGAGCAGGTGGATGTGGCGGAGCGGATGGTCGATGCGCTGGCTTGGTACTGGTTCCTGCGCGGGCGTCTGATGGAGGCTGTGCGGTCTTTGGAGGCTGTGCCCGGTTCTGCTCGGGCGGAGGCTTGGCGGGTCGGGTTCAAGTACCTCCTGGGTGACAGTGATGCGGCGGGGGAGCGGGACCGGTGGGCGGATGCGGCTGACGCTCGAGCGCAGTGGTGGATCGCCTACACCGGCAGCGACGCGGGCGACCTCGCGACGTGTCTGACGCTCTTGGAGAGCGCACTGAAGAGCTTCGAGGCCGACGGAGACCAGTGGGGTGTGGCTGCGGTACTTGCGGCCCGCGCGAAGCACGCGCACGTGCGGGCTGACCTGGCGGCGTTGTCTGCCGATGCTTCCGAGAGTGTGCGGATCTTCCGGTCGCTGGGAGACCGGTGGGGCATGTTGCAGGCGACCAGTTGGCTTGGCGCCCACGCGGAGCTCGTCGGCGACTTCGACGAGTCGGCGCGGCTGCATCTGGAGAGTGCGCAGATAGCGGAGGAGCTGGGACTGTGGCCTGAGCTGGCCAGCGCGCTGGGCATGCTCGGGTGGACCTCGATCAGACAGGGCCGCTATGAGTCGGCCCGGACCCACGGCGAGCGCGCACTGCGGCTGGCGACCGAACAAGGCCAGCGCTCGACGCAGGCCCTTGCGGAGATCGTGCTGGGCTTCGCGGCCCGTCGTACTGGCGCCCTTGCGGAAGCCTCGCAGCGCCTACAGGCCTTGATCGACGCCGCCCGCCGGCAGGGCGAGCCAGTGCTCTACTTGTCGATCGTGCTGGAGGAGCTCGGCTTCGTCAGGGAACTCCAGGGCGACGGTGTAGCCGCCTTGGAGCTACACATGGAGGCCTTCCGGATCTCTGAGGAGTTCGGTTCGTTGCGCAGCATGTGCTGGGCTCTGGAAGGCATCGCGGCCTGCCACCCCGACAAGACTCTCGCCGCGACCCTCCTCGGCGCGGCTGCCGCCACTCGTGCCAGTGACAACTACCTGATCGCCGCGACCGAGTCCGAGGACTTGACGCGAGCCACCACGGCTGTCGAATCCGCGGTGGGGGAGGACGCCTACCGCGCCGCCTATGCCACGGGGAGCACCCTCACACCTCAGCAAGCCTTCGGCTTGGTGTGATCCTGTTCGCCAGCAGATGTTCTGTGGTTGAGATTATTCGTCTAGCGAAGTAGTTTTGCTGGCGAACGAACCTCTGACAGGTGAAGGTGAACCCATGGACTACGGCCACGAGCTGGTCTTCGGCACGTTCCTGACCCCCGCGGTCGACAACCCCGCCCGCGTGATCGCGCTGGCGCAGCTGACCGAGCAGGTCGGCCTCGACCTCGTCAGTTTCCAGGATCATCCGTACCAGCCCCGGCTGCTGGACGCCTGGACTCTGCTGTCAGTCGTCGCCGCCCAGACCCAGCGCGTGAAGGTCACCACCAACGTCGCCAACCTCCCGCTCCGTCATCCCGTCGTCCTCGCCCGCAGCGTCGCCACGCTGGACCTGATCACCGGCGGCCGCGTGGAGCTCGGCCTCGGCGCCGGCGGCTTCCTGGACGCCGTCGCGGCCAACGCCGGCCCGCACCTGACCACCGGCCAGAGCATCGCCGCGCTGGAGGAAGCCATCGCGATCATGCGCGAGGTCTGGACGCCGACCGGCGGTGGCATTCGGCTGCCAGGCAAGCACTACACCGTCTCCGGCGCCAAGCGCGGTCCCGAGCCCGCACACGACGTCGAGATCTGGCTGGGCGCCTACAAACCCCGCATGCTCGCCCTCACCGGCCGCCTCGCCAACGGTTGGCTCCCGACCAGCGCGTACGCCGGCCCGGACCAGCTCGCCGCGATGAACAAGATCATCGATGAGGCCGCGGTCGAGGCGGGCCGCGACCCCGCCTCGGTGCGACGGCTCTACAACGTGTCTGGCCGGTTCAGTGGCAGCGGTGGCTTCCTGCAGGGGCCCGAGGAGGTGTGGATCGATCAGCTCGCAGAGCTGACGATGGGCGAAGGCATGAGCACGTACATCCTCGGCTCCGACGATCCGGACGACATCCGCCGCTTCGCCGAGGTCGCCGCTGGTGTCCGCGAGGCCGTCGATGCCGCTCGCTCAGGAGGCGTTGTCGAGCCTCGTGCGGCGGATGGGTTCGGCGTCGTGCCGACTCCACCTCCGGCTGTACGACGGAGCGCCGTACAGGTGCTCGTTGAGTCGGAGCGACCCACTGGTCCTGCGCTCGACCCGGACCGCACGTACACGCCGTACCAACTGTCGTCCGGTCAGCATCTGATCGACGTACACGACCATCTGCGCGCGGAGCTCGAGCAGATCCGTGACCTGGTCGAGCAGGTGGCTGCCGGCTCGATCGGCGTCGGCCAGGCGCGCTCGCACATCAACACCATGACCATGCGACAGAACAACTGGACCCTCGGCACGTACTGCGAGTCCTACTGCCGCCTGGTGACCACACACCACTCGTTGGAAGACGCATCGCTCTTCCCGCACCTCAGGCGAGCCGATCCGGCGCTGGCGCCTGTCGTGGACCGGCTGGAAGCCGAGCACCGCATCATCCACGACGTACTGGAAGGTGTGGACAAGGCGCTGGTCGCGCTGGTCGACGGCTCGGGCTCCATCGACGGTCTGCGCGCAGCAGTCGACCTGCTGGACGACACGCTGCTCTCACACCTGTCCTACGAGGAGCGCGAGCTGGTGGAGCCGCTGGCGCGGCTCGGCGTTATGTAGCGTCAACCAGCAGCGAGGCGCTATTTAGCCTCACCCAGCAGCGAGGCGAGGATGTCGAGCAGGCGGAGCGTCGGCACCTCGCCGAGCAGCCGCGCGGCCGACGTGGGCGGCTCGGCGATCAGGCGGACCTGCAGCAGCTTGAAGTCGCGGATGTTGGCCGGGTTCACCAGGTCGCGGTGGACCGCGGTGAGGAACTCCGAGCCCGCCGACGCCGTGCCGTAGGTCATCCGGATGAAGCTGTCGGTGACCGGGTAGAGGTACGGCCGCTTCAGGTGCAGCAGCTTCGACTTCTTGGCGTGGCCGAAGCCGCGGTGGCCGGTGAACTTCTCGTCCAGCGCCATCGCCGCCACGAACAGGTCGCTGCCCGGGGTCGCGTCCTCCAGCCGCGCGTCGACCGGGATCGCGGCGAACTCCTTCTCCGCCTCGACCTCCAGCAGCCACGGGATGTCCATCGCCCGCAGGTCGGCGCCGATCACCATCGTCCGGGCCAGGTCCTCCAGCGTCACCTGGTCAGGATCGGAACCGCCGACGCACGTCATCCCTGGCAGACCGTCGTAGTACTGGAGTACGGCGCCGTTGGTCTCGGCGTACAGCCGCAACTGCGCGATCGCCTCGTCGACGACGATCTTGCGAGTACCGATGTTCATGAGCCACACCCTCACACTCTTGGTGGCAGACCCGCCAGCGGCCGGACCAACATCCGAACGTTCCAACTCTGTTTCCGCAGATCGTAGGCGACCGCGCGCTCATCCACACGCCAGGGTCACTTCCCGTTATCCACAACCTGTAATCATGCACTCCGCACGGCCTCCGATCTCCATAGACTCTCAGTGACTGACCATCAACTGAGCGGAGGCGACCGTGGCGTTGGCCCGGCGACTCGTCGCCTTGTTCCTGACTGTTCTGCTCCTCGTGCCCGTCGGCCCAGTGGCTCATGCGGCACCCCCCGACGCGTCGGCGTGTGGTGGTTTCAGTCCGCCATGAACTTGCGAAGCACGTCAGCGCCTGGTTCGCCCGGCGGCAGCCATCGACTCCCAGGAAAGACGTCGGCCAGAGCCTGATCGGTGACGAAGATCGGGCCTGCGTAGCCGGCGGGGACCTTCGCCGGCAGCAAGGTCGTGTCGTCGATGATGATGCCGTGCTTCACTCGGGAGGCGGCCAGTACCGGTAGGTCCGCCGCGATGCTGGTGCTGCCGAACGCCGACCGGTCGTTGGCCGTCAACAAATGGGTCACGTCTTCGAGGTCCGCGTGCGTCATGGCCGTTGGCAGTAGCGCTGCATCGTGCAGCCATGGCAACCACTGGACCGCTCTGTCCATCGGCGCGATCGCCAGCCTCGTGGCCTTGGTCTCGACCGACGGACGCCCGAGCAGCTCGTAGTACAAGGATCGGAGATGTTCGGCCTGGCTGCCCCAGGACATTTCGTGACGCAACTTGCCGTCAGCAACGCTCGCGGTATGGCGCAGCGTCGGCCAAGATGTGTGACACCTTGGCAGCAAGGTCCGACGCGTTCTCCGCCTCGAAGACTTCACCGATCCCAGTACTGCCAACAAAGTCTCGCAACGTCGGCATGTCGCTCGTCACGACCGGAAGCCCGGCGAACACATACTCGAAGACCTTGTTGGGTAGGGCCATCTCGTGGCTCGGGTACCGCAGCAGCGGAATCAGCCCGACATCTGCGGTCCGCAGGTAGTGCGTGACATCGTTCGGAGGCACCGGGTCGAGAAAGTGGACTCGCTCGCCGACATTCAACGAGGTGGACAGCCGGCGTAGCTCGTCAACCGGTCTCATCTTGACGGTCGGTACACACACCACTGCGAGATGTACGCCGGGAAGGTGCTGGAGGGACGCGATCGCCGTTTGAACTCCGCGCGCATGGGTGATCCCGCCGCTGTAGACCATCAACGGCACCGAAGGCTCGAGTTCGAGCGCGTCGCGGATATCGGGCATATCCGCGATGGGCTCGACAGCCGGTGGGCTGTTGATCACAACGGTCGGCGTACGATCCAACCGGTGCCGTGCCTGCAGCGTTTGCGCGATCGCCGGGCTGACGGTGACCACGCGATCCACCTTCTGGATGTACTCGCGCTCATGTTTGGCCCAGGCAGCAATGAGCCGCGGCGTCCGCGGTGGATAGACGGACAGGCCAGGGACGTACTCGTGGGCGTCGTAGACGACTTTCACAGTGCGCCCCTGCAGGGCTGCTCTCCCTGCCGCTCGGACGGCGACCCCGATAACGTGCATGTCGTGGGCGTGCAGGACGTCTGGGCGTAGCCGATCCAGCAGTTGCGCGAAGGTGGCTTCGTAGTCGTACGCTTCCGGGATGATTCTCCGCCAGCTCACAGGTCGGGCCCGTTGTGTGAGCCACCGGTCCCAACGCTGCCAGAATGTTGCTGCCTGTCGTCCTTCGTAGCCGGCCAGGCGCGAGCGAAACGCGGCGAAGGTACGCGTCAGCCGAAGGTTCTGTTGGCGTAGCTTGCGGGCCACCTTTCCGGTCTGGAACCTGACCGTTCCCATCGAGCCGGCCATCCGCTGGGCCTTGGCACGTCCGGATTCCGCGGTGAGCTCAGCCTGCCGAGCCGACAGCCGAGCTGCCTGGACCGACCCGGGAACAGTGCCGGCGAGGATCCGCCGCGAGCGTCGGCGACCGCGACGCCGGTTGCGTTCGTCGCGGAGAAGGAATCGGCCGGGCACCCGGATCATCACGACGTCACCGTCGATCGTGTCGATGGTGATCGACCCCGACGCCGTCACGCCCAGCAACGTGACCCGCCAGCCCTCCTTGCCAAGGGCAACCGCCTCCTTCAGTACTCGGGTGTCGTTGGTGATGTCATTGGCGACCAGCATGACGACATGCGAAACGTGCACGCGGCCCTCCTCGGGTAGTGGTTACGTGCAGAAACGGGCCGTGCTGCAGGATTGGTTGCAGATTCGCTCAGAGTCGGCTGCAGATGCGCCGTACTGGCGGAGGGGATAGCGTCGCCTCAGGTCCTTGTCGGCTGGATCGTCAGAGCGGCCGTGAGGACGAGACCAGTCGGATGGCCAGCGCGATGATCACCAGGCTGGAGAGCAGTGCGGTGAGCAGTCGGCCGAGGTGTCCGGTGAGGGCTCGGCCCAGTAAGGCGCCGCTGGTGGCTAGGAGTAGTTGCCAAGTGGCGGATGCTGCGAAGGCAGCGACTACGAAGGAGGCGCGCTCGGGTGGGGTGGGGGCGGCCGACGTGCCGGAGCCGCCGAGTACCAGGGCGGCGAAGTAGAGCACTGTCATGGGGCTGAGCAGGGTCATGCCGAGCAGTCCGAGGTACGCGGTTCGTGCGCCTGGCGGGAGATCCTGGGCGATTCCGGCCAGGCGGGGCGCGCGGTATCGCCGTACCGCCTTCAGAGCGCCGACCGTGGCTAGCCCTATCAGCAGCACCATGGAGATCCAGCGCAGCGGGACCACCATCGGCACAAGCAAGGGTGCGAGGGCTGTACCGGCGACGGCGGCTGTCAGGGCGTAGACGCCGTCGGCTGATGCGACTCCCAGTGCGGCGCTGGCTCCGACTCGGAGCGAAGTTCGGGCGGTCAGGGCTACGAGATAGGTGCCTACGGGTCCGACTGGCATGGCTATGCCGTAGCCGGCCAAGAGGCCTGCCAGCAGCGCGGCCGTCACGAGCGGACGGGGATCGACCTCCGGCATCGGACGCGGCGCTGCTGGATGCCCGCGGCCGGTCCGGCAGCAGGAATCAACAGCGACAGTCCGTTGGTCGTAGCCATGCGCTCATGATGCGGACTGTCGCTGATGCTCCACAAGCGAATATACGAGCGCCTCCATCAACCAGGTCGAGGCCAGTTGCCTAGTGCAACAACCTGCGGAGGGTCAGAGACGGCGTTCGATGGCCTTGGTGGGGTTGAGGAAGAGGAGGACCGGCGGGGCGGTGTTGGGGAGGATGGTTGCGTACGTTTGGAGTTGGGGGGCGTAGTACGCGACTCGGGCGTCGAGGGCGGCTGCCGGGATGGCGTCGGTTTTGTAGTCGACGATGGTGAGGCGGCCGTCGTCTTCGCGGTAGATGAGGTCGACGAAGCCTTCGAGGACGGTGCCGTCGGGCTGGACGGTGCCGACGTAGGACTCGCGCCAGTGTTCGCGGGCGGCGGCTCGTTGGACGACGTCGGAGGTGAGAGCTGAGCGGACGAGGGCGGTGACCACGTCGGCGTACTCGAGGACGCCTTCGGCGAGGCATTGGGTGGAGACTGCGGCTTCGAGGCCGGCGCCGGTGGACAGGTCGACGACTTGCAGTACGGCGTGGACCGCGCGGCCGATCGCGGTGCCGTAGCGGCCCTTGGACCATGGGGGGAGTTCGAGGTCGCGCGGGGCTTTGGCGGTGCCGGGATCCACCTCGGCGAGGACGACGTCGGGGCCGGTGCCTTCCAGGCCGGAGGCGCTCTGGGCGGAGCGTGCGCGGCTGGCGGATTGGGCGGTGGCGGCGCGGGATTCCCATTCGGTGCGGGAGATCGGTGGGGTGACGTCGGGGGTGATACGCGGCTCGCGTTCGACCGCGGGCGGGCTGGTGAAGAGCGTGGCGTGGGGTGCCTCGACGCCGCCGGCGGAGGCCAGGAGCTCGGCGTTGCTGGAGTGGCGGCGGTTGCCGGAGCGGTGCAGGGACACGACCAGGTGATCGCGTGCGCGGGTGGCGGCGACGTACAGGAGGCGTCGGCGTTCGTAGTCGTCCATCTGCTCGTCGACCGGCTGGACGAGGTCGAAGTCCTCGGTCTGCACGGATGATTTGAGCTTCACGGCGTACCCGCCGTCCGGTGGCCAGAGGACCTGGACGCCGCGCTGCCGGTTGGGTGCCGCGGTCATACCGGACAGGATGACGATCGGGAACTCCAGACCCTTCGCGGCGTGGATCGTCATCACGCGTACGGCGTCCGCGTCGGTCTCGGGCAGGACCGCCTCGGCGACGCGTGAGGTTTCCTCGCCCTGGTGGGCGGCCCAGGCCAGGTACGAGCGCAGACCGCCGTGCTCGACCTCGGACCAGGCGCGGGCTTGGTCGACGACGAAGCGGATCCGGCGCCAGGCGTCTCGGGCCCGTGGGCCGATTGCTGCGACTTCGAGCATGCGGCGGTCGGCGACGATCTTCGCCAGGACTTCGCTCGGGGTGAGCCAGCGGGCGGCTTTGTAGGTGCTCCACAACCAGGCGATCGCCTCGCCGACCGGGTGGGTCACGAGGGAGTCGGGGATGGGCGCGGCCAGGTTGAACGTGCCGCCGGAGCGTTTCCAGACGAAGAGGTCGTCGTCGCCGCAACCGAACAGTGGTGAGCGCAGGGTGGTGACGAGGGCGAGCTGGTCGCTCGGATCGCCGAGGGCCCGGGCGCAGGCGAGGAGGTCGCGGACTTCGGCGGTTTGGTAGACGAGGGAGCTGGCCTCGGCGCGGTACGGGATGTCGGCGCGGTCGAGGGCGTCCTCGAGGAACGGGAGCGACGTACGCGCGGGGACCAAGACGGCGATGTCGCCGGCTTCCGCGGGTCGCCAGTTGCCGGTGCGGTCGTCGTACACCTGCCAGTCGTCGCGCAGCGCCTGCTCGACGACTGCCGCGACGTCACGCGCCTCGCGTTCGCGGAGGACGGAGGCTTGCGCGCGGGGGAGGTCGTTGTGCGGCTCGGCGCCGAGGACGGTGACGCTCGCGCCGGAGGCGGTCTCGTCGTAGGGCTCGGGGGATTGCGGTACGACGGCGGACGCCGAGTCGTCGCCGTGGCGCCGGAACGGGAGGACCGTGGCGAGGTCGCCGAGCCGATCGGCGGTGTCAGGGATGTCGGCTGGGGAGACCGGGGTGCTTGGTGAGGCAGATGCCGCCGGGTCGTCCGGCGAGACGAGATCGTCGAAGAGCGTGAGGTCGTCGTCGGAGTCGTCCAGGAAGGAGAGCTGGTCGCCGCGGACCGGGGCGGTGGTGCTGGGGTCGTGGGTGAGGGCAGCCCGAGCCGAGTGTGAAGCAGAGCTTGACTGGCCCCGGCCGGAAGACGAGCCGGACCCGGTGCCAGGTGATGCCGGGTCGGGGTGGGACGGGGCCGACGCGGTGCCGGGTGAGGCTGGGGCGGGGGAGGCCGAACCTCCGGTGGAGGTGGGGCCGGTGCGGTGGGGGGAGAGGGATTGGTAGGAGGGTTGGGCGGATTCTTGGGGTTGGATCAGGGTTTCGAAGACCGTGTTGATCCAGCGGAGGATGGGTGCGACGGTGCGGAAGTTGGTGGTGAGCGCGACGGTTTCGCCGAGGAGGTGCTGGGCGGTGAGGTACGTCGCGATGTTGGCGCGGCGGAAGCGGTAGATCGACTGTTTGGGGTCGCCGACGACGAACAGGCGGCCTTCTGGAACTTCGACGTCGCGCCAGTCCTCGGCTTCTGCTTCGGCGCCACCCGCGATCCGGACGGCGAGCTCGATCTGGATCGGGTCGGTGTCCTGGAACTCGTCCAGCAGAAGCCGCTCGAAGCGCTCCTGCAAGGCTGCGCGGACAGCCGGGTTCCTGCGCAGGAGGTCGCGGGCGAGAACCAGGAGGTCGTGGAACTCCAGGCGCCCCTCCTCACGGCGGATCCGGGCCGATTCCAGCACGCGCTCGGCGATCCAGTGTGAAAGGTGCCGAAGGCAAGCATCCAGGAGCAGCTCGACCAGCGAACCGGCGACCTCGACCACCTCGGTGCAGTCGCCGCGGACCCGGTTGATGTCCGGCCAGTTCTCCTTGCGCCCGATCCGGCCGACCTTCAGACCGCGCAACGTCTGCAGGATCGCGAGCTGCGTCTCCTGGTCGGTCGCGGCCTCCAGCATCACCCCCAGCTCGCGGATCTGCGCCACCTTCGGCAACAGCCGGTCCTCGGGATCCAGACACGACTCGGCCACTCCACCGATCTGCGCCGCCGCCGCGACCAGCCCGGTCAGGTCCGGCATCGACACCAGCTCTGGTGGATCCACCAGCACGCGTTCGGCGATCAGGTCCCAGTCGTTCCCGAACAGTCGTGCCAGCGACCGCAGGTGTTTCAGCTCGACCCCGACCGCCATCGCGAGCAGCAGCGGCTCCGCGATCGAGTCGTCGTCCAGCAGCAGCTGCTGCAGCTCGGCCCAGCGCTCCTCGAAGGCGACGGACGAACCCACCTCGTCCAGGACGTCGATGAGTGGCGGCAGGCCGGCTTCGATCGGATGGGCGAGCAGGATCTGCTGGGCGAAGGCGTGCAGAGTGCCGATCGAGGCCGAGTCGAGGTCGTCCAACGCTGCATCGGCGAGGTGGCCGGCGGGGCCCTTCCGAGCATTCTCGAACTCGACCCGCAACCGATCGCGCAGCTCGGCGCCGGCCTTCTCGGTGAAGGTGACGGCGGCGATTGTGCGCAGCGGTACGCCGTCGCGCAGCACGAGTGTGGTCACGCGGTCGACGAGAGCGTGCGTCTTGCCGGATCCGGCGCCCGCCTCGACAAACAGTGTGGCGTCGGTGTCGGATCGGATGCGATCCCGGGCCGCACCGTCCAGCAACTGCTCAGCCATCGCCGGCCCCCTCTGAAGCGAGCAACTCCAGAGCGGTCGGATCGATCAACTGGACCAACCT
The DNA here is from genome assembly GCF_054073265.1 of Kribbella sp. CWNU-51. NCBI lineage: Bacteria > Bacillati > Actinomycetota > Actinomycetes > Propionibacteriales > Kribbellaceae > Kribbella > Kribbella sp. CWNU-51. The sequence continues at coordinate 63,562 of NZ_JBSXMZ010000026.1, forward strand.
CTCCAGCGTCGGGTCGTGCCGCTTGCGATCCCACCGCGCCCGCACCTCGCTGTGCCCGAGCCCGTCCGGGTTGCAGTACGGGCACTGCACCCACAGGAAGTCCGGCACCTCGGGCGCCTTCGGCGGGAAGAATCCGGCCGCGATCGACGACACGATCACGTCGAGTGTGTCGACGTACCGGGCCTCGACCTCGGGGGTCAGCGGCACCGGGATCCGCTTCCCGCCGCGCCGGACGAACCAGTACGACGCCTCGACCGGCGTGGACTGCTCTCCCAGCCGGGCCCGCGCCGCGTACGCGTACACCGGCAGCTGCAGCTTCGTCCCGCCCGCCACGGGATCCGACTCGATCGCCTCGTACCGCGAGAACCCACCGGTCTTCACGTCCGTCACATAGATGGTCCCGTCCGCGCCGAGATCGACCTTGTCGGCCGATCCTCGCAGCAGCACCCGCCCGGACGGCACCGGGATCTCCACCGGCGGTTCACCGTCGAACCCGAACCGCAGCTCGCTCGCCACCACGGACGCGTCCCGCTCCACCCGCCACCGATCGTCGTCGGTCAGCAGCACCATCAGGTCACCGAGGACCCGCAACCGCTCCCGCTGCCACAACCGCGGATGCCCCGTCAGCCCCTCGGCCTCGAACTGGTCCGCGAGATCGGCCCCGATTGCGAGCAGCAACGACCGCTGCTCGGTCGTCCACGGCTCGCCGTACCCGGGCAGCGAACCGGCCAATCGCGACACGAAGGCATCGAGACTGTTGTGAATCAGATTCCCCACCTGCAACGGCGAGATCACCAGCAGATCCTCGGGCGCCTCGAGCGGCTCCACCTGCAGCAACCGCTCGACGAAATACGCATGCGGACACGTCGCGTACGCCTCCAACGACGTCGGCGAAGCGATCCGTTCCTCGACGGCGTACTCCGGCAGACCCGGCACCCCGGACAGGTCCCCGTCGAACCGCGTGAAGGCATTGCTCCCACGCCCGCGCAACAGCTCCCGTGCACGCACGAGCACTTCGTCGTTCACCCACAACCGGGCCGCCGCGGCGCGGACCTGCCACTCCTGCTCCGTCGCCGGCATGGTTGCCGTCGTCAACGATCCTGCGTACGACGCCGACGTCCGCAGCCGCTCGCCGTACTTGTCCCACTGCGTCGCGGGCAGCCCGTGATCGCCGGTCAGCTCTCGCAACGACCCTAGCAACCAGCGCGTCGGCAACCGGCGCGAGGATCGACGCAAGTCGCCGCGCGGGAATGACGCCACCACCTTCCGCGACCCGGCCGAGAACGCGACCAGCAGATGCCGTTGCTTCTCGTCGAGCCGATCCCGGAACGACGCCAGCTCCGGCGCGGCCGCCTCGCGGACGCGATGGGGCAGCAGCGCATCCTCGTGGACGCGCCCCGGATACAGATCCTCGGACAGGCCGACGACGTACACGATGTCCGCCGACAGCCCGATGCTCGCCGACAGCGGCGCCACCAGCACACCGGTGCCGAATGTCCCGACGCGGGGGAGTGACTGCTGCAACTCCAGATCGAGCACGTCGCGCAGCACGGCGAGACCGGCCGGCGTCCCCAGCTCGTCCAGCGTGGACAGGCCCTTCAGCGAGCTCTCGACCGCGGCTGCGGCGTACTGTTCCTCGATCGGCAAGGACGAATAGTCGCCGAGCAGATCATGGAAGAGCTGAAGGACTCCGCCGGCAAGCTCGGACCAGGTCTCCAGCAACGCCAAGGCACCCAACCGGCGGCGGAGCTCGGAAGCGAACGCGTGCAACCGCTCGGCCATCGAGGCGTTGTACTGCGCGCGCCGCACCGCGGCGGGACGTGGATCCTCGGCGGCCTCTTCCTGATCAGCGGTACGACGCTCGGACTCGGCGTACCGAGCGAGCCGGGTATCCCAGTCGTCGCCGCGAACCACACCGGCGGCCCGGGACATCCGCTCCCACTGCGGCACCGGGATCCGCTTGCCGGCGAAGTCGCGCGTCGGCGCATTGGCGAGCGCACGGAACACATCCGCGCGCGGCAGATCCTGATCGATGAGCGCGAGCACCTCGAGGAGGGTCCGCGCGATGGCGCGCTCGTGCACCGGTCGGGTGCCGGGTCCGTTGACCTCGATCCGCGCGGCACCGAAGTGCTCGTGCAGCAACCGTGCGTACGGCGAGGCGGCCGAGTACAGCACCGCGATCCGGTGCGCCGGGGTGTGGTCGAGCGCCTCGACCACATCGCGGACGACACACCGCACCTCGTCGTCGGCGTCGGACGCGTTGAGGATCTCGGTGGCGACCGGGTAGTTCTTCGAGATCGACGACGGCAGGTCGATACCGATGCGTTCGAGCGACCGCCGGACGGCACGGTCGGCTCGTCGTACGTCGGTCAGCCCCACGATCACCGTGAGATCGGCCGCGGCGGTGCCGAGCGCCTCGACGAAGGCTGCCTCGGACTGGGTGAGCTCCTGCGGAAGAAAGAGGACGAGCGCACCGAGCTCGCCGACAACGGCGGGCGAGGCCGCGATGCGCGTGGCGGCGGCCCTCAACAGATCCGTCTCGTCATACCAATCCGCGGCGAGCTCGGCGGTGACGTGGCGGTGCAGGCGAACGAGATCCGGGCCGAGGGTCGAGGCGTGCGTAACCTTCTCGAGGGCGGGGTCGGTGAGGTCGCGGAGCTCGCGATGGGCTGAGGCAAGCGCTTGGATGGTCGACGGATGCTCGGCGACCTCCTCGAAGATGCCCGGTGCCTTCGACAGCGCCGTCCGCCAGGTCGCCGCGACGATCGGCCGGGTCGCCGGCCGGCGCGGGGCCAGGACGCCCGCGGCGAGTTGCTCGGCCAGTCGCTCCAACGTCGCCAGGTAGAGGCCGGCGATGCCGCTGCGGGCGAGGTGGCGGCGGGCGATGACGCCGGCCAGGTTGTTGGGCAGCAGCAGCGTGACAGGGGTCATCGGATCGTCCGCCTTCAGCCGCGCGACCACGGCCTCCAGGCACTCGAGCGCGGCCGCTCCGTACGCCGTGCTCTCGATCCGGGTGCTACTCACCACAACCCCCGATGCTCGACTGTCACCGCAGACGGTAAACCCTGCCACGGACAGAAAGGTGACGGGGCGCGAAACGCCAAGGTTTCTGCAGGCCTGGCGATCCGCTCCCACAATGAAGAAATGACCAGGGAGACGACGATCGCGCGGGTGTTGCTCGTGTTCGTCTTCGCGCCGGCGGGCGGCCTGTTCGGCAAGGCCGTGGCCGAGGCCGCGCAGAGCCGCGCGTGGTGGCCGTGGCTGGTCGCGGCACTGGTCTGGCTGGTGCTGTCGGGACTGATCTCGATGGCGGTGTCGAACCCCATGGCGAAGAGCACAGATGACGAGCACAGATAATGCTCCGATGGTCGCCGCGGTGCATCACGTCGAGATCTGGGTCCCGGACCTGTCCCGGGCCCAGGAGAGCTGGGGCTGGGTCCTCAATCGGCTGGGCTGGACGGACGGTGACGGCTGGCCCGGCGGGATGACCTGGGCGGCCCCCGACGGCAGCTATGTCGTGGTCGAGCAGAGCCCGGCGATGTCGGCCGGCGAGCACGACCGGCTGCGGCCCGGGATGAACCATCTCGCCCTGAACGCGGCCGGCCGGGCCGAGGTTGACGCGATCGTCGCGGAGGCCGGCCGGCACGGCTGGACGCTGATGTTCGCCGACCGGCACCCGTACGCCGGCGGCCCGCAGCATTACGCCGCCTTCCTGCACAACACCGACGGCTACGAACTCGAGATCGTGGCTCCCGATTAGCAGGTGAGACTACTGATGCCTTGAGTGACGGTTGGGATTACCCGTATGACATGGTTACTCCAGGCAAGCAGTGGTCGCGGGGCAAGGTGGAAGGACGGTGCTCGTGACGGAGAAGCCTGACGGGGGAAATACGCCCGGATCGGCTTCGCGCTCCGCGCGGACGACAGAATCGGCACCGGAGCTCCTGGAGGCGCGGATCCGCGGTCTCCAGCATGCGCTCGGGCAACTGCTGGACAACGCACACCGGCTGACGTACGCCGAGCATCAGCGAGCCGTGCAGCTGCATCGTCAGCTGCAGGAGCAGACCGCGATCGCCCGGCGCGAGTCGCGTTCACTCGTCGACGCCAAGACCGCGGAAGCGTTGTCCACCGCCGAGCCGAAGGCCCGCCTACTCGCGGACCGGCTCGCGCCCGGTCTGGCCGCGATCCCGCCGAACGACGCGCGCTGGCGTTCGCGTCAACTGGTCGGCGCGGGAGTCTCGTCGTACGTGCGGGTCGGTGAGCTGGACGGCGGCACGCCGGTGGTCGCGCCGCTGCTGCGGACGAACGGCTGGAAGGTGACCGCGGATCGCAACGAGTTCGCGCGCAGACTTCTGCAGAGCGTGGCGTTGCGGCTGGTCGCGGCCGCCGAACCGTTCCGGCTCAGGATCGACGCGTACGACCCGAAGCTGACCGGCATGATGGGTCTGCTCGGTCACCTGACCACGAAGTATCCGCAATTGGTGCCTAGGGCAACACATACCGCGGAGCAGTTGCACGCTGTGCTGTCCGGGCTGGTCGACGTCTCGTCGCTGCGGGCCAGCCGGCAGGCACAGCTCGGGCACGAGCGGTTCGAGGATCTGATCCGGGAGACCGGGCGGGTGACCGAGCCGTATCGGCTGATCATCCTGTTCGACTACCCGGCCGGCATCGACACGCTCGCCCAGCGCGACCTGCTCCGGCTGGCCGCGACCGCCGGCCGGCGCGGCATCTGCTTCCTGGTCCATCACGACCCGTCGACGTCCGCCGAGCTGGACGTCGAGACCAAACAGTTGCTCGATCTCCTCAATCCGGTGGCCATCACCAACGAACGGGTCGAGGTCGCGCAACTGCCCGGCGTCCCCGCGAAGCTGGATCCGCCGTTCGAAGCGAACATTGCCGCCGGCATCTGTGACGTGGTGGCCGAGCTCGCGGAGATCGCCGTACTCCCCACCATCGACTTCGAGCGGACCCTGCCGGACCGCTCGACCTGGTGGCAATCGGTCACGGACGAGATCGGCACCGTGATCGGGTACGACGATCGCACGCCGGCGGTGGTGCGGTTGCGCAGCGGCAACCCGGCCCTCCCGCACGTCCTCGTCGGCGGCGCCGTCGGCCAGGGCAAGTCGAACCTGCTGCTCGTGATGATCCACGGTCTCGCCGCGCGCTACGACCCGGCGGATCTGGAGATGTACCTGCTCGACTTCAAGCATGGTGTCGAGTTCTCCGCGCTCGGTCCAGGCGGGGACCGGGAGCATTGGCTGCCGCAGGTGCGGGTGCTCGGCGTGCACAGCGATCGCGCGTTCGGTCTCGCCGTACTGCGTCATCTGTCGGACGAACTGGCGCGGCGCAGTGAGATCTTCAAGTCGCACGGCAACGTCGCCGACATCGCGGAGCTTGCCCCCGGCCCCGATCGGCCGCCGCGGATCCTCGTCGTGCTGGACGAGTTCCAGGTGCTGCTCGAGGACGATGACGAGCTCGCGGATGAGGCGGCCAAGCTGCTCGAGCGGTTGGTCCGGCTGGGACGCGCGTACGGCGTGCACGTCGTACTGGCGACGCAGACGATCGAAGGCGTCAAACGGCTGGCGACGCGGAGGGACTCGATCTTCGGCCAGGTGCCGTACCGGATCGCGCTCAAGACAACGCCGGCCGACTCGCAGGCGATCCTGCGGAGCGGGAACACTGCGGCGGCCGAGCTGCAGTTCCGCGGCGAGGCGGTGCTGAACGCGAACTTCGGTTCGCCGGACGACAACCAGCATGTGCTGGTCAGCTTCGCGGACAAGGCGGTGCTGGACTCGCTGCGGCGTGAGTTGTGGCAGCGCGCGGGTACGGCGGTCCACCCGCCGCGGATCTTCCATCTGGCCGAGCCGGCCCGATTGACGGACACGGCGGCCGCGGTGAAGCCCGAGCTTGGGCGGCCGTGGACCGGGTTGCCGATCGCGGTGACGGAGGAGCCGGTGCAGGTCGAAGTACGGCCCGAGCCGGGTGCCGGCGTACTCGTGCTCGGTGACGGCCCGGTCGACGCACTCGGCGTGCTGAGTGGGCTCGCGTTGTCGACGGCGGCCGCGGCTGTGGATCCGCCGCGGTTCGTGTTCCTGGACGGGACGGACTCGTCGCCGGCTGTTGCTGAGGGCAAGGATGCGCTGGTGCAGGCATTGCGGCAGCTCGGGTGCGAGGTCGAGACGGTCGACAAGCACGCCGACATCGTGCCGCGGCTGTTCTCGCTGCGGGAGTCGGTGCGCAACGGGCACGTTGGTGAGACCTATCTGCTCGGGTTCGGGTTCCATGGCGTGCCTCGGATGCAGCTTCATGCCGAGGGGTTCTTCGAGAGCCCGGCGAACGCGCTGCAGGAGATCGTGCGCGACGGACCCGCGCAGGGGCTCATCACCTTCGGGTGGTGGAATCGGCTGCACGTGTGCACCGAGCAGCTCGGGTACGGGCGTGCGAACGTGGCGACTCACCTGTTCCTCCGGCACCCGCAGGACGGCGTGCGCGCGGTGGCCGGTCCGCTGGTGCGGTGGGCGTCGGAGCCACACCGGGGTCTGCTGTGGGACGGACTGCATCCTGAGGCCCAGGTCGTCGTACCGTTTGCCGCACTGCGATCCGACGAGGTGGATCGCGCGGTGGAGTTGGTTCGGCGATGAAGACGGAAGCGCAGGAGTGGGCTGAGTACGCGCGGGCGCTGCGGACGGTCGCAGGAGCCCGTGCGGACGCGCAGCAGGCGCAGGACCGGCTGACGGCACACAAGTCGAAGGCTGAGGCCACTGCGATGGCGGAGGCTGACGCCATGGCCGAGCGCGGGCGGCAGTTGGAGCTCCGGCTGAACGCACTGGCCGAGGAGGCCGCTGCGAGTCTGCAGCGAGCCGGACTGCCGGTGGACGGGAAGCGGGCGAACCATGCGTTGCCCGAGATCCGCGTACTGAACGACATCGAGACCGTCGCGGCCGGGATCACCAAACAGCTCAGCGACACTGTTGAGCAGTTGGAGGAGGTCCGTGCAGCGGCCCGGGCCGAGCAGGAGCGACGGAAGCGACGTACCATCAGCGCGGCCTTGATGCTGGTCGGGTTCGTGGTGGTGTGGGTGGTGACCGGGTCGTTCCTGGCCGGAGTGGAGGCGGCCGCGATCGCCGCCGTCACGATGCTGGCCGCGTCCCGGGCGCTCGGCCTGCCGCGGCTGCCGGGCGCGCGGTGGTGGGGCTGGGGTGGTGCGGCCGCGGTCGTCGTCGCGATGGCGGCCGGTCTGCCGTGGTGGCTCGCGATCGCCGTACCGGTGATCGTGTCCGGTACGGCGATCGTGCTGCCGAAGAAGCGCAACTAGTTTGGGAGTGGGTTAGGTGTCCGACGTACAGCGGCTCAAGGAACAGCTGCACCAGGTCTCGATGGAGGCCAAGCAGGCAGCGGGTGGCCTGGCCGGGTTCAAGCTGCGGTTCACCCAGCACAGTCAGCTGGTGGAGAGCCTGATCGCCGGTACGGCGACCGGCGTCGACCGGGACATCACGGAGATCCTGGACGCGGCCGGCAAAGCGGTCGAGCAGGCCGCCGAGGCGCTGGAGATCGCGTCGGCCGGATGCAAGAGCTACGCCGACCAGATCTGACCGGTCGTGCCGTCTGAGCTGCAACGGGTCGCTCGGGGCCTGGTGGATTGCCTCGACGAGGTGCCTGCCGTCGTTGCCGATCTGCGGCGCACCGCCGCCCGCTGCCGCGAGAACGCCCAAGTTGCCCTGTTGGCCTCCCACGGCCGGGCAACCGTCGCCGCTCAGCAACTGGACGCGGCCGCCCGCGCCTGCGAGGCCGCCGCCCACTACCTGTCCCTGGCCCCACCGAAGGCGCGGGCCTGGGCCGAACACCTCACCGGCGACGGCTCCACCACCAGCCGCCCGTCAGCCAACTCCGCCGACCGCAACAAGACCACCGGCGGCACCGGCGACATCGCCGAACGAGACTCCCACGGCCGCACCAAACGCCTCGCCGCCACCTTCGAGGACCTCGAAGTTGCCGAAGACAACGAACCGCCTCTCATCACGGTCGCCCGCAAAGCCTTCGAAAAGTTCCGCAAACGTCATGAGAACGACGAGCACGAACGCGACCTCCCCGAGGAGCCACTCGAGGTAGAGATCACCATCACCGAGTCCGGCGAGATCGAGTTCGAGGAACGAGACGAGAAGGGCAACGACCACCTCCGCCAAGACTTCGCAATCGAAGTAGACCTCACCGAGCCGGTGAAAACCCTCCTGGCCGCCATGGCCGAATCCGCCGGCCAGAAGTGGCAACACGCCACCCTCACCATCACCACCGACCGCGTAGAAGCCACCTTTGACTACCCCGACGACAAACGCCCGCAACCGATCGTGGTCGACATCGAACTGCCGGACGTCGACGAGCCGGCCTTCGACCCCGCCTTCGATCAGCGCCCGCTGACGGTGGACTTCGCGCCGCTCGTGTTCGATCCGCACAATTCGTTCAATCCGAAGGAGCGGCTGATCGCGGACCGGCTCGCCGAGGAAGGATGGCGCGTCGACGCCAGGCCGCCGGACCACACCCGCGACAAGGTGAAGAATCCGGATGTCATGGTGCGCAAGGGCAGGCACGATTCGGGCGTGATCATCGAGTTCAAGACCCCGCAGAGTGGTAGCTCCAATGCGATCAAGCGGAACATACATGAGGCCAGCGAGCAGGCTGGGGAGCTGGGCGAGATTCTGATCGACGGTCGACCGGTGCGGCTGTCCGAGGACGTTGCCTGGCGGTCATTCCGGAGGGCGTGCGGCCAGCCAGGTTCGACGGTCGCACGCGTTGTTCATGTCATTCTCGGTGACGGGCGTTTGGTCACCTACACAAAGGAGCACTGATGTCCACGAGCGACACCATCTTCCTGGCCTCGCGTGAGCCCCTTGACAGAACGGCCGGCTGGTTGGCGGATGTCCTGGGACTGGAACGGCTGGATGATCCGGAGTTGAAGGAGAACGAGCACTTCTTCCGGGGGCGTGCACGGACCGCCGACGGGAACGTACTGCTCGTGGTCGGGCCGAACATTTATGGCGAGGTCGATCCCAAGCCCGAAGACGTCTCGGCGATCGACCGTTACACGGGTGTGGCCGACGTACGCCTCTCGGGCCGGAAGAACGAAGAGGCGCAGGCCCGGGAAGCCCGTGCCGTGTTCGATGAGCTAGCTGCGACCCGGCCCGACGTGGCCCTGGTCCTGGACCACGCGATGTCCTGGATCGTGGCGGCGTACTTGCCCGGTGCCGGGACCTACGCTTTCCCGCCTCGCACCTCCCTCGACGCCGACGCCATCGACACCTGGCGCCCTTGGGTCGTCACCTGAGGCCGAGCGGCTGATGTCGGTCGCCTGACCTCCCGATGCTGCTTGTGCACAACCCCGACATCCCTGCGCTGAAATTTCTGCGGACCCGCGTCATGAAGTGGGGAGGTGGCCGTCACTACCTGTGAACGCAATCCCACAGGGAAGTGGATGTGATTGACGTGAAGGGTTGTTCTTCGAGGCTGCTGATGGGAACTGGCTTGACCGGGCTTCGGGTGCCTTGAAATGGCCGGCAACGCTGATGGTGAGCCTCCCTCTGCTGCGGTCAGGGTTGTTGAACGACGTCGCGTGCGGGTGTGGTTCGGGGACCACGTCGTCGCGGACTATCGGGCCGAGGCCGAGTTGGCCGAACGCTATGCCGCTGCCATGTCGCGCCGGTTCGCCGGCCTGCGCGTGACCAGTGATCCGATCCCCGGCACCGACCTAGGCCCGGAGCGTGCGCTGCCGGGCGAGCGGCTCTGGGAGGTAGCGCCGAAATGAGTCCGCGTCGCTTCCGGCTGATCCGCCATCATGACGTCTCCGGTGTCAGTGGCACCGGTCCGGTCGCCGAGGGCGTGCAGTTCACCGATGGGGCGGTCGCGCTCCGCTGGTACGGCGACTATCCGACCACGACCGTCTGGGACGGGATCGACTCCGTCGTCGCCATCCACGGTCACGGCGGGGCCACCGAGGTCGAGTGGATCGACCCGGACCCAGGCCCCGATCCCGACCTGAAACTGCCACCCCGCGAAGTCCTCCCACCCCGGCCGTGGCCGGATCTGCACTCCGCCCCCGAGCCACAGGATCCCGACCCCCTGCACAGCGACCGTGAACTCGGTTCGTACGGCGGTGCACCGCCGGCCGGGGGGTCGTCGTACCGGGTGTTCCGCTGAGCCGGCCCGGGTCCGGCGCCGCGGACCCGGACTGATCGTGGGTGGCCGGCGCCGAACCTCCCTCACCGCGCCGGCCACCCACCAACCTCGGGCTAAGCCCGTGTCTGATGGGCCCGAGCCCGCCAGCGGTCAGCTGTACTCCATGGTCTGGACCAGATCGAGGTTGTAGAACGCGCCCGGTCCGTCGCACAGTTCCATCATCTTGGTCGAGAACTCGGTCGTGTCGGCCCGCTGCGAGTTCGCCATCGCCTCCTCGTACGAGCGGAACTCGACGATGGCGAAGTAGCGCCCCGGCTCGTCCCGGTCGGCGCAGGTGATCCCGCGGACGGGGGCGGGCCCGTCACCCTCGGCTGCGCGGTTCTTGCTGAACTGTTCCATCAGCGCCGCGATCTCGTCCGGCTTCGACGTCCGGTACTCGATGATCTGAACGAAACCAGCCATTACTCCCCCTTGTCCATGGCACCAATTCTGAGGTGCCTCCTGCTGCCGACAGTGCGCCCGGATCGCCTGCGCCGCAAGGGGTCGACGCTTACGGTGACGTGACGCTGGCACGAGATCACGGCGCGTCGATTCTGCCCTACGCAGAGGTGGCTGGGTTTTGTCGGCCGGGCCTGATTGGCTTGCCTGCATGGAGATTCTGATCCTCGGTGGGACAGCATGGCTCGGTCGCGAGATCGCGACGCAGGCGCTGGCGCGCGGGCATTCCGTCACCTGTCTCGCCCGTGGTGAGAGTGGTGCGATCGCGGACGCCGCCACGCTGATCGCCACCGATCGCAGCCGTCCGGATGCGTACGACGCTGTGCCCGATCAGGACTGGGACGCGGTGTTCGAGGTGTCCTGGCAGCCGGGGTTCGTGCGCGGCGCGCTGGCCGCTTTCGGTCCGCGGGCCAAGCATTGGACGTACGTGTCGACGGGCAACGTCTACGAGAAGTTCGACACGCCGGGTGCCGACGAGTCCGCCGTACTGCGGGAGCCGATGGAGCTGGACGTGGCCGGGCGGGACCAGTACGGCGAGGCGAAGGTCGCCTGCGAACTGGCCTCGCGGGAGGTGGTCGGGGATAGGCTGGTGATCGCGCGGGCCGGCCTGATCGGTGGGCCGGGGGACCCGAGCGATCGGGCCGGGGCGTGGGTGGCACGGGCGGCCCGGGCGCCGGAGGAGCCGCTGCTCGTGCCGGACACGCCTGAGCTGCCGACGTCCGTGATCGACGTCCGCGATCTCGCCGCCTGGTTGCTGGACTGTGCGACAGAAGGGCGGACCGGGACGTTCAATGCCGTCGGCCCGGTCGTGCCGTTCGGGGAGTGGATCGAGCTCGTGCGCGAGGTGGGCGGTCACACCGGACCGGTCGTGCTCGCGCCGCAGACGTGGTTGGAGGAGCAGAAGGTCGAGCAGTACATGGGGCCGGAATCGTTGACGATGTGGCTGACCGAGCCCGGGTACGAGGGCTGGTCGAGCCGCAGCGGCGCGGCGGCGTTCGCGGCCGGGCTCACGCATCGCCCGCGGCGGGACTTCCTCGTGGACACGCTGGCCTGGGAGCGGGAGCTCGGTCTGGACCGGGAGCGCCGTGCCGGCCTGAGCCCGGCGAAGGAGAAGGAGTTGATCGAGTCGCTGCCGGAGTAGAGAGTAGGCGGATGCGGTTGGTGCTGATCTCGGACACTCATCTGCCGGTGCGGGCGAAGAGGCTGCCTGAGCCGGTCTGGGAAGCGGTCGAGCGCGCCGACGTGGTCATCCATGCCGGGGACTGGGTGAGCGTCGCGTTGCTGGACGAGTTGGAGTCTCGTGCGGCCCGGTTGGTCGGGTGCTGGGGCAACAACGACGGCCCGGAGTTGCGGGCGCGGTTGCCGGAGGTCGCGCGAGTGACGCTCGACGGGCTGTCGGTCGCGGTCGTCCACGAGACCGGGCCGGCCAAGGGACGCGAGGAGCGCTGCGAGAAGGACTATCCGGGCGTGGACCTGCTGGTGTTCGGCCACAGTCACATCCCGTGGGACACCACGGCCGCGGGCGGTTTGCGGCTACTGAACCCTGGGTCGCCGACGGATCGGCGCCGGCAGCCGTACTGCACCTACCAGACCGCGACGATCACCGCCGGCAGCCTGAAAGAAGTTGCTCTTCACAACCTTTGAGATGGTTGCGGCCGACAACGACTCTCGGCCGGCCGTGCGGGACCCTACGCCGTACCACCGAGTTACGGCGTACCCGCACGACCGGCCGAGCGTCGTGCCTGAGTCAGGCGTTCGCTGCTTCCTTGGCCCGGGTCTTGAGCCGGTCGCGCACCTCTTCCGGCGTGTAGGCGCGACGCTTCCGCTCGCCTCGCGCGACCACTACGCCCGTCGCGGCCACGCCGACGAGCCCCGCAAGTCCTACCACCTTCCATACCTTCATGCGGTCTAACCTAGCGATGTGGACAGCCGGATTGCACTGGATGACGCTACGGAACTGACACGAACAGGTGACATTTGGCTGTTCCGTGGTGACAAAGCCGCCGACCGCGCCATCCAGCTGACGACGAACAGCCCGGTCAACCACGTCGGCATGGCGATCGTGATCGACGATCTGCCCCCGCTGATGTGGCACGCCGAGCTGGGTCGGTCGCTGCCGGACGTGTGGAGCGGCACGCATCACCGCGGTGTGCAGTTGCACGACCTGCGGGACGCGGTCCTGGTGTGGGCGCGCAAGTACGGCCAACGGGCCTGGCTGCGGCAGCTCGATCATCCCGTCACGCGGGAGATGGAGGACGCCGTACTGCGGACTGTGGCCCGGCTGGACGGTACGCCGTTCCCGTCGACGGCTCGCCTGGCGACGAGGTGGGTGCGTGGCCGGGTGCCGGCGTTCCGGCGCGGATCGCGGGAGCTGGAGCTGGAGTCGGCGTACTGCGCCGAGGTGGTCGCGGTGACGTACGAGGAGATGGGGTTGCTGCCCGGGCGGCGGCCCAACTGGTACGACCCGGGACGCTTCTGGAGCGGTGACGAACTCGAGTTGGCCGACGGCGCCCGGCTGGGCGACGAGATCGCGGTCGAGATCCCCGGCGACTGAGGCCGGGCGGCCGGGTCGCTGACGCCGATTCCGGACCGGACGGAAACTGTCGGTGACGTGTGATTGGGTTGTTCCAGTCGGTCATCGAGCCGGGGGAGGCCCGTGGATGTATGCCGTCATCGACACCGAGACGACCGGCCTGCTGCCGAGTCATCGGCATCGGGTGATCGAGGTCGCCGTCGTGCTGTTGGACGCCCGCGGGCAGGTCGAGCACGAATGGGTGACGCTGCTGAATCCGCAGCGCGATCTCGGTCCGCAGCACATCCACGGGATCCTGACCGCCGATGTGCTCGCCGCGCCGGAGTTCGCGGATGTCGCGCGGCCGTTGGGTGAGCTGCTGGCGGGCCGGATGGTTGTCGGGCACAACGTCGAGTTCGATCTCGGGTTCCTGCGGGCGGAGTTCGCCCGGCTGGGTGTCGCCGTACCGCTGATCACCGAGCGGTCGATGTGCACGATGGCGCTGGCCGGTTATCTCTACCCGGGCGCGAAGCGGACGCTCGGTGCGTGTTGTGCGGCGGCGGGGATCTCGATCGAGGGATGGCATTCGGCGCTGGCCGACACGCGGGCCACGGCCGAGTTGTTCGGCCAGTATCTGAAGGCGTTTCCGTCACCGCCGCCGTGGCAGTGGGCTTATCAGGAAGTCAGTCGATTGCGGTGGCCGGCGTTGCCCTCGAGCAACGTCGCGCCGACCGTGCGGCCGGTACATGCCGGCGGGCGGCATGGCTGGATGAGCAGGCTCGTCGATCAGTTGCCGCGCGTCCCCGAGCCGCCACAGGCCGACTCGTATCTCGCGCTGCTCGACATGATCCTCGCCAATCGGGAGATCACCGCGGCGGACGCGGATCAGCTCGTCCAGGTCGCGACCGACCTCGGCCTGACGCGTTCGCAGGTGCACGACTTGCATCAGTACTACGTGTCCGCGCTGGCGGAGGCGTCGTGGGGCGGAGGCGCGATAACTGCGGATCAGCGGAGCGATCTCGACCAGGTGGCGGTGATGCTCGGGCGCCGGGCTTCCGATGTGGACGAGGCGCTGGTGCGGGCGAGCGGCGGGCGGTACGTCGTACCCGCTCGTCCTGGGGCGAGGGGGTTCCCACTGGGGAGCACGATGGTCTTCACCGGGGACATGGTCGCGCCACGCGAGGTTTGGTGGGACCGGGCGGTGGCGGCCGGGTTCGTCCCGCAGGAGGCGGTCCGCCCGGACACGACGTTCGTCGTGGCCGCCGACGTGGACAGCCTGTCAGTGAAGGCACGCGCCGCCCGTGAGCTGAGCATCCCGATCATCTCCGCAGAAGACTTCCGCCGCTTCCTGTCCGCCCAAACCGAACGCAAGGCCGGCTAGCGGCCACCGGCCACCGGGCAGGGGGACCGCTGATGCGGCCCGTTAGGGTGCTTGGGTGGAGCTTGCGGAGTTGGGACGGCGGATCTATGCGACTGCTCATCTGACCGGGGAGTTCGTGTTGCGGTCGGGGCAGACGACCAGTGAGTACTTCGACAAGTACCGGTTCGAGGCGGTTCCGGCGTTGCTGGATGCCGTGGCCGAGGCGATGGTGCCGCTCGTGCCGGCTGACACCGAGGTCCTGGCAGGGTTGGAGATGGGCGGGATCCCGGTCGTGACCGCGCTCGGCCGGCACACCGGGTTGCCGTGCGCGTTCGTCCGCAAGCAGGCCAAGCCCTACGGGACGCGCCGCCTGGCCGAGGGCGCCGAGACCGCGGGCCGGCGGGTCACGATCGTCGAGGACGTCGTCACCACCGGCGGCCAGATCGTGCTCTCCGCCAACGACCTCCGTGTTCTGGGTGCTCACATCACCGATGCCCTGTGCGTCATCAACCGCAACTCGACCACCCCGGCCCCGCTGACCGAAGCCGGCCTGACTCTGACCGCGCTTCTCACCCCAGAACACCTCGGCTAGCGCCGGCGCCACTCCTGCGGTGTCATGCCGTACGCCTGGCGGAACCGGCGGGTGAAGTGCGCGGCGTCGAGGAACCCCCAGCCCGCGGCGATCGAGGCGATGGGGCGACGCCTGCTCGCCGGCTCGGCGAGCTGGCGAGCGGCGCCCTTGAGACGCTCGCTGATCAGCCACTGCTCGAGGCTGAGATGGTGCTCGGCGAACAGCTTGTAGAGGTAGCGGAGCGAGATGTTGTGCTCCGCCGCGATGCGAGTGGGACTGAGCTCTGGATCGGTGAGATGGCGGCGCGCGTACCAGGTGATGCGGGCGAACAGTACGTCGGTCATCGCCGGCGGCTGGGTGTCGCGATCCGCGGCCGAGGTCAGCAGGGCGCGGACGAGTTGCGTGGTGGCCGTGCCGACCAGGTCGGCCGACGGTGTGCCGTGCAACGACTCGAGGATGCTCGGCAGGACTGTGAGATGGTGCAGCACGAGGGTGTAGAGCGGGCTGCTGGGCAATCGTTGAGCGGCCGCGCGGACCGATTCGACGCTCAGTCCGAGGTCGGCGTAGTCGATCTGGAAGGCCTGCGACGCACCATGCCCACTCCAGGCGAAGTCGTACGGCGCGGTCAGATCGACCAGCATCAGGTCGCCGGTGCGGACGCGCTGATCGACGTCACCCTGGCTGAAGACGCCAGACCCGATCGCCTGCACGGCGAGGGCCAGGCGCTCCGGGCCTCCGATCCGGACGTGCTTCGGCGTCCGGACCAGGCGCATCCCGGATCCCTCGTTGCGGAACAGGTCCGGCGTGCCGAGTTGCCAGAAGTCCATCCTGGCGTGCACGTCGCCGTGGGGGTCCTCGTGCTCGACACGGGCCGGCACACTCGCCGACATCATCGCGGCGTAGAACGCTTCGGGCCGGTCCCGCCGCGGCAGCCCGGCGGTGTCGAGCAACACCGCCATGCCCACCCCCTAGACCCTGGAGTCTGGTGGGCGAACTGTGCAGACACAGCCCAGATCCGTGCAGGCACATCCTACGGAGCGCGCCGTACGGACAGCTACGGTTTCGGCCAACATCCCGGACGGAAGGGACGCGATCATGCCTGCTGACACCGTCGTACTGGTGCACGGATTCTGGGTAACGCCGCGGAGCTGGGAGCACTGGATCACCCACTACGAGGCGCGCGGGTTCCGGGTGCTGGCGCCGGGCTACCCGGGGTTCGAG
Organism: Kribbella sp. CWNU-51; assembly: GCF_054073265.1. Classification (NCBI taxonomy): domain Bacteria; kingdom Bacillati; phylum Actinomycetota; class Actinomycetes; order Propionibacteriales; family Kribbellaceae; genus Kribbella; species Kribbella sp. CWNU-51. The sequence goes on from NZ_JBSXMZ010000026.1 coordinate 79,891, forward strand.
GTCGAGGTGGAGGCGCTGAACGCCGACCCGGGCCCGATTATGAAGGTGACCGTCCCGGCGATCATCGAGCACCTGGAGTCGGTGATCCGCGAACTGGACACGCCGCCGATCATCATCGGGCACTCGGCCGGCGGGGCGTTCACGCAGATCCTGCTCGACCACGGCTTCGGAGCCGCCGGGGTGGCGCTGAACTCGGCGCCCACCGAGGGCGTCCGGGTGGTGCCGTTCTCGCAGGTGAAGTCGACGTTCCCGGTGCTGAAGAGCCCGGCGAACCGGCACCGGGCGATCCCGCTGTCGTACGACGAGTGGAAGTACGCGTTCACGAACACGTTCGGCGAGGAGGAGGCGCGGGCGCTGTACGAGCGTTACGCGATCCCCGCGAACGGCGGGATCCTGTGGGGGAGCGTGCTGGCGAACTTCCAGCCCGGTCACCAGGACACCTGGGTCGACTACCACAACGACGCACGCGCGCCGCTGCTGTTCGTGTCCGGCTCCGAGGACCACATCATGCCGCCGGAGATTCAGCGCTCCAACGCCAAGCATTACAAGTCGCAGACCATCACCGAGATCCGCGAGTACGACGGTTACGCGCATCTGCTGCCGGCCCAGGCCGGGTGGGAGAAGATCGCGGACGAGGTCCTGGACTGGGCAGTGAAGCATTCGTGAGCCAGGCACGCATCACCCACATCGGCGGCCCGACGACGTTGATCGAGGTCGAGGGATGGCGGCTGCTCACCGACCCGACCTTCGACCCGCCCGGACGACGCTACGCCTTCGGCTGGGGATCGGCCTCACGCAAACTGACCGGGCCGGCGATCGCGGTCGACGAGCTGCCGCCGATCGACGCCGTACTGCTGACGCACGATCACCACGCCGACAATCTGGACGACGCCGGCCGGGCTCTCCTGCCGAGGGTGGGCACCGTGGTCACCACCGCGGCTGGTGCTGCGCGGCTCGGCGGCGCGACGATCGGTCTGGTGCCGTGGGCGGTCCACACGCTGCGGGAGCCTGGACGACCACCGCTCGAGATCACCGCGACGCCGTGCCGGCACGGGCCGCCGCTCAGCCGCCGGATCACCGGCGACGTGATCGGCTTCGCGTTGCGCTGGCCGGGGCAGGAACACGGCGCGCTGTGGATCTCCGGGGACTCTGTGCTGTACGACGGGATCCGGCAGGTCGGCGGCCGATGCGAGGTCGGCACTGTGCTGCTGCACCTCGGCGCCGTGCAGTTCGGCATCAGCGGGCCGGTTCGGTACACGATGACCGGTCGCGACGGCGTGGAGCTGTGTTCGCTGCTGCGGCCGCGCACGATCGTCCCGGTCCACTACGAGGGCTGGAGTCACTTCCGGCAAGGTCGCGCCGGCATCGAGTCGGCGTTCTCGTCGGCGAAGGCGGACCTCAACTGGCTGGAGATCGGGACCCCGGGAACCCTCCAGATCTAGTGTCCCGGGACCGGCGGCGTCACTCCGCGTCGTCGGTTTCGCGTTCGATCTCGAAGCGGAGTTGTTTGCCGGAGCGGATGCGTTCGATGGCGGCCAGGCAGGCTTCCTCGCTCATGTGGACGCCGATCTCGGCGAGCTTGTGGCGCAGCACGCGAGCGGCGTCCTCGGCGGACCGGGAGCTGGTCTCGTTGATCGCCTCGATGGTGGTGGCGGTGAGCATCTCGCGGATGTCCGGGTGAACCTTGTGGATCTCGTGCGTGATTCTGAACTCGGTCATCGCGACTCGCTCTCCTTATCGCCCCCGCGGGCCGGTTTTGCTGGACTCCAGAGTAGTGTCCCGGTGCCCGTCCGGTACGTCAGGCAAGCACGCGATTTACGAAACCTTCAATCCGCGCCGCGAGCCGCTCGGCGCGCACCTCGGGGGCGGTGGTTTCTCCTTGTGGTACGTCGGGTTCGCGCAGGCCGCGGACGTAGAGCGAACAGGCCAGGTCCGCGCAGATGTACGTGCCGACCGTGTTGCCCGCGCGGCCGGCCGTCCCGGCCCGGCGAGCGGCGAACAGGGCGACGTCGGTGAGGTGGTGTGCGGTGTTGCACAGGTCGCACAGCCCGGCGCCGCGCCGCGGCGCACCCGAGGCCTGGGTGTTCACCGCGATGCCGATCACGCCGGCCTCGCGCCGTACCACCAGATAGCCGCGATTGGGCGCCTTGGGGTCGCGCCAGCCGAGGTAGTCCAGCGACTCCCAGGGGAGTTCGGTGAACCCGGGCGGCAGCGTCATCGCCTTGATCTGGCTCTTGGACGAGTTGACGAACGAGCGCCTGATCTCGTCGGCGCTGAGCGGTTCCACGACGGTCCCTCCGATCTTTCGACCACCTATGACACCCGGTGCCGTCGTACCCCCGCAACCGAATAACCCGTTGCTGCAGGCAACGGTCGGGACCCGGCGCGGCCCGCGGTCCGGGTCCGCGGGCCGGACCCGCGGTACCGGGGGTAGACATCTGGGCGCGATAGGTGAAAGCTGGACTGTGAAAACTTCAACTACTCTCCCTGGAGGATTCCGGTATGTCCAACGAGTACGCCGCCCTGTCCGGTGACTACACGATCGACACGGCGCACAGCCGGGTCGGCTTCGTCGCCCGGCACGCGATGGTGACGAAGGTGCGGGGGTCATTCGACGAGTTCGAGGGCTCGATCCACATCGACGGGGAGACCCCGGAGAAGTCGTCCGGGAAGGTGACGATCCAGGCCAAGAGCATCAACACGCGGAACAGCCAGCGCGACGACCACCTGCGCAGCAACGACTTCCTGGACATGGACAACCAGCCGGAGATCACGTTCGCGTCCACCGGCATCAAGCAGACCGGTGACGCGGACTTCGTGGTGTCCGGGGACCTGTCCATCCGTGGGGTCACGAAGCCGGTCGAGATCGCGTTCGAGTACACCGGCACGGCGACCGACCCGTTCGGCAACGAGCGCGTCGGCCTCGAGGGCTCCGTGGTGATCAACCGCAAGGACTTCGGCGTCAGCTGGAACGCGGCGCTCGAGGGCGGCGGCGTCCTGGTCAGCGAGAAGGTCACCCTGGAGATCGAGGTCTCCGCGATCAAGAACGGCTGAACCGACGACAGATCCCGCGGCCGTCGGCCGCGGGATCTTTTCGTCCGCCGGCAAGCCCAACCGTCAGCGGTACGTCGGGTTTGTGGCGGTGCGATCACGATCGGGTGTGGTGGGGATTCCACGGAAGTGACCTGGGCAGACTCGGGGTGAGTGCCGGCTAGGTCGAGGGGTCCGCCGATGATCGACACGAGACTGAGGCGTTGGTTGCGCCCGTTGTTCGGGCGCCGCCGCGACGGTCGGCGTACGCCGGAGCTGTTCCGGCCGCGCGGGACGAGTTCGCGGGTCAGCCGGCTGGCGGCCCGGTACGACGCCGACGTGGACGCGGCGCTGCAGCGGCTGTGGCCGAAGGCGCGGATCTACCACGATCGTGAGTTCACCCGGGACCGCGCCGACTTCCTGCTGGTCGTGCGCGGGCGGGGGGTGATGGTCGAGACCAAGGTGAAGAGCGATCCCGGAGTGTTCCGGGGGTCGACGTTGCCGCCGCTGCTGGATCGCTTGCAGCGGGACGGCCGGCGGCTGGTCGTCGTACTCAATCAAGGCGATCCGACGCCGGCGCGCGAACTGATCGCGAGCAGGCTCGGTGACAAGGGCTGCGTGGTCGTGTGGTCGGGTCCCGAGCACGACGCCGAGTTGCGTGGTGCGGTCGAGGGACTGCTGCAGCAGATGGTCCGCCACCCCTGACGGACGCAGCAGCGCGGAGAGCTGAACTCTCCGCGCTGCGGGGCTCCGGTCGCGAGGTGTGCCGGGTGGCAGCGATCCGGAGACGATGTGCGGCCCGCGGGAGTCAGCAGGCGTTGGGGGTGGTGGTGCCCCCGTCGACGACCCACCGGCCATGGAGCGGCTGGACGCGCATCTGGTCCAGCCAGCGCGTCGGCGTGGAGGCGGGCAGGACCGCGCGGCCCTTCGCGTCGACGGTGCGGGCTGCGGTGGTGTCGTAGCAGGCGCTGACGATGACGCCGTTCGACGCCAGGGTGCGTTTGGCCCACAGGACTGTGGTGATGCCGGTGTTGTGGAGCCTCTTGGTGCGGTAGTACTTCGCCTGGACGCTGATCGCCTGGAACACCCTCGCCGTCATCACCGGCGCGAGCTGCTTGGTCTTGCTGCCGCCGCTGCGCATCATCTGGTCCAGCGCGACCCGGTAGTCGTAGTACGCGCGGACGACTGGATCATCCGCGCCTGCCGGGTCCGTCTGCCCGCCCACCTCGTCGGTGAGGGCATGCTTGGACGCCTTCTTGGCGCCGGGGGCCGAGGCGGCGACGCCGGACGCGGTGTCGGTGCCGCAGCCCGCGAGCATCAAAACCGGGATCAGCGTGGCGATCACCGCCAGGTTTCGATTGCGCATGGGGTCCGAACCTCCTGTTGGACGCGGCATCGCCGCTCGCGCCGTCGGGCACCCCCGTTGTGCACTGCGAGCCGTGCACGCCATCCGGCACTGACCGTGTAACGTCACAATCCGGATCGTGGTCACTGTGACCTGGATCACAATCGACCCCCTACCGGGGTACTGCCCGCGACCTGGCTCCCTGGCCCGATGTGCCGGGCGCCGCTGATTCCTAGCCTCGATCTCAGGACTTGAGACCCGAGGAGAGATCATGACGGACACGCTGCACACCACCCCGGATCGACCGCTATCCGGTCGGCCGGATGCGCGCCGCCGCCGGCTGAGTCGTCTGGCCAGGTCGATCGCGTACGACGCTTTGCTGGTGCCGGTCGGCGTACGGACGATGGCCGACGCGGTGCTCGGTGAGGCGAAGACGGCAGTTCGGCGTTGGCAGAGATTGGGCCGGCTGCTGAGCCAGGAGGAGGCGGCGGCTGGAGCGTCGCCGGCCGGAGTAGGACGGGTGTTCGGGTACGGGCTGCTCAGTTCGGTGCTGGGGCTGATGAGCTGGTTCCTGCTGATGCTCGCGGTGACGGCGGTGGTGCGTGGGCCGTTCTACGGGTTCGTGGAGGACGGGCCGTTCGGGCCCGGGACGTGGGGCGGGCCGACGAAGGCGGGGGCCTGGGCGGTGCACGCGGCGGTATCGCTGCCCGCGATCGTGGTGTTCCTGCTCGCGTTGCGCGGGATCGCGTGGCTGCAGGCGGCGCTGGTTCGGGGGCTCGACGAGACGACGACCCGACGGTGGGTGCTCCCGGCAACTATCGCTCTCACGGCCGGAGGACTGCTGTTCTTCTGGTCGTGGCTGCAGCAGCTGTGAACTAGGGTCCAACCGTGAGCGCTGAGCTGGGGATGCCGAACCGGTGGCCGCGTGGGCGGTGGGCGTGGGTCGCCGGGCTCGGCGTCGCGGCGTTGCTGGTGCTGACCGTCATGGATCTGAGTCAGCACTACTACGTGTCGCTCGGCGCCGTCCTGGCGCTGGCGATGGCGCGAGCGCTCAGCCTGGGCCTGGCCTGGCTGCGGCCACGGGCGGCGCTGGTCGTATCGCTTGCGAGCACGGCGATCACGGCGGTGGTGACGACACCGGTCAGCACGGACGAGCCGTGGCCGTGGGGGACCACCGCGGCGTTCGGGCAGTCGTTCGTCCTCGCGATCGTCGGTGCGCGTGGACTCGGACGCCGTGAGCTGGTGGGCTGGTGGGCCGCCACCCAGGTCGTGGGTCTGGTGGCGACGGTCCTCGCACCAGACCGAGGTGGCTGGGCCGGCCTGGTCACCATGGCGGTGCTGTCCGCGATCGCGGTCGTGGTCGGCGATCTGATCCACTCGCGGTCGGAGACGAACCGGCAGCTGGCCGAGCAGGAGACGATCAGCCGGACCGAGCGAGCCGAGCGGTCGCGGCTGCAGGAGCGGGCCAGGATCGCCCGCGAGTTGCACGACGTCGTCGCGCACCACCTGTCGGTCGTGGTGGTCCGTGCGGACAGTGCACCGCATCGGTTGCCTGACGTGCGGGACGACGTACGCGCGGAGTTCGCCGAGATCGCCGACGCGGCGCGGGCGTCGCTGACGGAGATGCGACAGGTGTTGCGGCTGTTGCGGGAGCCGGTGGAGCCGCCGCTGGGGGAGTTGGGACCGCAGCCGGGGCTGGATCAGGTGGCGGACCTGGTCGCGAGTACGCGGCGGGCCGGAGCGGATGTGCGGTTGGAAGCAGAGGTGCCGACCGGACTCGACCCCTCGGTCGAGTTGACGGCGTACCGGGTCGTGCAAGAGGCGTTGAGCAACGCTGTCAGGCACGCGCCGGGATCCGTTGTGCGCGTGGAACTTCAGCGGGTCGGCGACGCGCTCGAGGTCAAGGTGTCCAACGGGCTGGCGCGGGAAGCGGTGCCGGACGCTCAGGGGAGTGGACACGGGTTGGTGGGGATGCGCGAGCGGGTTGCGCTCGTGGAGGGGACGGTGAACGCCGGTCCGACCCCCGAAGGCGGTTATCTGGTGGCGGTGTCGATACCGGTCGGGAAGGAGGTGGCGAGTGGCGATCACGGTGCTGGTGGTTGACGACCAGGAGATGGTGCGGGCCGGGTTCAGCGCGTTGCTGAACGCACAGGCCGATCTCGAGGTCGTCGGACAGGCCGGCGATGGCGCCGAAGCGGTCGAACTGGCGGCCGAACTGCACCCGGACGTGATCCTGATGGACGTGCGGATGCCGGTCATGGACGGCCTCGCCGCGACCCGCCGGATCCTCGCGACCGCAGCGTCCGGGGACTCGCCGCGCGTCGTCATGCTCACGACCTTCGACCTCGACGACTACGTGTACGCCGCACTCCGGGCCGGCGCGAGCGGCTTCCTGCTGAAGCACTCGACCCCTGACGAGCTGGCGGCGGCGGTCCGGATCGTCGCCGCCGGCGATGCGCTGCTGGCGCCCTCGGTCACGCGCCGGCTGGTCGAGGACTTCGCCCGGGCCCAACCCGTCGTACCCATCACGCCGGTCCACCTCACACCGCGCGAGACCGACGTACTGCGGCTGGTCGCGCGGGGACTGTCCAACCGGCAGATCGCGGCCGAGCTCGTGCTGGCGGAGCAGACGGTGAAGACGCACGTCAGCAACATCCTGACCAAGCTCGATCTGCGCGATCGTGCCCAGGCAGTGGTCTACGCCTACGAAGCGGGCGTTGTCGTCCCGGGTCCGCGACACTAGGTCGATGGACGTTCTGGAACGCGTGCGCGGTCTGTGCCTGGGGATGCCTGAGGCGACCGAGCGGCCGAGTCACGGCGAGCCGACCTGGTTCGTGCGCGACAAGAAGGTGTTCGTGATGTACGCCGATCAGCACCATGACGACCGGGTCGCGGTCTGGATGGCGGCGCCGCCCGGCGTCCAGGAGGCGCTGGTCGCGGATGATCCCGAGCACTTCTTCCGGCCGCCGTACGTCGGTCATCGCGGCTGGCTCGGCGTCTACCTGGACGTCGAGGTCGACTGGGACCACTTCGAGGACCTGGTCGAGGGCGCGTACCGGCAGATCGCCCCCAAGACACTGATCGCCCGTCTGGACGAGCCCTAGTCACGTCAGTCGTTCAGCGGCACCGTGGTCTGCGGCAGGCTAGGGAGCTCCAGACTCCACCCGGCCGCGTAGTCGGGTCGATCCCAGTCCCACGCCTGGATCTGGGCAGCACTGCGGCGCCCGAAGATCGCCCGGAACAGCTCGTACGACGACGTCCGCACGACTGCTGCCGGACCGCCGGAGCCGGCCGAGTACGTGCCGTCCGGGGTGATGACCGTCAGTGGTCCGGGGGAGTCCAGCATCCAGTCGAGGGTGGCACTCCAGACCTCCGGGGGCGGACGCCCACTCCCGATCGCACCATGCAGATCCGCCTCATGCGCACTCGCGTCGACGTACGGATTGCAGACGAGCGGATGAGACGTCGTACCGCTGACCACCAGCCGCTCGAGCGCAGGCCCCGCAGTGGCCCATTCGTCCAGGACGGCGTCGATCGGCAGATTGCGCCGGAATTCCACTTGGACCGCAGTCCAGGGCGGTCGTGGCGCACCGGCGAGGTTGCCCGCCACGAAGTCGGCCGAGACGCCCACGAGGTGGGAGACGAGGTTGTGCACACTCCACTGCGGGCAAGCGGGTACCTGGCGGTCGAGATCGGCTGGGGCGAGGCCGCGGACCGCGGCCGTCACTCGTTCCCGGCTGGCGTGGTACAGCTCCGCGCTGGTTTTCGCGTCCATCACGCTTTCATTGGACCGGTAGGGTGACGCGGTGGGCAAGGGTGAAGCTGGACCGGTCGGGCAGAGGTTGGCGATCACGCTGGCGTTCGGCAGTTCGGCCGCCGTGATGGTGCTGGAGCTCGTCTCGCTGCGGCTGGTGGCGCCGTACATCGGGCTGACGCTGGAGACGAACACAGCGGTCATCGGAGTCGCGCTGGCCGCCATCGCGACCGGAGCCGCCCTCGGCGGACGGTTCGCGGACATGGTGCCGCCGAGCCGGACTCTGGGTCCACTGATCCTCTTCGCCGGCGCACTGGTGATGCTGATCCTCCCCGTGGTCCGCTGGACCGGTGAGGCGCTCCGGGAAGACGCCAGCAACTACGTGTTCCTGGTGCTCGCGCTGACTCTGTTCGCTCCGGCTGCATTGCTCGCGGCCGTGACGCCGATGGTGACGAAGCTGCGGTTGGCGAGTCTGGCCCAGACCGGCACCGTGGTCGGCCGGCTGTCCGCCTATGCGACGGTCGGCGGGATCGTGGGCACGGTGCTGACCGGGTTCGTGTTCGTGGCGAAGACTCCGATCAGCACGATCGTGCTCAGCCTCGGTGGGCTGCTGGTCGTCGCCGGAGCCGCGTTGACCGTCGTACTGCGAGGTGCTCGAGCGGCTGTGAAGCCGGTGGCACTCGCACTGGTCGGTGCCACGCTGACTCTGGTCGCGCCACGGCCCTGTGAGGTCGAGACGGCGTACCACTGCGCCCGGGTCGTCGCGGACCCCAATCGTGAGGGCGGACGGACGCTGTACCTGGACCAGCTCAGGCACTCGTACGTCGACCTCGACGACCCGACGTATCTGGAGTTCGACTACATCAAGAACTTCGCCGCCGCGATCAACGGCAGCTGGCCGGCCAAACAACCCTTGGACGCGCTGCACGTGGGCGGTGGCGGCTTGACCATGCCGCGGTACCTGACCGCGACCCGTCCGGACACCAAGAACCAGGTGTACGAGATCGACGGGGCCGTGGTCGAGCTGGACAAGAAAGAGCTCGGAGTGCGGACCGGTCCGGATCTCTCGGTCACTGTCCGGGACGGCCGACTCGGAGTCCGGGACGAGGCGACGGACAGCAAGGACCTCGTCATCATGGACGCCTTCAGCGGATTGTCCGTCCCTTGGCATCTGACCACGCGCGAGCTGGTCGCGGACGTCAAGCGGGTGCTGCGGCCGGACGGCGTCTACCTGGTCAACGTGATCGACCACGGGAACGCACTCTTCGCCAAGGCCGAAGTCGAGACGCTGCAGGCGGAGTTCGCGCATGTGGCCGTGATCGCCACGACGGACGAGTTCGCCGGGCGGACCGGCGGCAACTTCGTCCTGGTGGGCTCCGACCGGCCGATCGACGTCGGCGCGATCGAGGCGGGCCTCCGACCAGGCACCGAGGTCCGGGACCAGCTGACGGATTTCGTCGGCAACGCGCCGGTGCTCACCGACGACTACGCTCCCGTCGATCAACTCTTGACGCCGTACGCCGGATGAGACACGGCTCCCGGGGAGTTGTGATCTGACGCCGGGGCTTGTTGCATGAGGTCATGGACCCACGCGCAGGCCAGCCAGCTCAGCCCGAGGACCTCGTCGACATCGCCGCGTTGCTCAAGGCGTACGACGACATCACCCCGGACGTGCAGAACCCAGCTCAGAAGGTCGTCTTCGGTACGTCGGGACACCGCGGCTCGAGCCTGGACGGTGCCTTCAACGAGGCACACATCCTGGCCATCACCCAGGCCATCTGCGAGTACCGGGCCGGTGAAGGGACCACTGGCCCGCTCCTGGTTGGCCGGGACAGCCATGGCCTCTCCGAGCCGGCCTGGCGCACGGTGCTCGAAGTACTCGCGGGCAACGACGTGCAGACCCTGGTCGACAGCGCGGACCGGCTCACGCCGACCCCTGCCGTGTCACATGCGATCCTGCGGCTCAACCGCGGTGCCGGCGCCGGTGCGGACGGCATCGTCATCACTCCGTCGCACAACCCGCCCCGCGACGGCGGCATCAAGTACAACCCGCCGCACGGCGGCCCGGCGGACGCGGACGCGACCGGCTGGATCGCGGCCCGCTCCAACGACCTGATCGCCGGCGGCAACCGGGAGGTACGGCGCAAGCCGTTCGAGCAGGCCCGTCAGCACGCGGGGGAGTACGACTTCGTCGGCCACTACGTCGACGACCTGCCCTCCGTGCTCAACCTGGACGCGATCCGCACCGCCGGCGTACACATCGGCGCGGACCCGCTCGGTGGGGCGAGTGTGGACTACTGGGCCGCGATCGCCGAGCGGCACCAGCTCGACCTGACGGTCGTGAACCCGAGAATCGACCCGACCTGGTCGTTCATGACGCTGGACCACGACGGCAAGATCCGGATGGACTGCTCCTCGCCGTACGCGATGGCCTCGCTGGTCGCCCAGCGGGACAAGTACGACGTGGCCACCGGGAACGACGCGGACGCGGACCGGCACGGCATCGTCACCCCGGACGCCGGCCTGATGAACCCGAACCACTACCTGGCCGTCGCCATCTCCTACCTGTTCGCCAACCGCCAGTGGGGTCCGGACGTGGCGGTCGGCAAGACACTGGTGTCGTCGTCGCTGATCGACCGCGTGGTCGCCGACCTGGGCCGGCGGCTCTGGGAGGTCCCGGTCGGCTTCAAGTGGTTCGTACCCGGGCTGATCGACGGCTCGGTCGGCTTCGGCGGTGAGGAGTCGGCCGGAGCGAGCTTCCTGCGCTTCGACGGCACGGTGTGGACCACGGACAAGGACGGGATCCTGCTGGCGTTGCTGGCAAGTGAGATCACCGCGGTGACCGGTGAGACGCCGTCACAGGCCCACGCCAAACTGGTCGAGCGGTTCGGTGCATCGGCGTACTCGCGGGTGGACGCGCCCGCCACGCGTGAGGAGAAGGCCAAACTGGCAGCCTTGTCCGCCGACGCGGTCACAGCGACCGAATTGGCCGGTGAGCCGATCGTGGACCGCCTGACGAGTGCACCGGGCAACGGGGCGCCGATCGGTGGGCTGAAGGTCACCACCGAGTCGGCCTGGTTCGCGGCGCGCCCGTCCGGCACCGAGGACCTCTACAAGATCTACGGCGAGTCCTTCAAGGGCGCCGACCACCTGGAGCAGGTCTTCGAGCGGGCCCGCGAGGTGGTGTCCGCAGCGCTGGCTTAGCGCACGAACGCGTCGAGCAACCGGTCCAGATCCGCGGCGGGGTCGTTGGTGAGCCCGCTGTGGATCGGTCCGGGGTGTACGACGGTACTGCGGGGCGCGGCGAGCCACCTGAAGCGCTCACCGATCCGGGTGGCCGCGGCCGGCCCACCGTGCGGGTCACCGGCGCAGATTGCGCGGATCTGCTCCAGTGACGCGCACACCACGTCCACGTCGACCGCAGGGTCCAGAGCCTTCAGTCGCGACGGCTCCACGTCCCAGGCCGCGCCCAGGAAGTCCATTGCGCGGCAGTAGAGCACCGCACCCACGTTGACGAACTCACCGCGCTGGATCCGCGGCGCCGCCCGCAAAATCACGTAGTCGAAAGGCACCAGGTCAATGCTCACCGGACACCTCCTGGCAGCCAGGCGGACCGGTCTTCCAGACGTGCGGTCAGATGGCCGAGATACCGCTCGCGGTCACCGTCATCGATCCACTCGTCAGGCACGAGCCCGATCACCTCGGTCAGCAAGGCCGGCGTGATCGCGGCCGCCAGCTCCGCATCCACCGCCGGTACGCCGGGTGCCGCGATGGAGAACACGTGGTCCGAGGCGTCGTACGGGAGGCCGGCGAACTTCTCCGCGGACATCCAGGAGTGGTGGAAGTACAACGCGGCTCCGTGGTCGATCAGCCAGAGGTTCTTGTGCCAGACCAGCATGTTCGTGTTCCGCCAGGACCGATCGACGTTGGCGACGAACGCGTCCAGCCAGAGGATCCGGGCCATCCCGTCGTCGCCCGGGTTGCCGGCCGAGCCGTCGTACCCGAAGGAGCCCGGCAGGAAGTCGACGGCCAGGTTCAGCCCGGCGCTGCGGATCAGCAGTTCCTGGATCTCGAAGTCCGGCTCGGACTTGCCGATCGCGGGGTCGAGCTGGATCAGTTTCAGCTCCGGGACGCGCAGGCCGAGGCGGCGGAACAGCTCGCCGACGATCACCTCGGCGACCAGCGCCTTCGGGCCCTGCCCGGCGCCGTGGAACTTGATCACGTAGGTGCCGAGATCGTTGCCTTCGACAACACCGGGGAGCGAGCCGCCCTCGCGCAACGGCAGCACGTAGCGGGTCGCGGTGACGATCGGCAGACTCACGCCGCAGAGCCTAACCCGTTTGTGATCGGGTACCGGCTCGGGGTGAGGCATCCTTCGTTCGGCGTCGAGGAAGAACTCCTGCTCGTTTCCGCCAGCGGTCATCCGCTCCCGCGCAGCGTGGCGGTGGTGGCGGACCTGCAGGACGTCGAGCTCGAGCTGACGCGAGCCATGGTCGAGATCAACACTCCGGTGTGTGACACGTCGAGCGAGTTGCGTGTGCATCTGGCGGAGATGCGCTCCAAGCTCGCCAAGGCCGCTGCCGAGGAGGGCGCTTGGCTGCTGGCGATCGGCGTGCTACCGCACGGGGAGGCGGCTCAGCCGATCACGATGAAACCGCGCTACGAGGAGCTGGCCGACAAGTGGGGGTTGCTGGCACGGGAGCAATGTGTCTGCGGTTGTCATGTGCATGTCGACGTACCTGACCGGGAGGGAGCCACCAGGGTCAGCAACCACCTGCGGCCGTGGCTGCCGGCGCTCCTCGCACTGACCGCGAACTCACCGATCTATCTGCAACAGGACACCGGCTTCGCGAGCTGGCGTTGGTTGATGACGACACGCTGGCCGTGTGCCGGCCCACCGCCGTACCTGGAGTCGGTCGAGCACTATGACGCGCTGGTGGCGATGCACATGGCGGCAGGCACGCTGATCGACCAACGGATGGTCTATTGGGACATCCGGCCGTCCACGCATCTGCCGACGGTCGAGGTCCGGGTCAGCGACGTCCCCCTCACCATCGACGAGACTGTGCTGCTGGCCACGCTGATCCGTGCGCTGGTGATGACTGCGGTGGAAGACGGCGGCCGGGGGCCGAAACTCGAGCCGGAGATACTACGGGCCGCCTACTGGCTGGCAGCGCGCGACGGCCTCACCGGTGGCGGGCTGGATGTGCGAAGCGGCGAGCCACTGCCCATGTCCCAGGTCGTCGAGCGACTGCGGCAGCACGTGGAGCCGGCGCTTCAGGAGCTCGACGCGGTAGACCTGGTGCGCGACGGCATCCAGCGCGCACTGGTGGACGGGAACGGCGCTGTCAAACAACGCAAGGCCTTCCGTGAGGGCAAGGACGTCCTGGCCCTGACGGAAGTCACGCCCTAGCTCCGCAAGAAGTCCTCGAGTCCGTGCAGGTCGTCGGTGTTGATGTAGTCGACGCCGGCCGCGGACAGCTCTCCCCACAGTGCTTCGCGGGCCGCACCTGGCGTGTCTGGGGTCTCCCAGAAGCGCACCCGGTAGCCGGCGTGGTGCGCGGTCACCACGATGTCGTGCAGCTTGGTCTTCTCGGCCTCCGGCATCGGGCCAACGCCGTTCCAGGTGAAGACGTTCGTCCAGTTGTCACTCACCAGCGGCATCAGCGACGCCGGCATCCCCGACTGCAGATCGCCGAGGCGGCCGTCGTACCCGGCGTAGCGAACCTTCTGCGCCTTCAGTACGTCGAGCGGCCGGTTGCCGCTGATCACCGACGTCACCGCGCCCTCGAGCACCCGCCCGTTCATGAAGACCGTGCTGATCCCGCGATACTTCTGCAGTGCCTCGTCGACAGCGGCGTACGTCGACGGTCCGTCGCTCTTGATGTCGATCAGCAACTGGAAGTCGCGACCGTGCTGGTACACCTGCCCGTGGTTCTCCCGCACCCGGTCGGCCAGCGGCTTCAGGTACAGGCTCTCCAGAGTCCGGCCCGGCACGGCGTCGTCCAGGTCATGCGCGACCCGCAGCTCACCGTCCACCAGCCACACGTCCGCCTCGACGCTGTTGAACCCACGGTCCAGTGCATCCTGCAGTGGCCGGCGGTGGTCGTAGTCGTTGTGCGCGTGGGCCGACGGCAACGCCCGTACGGCGGGAGCGTCGTACGCGCGCGGCAGCCGGAACCCGTTCGCGCGGACGACGTCGCGCACCCGGTCCGGGTAGTCGCTGATGATGCCGTCGACACCTTGGTCGATGAACCACTGGATCGTCGCCGGGTCGTCGACCGTCCACGGGATGACCTTCAGGCCGGCCTTGTGCGCCGCCTTCACCAGGTCCTTGGTGAAGTACGGCCGGAACGCCGGATCGGTGATCTTCCCGCCCTGCGGGAAGCCGTCCACCGGGGAGATCGCCGACGCGCCGAACGACGTGACCGCCTTGATCGGGTCGCCCCCGAAGTCGTCGATGTCGATGCCGCCGAGCCACGGCGACTTGCCCGGCTTGCCGACCTGCAGGAAGTCGAAGTTGTCCAGCGCGACCAGCGGCAGCTCGGGCGCGACCTGGTGCATCCGCATCAGTGAGCCCCAGTCGAAGCTCTGGATCGTCACCTGGCGGGCGATGCGGGCCTTCCGGATCTCCCGCGCGACCACCTGGACGAACTGCTCCCGCGGCGCGGTCTCCGACGGCGCACCGGCTTCCACCTTGGTCTCGACGTTCAGCTTCACGTCGTACGCGTGGTAGCGGTGCACGAGCGCGAAGATGTCGCGCAGCTCCGGCATCCGGGCGCCCGGGTCGGGCTGCTGGCCGGGGAAGCCCGCCTGCGGTAGCGATCCGCAGTCGAGCTGCTTGACCTGCTTGAGGGTCAGCGTGTTGATGAACTTCCCGACGTAGGGGTACTCCGGGTCGTTCGGCGTGTACGGCGCGGTGTCGCGGCACTTGCTGCCCGTGACCTGGCGGTCGTGGGTGACCACGGCGTACCCGTCCTGGGTGATCTGCACGTCGAGCTCCAGCGTGCTGACGCCGAGCTCGAGGCCGTGCGAGAAGGACGCGATCGTGCTCTCCACGGTGAGCCCCAGACCGCCACGGTGGGCCTGGATGTCGAAGTCGCCGTGGGTGGCGGCAGCCGGGGCCGCCGGCAGGACCACCGCGGCGACGAGGGCGAACGGAAGCAGCGCGCGGGGGAGGCGGCGCATGAGGGGAACCTTTCGGAGGTTTGGGCGGACGTCCCTGAGGCTGGCTGCCGCAGGAAGACCTGTGCCCTCGTGAAGGTAGCCGAGAAAAGGCCGGCCGGTGACCGCCGCGTGTCGCCGGACGACTACGGAACGGAGTTGATCCGCCGGACGGACTGGCTCTCGGCCGTGACACTGCCGTCCTTGAACGCCTTGTCCAGCGTGCCTTCGCTACGGCGGGTGAGCGTGATGTCGATCTGGCACGCAGGCGCCGCGACCCCTGGAGTCGGTGTGGTCGCGGCGGCCTTGATCGAGCCGCGGGCGATCGTGGCCGAGGTGCGGCCCGGCTCCAGCTCCAGGCTGCCGGGCTGGATGCACTGGCCGGTCCAGGTGAGGATCGACGGCAACTGCGACGGCTCGCTCTCGAACCGTACGACGATGTCGCGGCGGCGCGAGGAGGTCGTGCCGGCCACGGGTGCGACGAGGCGGACCCGCTCGGGCAGTCGCACCGTCGACCGGGGTGCCGAATCGTTGTTCTTGCCCCGTTCGAGGTCGACCGTGATTTCGGTGCCCGGCGCAACCACGCCGTCGAGGCGGTTGCTGTAGTCGGTCACCCCCGCGGCCCGGCGATGCCGCAGTCCGACGTCCTTCCCGCCGCCCGACGCGGTGATCTGCTCACCGTCACCGAGCTCGACGAAGGTGAGCGTGCCGACCCGCAACGACGCGCTGACGTCCGCGGCGTCAGTTCCTTCGGACAGCGTGACAACGAGGTTGGCGGTGATCCCGCTGGTCCGGATGTCTTTCGACTCGACGGTCGAACAACCGGTGAGGACGAGGACGACTACCAGGGCGGCGATTCGCTTCACAGCCAGCGAAGCTAACACCGCCGAGGGTTACACGACGCGCGGACGACTACTCATACTGCAAGGCCTCCAGCGGATTCAGTTTGGCTGCGCGGCGGGCCGGCCAGATGGCGGCGAAGATTCCGACGACGACCGAGACGACGGCGAAGATCACCAGCTGGAGGACCGGGATGGTGAACGAGATCTCGTCCAGCCGGGCGGCCAGCAGCGACGCGAGCACGAGGCCGAGCACGATCCCGATCACCGCGCCGATCAGCGCGGTGATCACGCTCTCCTGCCGGATCATCCGCTTCACCTGGCCGCGGGTCAGGCCGATCGCGCGCAGCATGCCGAGCTCGCGGGTCCGCTCGAAGACGGTCAGCACCAGCGTGTTGACGATGCCGAACAGGCTGACCAGCACCGACAATGCCAGCAGGACGTACAGCACGTTCAGGATGCTCTTGATGCCGTCGGTCTGCGCCTTCTTGAACTCCTCCCGCGTCTGCGCCTTCGCGTTCGGGAACGTGCTCAGCGCACTGGTCAGGGCCGCGGTGTTCGCGGCGGTGACACCGCCGCTCATGTTCACGAAGGTGTACAGGTTCAGCGGTTGTGAACTGGTCGCGTCGAAGGTGGCCGTCGAGATCGTCACGTTGCCGAACGGCGAGCCACCGGCCGGTGGCCGGAAGATACCTTTCACCTGCAACTGCAGGGTCTTCCCGGTCGCGGTCTGCATCGGGAACCGCGACCCGAGGACGAGGCCGTGCTCGTCGGCGTACGCGGAATCGAGGATCGCTCCGTCGGCGCCGAGCTCGCCGAGCGAGGCCTGCGAGCCGGAGCGCCAGTCGAAGGTGAGCAGGTCCGGGGCCTGGGGGTCGACCGCGGTGATCGTGATCGTCTTGCCGAACGCCTTCGCCTCACCACCGCGCACGCTGGTGACCTGCTCGACCCCCGGCACCTTCGCGACCTCGGCGGCGACCGGTGGCGGCAGCGGGCTGAAATTGTTCTGCGCGGTGATCGCGTAGTCGGCGCTGAAGATCCCGTCCACAGCCTGTTCGAACGGCCGGATGATGCCCGCGCCCAAGGTAGCCACCAGTGTGACCAGGGCCAGCCCGATCATCAGCGCGGCCGCGGTCGATGCCGTCCGGTGCGGATCCCGCTTGCTGTTCTGTCCACCGATCGCAACCGCCGGCCTATCCGGCAGTACCCGGGGGAACTCGGGGTGCCGGCCGAAGAGACGCCGTATCAGCCAGTACGGCAGCAGGATGAACGGCCAGATCACCGCGGTCAGTACGACGACCGACCAGCGCGCGATCGGATCCGCCACCACCGCCAGTGGCCGGACGAGACGTGCCGAGAACAGGGCGATGCCGATGAACAGCAGCAGCACACCCGCACCGAGCAGCGACAGCAGAGCCGTTGTCGACAATCCGTCGGCGAACAATCCGACCAGCACCAACGCGATTCCGGCGACGGCGAGCAGGGCGGCCCCGACCGGGCGGAACCGGTTGAACCGCCCGGGCGCGAGCGTCGCGCCTTCGCGGACTGCCGCGATCGGTGGCACGCGGGTCGCCCGCCAGGCCGGTCGCAGGCTCGCGATGACCGTGACCAGCACGCCGACGATCAGGGCGACCACGATCGTCCGGGTCCGGAACACCAGCCCGTTGTTCGGCAGTGTGAAGCCGACTGCATCGAAGAGCTTGAACAGCCCGGTCGCGATCGCGAGGCCGAGGAACAGTCCGGCCACCGATGCGACGAAGCCGGTGACGAGTGCTTCCAGCACCACTGTGCCGAGCAGTTGCCGGCGCGAGGCGCCGAGCGTGCGCAAGGTGGCGAACTCACGGGTGCGCTGGGCGATCGTGATCGACAGCGAGTTGGCGATCACGAACGAGCCGACGAACAAGGCGATACCGCCGAACACCAGCAGGAACGTCTGCAGGAAGCTCAGGAAGCTCGACGTACCCGCCGCGTCCTCCTTGGCCTGTTCGTCGGCGGTCCGGACCTGCGTCGCCGGGGGCAGGATGGGCCGGACCGCATCGACCAGTTGCTGGTCGCTCGTCCCGGACTTGGCCGCGATCAGGATCTGGTCGAGTTTGCCGGGCTTGTCGAACAGTCGCTGCGCGGTCCCGAGGTCGAACCCGGCCAGCGTCGCGCCGCCGATCGACGACACGGCGCCGAACTCGACCAGCCCGGAGATCCGCATCTGCTGCGCCGGGCCACGCGCCTGGACACGGATCGTGTCGCCGGTCGCGAAACCCTTCTCCTTGGCGGTTTTCGTGTCGATCACGACTTCGTCCGGCGCCGGCCAGGATCCGGAGACCAGCGAGAGCGAGTTGAACTGCGGCAGCGCGGGATCGACGCTGAAGCCGAGGTTCGGGGCGCCGCCGAAGACGACCGCCTTGCCGTCCTTGCCGATCAGCTGCGCCTCGCCGCCGACCCCGCCGCCGGCCGCGCCGACCTCGGGCAGCTCCCGGACCTTCTCGAGCAGACCGGCGTCGAACGGCGGCGCCGTCACGGTCCCGTCCTCGGATGCGTCAATCGCGTTCTTCCCGGTGATGGCGGCGTCGGTGTTCTTGTAGTTCTCGGTGAAGATCGAGTCGAACGCGGACGTGATCGAGTCCGTCAGCACATAGGTGCCCGAGATCAGCGCGACCCCGAGGACGACACCGATCGCGGTCAGCGCCGTCCGCAGCTTGCGGGCCAGCAGGCCCTGTAACGCGAACCGGATCACTGCAGATCCAGCGTGTCGATGATCTGCAGGATCTCGTGCTGGTTGGACCGGCCGGTCTCCTTCACGATCTCCCCGTCGGCCAGGTAGAGCACCCGGTCGGCCATCGCGGCGGCCTTGGCGTCGTGGGTCACCATCACCGTGGTCTGGCCGTACTCCTCGACCGACGACCGCATCAGCGTGAGGATCTCGCCGCTGGTCCGGGAGTCGAGGTTGCCGGTCGGCTCGTCGGCGAACACCACGGTCGGCCGCGACACCAGGGCCCGGGCGATCGCGACCCGCTGTTGCTGGCCGCCGGACAGTTCGGCCGGCCGGTGCTCGAGGCGATCGGCGAGGCCGACCCGTGCGACCAGACCGTCGAAGAACTCCTGGTCCGGCTTCACGCCGGCGATCGTCAGCGGCAGCAGGATGTTGTCGCGGGCGGTGAGCATCGGCAGCAGGTTGAAGAACTGGAAGATGAAGCCGATGTGCCGCCGGCGGAGCTTGGTCAGCGCGTCGTCACCAAGAGTGGTGATCTCGATGCCGTCGATCTTGACCGAGCCCGACGTCGGGCGATCCAGGCCGGCCAGGATGTGCATCAGCGTCGATTTGCCCGAACCAGACGGTCCCATCACCGCCGTGAGCTGCCCGGGCTCGATCTGCACACCCACACCGCGCAGCGCGTGAACCGCTGTATCCCCTTCGCCATAAACCCGTACGAGGTCGGTCGCGTCCACGACCTCGGTGACATCGGTAACTGTCCCCTCCATTGCCGATCGCCCTCCCTGGCTGATCAGCGGCCACCCCAGACGACCGATCTACAACTTCCACCGAGTCTGCCCGCGTTCGCGCGGGATCGATAGGGGGTTTTCCCCGGATCGACCCTGACCGCCGCAGGTCCGGGCTCAGATCCAGCCGCGGCGGGCGGCGTGGAAGCCGAGCTGGAGACGGGTGTCGGCCGACACCAGGTCCATCAGTGCGCGGACGCGTCGCTGGACGGTGCGCATGGAGAGATTGAGCTGGTTGGCGACTGCCTGGTCGGTGAGGCCGGCGAGCAGGAGCCCGAGGATGCGGGCGTCCAGCTCCGGCAGGCCGTCGGTCGGGCCCTCGACCATCCCGTTCGTGCCCAGCACCAGGGGGAGACCGTCACGCCAGACGCGGTCGAAGAGGGCGAGCAGTGCGTCGAGCATGCCGCTGCTGTGCACGATCAGCGCGCCGATGCTGCCTCCGGCCCCGGACAGCAGCGGCACCAAGGCGATCCGGCGGTCCACGATCAGCAACCGGATCGGCAGCTCCTGCACAACGCGGACATCCTCGCCCGCCCTCAGCGAGTCGGAGGCGGCCGCGAAGAACCCGGGCCGGTCGAACGCACTCCGCTCGATCACCACCCGGTAGCGCACGCCTCTGGTGACCGCGGCATCCTCCTCCTTGTTCTCCTCCGGCGGCACGACCGCGATCTGCGCCTTGACGAACCCGAGCACCTCCTCGCGCGCCGACATCTGCAGTTGCGCGAACCGCTGGCCGACCGCCTTGGCGCCGCGGACGACGTCCACCACGTCACTGACCGAACGCTCGGCGTCCGTACCCCGGTAGACCTCGGCCAGCGACTCGATCTCGCGTTGCGCCCGCCGCAACTCCTCCTCGCGTTGCACGGCCAGGGCGGCAAGGGCGACCGACGGTGGCGAGGCGACGTACCGGTCGTCGCCGCTGCTGGACCGGGCGGCCAGGCCGAGCGTCTCCAGCGCGGTCAGCGCGCGTGCGGCCTCGACCGGGTGGCAGCCGAGCCGGGCCGCGAGCTCGGCGACGTCGTACGACGGCACCTCGACGAGAGCGCGGTACGCGAGTTCTTCGGAGTCATCCAGTCCGAGCACGTCGAGCACGATGCCTCCCAGCAGACGACGGTGTGGCGGCCGGACCCTGGCGGGTTGGTGAATTGTCGCAATCTTGCCAGGAGAGAGCCATCCTTCGCTGGCGGTTTTGCGATGGACTACCCGTCAACCGTCCCGAAGGTGGTTCTCCCCATGCATCTGGTCCGTAAAGCCTTGGTCGGCGCGACTGTTACCGCCCTCCTCGCGATCACCACCCTTCCGGCCACCGCTGGTCCTCCGGGCTCCGCTGGTCAACCCACCCTGCCGGTGCAGGTCGACAGCGCGAAGGTCGTCACGCTGCTCACCGGTGACAAGGTGCAGGTCACCCCAGCCGGCTCCGGACGCAGCAGTGTGCGGTTCGTCCCCGCCGACTCCGCCCACGCCGGCTACGAGACCCGGACAGTCGGCAAGGACCTGTACGTCGTACCCGACAGTGCGGCTCGGCTGGTCAACAGCGGCAAGGTGGATCAGGCACTCTTCAACGTGAGCGGTCTGATCCGGCAGGGGTACGACGACGCGTCCACCAGCCAGATCCCCGTCATCGCGACCTACAAGGCGACCGCCCGGGCCGCACAGCAGACAGTGCCCGCCGGATCAACGCGCACCCGGACGCTCTCCTCCGTGGGCGCGAGCGCGCTGCGGACCGACAAGGCACACGCACACGACACCTGGCAGTCGCTCTCGACCGGTCGTGACGTCCAGAAGCTCTGGCTCGACGCGAAGGTCCACAAGACCCTCGACCAAAGCGTCCCGTACGTCGGCGCGCCCCAGGCCTGGCAGGCCGGGTACGACGGAACCGGTACGACGGTTGCGGTCCTCGACTCGGGTGTCGACGCGGAGCACCCGGACCTCGTCGGCGCGGTCAAGGCCCAGCAGAACTTCACCGACAGCCCGGATGCCGCCGACCACGACGGCCACGGCACGCACACCTCGTCGACGGTGGCCGGTCGCGGCGTCGCGTCCAACGGCAGGAACAAGGGTGTCGCACCGGGCGCACAATTGCTGTCCGGCAAGGTCCTGAACGACTCCGGCAGTGGTGACCTCTCCTGGATCATCGCCGGCATGGAATGGGCCGTTGCCGAAGGCGCCGACGTGATCAGTATGAGCATCGGTACGTCGGAACCCGTCGACTGCACCGATCCGATGGCGGCCGCGGTCGACCGGATCAGCGCATCGTCGGGCGTGCTGTTCGTTGTTGCCGCCGGCAACCTTGGCGGACCGTCCGAGGCGATCAGCAGCCCGGGGTGTGCTGCCTCGGCGATGTCGGTGGCGGCCACCGACCTGACCCAGACGACCGCGGACTTCTCCAGCCGTGGACCGGTGCTGGCCAATCACGCGGTCAAGCCCGACATCGCGGCGCCTGGTGTGGACATCACCGCGGCACGGGCGGGCGGTCGCGGCGATTCGGCGTACGTCGACATGAGCGGCACCTCGATGGCGACGCCGCACGTGGCCGGCGCGGCGGCGATCCTGAAGCAGCAGCACCCCGACTGGAAGGGTCAGCAACTGAAGGCGGCCCTGCAGAACTCGGTGCGCTCGGAGAGCAAGGTCGGGATCTACGAGCAGGGCGCCGGTGAACTCGACGTCGCCCAGGCCGTCACGCAGCAGGTGACCGGTCCGGGCACGGTCGACCTCGGCACGTTCGCCTGGCCGCACACGCCGGACCAGAAGCTCACCAAGCAGCTGACCTACCACAACAGCGGCACCGAGCCGGTGACGTTGAGACTGACCGCCGATGCGCGGGGCAACAACGGCAAAGCGCTACCGGCGGGACTGATCAGCTTCGACCCGTCGGCGACGGTCGCCGCCGGTGCGACGGTAGATGTTCCGGTGACGATCGATCCGAGCGCTGCCTTGGACCCCGGTGCCTATGGCGCGGTCAGCGCGCGAGTGGTTGCTACGGGCAACGACGGGCGCACGGTGGTGACACCGCTCGGCTTCTACCTCGAGCCGCAGTACGTCGATGTGACCTTCAAGTTGATCGATCGTGACGGCAAACCCGCCGCGTCGATCACTTCGCTCGATGTCTTCGACCTCGACAGCATCGCGGCGCAGCGCGTCGGCTTCGAGGGCGCGGACCAGACGCTGCACCTGCGGGCGGGCACGTACTCACTGGCCGCGACGATCGCGCACGACGACGCGAACGGACTCGTCGATTCGTACGCGTTCCTCGGCGACCCGGAGCTCACGTTGACGAAGGACACCACGATCACGTACGACGCCCGGACGGCGGCCGAGGCGAAGGTGACGACCCAGCGTCCGACCGAACGGAAGGGCGGCAGCCTGACCTACGGCCGGATTGTCGACAACTGGATCCTCGCGTCGAGCCGCGGCTACGGCACGCAGGTGAAGTCGATCTACCTCGGCACGACGCCGAAGGCTCGCCGCGGCACCTTCGAGGTGGTCGAGGGCTGGCAGTACGGATCACCGGCCGGCGCGAAGTCGCCGTACCTGTACAGCCTGGCGTTCACGCACGAGCAGCAGGTGAAGGGCAAGCCCGACCATCGGGTCCGGGACCGGGACCTGGCAACGATCGACGCGACGTACTACACGCCGGGCAAGGCCTACAACTACTCCGAGTACGTCGACGTGTGGCGACCGTGGAGCATCAACCTGATCCCGACCGGCGACCGGGGGACCGTGGCGGCGCCGACCCGGGTGCAGCACCTGGTCACGGCCGATCGGGACACGAAGGTCACGCAGATGGTCGGGCATGCGGACGCGATGGCGTGGCCGTTCGCGACGCTGATGACGTCGACGGCGACGGCGTACAAGGCCGGCAGCCGGCACAGCGAGAGCTGGTTCAAGGCGGGGTTGCGGCCGGGCTGGTGACCGATCAGACGACCGGGCTGAAGTATGAGCCGGCGGCGCGGGACGGGAACACGGTCTGGAGCAATTTCGCGAGTTGGTCGGATACCGAACCGGGACACTTCTCGCGCCAGGGATTCCTCGACCTGGGTGGCACCGAGCTGCTCGCGGACGGGGTGTCGCTGGGGGAGTACGGCTACTACGGCCAGGGAGTCTGGGACGTCCCGGCCGCGGCGACGAATCTCGAGCTGGTCTACGACCTGAACCGGTGGCAGCGTGGTGACTACAAGTGGGAGTCGCCGTCGACGGTCGAGACCCGGTGGAAGTGGAAGGGCTCCGAAGCGGACGCGGGTAAGCCGTTGCCGCTGCTCTTCCCCGACTACGACCTCGCTGTCGACCTGAACGACCGCGCACCGCGGATCCCGGTGTTCCCGGTCAGCATCACCGCTGAGTCGGGCCAGTGGTACAAACCCGGCCGCTTCACGTCGGCTCGCGTCTGGACGTCGTACGACGACGGCACGAGCTGGAATCAGACTCCGGTGGTGAACCTCGGCACCAAAGCCGTGGCCCTGGTCAACAACTCCAAGGCGACGGCGTTCGTCACCCTGAAGGTCGAACTGACGGAGTCCAACGGTAAGTCCGTCACGCAGACCCTGAGCCGTTTCTACGGAATCCGCTAGCCAGCGAGATCACCCCGGCCTGGTCGGCCGGGGTGATCTTCAGGTGAGTTGGTGGCGTCGGACCGGGAAGCGCCTCACGGCGCGTGGCCGCTCGTAGCGGCTAATTTTGGGACCCGGGGCTTGCACCGGCCCGACACCTCGAACAGTATAACCGGCGCTCAAACCCCTTGTCCTGTAGGGATCTCGGGCTTCAAGACGCCATAGCACCCGAAGCCGGGACGCGCAACTACCAGAGTTGCCCGGCGCGTTCGGACCGGGCCGCGGTCTGCAGCTGATCCGCCATTTCGACGAGCTTCGAGGCCGACAGCACCCGGTCGTGACCGTCGTCGGCGAGGTGTGCCCGGCCGGTCGCGACGATCCGCGCGAACGCGGCCGCCCGGTCCAGGGTCGTCGCGAAGTCCCCGGTCGCGACACCCCGCAGTACGGCGTCGACCATGTCCCGCACCTCGGCGGGACCCGGCGGCTCCGCGACACCCGCGACCACCGCGTGCACCTCGGCGTACTCGCGACCGGCCGCGAACTCGCGGGAGACCTCTTCGGCGTTGGTGTGCACCCACGAGCGCAGCAGGTACAGCCGCCACAACGCGCCCGGCAGGGAGTCCGACGGCGAGTCGGACCACAGTTCGGCGAGTTCGTCCAGGCCGTAGTCGTCGGCCAGTTTGACCACCCGCGCGTGGACCTCGGTGTCTTCGGAGTTGCGGACGCCACGCACCAGCAATTCGGCGGTCCGGTGCGCTACCTCGGTGACCGCAGCCGGATCGGCGGCGCCGGGCAGCGACTCGAACAGCTTGTTGCCGGGCAGGATCGGCCGGCGCGGATTGGGGGTCGTCACGGCGTCTATGGTGCCTGACCTGGCCAACCCTCGCACGCCGACCGAGGTTTCCCCCGTGACAGCCATCGGACCCGGGACCTTCCCGGGCGATCCGGTCGAGGTCATCATCGAAGAGAGGAGCGTCTGCCGGCCGCACGAGAGGGATCCACGATGCCGGAACTGAGCGTTGCACCGCACGGGCTGCACCACGTCACGGCGATCGCCGAGGACCCGCAGCGGAACGTCGACTTCTACACCACCGTGCTGGGGTTGCGGCTGGTCAAACGGACCGTCAACTTCGACGCGCCGGACACCTATCACCTCTACTACGGAGACGAGTCGGGACAGCCGTCCACGTTGCTGACCTTCTTCCCCTGGCCAGGCGTCCAGGGCGGCCGGCAGGGGACCGGTCTCACCACGGCGACGGCCTTCAGCATCCCGCCGGAGGCTGTCGGCTGGTGGCAGCGGCGGCTGAAGGACCTCGGCGTGGACGCGGACGACCCGGTGGCGCGTTCGGACGAGGAGGTGCTGCGGCTTCGCGATCCGGACGGGCTGGTGATCGAGCTGGTCGCCTCCGACGGTGACTCGCGATCAGGGTGGGACGGCGCGGCCGCCGTACCGGCCGACGACGCCATCCGTGGTCTGTACTCGATCACCATGACGGAGCAGCAGTTGGACCCGACCGCGGAGATGCTCGCCGGCCTGCTCAGCATGGAGTTCACCCACAACACCGCTGATCGGACCCGGTTCGTGATGACCGGGGGTGCGGACGGCACTGCCGTGGACGTCCTGCCCAGCAAGGACGATCGGGGACTGCAGGCGGCCGGCACGGTGCACCATGTCGCGTTCCGGGCGCCTGACGGGGAGACGCAGGCGAGATGGCGCGAGGAGCTGATCGAGGCCGGGATCCAGGTCACCGAGATCCTCGACCGGCAGTACTTCACCTCGATCTACTTCCGGGAACCGGGCGGGGTGTTGCTCGAGATCGCGACCGACCAGCCCGGGTTCACCGTGGACGAGCCGTTGCTGGAGCTCGGCCGCCACCTCAAGCTGCCGCCCTGGCTCGAACCGGATCGCGACCAGATCGAGGCGTCACTGCCGGCCATCCGGCTGCCGTCGGAAGCTGCGGGGTGATGGACCCGGCCCTGCGGCGGCCGCACGTCTGGGAACCAGGGACGGGACGTCCGCCGCTGTTGCTGCTGCACGGGACCGGCGGGAACGAGTACGACCTGCTCGGACTGCGGGAGTACCTGATCCCGGATGCCCCGGTGCTGGCGCCGCGCGGGAGGGTGCTGGAGAACGGGATGCCCCGGTTCTTCCGCCGGCTGCGCGAGGGTGTGTTCGACGAGGACGATCTGCGGGCGCGGACCGACGAGCTCGCCGCGTTCCTCGCCGCGGCCGAGCAGCAGTACGGCGTCACGCCCGGTTCCTGGGTGGCGATCGGGTTCTCGAACGGCGCGAATATCGCGTCCGCGCTGCTCCTGCGCCACCCGGAGGCGCTCAGCGGGGCGGTGCTGCTGGCCGCGATGGTGCCCTTCCAGCAGGACGAGCCCGGGGAGGTTCTCACCGGCAAACGCGTGCTGATCGTGAACGGTGACCGCGACCCGATGGCGACACCCGACCAGACCCGGACGCTCGCCGCCCAGCTCCGCGCCCGCGGCGCGGACGTCGACATCCGTCCCTTCCCCGGCGGCCACACCATCGACCCCGGTCAGTTACCCCACGTCAAACAATTCCTCGAGGCCATCGTCAGTCCGCGACATGGATGACGATCTTCCCTCGCCGCCCCCGCTCTTCCAGCGCCTCGTAGCCGGCCCGGGTACTGGTCAGGGGGAGGACGCGATCCAGCACGGGCACCAACCTGCCGCTGTCGACGAGTTCGGCGATGGAACGCAGGCCGTCCCGGTCGGGCTCGACGATGAAGTAGAGACCGCGGACGCCATGGCGTGCCGCCTCGTCGGCGTCAACCGGCGCCGCGGCGCTGACCAGGATGCCGCCGGGTCTCAGGACCGGCCAGGAGCGCGATTGGACGGCTGTGCCGACCAGGTCGATGACCACGTCGACATCGGCGACTCGGTCCTCGAAACGCTCACTCGTGTAGTCGATGACCTGTTGCGCGCCCAGATCCTTGACGAATTGCAACTGGGCCGTCGACGCCGTCGCGCTCACCTGGCCGCCCAAGGCGACAGCTATCTGTACGGCGTACGAGCCCACGCCACCGGCTCCGCCGTGGACCAGGACTCGCTGACCGGCTTGGAGGCCGGCGTGGCGAACCAGCGCCTCCCAGGCGGTCAACGCGGCCAACGGAAGGGCAGCGGCATGGTCGTGATCGACCGTGCTGGGCTTGACCACCACGACGCCGGCCGGCACAGCGACGTACTCGGCGGCGGCGCCGTCGCGGGTGAACGGGATCAAGCCGTAGACGGCGTCCCCTACCGCAAGGTCGTCCACGCCGGCTCCCAGGCCGGCGATCACCCCGGAGAACTCGTGTGAGGGGATGATCGGGGTGCGCTCCGGCCCGGTCCCGTCGGAACTGCTGGTCCAGGTCTCCGGCCAGCTGAGCTCGTCGGGCGTGATGGATGCCGCCTTGACGGCCACCAGGACTTCCCCGGCGCTCGGGTCCGGTTGCGGCGCCTCCTCGAACACGAGTTGCTCCGGTCCGCCCCTGGCGTGCGCTCGAACGGCGTACATGCTGATCTCCGATTCAGGGGCGAGGGCGTGCTCGAGGGGGTTGGCGGCCACCCTGACGGCGAGGTCGTTGCGGATGGCGGCCGCTGCCGAGCTGTCCGGCTTGCGGATCGCCTGGTCCTGGAAGCACTTCAGGAACTCGTCGGCCAGAGTCAGCCGCGGGTACCGCGCCAGCACCTCGTTCCGGAAGCTGACCGGGAAGTCCGCCTCGCCACGCCCCACGATGTCGAAGCCGGTGGATCTCACCATCAGGAAACCTTCCGGGTCCTCCTCCGGGTCCACATCGGGCCACATGTGCCGGACGACCACCTCCGACACACGCGTACGCCGCTGCACCGGCCAACCGGCACCTGCCGCGAACACCCACGCCACACTGCCGCCGGCCACTTCGAACGGCACCCGGTGACTGTCGAAGTCCTCGACCAGACCCATGTCGTGGAGCAGGGACGCGACGAAGAGCAACTCGGCATCGAAGTCGACACCTCGGGCAGTCCCGAGGGCCGCCGCCCAGAAATAGACCCGCAGCGAGTGGTTCACCAGTGCGGGCGAGCAGTACGTCGTCGTGACCTCGACGGCGTGCGCGCACGCCGCCGAGTCGGGAACGGAGAGTTCGGCCAGCCGCATGGTGCTCATCATCGCAGCCGACCGGCCCGTGGATGCAGAGCTGACCGGCCTACAACTGCTCCAGCTGACGTGGCAGCTCGCCCTGGCTGTGAGTCGGTACAGGAGTTCGGGCGGTAGTGCGCCCGCGTCACCGAACCGCGCGAGGGCCCTGCCTTGAGCCGGTGGCCGTAGGGATCCGGAAGGGCCAGGACCACGTCGAGTGTCGTCGACCAGACATAGGTCCCACAAGATGTGCAAATCGTCTCGGGTTTGACCAGATTCCTCAGGTGAATGATCGCCGAGCCTCGGTCGGGTGGTGGAAGGAACATACGAAGCAGCCGCGCCCTTTGTCAGCTCGGCTGCCAGGGCAATAACGCGATGAGTTGTTGCCTGACGAGCGAGCAGCCCGTGCCCAACGCCTCCTGGTGTCGAACAGCGCGGCGAGTGTCCGGCCGCGAGATTGGGCTCCCTTCTCTGGAGCCGCGGAGGCTTGCCGCCGCTGACTGAGAACGGCGTGGGATGGCCGCCGACGACGGCGGGGCCTGCTTGCTTGTTCAGCATCCACGACCGCGCCTCGGCTGGGCAAAGCGTCCGGTTGACGACTGGTTGTGTGATGTCGACAGTGTCAAGATGGAAACTGTGCCGGGCGGCACATCGACCTTCTGGGGGACGGGTCGAGCGACGCGGCCAAGGGGAGGAAGTTCATGGCCGTCGATCCCACAGTTCCTCATGCTGCCAGAGTGTTTCTGTACAACTCGGCGGGTCTTGTCGAGGGGGCGAGAGGTGTCCTCATCGGCGTCGCGGAGAAGGACCGCTCGCTCACCGAGTCCGGCGATGAGGAAGGCCCGGTCAGCATCGCACTGGTCACGCCTTGGCCGAACGCGCTGACCTACTCGACGCCGTTCACCGTGGCCGTCATCGCCGGGCCTCAGCCTGCGTGGTACAAGCCGGAGACGGTTGAAATCTTCCGGCTCGAGGGCGCGCCGGAGGAAAGCAACGTCGCGGCGGTGATCCTGTCAGGCCCGCCGGACCCGTCGGCCGTGTCGCCAAGCGTCGGACGGTCTGCTGTGCTGGCGGCGGTGGACACCAGCGGTGACCTCCGGCAGAGCCTGGGCCGGTTCGTTGGACCCGAGTTCCTCAGCAACGATCCGGCGCCGCCAATCGGTGCGTCGACGTCCGCATCGGTCGGCGGTCGCGCGCAACAAACAGTCCAACCCTCAAGGTTCCGGGCAACGTTGGGGACTGCTCCGACGGTGACCGCAGGCCTCTGCAGGATCTTCCACTGGGACTGAGGACAACGACACGACAGGGAGCACGGGATCTGCTGGTTGCCGTGGTCGCGGCGGCCGTCGACATCGCGCTCTTTACCCAACTGTCGGACGATCCGGACCGCTACGGCTGGGCCGGGCTCGGGACTCCGGCGGCTGTGATCGTCGGAGCCGGCGCAGTGGCGGTCCCGATCCTGGCCTTCCGCAGGCGTGCTCCTGCGGTGGCGAGTTTCACGCTCGCCCTGTACGCGATCGTGCTGACCCTGACCATCGGATCACGACCGCTACTCACGTTGCTGGTTGCCCTCTACACGGCTGCGGCATGGGAGAGCCGCCGCCGAGCTCTTCTGTGCCTGACGGCGACCCTCGCAGCGCACGCAGTCGGGACCGGATACGAAGCGAGTCTTTCGGGGCCCGGACCTCGGCCGTTCGCGGTGATCGCCGTGGCAACGGTTTACGTTCTGCTTGACGTCGCAGCCTGGGGAGCCGGACGACGTGCCTCGGCCGCTCGGCAGCGTGCGGCGTACCTGGAGGAATCACAGGCCGCGCTTGCCGCCGAGGCGGTCCGGGCCGAGAGGCAGCGCATCGGCCGCGAACTCCACGACATCGTCGCTCACTCGATCAGCCTGATCGCAGTCCAGGCGGCCGGCGCTGCGCGTGTGGTGCATGGTGATCCGGTCCGCGCAGAGCGATCTATGGAGTCGATCAGCCAACTCAGCCAGGAAGCCATTGTCGAGCTACGCCGAATGCTGACCCTCGTCGAGGGAACACCGACTGGCCAAGACGTGACGACCGATCCCGCAACCAGCCCGGGGATCCCCGACCTCCTCCCTGGCCTCCTCGAACTGATCGCCCAGGTCAGGGAAACCGGCCATCAGGTCGAGCTCGCGGTCACCGGAACCCCCGCCGCCCTCGACTCGAGCGTGCGCTTGGCCGCCCACCGGATCGCCCAGGAGGCCCTGACGAACGCCGTCAAACACGGTTCGCCCGACGCCCAGATCCACCTCAGCGTGACCTGGACCGTAGACCACCTCGACCTACGCATCTCGAACCGCGTCCGTCCCACAACTCGAGCCGAGCCGCACCCCTTCTCGACCGGCAGGGGCCTCTACGGCCTGCAGGAACGTGCCCGCCTGGTCGGCGGCCACCTCGACACCAGCTCCACGGAATCCACTTTCACCATCTCCGCCTCCCTCCCGACGACGTCGCTGAACCAGCCGTCCCTGGAGCCCACCGCGGCCAAGTGAGGAGCGGGCATGGCGGACGATCGAACACCCCTGCTACGGACGGGTCCCGCCCAGATCGACGGATGTGCCCGGCGGTGAGTCGCCCGGCTTGACCAAACCGGTCTTGTAGGCGGCTGCCACTGCCTGCGTCCGGCTGCGCAGGCCGAGCTTCATCAGGATGCGTCCGATGTGAGTCTTGGTCGTCGTTTCACCGATCACCAGATGGCCGGAGATCTCGGTGGTTCCCAGGCCGTGGGCAAGCAGCACGAGTACGTCACGTTCGCGATCGGTGAGCGACGCCATCTCCTCCGGGGTGGGCAGAGCCGGATTGGGCCGCGACGCGAATTCGCCGATCAGCCGGTGGGCGACGACGGGATCCAGCCACGCGCCGCCGGCGGCCACGGTTCGCAGCGCCGATACCAGATCTCGGCGCACCGCACTTTTGAGGAGGAATCCGGAGGCGCCGGATCGCAGCGCGCCGTACACCGCGTCGTCATCGTGGTAGCTGCTCAGTATCAGCACCCTGACCGTCTGATTACCGGGGGAGAAGCTGTCGGCGACCATCGCCCTGGTGGCCTCGACACCGTCCAGGACGGGCATCCGGACGTCGAGGAGTACGACGTCGGGCTGGAGCCTGGCGGCTAGATCGATCGCCTCGGCGCCATCGGAGGCGCTTCCGACTACCTCGATCCCAGGCTCGTTGTCGAGCAGCATCTGCAGGCCGTCCCGGACCAGGGCCTCGTCGTCGGCCAGGAGCACCCGAACCGGGGGCGCGGCGCGCTCATCGGCCATCGGTGCTGCCCTCCCTTGCCTGGGTCTCGCCTTGGAGGTCCGGCGTTCCCATGCTGACACCGCAGGCAGCCGTCGGGCACCCCGCGGGCCGCGTACGCCGGCGCCCGGCCGAAGAGCGAGGACCCACCCGGGATGGGGGTGAGCCCTCGCGGTGTCAGGCGCGATCGCTACGCCTGCAGTTGGTCGTACACGTCCTTGATCTCCTGGGCGATCTCGGCGGTCGCCTTGATGGCCTCGATCAAGGCCTTGCGCAGGTCCACGAACGACGCCGCGTCGGCCACGAGGACGTCCATCGACGTGGCCAGCCGGCCGACCGGCTCGGGGAACTGCTGAGTGTGCGTCGTCACTCCGTCCGAGGCGCAGGCCGGATCGAACAGCCCGCACCGTGTCGGGTCCTCGAAGTCGTCGCTGACCCAGATCGCGCGACCCGCCGCGTCCTGCACCACGACCAGGGTGTGGCAGCGCAGACCGCCCCACGGATTGCGGTTGCGGTTGGTCGATTCCACCGTGAGGAACCCGTTGCGGTACAGGATCGCGTTCGTCTGCACGAACTTGTTCCAGCCGATGTATTGCTCCTCGTACCGGGTCGTCGGCTGCGGTGAGACCGGCGGGATGCCGGTTCCGGTCGACCAGATCGGCTGGTCGGTGGTCGTGTAGATGACGAGGTTCCGGTCGTCCTGCAGGACCAGGCGCGC
Source organism: Kribbella sp. CWNU-51 (assembly GCF_054073265.1). Taxonomy (NCBI): domain Bacteria; kingdom Bacillati; phylum Actinomycetota; class Actinomycetes; order Propionibacteriales; family Kribbellaceae; genus Kribbella; species Kribbella sp. CWNU-51. The sequence goes on from NZ_JBSXMZ010000026.1 coordinate 112,169, forward strand.
GCCTGGATTGCCGTACGTGGCCGAACCCCAGGACGGGAAGTTCGCACTGTTGTAGAGCACGAAGTGTCCGTCGGTCTGCATGTCGGCTCGGTTCGGCCGCAACGTGGCGGGGAGCGACCAGGTGTTGGTCGCCCAGACCGCAGAGGCGACGCTGGGTACGCCGCTGTAGAGAACGAGGTTGCCGTCGCCCTGCATGAACAGGCCGTACAGCCCGTTCGGCGAACGGAGAACGTCGCCGACGGCCAGTGATTGGCCGGGCTGCAACGTCCCGATGTAGTCGGTCATGGCAGTGTCCTTCGGGTAGTCACGACCGGATGTCCGGTCATGAGTGAAGCCCCCGACCGGAAGTTGGCCGGAGAACCATGTCGGGACAGAGACGTGGACGTTCGTCTCGCCGTGCGGACGCGACGCCGTTGGCGCATCGCTGTCGGCTCTGTGCACTCAGGACACGGCCGTTGTCCTGTTGCCCACCCTTACGAGTCCGTCCCCAGCCCGGCTCATGAGGCCGGGCGCTACGTCGATGGTGCACCGCAGTCGGCATTGCCGGCGTCGTGGTTCCGACCGAACTATCGCATCCGATCACCGAATGAGGGCCGCGCCGTACGTCCTCCAAAAGAACGACGAACCGGGTGGTACGAGATGGAACGGCTCAGGCGGTACGCCGTCCCGCGCCGAGGGATGTCAATCCCGGCCCAGAGGTGATGGCGCCTTCGCGCGCTACCTGGCCGCGCCACCGCCGGACAGGTAGCCCGAGCCACCTCCGGCATGCGCATCGGATAGCTCTTCCCGCGCCGCTGGTCAACGCTCCTGAGGAGTGCGGAGTGGTGGCTTGAACGGCCAGCGCAGCGCGATGCGTGGTTGTCATTGATCGGTGGCCTCGCCGGGCTCGACGAGGCCCGACTCGTAGGCGACCACGACGGCTTGGGCGCGGTCGCGCAGCCGGAGCTTGCCGAATACATGGGTGACGTGGGACTTGACCGTGGTCTCGCTGAGGAACAACTTCGCGGCGATCTCGGCATTGGAGCGTCCTCGCGCCATCAGGGTGAGGACGGCGAGTTCGCGTTCGGTGAGCGAGTCGAGTGCGCTGGGTCGTGCCGTGCCGGGTCGTGGCCGCCGGACGTACTGCTGGACCAGCCGCCGGGTGACCGCCGGGGCGAGCAGAGTCTCTCCGGCAGCCACGACACGCACGGCCTCGGCCAGCTGCTCGGGCCGGACATCCTTGAGCAGGAAGCCGCTGGCACCGGCACAAAGCGCGTCGTAGACGTACTCATCGAGGTCGAAGGTGGTGAGCATCAGCACCCGTGGTCCCTCACCGGTGGCGAGCAGTCGGCGTGTCGCCTCCAGCCCATCCATGCCGGGCATCCGGACATCCATGAGGACGACGTCGGGGCGAAGGGTTCGACACAGGGCAAGGGCTGCGGACCCGTCGGCGGCCTCGTCGACCACCTCGATGTCGGGTTGGGACTCCAGGATCATGCGGAAGCCGCCGCGCACGAGCGCTTGGTCGTCAACGACGAGCACCCGGATGACGTCGCCGGTCATGTCGCCGGACGCCCGATCGGTAGGTTGACGCGGACCGTGTAGCCGCCGGAGTCGTCGGGGCCGACTTGCAGGTCCCCGCCGTACAGGGCGGCTCGCTCGAGCATCCCGGGGATGCCGTGCCCGTGGTGCTCGCCCGGTCGCGGGGTAGCGGGGGAGCTGCCACGACCGTCGTCGTCGACCTCGACATGCAGTTGTTGGGGGCCGTAGTGAACCAGGACTCGGACCTCATGCGCGGAGGCGTGCTTGAGCGTGTTGGTCAGTGCCTCCTGCACGATCCGGTACGCAGTCAGCCCAAGGCCAGGTGGCACAGGACGGACCTCGCCATCAATGACCAGCTCGACGGGCAACCCGGTTCCCCGGACCGACTCCACCAGGTCAGGAAGGTTCTCGAGTCCGGGCTGCGGCACCACCCCGGTGTCGGCCTGGTCGGGGCGCAGGATGCACAGCAGGCGACGCAGCTCGTCAAGCGCCTGTCGGCCCGTCTCCTCGACGGCGAGCAATGGTTGCAGGGCCCGGTCGGGGTCGGTGCTCAGCATCATTCGTGCTGCGCCCGCTTGCACAGTCATCACGCTGACACTGTGGGCGAGGACGTCGTGCAGCTCATGGGCGATGCGTGCCCGTTCCTCGGCGACGGCCGCCTGCGCTTCCCGGTGACTCTGCTCCAGCGCCGCGGACCGGCGCTCGGCTTGGGTGATCCGGAGACTGCGTTGGCGCAGCGCTACTCCGGCAAGCCAGGTCAAGGATGCATAGACGGCCACGCTGAACGCATCGCTGGCCGGGACCCGTACGTCCTCGAGGGCCACGATGGCAATGCCGGCCAGGCCCACCAGCAGGCCGAGGATCGCCTCACGGAGGGGGTTGTAGGAGCCCAGGACCCAGAACGCGAGGACATAGGCGACCACGCCCCAGTTCTCGCGCTCCGAGTCCGGCACGTCCAGGAACGAAATCAACACCTGCACACTGATGACGAACAGCGGAGCAGCCAGAGGCCAACGCCGCCGGGCCAGCAACGGCAAGGTGTACAGCCAGACCGCCGAGAGCAGCAGCCACTTCGGTCCCGGCAGGTCCCGCAGCACGATCTCCAGTTCGGCGGCGACCGCGACGCCCAGCACCAGAACGTCGAAGACGCCCACGTTCAGGCTTCGGAGACTCCTCACACATCCACGATAGGAGCCAACAACCCTGCCCGGATCCTTCTGCCAGACGATGGGCCTCCACCCTGGGTCGCATTGACCTGGCCGCCTGCGACTGTCGGGGCCCGGCGCACCCCCACCCCAGGTCGGACCTACAGGACCGCCCAGGAGGACGCCGCCGCCGGTTCGCATACCTACCTTCGGACCAAAGCCGGGATTCCCTACAGGAGAAGGTGGACAGGATGAGCGTTCGGCGTCGTAGCAACTCGGAAGGGAACGTTGTCTGGAATGGACGAGAAGGCCGCCTCCGAGCAGGCTGGCGCCTCTTTGGTTTTCTGGTTCTGCTGCTCCTCGTGGCTGTCGTGGAGGACCGCCTTCGGGTCGCCCTGGAAGGGCGTCTGCCCGATCTGTACGACGGCGTTGTTCGCGCGCTCGCCTTTGCGCTCCTGGTTGCCGCTGTCTTGCTGTTGGCGAGTCGCATCCTCGACCGCCGCCGAGTCGCCGACTTCGGCCTCCACGTCAGCCGTCGGTGGTGGGCCCAACTCGGACTAGGACTCGGACTTGGTGCGCTGCTGATGCTCGGCACGGTAGGTCTGGAGCTGGCGATGGGCTGGGTGAAGATCACGGACACCCTCGTGCCCGCTCCTGGGCAGCCCTTTGCGGCGACGATCCTGCTGGGCCTGGTCGCAGTGGCAGCCGTCGCGTTCGGCGAGGAGGCGTCGTACCGCGGATACCCGATCAAGAACTTCACCGAGGGACTCGGCACCTCACGATGGGCACTTGCCGCCTCAGTCTCGATACCAGCGCTCTACTTCGGGGCGGCTCACGTCACGAACCCGGGAGCGACGTGGCTCAGTTCGACCAACACAGTGATCTTTGGCGTCTTGTTCGGCACCGCCTATCTAATGACCGGTGAACTGGCGCTCCCTATCGGCCTGCACTTTGCGTGGGACTACATTCAGGCATTTGTGTTCGGCGTCGTTGGCAACGGATCACACTACGGTGCCGTTCTCGTGCTCGCTCCGACTGGCGCAGCGGGAGCGCGCTGGACCGGCTTGCCTTATGGAGTGGAAGCCGGAGCGCTGGGAACAGTTGCCATGGTTGCAGGGTTCCTGCTGCTGCTTGCCTACCGGCGGATTCAGCTCGGCGCGGTCCCGCAGCGTGTCTCCGAACATATGTTCTAGCCGCGCAAGCAGCGCGCGCCTGACCGGTGCGCTCAGTACTCTCGGCGTATGGCAGGTGCTGGAAAGGCCAACGGCAAGCTGGCCAAGAACTTGATCAAATACAGCGTGCGGTACGGGCCGCTGGTGATCGAGGCGGTCAAGCACGGGCGCGAACCGGCCCAGCAGGCGGTCCAGGCCGCCTGGGCGAAGCGGGCGGCCCGGCGGAAGGCGAGCGAGCACGCCCTCACCGTGCGCGACGGGTCCTTGCTGAAGGTGATCAAGGACGGGGAGTCGATCTTCTTCGTCTTCTCCGGCGACGCGATCGTGACGACGTACCCGCCGGTGCCGCAGAGCGCCTACCCGGAACTCCTACGGCACGCCGACCTGGACAAGCGGGTGGCCGCCGGCGACCTCGCCGCGCGCAAGCCGAAGATCACTCCCCACCTGCCGAAGGTCCGGCGCAAACGTTGACGCGCGCGTAACATGCCGGACCCGGCCGGGCAACAGGCGGCCCGCACAGTGGGAAGCACGTTTCCACGAGGGAGGGCGTCCGCATGCTCTGGAAGATCAGGACCGAACTCGCCGACCGGCCCGGTGCGCTGGCCGAACTCGCTGCACGGTGTGGTGCGGACGACATCAACATCCTCAGCCTCGAGGTGTTCACCGCCGAGACCGGCGCCGTCGACGAACTGGTGGTCAACACCGGGGTCGGCTGGACCGCAGACGACCTGGCCGCGCTCGCCGCTGAGGCCGGTTGCCTGCGTACGACGGTCCGCCCGTGCCAGGCCGACGTACTGAGTGATGCCCCCACCCGCTACCTGCGCGCCGTACTGCGGCTGATCGACGACCCGATGTCCGTCGACGACGAGCTCGGCAACCTGCAGGGGTTCGAGGAGTACACACCCGCCGAGTGGGCCCGGGCCGACGCGCTGGTCGAGATCGCCGGCCGGCTCACCGAGCGGTTCGACGGGTCCGTGGTCGAGGGCCCGCGCCCCGGCAGCGCCGTACCCGAGTTGCGCAAGGCGACCGTCGAGGACGCCGAGGCCGTGGTCGCGATGCACGAGCGGTGCTCGTACGAGAGCCGCACCCGGCGGTACCACGTACCGATGCCGAAGCTGACCACCCGCACCGCGCGGCACCTGTCCGCGCCGGCCGGCGGGGTGTCGGTCGTCGCGGCCGTCGGTGACGCCGTGATCGGGATGGCGACGGCCGCGCCGTGGGAGGAGCTCGGGAGTACGACGATGGAGGTCGCCGTGCTCGTCGAGGACGGCTGGCAGGGTCAGGGCCTGGGACTGCGGTTGCTGCGCCAGGTGGTCAGTGACGCGCGGGTGCTCGGCGCCGACCGGGTCGTGTGCATGGTGCAGCCGGAGAACCATGCGATGCTGCGCACCCTCGAGCGGCTGCGGATGCGGTCGCGGGTGGTTCGGGACGGAGACAGCCTGATGGTCACCGTCGCGCTGTCGGACCAGAGCCTGTCGCATGCGGTGGATCGGCCACCAGTGCAATATCGTCAGACACGTGCCACCCCTTCCCACCGGTCGCAACCCACACGGTCTGCTGGTCAGCCTGCCCGCGAGCACGCGCTCGCCGCTCTATCAGCTCTTCAGCCGCATTCTGATCGCGCTGGGGCTGCTGACCGTGATGGTGCTCATCGTGGTGGTCGACCGTAGCGGCTACAGGGACAGCTACGACGGTCGCGTCGGTCTGATCGACAGCATCTACTACGCCACTGTCACACTCACCACGACCGGGTACGGCGACATCACTCCGGTGACGCCGGCCGCCCGGCTGGTGAACGCCTTCATCGTCACCCCGCTGCGGATCGCGTTCCTGGTGGTACTGGTCGGCACGACACTGGAAGTCCTGGCCAACGAGGGTCGCCGGATCATGCGGGACACACGATGGAGGAAGCGCATGAAGGACCACACCGTCGTGGTGGGCTACGGCACCAAGGGCCGCTCCGCCGTCCAGACGCTGATCAGCAACGGGGTCAAGCGCGACAGCATCGTGGTGATCGACCCGCGGGCCCAGGCGATCGGGGACGCGGGCAACGACCAGATGGCCGCCTTCCACGGCGACGCGACGAACCGGACCGTGCTGCGCCGGGCCGAGGTGATGACGGCTCGCGAGGTGATCGTGACGACCGACCGCGACGACTCGGCGGTGCTCGTCACGCTGGCGGTGCGGCAACTGAATCCGAAGGCACACATCGTGGTCGCGGTCCGCGAGGAGGACAACGTCCCGCTGCTGCGGCAGAGCGGCGCGGACGCGGTCGTCACGTCCTCCGAGGCGGTCGGCCGGCTGCTCGGGCTGACCTCGGTCAGCCCGAACCTGGGTGAAGTGATGGAGGACCTGCTCACGTACGGCGAGGGCCTCGAGGTGGCCGAACGCCCGGTGCTCGGCCGCGAGGTCGGCAAGCCGCCGTCCGCCGTCCCCGACCGCGTCGTGTCGGTCGTCCGCGACGGCAAGGTACACCGCTACTACGACGCCAACGTCTCGGTCCTGGCCGCTGGCGACAAACTCATCGTCGTCCGCCCCGCCAAGGAAACCCCGTGGGCCGAACGCCCCGGCGCGGACGAGGGCGACGAGTAGCCCTTCCGCGACACCGCCGGCGTGCTTAGAGTCGAACTGCCTGGGGGCCGGTTCGGCAGGGGGCAATCATGAGGTGGAGCAAGATCGCCGGCATCGCCGGCGTTGCGGTGATGGTGAGTGCGGGACTGACCGGGGCGCAGAGTCAGGCCGCACCGCCGAGTCCCGATCGGGTCGCTCCGTGCGTGTCGGAGGACAGCGTCATCCAGGCGCGCGGTGGACCGCGCGAACCTGATCTCGGGCAGGTCGCGCAGGACCTACCGGCCGCGGCGAAAGGCAAGGCGAAACACGGGTTCAAGGTCAGTGTGCCGGTCTACTTCCACGTGGTCACCGACGGTTCGATCGGCTCGCTCACGCCGACGCAGATCCGTGCGCAGATGGCCGTACTGAACAACACCTACGCCGGCGCGGAGGGTGGGGCCAAGACCGCGTTCAGCTTCCAGTTGGCCGGAGTGACGCGGACCGACAATGCGACCTGGTTCTACGCCGACGGCGGCAAGCCCGAGCGCCAGATGAAGCGGGCGCTGCACACCGGTGGACCCGGCGACCTGAATCTGTACTCGACGACAGCCGGCGTGGATCTGCTCGGCTGGGCGTATCTGCCGGACATCGTGACCAATCCCGCGCGGGCCTATCTCGACGGCGTGGTCTTCGACTGGGAGACCATTCCGGGCACGACCTCCACGTACGCCGGTACGTTCGACGAGGGGAAGACGGTGACCCACGAGGTCGGGCACTGGCTGAACCTCGAGCACACCTTCTTCGGCAAGTGCGGCCCGCACGGCGACTTCGTGGACGACACCCCCGCGGAGAAGACACCGACCAGCGGCTGTCCGGCCGGCAAGGACACCTGCAAGGCACCCGGTGACGACCCGATCCACAACTACATGGACTACTCCTACGACTCCTGCTACAACCAGTTCACTCCCGGCCAGGCTCAGCGGATGGCGGACGCCTGGCTGCTGTACCGCGCCTGATCGCCGTTCTCCCGGACCGTGACCCGTTGACGGGTCACGGTCCGGTTGAGTGTGGTGGTCGTTGCCGGCCTGAGGTTGACCGCGCGGCGCCGGCGTCCTAATGTCTGGCCTGTAAACGATTACAAGAACGATTACAGGAGGCCGGCGTGAGTCGTCCGACGATCGCGGAGGTGGCTCGGGCAGCCGGGGTCTCGGTGGCGTCGGTGTCGCGCGTGCTGAACGGGCTGCCCGCGACCGAGGAGATGGTCGAGCGGGTGCAGCGGGCGGTGCAGGAGCTCGGGTACGTGCCGGACTCCCGAGCACGATCGCTCAAGGTCGGGCGCACGTTCCAGCTGACGCTGGCGGTCGCCGACGTCGGTAACCCGGTCTACGTGACGATGATGCGTGCGGTCGAAGAGGTCGTGTCCGCGGCCGGCTATCGGCTGGTGGTGACCACGACCGGGCCAGATGTGGTGGACGAGGTCGCGCTCGTTCGCGGGATGGCCCGCGGGTACGCCGACGGCCTGGTGATCAGCCCGCTGCGCGTCGACGAGGACCTGATCAAGTCGATCCGCGAGTGCGAGGTGCCGGTGGTCGTCGCCGGTAACGTCCCCGCCAAGGCGGGCGTCGACACGATCCGCGCCAACTCTCCGAAGGGCATCCTGCTGGCAGTCGAGCACCTGACGGCCAAGGGACGCACGCGGATCGCCTTCGTCAACGGCCCGGCGGACACGGTGCCGGGCACGGCCCGGGCGAAGGGCTTCGCCGACGCGATGAAGGAGTTCAAGCTGACGTCGGCCGGTGAGATCGAGGCTGCCGACTTCACCTTCGCCGCCGGACGCGAAGCGGGGAAGAAGCTGTTCAAGAAGCGCGGTCCCGACGCGGTGGTCTGCGCCAACGACCTGCTCGCCGTCGGAGTCATGCACGAGCTCGCCGCCTACGGACTAGACGTTCCGAACGACGTGGCGGTGATCGGGATGGACGACAGCGAACTCGCCGAGCAATGCTTCCCGCCATTGACAAGCGTGAACCTCGGGTCGGCCGAACGTGGCCGCCGGGCGGCTGAGTTGCTGTTGGCAAGGATCGAGGACTCCACCCGGACCCCGCGGCGGATCGTCGTACAGCCGTCATTGAGTGTCCGGAGGTCCACATGACCGCCACACTGACCGCGCCGGCGCCGACGCCGGTGAAGAAGACCACCAGGCCGAAGCAGAATCGGGAGGCGATCTTTCTCTTCCTGCCGGCGCTGCTGCCGGTCCTGCTGCTCAGCGTCTACCCGCTGATCCGCGGCATCGCGCTCGGCTTCACCGACGCGCGCGCGGGGCTCAACGTCGAGACCAACTTCATCGGCTTCGACAACTTCTCCAAGCTGCTGCACAACGGCCTGTTCTGGGACTCGTTCCGGATCGGCATCATCTGGACCCTGTCGGTCACGATCCTGCAGTTCGTCGCCGCGCTCGGCCTCGCCCTGCTGCTCAACACGACCATCAAGTTCCGTGGCGTCGCCCGGACCATCGCCCTGATCCCATGGGCGATGCCGCCGGTGGTGGTCGCGATCATGTGGCGCCTGCTGCTGCACCCGACCAACGGCCCGGTCAACGAGATGCTGCAGAACCTGCACCTCACCGACCACCCGATCAACTTCCTCGGCAACTTCAGTACGGCGTTGCCCGCGGTGATCGTGGTCGGCATCTGGGTCGGCATGCCGATGACCACGGTGACTCTGCTGGCCGGCCTGCAAGGCATCGACCGCACGCTGTACGAGGCTGCCGCGGTCGACGGCGCGAGCGCCTGGAGCCAGTTCTGGAACATCACGCTGCCACAGCTGCGGACCGTGATCGTCGCGATCACCAGCCTGGACCTGATCTGGAACTTCAACTCGTTCGGCCTGGTCTACGTGCTCACCGCGGGCGGTCCGGGCGGCAAGACGATGCTGCCGATGCTGTTCGCCTACAACGAGGCGTTCCGGTACGGGAACTTCGGCATGGCCGCCGCGATGGGTGACGTGATGGTCGTCATCATCATCTTGTTCCTCGCCTTCTACCTGCGGAACCGGCTGAGGAGCGAGGCATGAGAACCCGACCGGCCGCCCGCGCCCTCCAGTACGTCGCCGTCGTTTGCTACCTGATCTTCCTCGGCTTCCCGCTGCTCTGGCTGATCTCCAGCTCGCTGAAGTCGCCGCAGGAGTTCGCCAGCATCACGCCGTCGCTGCTGCCGAAGAACGCCGACTTCTCCAACTACACGGACGCGCTGAGCGAACAGGGCCTGGTCCGGGGACTCGGCAACAGCCTGCAGATCTCGATCCTCACCACGATCCTGGTGCTGATCGTGGCGCTGCCGGTGTCCTACGCACTGGCCCGCTTCCGCAGCCGGCTGCGGCCGGTCACGAACGGCTGGATCCTGGTCAGCCAGGTGTTCCCGGTGATCCTGATCGTGATCCCGCTGTTCATGATCCTGCGGCCGCTGCACCTGACCAACACGATCCCCGGTGTGGTGATCGTCTACATGGTCTGGTCGCTGCCGTTCGCCTTGTGGATGCTGCAGGGGTACGTCGCCGCCGTACCGCGGGAGCTGGAGGAGGCGGCGTCGGTGGACGGCGCGAGCCGGGTCCGCACCATCGTGTCGATCGTGATGCCGCTGCTGCGGCCGGGGCTGATCGCGACCGCGATGTTCACGTTCATCTCGGCGTGGAACGAGTTCTTCTTCGCTCTGGTCCTGCTCCAGGACCCCCAGCTCAAGACCTTGCCTCTGGTGCTCGCCCGCTTCGTCGGGGCCGAAGGCCAGGTTCAGTTCGGCCCGCTCGCCGCCGCCTCCGTGCTGGCGACGGTACCCAGTCTCGTGTTCTTCGCCTTCCTCCAGCGCCGGTTGACGTCGGGTCTGCTGAGCGGCGCAGTCAAGGGTTAGGAGATGTCAATGAAAAAGGTAGTGACCGCGCTGATGGCGGCGGGCGCACTGGTGGCGCTCGCGGCGTGTGGGGGCAACAGTGACAACAGCTCCGGTGACTCGGGGTCCTCGACCGAGAAGGTGACGCTGAAGTTCCAGAGTCTCGCCTTCCAGAAGACCACAGTCGCCGCGACCAAGAAGATCGTCGCGGACTGGAACGCCGCCAACCCGAACATCCAGGTCGAGTACGTCCAGGGCAGCTGGGACTCGGTGCACGACCAGCTGGTCACCCAGTTCCAGGGTGGGACCGCGCCGGACATCATCCACGACGAGTCCGCCGACATCACCGGCTTCATCAACCAGGGCTACTTGGCGGACCTCTCGCCGTACCTGAGCCAGGAGACCAAGGATGCCGTCTCCCAAGGCGTCTGGGACACCGTGTCGAGCGACGGCAAGGTGTACGCCGCTCCGACACTCCTGCAGTCGTACGTCGTGTTCGCCAACTCGGCTGCCCTCAAGACGGCCGGGATCACGGCTACCGGTGACTCGCTCAGCTGGGACGACCTGGCCGCGGACGCGAAGAAGCTGACCGCCGGCGGCAAGCACGGCCTGGGCTGGGGCCTGAAGAGCCCGACCGCAACAGTGCTGAACCTGGGCATGAACTTCGACGCGCAGTTCTTCGAGGGCACCGGCAAGGACGCGACGGCGAAGATCGGCGACCCCGAGCTCGAGGTGCCGAAGCGGATCCACGCGATGGCGTACGACGACAAGTCGATCGACCCGACCTCGCTGACCCAGAGCAGCTCCGACGTCCTGCCCGGGTTCTACGCCGGCAAGTACGCGATGGTTGTCGGCGGCAACTTCACCGCGCAGCAGATCCTGGAGGAGGCGCCGAAGGGCTTCCAGTGGGAGGTGCTGCCGCCGCTGAAGGGCACCGGCACCAAGCAAGCCGCGAACCCGCAGACCCTGTCGGCGCCGGCCGAGGGCAAGCACATCAAGCAGTCGGCGCAGTTCATCGACTACTTCATGAAGGCCGAGAACCTGGCCGCCGTCGGCCAGGGTGACTGGCTGATCCCGGCCACCCAGGCGGCCCGGGACGCGATCCTGAAGTCGACCGGCGGCAAGAACGGCTGGGAGCAGACGTTGGCCAGCGGCAACGATCTGACCAAGGCGCCGTTCCAGAGCGTCGAGAACTACCCGAAGTGGAAGGACCAGATCGCGACGCCGGCGCTCCAGGAGTTCCTGGCGAACAAGACCGACCTGGCGACCCTGGGCAAGAAGCTGAGTGATGGATGGGGTCAGGTCAACCAGTGACGCCGGAAGGAATCAGTACCGCGCTGGAACAGAAGGCGACAGGTGCCCTCGTCGGCTCCGCGGTCGGTGACGCGATCGGTGGGGCCGTCGAGGGCTGGACCCCGGCGGCGATCCGGGAGCGGCACGGCGGCTGGGTGACCGGCATCGTCGGCCCGTGGTACGACGACTGGCGCACCGCGCGCCCGATCGCGCCGTACCACAAGGGCGACGGGCACATCACCGACGACACGTTGATGACGCACGCCCTGGTCGAGGTGTACGACGAACGCCGTACCCACCTGGACGCGTACGCGATCGCCGAGTCGCTGGTCCCGAAGATGCTGACCGGGCCCCGGTGGGTGCCCGAGCTGGAGACCGAGGCGCTGCTGCTGCAGCGGGTGTTCCTGGCCGAGAAGTGGCTGGTCGCCCGGTTGCACTACGGGCACGTCGATCCGCGCGAGGCCGGCGTCGGCAACATCGTCAACTGTGGTGCGGCGATGTACGTGGCACCGGTCGGCATCGCCAACGCTGGCGACCCGGAGGGTGCGTACGCCGAGGCGATCGAGCTCGCGGGTGCGCATCAGTCGAGCTACGGGCGGGAGGCGGCCGGGGTGTTCGCGGCCGCCGTCGCCGCCGCGATGGCGCCGGGCGCAACGGCCGCCTCGGCGGTCGGCGCGGCGCTGGCACTGGCCAAGGACGGCACTCGGAGGGCCGTCGAGGCGGTTGCCGCGGCGGCCGACGGCGTCACCGAGTGGGAGCAGGCGATTCCCCTGCTCCGCCAGGCGATCGAGCCCTACGACACGGTCGGCCCGGACTATCGCGACCAGTCGATGGACGCGCGGCGGCCGAGCCGGACGAAGGCGATCGAGGAACTGCCGGTGGCCCTCGGCTTCGTGCTCGTGTCCGAAGGCGACGTACGCCGGGCTGTCCTGGGCGGCACGAACTACGGCCGGGACGCCGACTCGATCGCGTCGATGGCCGGCGCGATCACGGGTGCCCTCAGCGGACTGAGCGGCGTACCCGCAGACTGGGCGGCCGACATCGCCGCGGCCAGCAAGACCGATCTGGTGGAGCCGGGTCGCGTGATGGCCTCGGTGGCCCTGGACATCCGCGCGGCCGACGCCGAGCGGTGGGCCTGGCGCGTGGCCGCGTTGGATGCCCTGGTCTGATGTCAGCTGCCGTACGCCTCGAGCTCCACGATCCGCGAGTAGCCATGGTCGTTGGAGTCGCGGCTGACGAGTTGGACCGCGTCCACCGCGCGGGGCCCGAAGGTCACGGTGACCTTGCCGAGCACGTTGCCGCGGACCTCGCCGACCGTCGTCCAGGTGTCGCCCGTGCGGACCTGGATGTCGAAGTCGCGGATGCCCATCACGGCCGCCGGGTAGCGGGCCGAGTCGAGGGTCTGGAGGACGACTCGGCCGATCATCGTCGGCTGGAGGAAGTCGACGCCGTACGTATCCGGGAAGGCGCCCTTGGTGGAGTCGTGCCAGCCGCTGGCACCCCACTGCGCGGAGTCGGAGTTGCCGTCGACGCCACCGCACAACCGCATGTCGCCGTTGGTGGAGGACGCGACCGCCTGCTCTCCGAGCAGCACGTCGTCCCGCTGCGGGACGGGCTTGATCGCGACCGGTACCTTCAGGTGCTCGCGGCCGACGCTCAGGTCGACGGTGTGCGTCGCGGGCGTGGTTCCGCGCGGGACGGTGATCTCGAGTGGAGCGGTGACGAGCTGATCGACGGGCAGGTAGCTGGAGAACTGCTGCCGGGACAAGTCGGGGTCGGTCTTGTGCAGTGCATAGCGCGCCCGGTACTCGTCCAGCGTGAAGATCTCGCCGGCGAAGTCGACCGGGACGGTCTGGTTGCGGACGCCGGCGGTCGGACCGATGCCGACCTCATAGATGTAGTCGCCGAGGAACAGGACGACGTCGTGGTCTCTGCGTACGACGTCCTGATACGCGGTGTAGAAGCCATCGTAGAAGGCCTGGCAGGACGCGACCGCCATCGTCACCGCGGGCTGGTCCGCCGGTGCCGGCGCGGTCCGCGTCCGGCCGACCGGACTGATCTGCCCGGCCGCGCGGAAGCGGTAGAAGTAGTGCCGCCAAGGACGCAGTCCGCGTACGTCGACGTGCACCGTGTGGGCGTACTCCGGACGGGCGCGGGCGGTGCCTCGGCGTACCACTCTGCGGAACGCTTCGTCCTCGGCGACCTCCCACTCGACGTCCACCGCGCGGTCGTCCATCCCGCCGAACGGTTCGAGCGGACCCGGCGCGAGGCGGGTCCAGATCACCACGGCGTCGGAGAGCGGATCGCCCGAGGCGACGCCGAGCGTGAACAGCGGCCGCTTGTCGGTGCGATGCGGTATTGCTGTCGCAACGAGATCAGGGAGGTTGCCGGTGAGCGCGAGCGCGGCGGCGGCGCCGGTCGCGGTGAGGAAGCTGCGGCGAGTAGCCATGGCAGGCAGTATCAGGTTGTGGTGAGACGACTAACCAGGTGTGTGTTTCGCCTGGCGCAACAGGGGAAGGAAGAAGCCCGATGAGACTGACCTGGGTGCAGCCGGAGGACTTGCTGCCGCACCAACTGGTCCAATCCCGGTCCGAAGGTGTCGACGTCACCGACGTCCAGGCACGTTGGCTGACCGCGGGCGGCACGACGGACGCCCCGGCGTCGGGCGCCACCGACGAGCCGGCCCCAGCTGAGCTGCGGGCACTGGCCAGGGAGCTGCTCGACGAGCTGGACGCGCGGACGGCGGCCTGGCACGAGCCGGAGATCCCCGTCCTGCCGTCGCTCGGTCAGCCGGTCGACCTCGAGCAGCGGACGCTCGACGCCTGGCTCGGCCGCGCGGCCGGGAATCTGCTCGGCAAGGTGGTGGAGAAGATCCCGCGCGAAGGCATCCGGGAGATCCTGGAGACGTCGGGCCAGTGGCCGCTGACGCAGTACATCACCGCCATCGGCGTACCGGACGAGGTGCAGCGACGCTGGCCGTGGAACCGGCGGTCGAAGCCGACCAGCCTGCGCGAGGTCATCGACGGGATGCCCGAGGACGACGACCTCAACTTCGCGATCCTGGCGTTGCAGCTGCTGGAGCGGCACGGGTCGGAGCTGACCACCGAGGACGTGGCGCAGGCGTGGCTGAACGACCTTCCGGCCGGACGCGTGTTCACCGCCGAACGTGTTGCCTACCGCAACCTTCTCGACGGCGTCGAACCCGCGCGGGCCGCGCTGGTCGGCAATCCGTTCCGCGAGTGGATCGGCGCGCAGATCCGGACCGACGCCTACGGCTGGGCGCATCCTGGAGACCGCTCGGCCGCGGCTCGGCTCGCACTGGTCGACGCCCGGCTGAGCCACACCGGTGCCGGTGTCGACGGCGCGCTCTGGGTCGCCGCGATGTCGGCCGCCGCGCTGGTGCTGGACTCGCCACGCGAAGTCGCCGCCGCCGGTCTCGATGTGGTGAGCCCCGACGGGGCGATCGCACGGGCCGTCCGGTTCGGGCTGGCACTCGAGGACGTCCAGTTGGACGACGCGCTCGACGCCCTGCACGTGGAGTACGGCGACCTGCACTGGGTGCACGCGGTCAACAACACCGCGCTCACCGCCTACGCGCTGACTGCCCCGGACTTCGCCTCCGCGGTCGGGCGTTCGGTGATGGGTGGGTGGGACACCGACTCGGTCGGCGCGACCGTTGGTGCGGTGTTTGGCGCGGTGCGCGGAGTTCCGGCAGAGTGGTCCACACCACTTGCGAACCGGATCGCCACGAGCCTTCCGGGAATGGACCAGATCGCGATCACCGAGCTGGCACGACGGACTGTGGAGGTGGCCCGGGGTGGAGCCTGAGGTTGTCGTTGTGGGTAGCGCGAACGTGGACCTGGTGCTCCCGGTCCGGCGGATCCCGCGCCCCGGCGAAACGGTGCTCGCGGGAGTCATGACCCGAGGGCCGGGCGGCAAGGGCGCCAACCAGGCGGTCGCGTCCGCGCGGGCCGGTGCACGCACGGCGATGGTCGCCGCTCTTGGCGACGACGACGGCGGTGCCCTGCTCCGGGACGCCCTCGGCAGCTCCGGCGTCGACCTCTCCCTGGTCTCGGCCACGGCGACCCCGACCGGTACGGCGATCATCACGGTCGACGACAGCGGCGAGAACTCGATCGTCGTCGCCCCCGGTGCGAACGGCGAACTGTCCTTGTCCGCGGCCGCGACAGCGGTCGTCGGTGCGGCGAAGATCGTTCTTGCCCAGTTGGAGATCCCGTTCGCAACCGTCCAGGCGGCGGCCGCGGCGAGCTCGTACTTCATCCTCAACGCAGCCCCGGCCGCCGAGTTGCCGGACGAGTTGCTGGCCGGCGTCGACCTGCTGGTGGTGAACGAGACCGAGGCCGAGGCGATCGCCGGCGCGGACCGCTCCGCGCTCCTGAAGAAGGTGCCGGCCGCGGTCGTCACGCTGGGTGCGGCCGGCGCGGTGATCCTGACCCGCGGTGACGACGAGATCGAGGTGCCCGGCGTACCGGTCGACGTGGTCGACACCACGGCCGCGGGCGACACGTTCTGTGGGGTGCTCGCGGCAACATTGGCTTCCGTGTCAGCTACCGGTGCGATCACGACCAGCGACCTGACGAATGCGGTCCGACGCGCTACCGTTGCTGCTTCATTGAGTGTTCAGGCGGCGGGGGCGATTCCCTCGGTGCCTCACGGGGATGCAATCGACGCGCGTTATGCGGAGGTGTACCTGTGAACCCGCTCGAGCCGCGGCCGATCGATCTACCCGCCATAGTGGATCTGGGCCTCCGGGTCGACCCGTCCTTTCTCGACGACGCCAAGATCCTCGGCGCGCCGGACGACCCGGCCGACCTGCCGCGATGGCGGGCCAGGCTCGCCGAGTGGCTCGCCAGCGCCTACGAGCGCACGCCGTACGACGGCTCGCACTACGAGGTCCCCGGTCGGGAGTGGACCCAGACGGCGTACTCGGTGGCGCTCGTCTGGCTCTGGGACGACCAGCTGTACGACGTGGAGACCGGGACGTTCACGCCGGACAAGTTCGTCCAGCACGGCGTCGACGACTTCGGTGGGTACGACGCGGTCGTGCTGTGGCACGCGTATCCGGTGATCGGGATCGACTCGCGCAACCAGTTCGACTTCTACCGGGACGTGCCGGGGCTGCGGGAGCTGATCGACGATCTGCACCGGCTCGGTTTGAAGGTCTTCTTCGACTACAACCCGTGGGACGTCGGCACCCGGCGAGCGGCCCGGCCGGACGCCGAGGAGTTCGCCGCGCTGGTGACCGACTACGCCGTCGATGGCGTCTTCCTGGACACCTTGAAGGAGGGCGACCCGGCCTTCACCCGTGCGCTGCGTGCGGCGAATCCGGCGATCGCCCTCGAGGGCGAGTCACGGTTGCCGATGGCAAGGATCGGGGATCATGCGCTGTCCTGGGCGCAGTGGTTCGCCGACACGCACACGCCGGGGGTCCTGCGCGCGCATCTGTTCGAGCGCCGGCACATGATGCACCACACCCGCCGGTGGAACCGGGACCACAGCGACGAGCTGCAGTCCGCCTGGGTCAACGGCGTCGGCATGCTGGTCTGGGAGTCGGTGTTCTCCGCCTGGGTCGGCTGGAACGCCCGCGACCGCGCGACCCTGCGCCGGATGGTCGCCGCGCAGCGCGCGTTCGCGCCGGTGCTGATCAACGGCGACTGGATCCAGCTGACCCCGGAGATCCCGGACAAGGCCCGGGAGCACGGTGTCTACGGTTCGCGGTTCGACCTGGCCGACATCACCTTCTGGACGCTGATCAACCGCGACGAGGAGGACTTCGAGGGCATCGTGCTGCGCTCGGAGGACCAGGTCGGCGACTGGTACGACGTGACGTCCGGGGTGCCGATCACCTCGGACGACGACGGCGTCCACCTGGTCGTGCCGGGGCGTGGCGTCGCCGGGATCATCCGGGTCGGCGCTACCGCGGGCTCGTCCTGCCGGGCGACCGCGCGCCGGCTGGGCACGATGCCGCGGCCGCACGTGAAGGACTCGGCGTTTCCGATGGCACCGGCCGAGCGGGTCGCGGTCCCGGCCGTCTCCGGTGACGCGTCCCTCGGCCCGGTGGTCGTCGTACCGGCGGGGGAGCGGGAGCTGACCGTCCGGCACCGGCGGCGCGAGACCGGGTTGTACGACCAGGCGCCGTACGTGGAGGAGTGGAAGCCGCTGCCGCCCCGGCTGCACGACGTCCGGACGGTCAAGCGTGAGGTGTCGCTGCCGGGGATCTCGGTCGCGATCAGCGAGGTGACGAACGCGCAGTACGCCGACTTCCTGGCCGCGACCGGGTACCGGCCGCGGATCGCCAACCGGTTCCTGCAGCACTGGGTGGATGGTGCGCCCGTCGCCGGGACCGAGGAGCACCCGGTGACGTACGTCGATCTGCCGGACGCGCGGGCGTACGCGGTGTGGCGCGGCGGGCGGTTGCCGACCGAGGACGAGTGGCAGGTCGCGGCTCGGCTGGTTGGCTTTGCCCGCTTGGAACCGCTGGTGTGGAACCTGACCGAGAGCGAGCATCGCGACGGGCGCAGCCGGTTCTGCCTTCTCAAGGGCGGTTCGCACTATGTTGCCGAGGGCTCCGATTGGTACGCCGACGGTGGGCCGCAGGAGCCGGACGTGAGCTTCAAGCTGGTGCTGACCGGTGGCGGTCTCGATCGCTCCGAGACCATCGGTTTCAGGTGCGCGGGATGAGGTCTGCTCCGCTCGACGGTGTGAAGGTGCTCGAGGCGGCGACGCTGTTCGCGGGACCGCTGGCGGCGACGTTCCTGGGTGACTTCGGGGCCGAGGTCACGAAGATCGAGCATCCGTCCCGGCCGGATGCCGCGCGGACGCACGGCGCCTCGAAGGACGGCGTCGGGCTGTGGTTCAAGACCCTCGGCCGGAACAAGCGGCTCGCGACCCTCGACCTGTCCCGCGGTCGCGAGGTGTTCCTCGAACTGGTTCGCTCGCACGATGTCCTCGTCGAGAACTTCCGGCCGGGGACCTTGGAGCGCTGGGGTCTCGGGCCCGACGTATTGCTCGACGCGAACCCGCGGCTGGTGATCGCCCGGGTGACCGCGTTCGGTCAGGTCGGACCGTGGTCGGGCCGGCCCGGGTTCGGGTCACTGGCGGAGGCCATGAGCGGGTTCGCGGCGGTCACCGGTGAGCCGGACGGGCCGCCGACGCTGCCGCCGTTCGGGCTGGCGGACGGGATCACCGCGCTCGCGACGGCGTACGCGGTGCTGGTCGCGCTGCGCGAGCGAGATCGGTCCGGGGCCGGGCAGGTGATCGATATGGCGATCATCGAGCCGATCCTGATGATGCTGGGTGGCGGGATCACGGCGTACCAGCAGACCGGATACGTCCAGCCCCGGCTCGGGAACCGCTCGTCGAACAACGCGCCGCGCAACGTCTACCAGACCGCGGACGGGCGCTGGGTCGCGGTGTCCACGAGCTCGCAGAGCATCGCCGAGCGGGTGGTCACGTTGGTCGGCAGGGCCGATATGGTCGCACAGCCGTGGTTCGCGACCGGGCGGGAGCGTGCCCAGCACGCCGACGAATTGGACGCGGCGGTCGGGTCGTGGATCGCGGCGCGGCCGCTGGACGAGGTGATGGCCGAGTTCGAGAAGGCCGAGGCCGCGGTCGGCCCGGTGCACGACATCCGCGGCATCATGACCGACCCGCAGTACGCCGCTCTCGGCACGATCGTGGCCGTGGACGACGACGAGCTCGGCGGTCCCGTGCAGATGCAGAACGTGCTGTTCCGGCTGTCCGAATCGCCGGGGTCGATTCGGTGGGCCGGCCGGCCGCATGGCGCGAACACCGACGAGGTGCTCGCCGAGATCGGTGTCACGCCGGAGCAGCTCGCAGCGTTGCGGGCCGCGGGCGTGGTCTGACCCGTTCGCTTGAGGGGGCGTTAGGTGCTGACGGCACTGTATGTTCCGGCCAACCGGCCGGACCGGTTCGCGAAGGCGGTTGCCGCGGGCCCCGATGTGGTGGTGTTCGACCTGGAGGACGCCGTACCGGTCGACGACAAGGCGGGCGCGCGCGGCTGGGCGGTCGCGTGGATCGCCGCGAACGCCCACGGACCGGTGGAAGTCCGGGTGAATGCGCCGGGGACGCCGTGGATCGAGGACGATCTGGCCGCGGTGGCCGCCGTACCGTCGGTGCGGATCCGGCTGCCGAAGGTGGAGAGCGCGGCCGATGTGCGGGCCGTCCTGGAACAGGTGCCGTCGGCAAGGATCACCGCGCTGATCGAGTCGCCGCTCGGGCTGGAGAAGGCGTTCGAGATCGCCACCGCGGATCCGCGAGTGGTCGCGGTCGCGCTCGGCGAGGTGGATCTGTCCAGTGCGTTGGGCGTGGACGGACCGGCGGGACTGGCGTGGGCGCGCGGGCGGCTGGTGTCGGCGTCCCGGGCCGCCGGTCTTGGCGCGCCGATGATGTCGGTGTTCCCGCGGGTGAACGACGAGGAAGGCCTGCGCGCGTCCTGTCTGGAAGGTCGCGCGCTCGGGTTCGTCGGCCGTACGGCGATCCACCCGCGGCAACTGGCGACGATCGTGGAGTGCTTCACGCCGACCGCCGGACAGATCGCCGAGGCCGAGGCTCTGCTCGCCGCGGTGGAGAAGGCCGGGGTCGCGGAGGGTGGCGTCATCGTGCTGGCGGACGGCCGGATGGTCGATCCGGCGATGGTCGGGCGCGCCCGCGAGGTCACCACCCTGATGCGGGAGATCGAGTTAAGGTCGTAGGCATGCTGCCGCGCAGTGTTGATGCCGTGGTGATCGGGTCGGGGCCCAACGGGCTGGTGAGCGCGATCGCCCTCGCCGACGCGGGCTGGGACGTGCTGGTCCTGGAGGCCGCGGAGACCTTCGGCGGCGCGGTCCGGTCGGTCGAGGACGACGGCTGGATCAGTGATCGTTTCAGTTCGAACTACCCCCTCGGCGTGGCCTCACCGGTGATCCGGGCGCTGGAACTGGAGAAGTTCGGACTCAAATGGGCGCACGCGCCGTTACCGCTGGTGCATCTGCTCGACGCGGAGGACGGTACGTCGGTCGCGGTCCACCCGGATCCTGAGGGCACCGCGAAGTCGGTCGGAGCCGACGACCCGGGTGACGGTGACGCATGGTTGCGGCTGTATCAGCAGTACGTCGCGATCCGTGAGCCGCTGCTGAAGTCACTGCTCACCTCGTGGCCGCCGGTCGTGCCCGGGGTCCAGCTCGTGCGCAAGCTGGGGTCCGCGGGGGAGTTGCTGCGGTTCGCGCGGTTCATGGCGATGCCGATGCATCGGATGGGCCAGGAACTGTTCGCCGGTCCGCGCGGCGCGGCGGTGCTCGCGGGTAACGCCATGCACTCCGACGCGCCGATGTCGGGCAGCGTCAGCGGCACGATGGGCTGGCTGCTCGCGATGCTGGCCCAGGACGTCGGCTTCCCGGTCGCCGCCGGCGGGTCGTCATCCTTGTCGGGCGCCTTGGTCCGCCGGGCCGAACGCGCCGGAGCCCTGCTCGTCTCCGGTACGCCGGTCGCCGGGATCGACGTGTCCTCCGGACGGGTGACCGGCGTACGCACGGCGTCGGGGGAGACTGTCGCGGTGAGCCGGGCCGTCATCGCCGACACGTCCGCGCCGGTGCTCTACCGCTCGTTGTTGCCGGATGCAACGATTCCGGCGGGCCTGCGGCGGGACCTGGACGAGCGGTTCGAGTGGGACTATCCGACGGTCAAGCTGAACTTCCGGCTGAGTGGCTCGATCCCGTGGAAGTCGTCGGAGGCGCGATCGGCCGGCGTCGTCCATCTGAGCGGGACCGCGGACGATCTCGTCCACCTCTCGGCCGACCTCGACACCGGTCGGCTGCCGTCGCAGCCTTTCCTGCTGATCGGCCAGACCACCAAGTCCGACCCGACCCGCTCACCCGCCGGCACCGAGGCGGTGTGGGCGTACTCGCATCTGCCGCGCGGACTCGCGGACGACGAGTCGGCGGGCAAGCTGGCCGGCCGGATGGAACGCGCCATCGAACGGTTCGCCCCCGGCTTCACGGACCTGATCCTCTCCCGCGATCTACAGCGTCCTTCGGAGCTGGAGTCAGGCAACGCCGCTCTCGGCCTCGGCGCGGTTGGTGGCGGCACCATGCAACTCCACCAGCAGCTCGTCTTCCGCCCGACCATCGGCCTTGGCAGTCCGCGCACCTTCGTGACCGGCCTCTACCTCGGCAGCTCGGCGATCCACCCCGGTGGCGGCGTCCACGGCGCCTGCGGCCACCTGGCCGCCCGCACCGCCCTCCGCGACGCCTCGCTCATCGGCCCCCTCATCCGCACCCTCCCCACCGCCACCCTCCGCTACCTCCAACGTTGACCCCGCCGACCGCGCACCCGACCCCTGCCGCCGAACCATTTGAGGCTCTTCTGCTGGATCTGTGGGTGTGATCCGGCGGGGTGATGTATGGGCTCGGCCGTCGGCACGGCGGGCTGTGGTTGTGGATTGTTTGTGGGGGTCGGGGAGGTGGGTGGACTGGGGAGGGAAATGTCCCTTCACGGGGGTAAAACCCTCCCCGGACTGGCCGGGGCCGGGCGCAACCCCCGGCGCCGAGCACGGGCGGTGGGGCGGCGGCGGGGGTGGGGTGGTGGGGGATGGGTGGTTAGGGTCGGAGGGTGCGACTGGATGAGGCGAGCTGTAGGGCGCGGGTGGCTGCTGCGCGGGTGGGGCGGTTGGCGACGGTGGGCGACGATCTGCGGCCGCACGTCGTGCCGGTGACGTACGCGGTGCATGGCGACCTCGTGTTCGTCGGGATCGATCAGAAGCCGAAGACGACGACCGATCTGAAGCGGTTGCGCAACATCGCGGCGAACGAGCGGGTCGCCGTCCTGGTCGACGAGTACGACGAGGACTGGACGCATCTGTGGTGGGTACGACTCGACGGGATCGCCCGGGTTCAGGCCGACGAGCCCGCCGCGATCGAGCTGCTGACCGCGAAGTATCCGCAGTATGCGGGAGATCCGCCGCGTGGGCCGGTGATCACGATCCACGTCGACGGCTGGACCGGCTGGTCGTACGCCTGATGCGTAAGGTGCAGCTGGGAGGTGTGGGATGAGTCAGGTGGAAGGGCTGCTGCGGGAGCTCGCGCCCCAGGTGCTGGGCTTCCTGGCCCGGCGGTACGGGCAGTTCGATCTGTGTGAGGACGCCGTACAGGAGGCGTTGCTGGCGGCCGCGACGCAGTGGCCGGCCGACGGCGTACCGGCGAATCCACGCGGCTGGCTGATCACGGTCGCGTCCCGGCGACTGACCGACCAGTTCCGCAGTGAGAGCGCGCGGCGTCGTCGGGAGGACACCGTCGCGGCGATGGCCGGCCCGGAGGAACTGGTTGCCCCGGGCGCCGATGTCGACTCCCCACCGGATGCTGACGACACGCTGACCCTGCTCTTCCTCTGCTGTCATCCGGCGGTCACGCCGGCGTCGCAGGTCGCGCTGACGCTGCGGGCGGTCGGCGGTCTGACCACGGCCGAGATCGCCCGCGCGTTCATGGTGCCGGAGGCAACGATGGCGCCGCGGATCAGCCGGGCCAAGAAGAGCATCAAGGCGGCCGGCAGCCGGTTCGTCATGCCGCCCGAGGACGAGCGCGCCGACCGGCTGCGAGTCGTGCTGCAGGTCCTGTACCTGATCTTCAACGAGGGATACACGGCGAGTTCGGGCGAGGAACTGCAGCGGGTCGAGCTGACCGCCGAGGCGATCCGGCTGGCCCGGATGCTGCGCTCGGCGCTGCCGGACGACGGCGAGGTCGCAGGTCTGCTGGCGTTGATGTTGCTGACGGACTCCCGGCGGCGGGCGCGCACCACCGCGGACGGTGGCCTGATCCCGATCGACGACCAGGACCGCACGCTGTGGGACCGCGAGCAGATCGAGGAAGGCGCGGCGCTGATCCTGAGCACGCTGGCGCGGGGTGCTGTCGGCCCGTACCAGCTGCAGGCGGCGATCGCGGCGATCCATGCCGAGGCGCCGAGCGCCGAGGCAACCGACTGGCCGCAGATCCTGTCGCTGTACCTGCTGCTGGAGAAGCTCACGCCGAACCCGATGGTGACGCTCAACCGCGCGATCGCACTCGCCCAGGTCGAGGGACCACAGGCCGGGCTGGACCTGCTGGCCACGCTCGACGATGACAAGAACATCACCGAGACCCACCGGCTGGACGCCGTCCGGGCGCATCTCTACGAGCGCGCGGGGGAGTTGGCGAAGGCGCACGAGCACTACCTGGCCGCGGCCCGCCGTACGACGAGCCTCCCGGAGCAGCGCTACCTGCAGGCGAAGGCCGACGCGATCACGGGATGAGCCGGTCGGCGACCCGGGCCGGTGGCTCGGCGCGCAGCCGCCGGTCGATCTCGGCGGCAATGCGCCTGCCGGTCTCGTGGGACTCGATCGCGGCCAGGGCGAGCCCGAGTGCGCGGCGGCCGGCCCGGGCGTGGATCGGTGGCGCGCCGCCGGCACGGAGGGCGTCGAGGATCGCGTCGACGTGGCGGTCGAACGTGCCGGCGAAGTAGCGGGCCTCGTCGTCGAAGTAGCCGGAGTGCCAGCGATGTTCGACATCGTCTCCGGCGCGCGAGAACGTCAGGGCGCGGACGGTGTCGTGGATGACCAGACGACCCTCGGTGCCGTTGATCTCCACGCGTTGCGTGTCGGGATAGGCGTACGACGAGTCGTAGCTGCCGAGCATCGTGCCGACCGCACGGTTCTCGAAGTCCAGCGCCAGTGCGATGGTGCTGAACGCGCCGTACGTCTTGTCGGTCATGTGTGCGGAGACAGTGGAGATGGGGCCGACCAGATGCTCGAGCATGTCGAAGCCGTGGCACTGGGTCTCGATCAGGTTGGCGTGCGGCGAGTTGCCGTGGTTGGCCTCGCCGCCGAACCGCCAGGTCGCGAACACCGGCTCACCGAGCTCGCCCGCGTCGATCAGCGCCTTCGCCCGCTGGACGGGTTCGGCGTACCGGTGGTTGAAGTTGATGGCGAAGAAGCGGTCACCGGCTTCGGCGAGCAGGGTGTCGGCCTCGGTGAGGTTGAAGACGAGCGGCTTCTCGACCAGCAGCGGTACGCCGGTGCGCACCAGCTTCAGCGTGACGTCGTAATGGCCCTCGTTCGGCAGGCAGACGGTGATCAGGTCCGGTTGCTCGTGATGCAGCATGAGGTCGAGATCGGTGTACGGCGTGGCGCCGTACCGCTCGGCTCGGGCCCGGGTCCGCTCGGGCGTGCGTCCGGCGACCGCGCACAGCTCGGTGTCCTCGCGGCGGGAGAAGATGCGCGCGTGCTGTTCGCCCCAGCCGCCGGCGCCGACCACCGCGACGCGGAGTCGCTCGGTCATGAGGCGGCGTCCTGGGTGACGATGACCTTGCCGCTCTCGCCGGACAGGAACAGCCGGAACGCCTCGCCGATGTCGGCGACCGGGAAGCGGTGACTGATCACCCGGCCGATCAGCTCCTGGTTGGCCTGCAGGAGGGCGAGGTTGCCGGCCATCTCGTCGTACCGGAAGTACTCGCTGCCGAGGATCGCGTGCTCGGGTGCGATCAGGTCCCTCGACACGTCGATGGTGACCGTCTCGCCATGACCGACGCAGATGAGCGCGCCGCGTCGGCCGAGGATGTCCAGGGCGGCGCGGCGGGCGACCTCCTTGCCGGACGAGTCGAACGCGATGTCGGGGCTCCCCGCCGCTCCGACGTCATCCGCGAGTACTGGGATGGCTCCGAACGACTCGGCGAAGTCGAGGCGCCAGCGGGCGATGTCGGAGATGTACACCGGGACGTCGGCGCCGTACCGGAGCCTGCTCATCACCGCGAGGCCGAGCCCGATCGGCCCGGCGCCGGCGATGTAGACGCTCTCTATGTCCGGCCGGATCAGGGCCGCGCGGCCGAGGGCGTGGCTGCTGGTGCCCATCACGTCCAGCAGCATGGTCGCGGTGCCGATCTCGATGTCGTCGCTGATCGGGAAGAAGTTCGTCTCGTGCACGAGCTCGAACGGGCCGTAGCCGCCGTCGTGGGTGAAGCCCATGTCCGCCCGTTTGGCCAGGCACTGATTGGTTGCGCCGAGCAAGCAGCTGCGGCACTCGCCGCAGTAGTCCATCAGGAACACGGCGCCGCGAGTACCGGCCGGGACGCTGGTGCCTTCGCCGGCGACGAGCACGGTGCCGGCGGCTTCGTGGCCGGGTACGACGCCGGAGCCGCCGAAGTACTGGTCGCGGTCGGTGCCGCAGATGGCGTTGGCCTGGACGGCGAGCAGGAGCTGGCCGGGACCGGGGTCGGGGTAGGAGTGGTCCGCGAACTCGATGCGGCCGTCTCCGGTGAACACAGGGGCGAGGGCTGTACGTGTCATGGTCACCGGAATTTACTACGTAGCAAATACTGGCAACAAGACGTTGTGGCCCTTCGGCTTTAGACGGCGGTACTCTCGCGGAGGCGCAGCTCGTAGCCGGCCATCCGGTGCTGGGGAACCCGCGACTCGTCCGCGCCAAGCTGTTCCTCGAGCAGGTCCAGCGCCATGCCCGCGAGGTCGTCGAGCAGCGGCGCGACCGTGCTGAGTGACGGCGTGGACAGACTCGACTCGACGATGTCGTCGAAGCCGATAACCGACATCTCACCTGGTACGTCGACATCCGCACGCAGGAGCGCCCGGATGGCGCCGAGGGCGGCCGAGTCGTTCATCGCGAAAATGCCGTCGGGTGTGGGGGCTCCGCTGGTCAGGACTGCGGTCATCGCGTCGGCGGCTGCGGCCGTCGTCCAGTCGCAGTCGATCAGCAGGTCAGGGTCGAGCTCGGCTCCGGCCTTCTTCAGTGCGGCCTGATAGCCCTGGCGGCGGAGCTGATAGGACCGCTTGGGTCCGTGGTTCGCGCCGAGCAGCAGGATCCGTCGCCGTCCGGAGTCGAGCAACTGGGAGACCGCGGCCTGGGCTGCCTCGCGGTTCTTGATGCCGACGTGGTCGATCTCGCTGCCCGGTTCGCGGTCGCCGACCAGGACCACGGGGTACTTGCGATCTCGCAGCCGGTGCTCGTCCGCGCGGCCCAGCGCCACCGCGCTCATGATCAGGCCGTCGGTGACGACGTCGACGCCACCGCGCAGCAGTTCCACCTCGGTCTCGTGGTGTCCGCCGGTGGTTTCGACCAGAACCGTCGTACCTCGCCGCCGGGCTGCCGCGATGACGGCTTCGGCGAGGTCGGCGAAGTACCGCTCGCGGAAGGTGGGGACGGCCAGGGTCACCGTGCCGGTGCGGCCGGTCCGGAGTCGCCGGGCGGCGGTGTTCGGCCGGTAGCCGAGGGCGTCGACGCTCGCCTGCACGCGGGCGCGGGTGGCGGGGGAGACATGCACGTAGTTGTTGACCACGTTGGAGACGGTGCGCTGCGAGACACCCGCGTGGCGGGCGACGTCGGACATGCTGACCGCCACTGCCTGCTCCAGCCTGGATCGAGCCACTCGGTGAGCGGTCAGGCTATCTCACCCGGCTGTGGGACGGCCCACGTGACTCAGGTTGTAACTTCGGTTTACAGTTACGGTATGAGCCTTCAGGAGCGGACTCGCGGGCGCCGGGACGCGATCGGAGTCGGGGTCGCGTGGTTGAACCGGCTGGCGAAGTCGCGAACGATCGACCGGTTCGGGTTGCGGAAGCAGACCGAGCGGGTGGTGTTCGAGGCGACCAAAACCGGCTTCCGGACGGCTGGCGCGCTCAGCCGGCGTTTCGCCGCCGCGTCGAAACTCGCCGCGCCGTCGCGGCTGCCGTCGGCGCGCGGGACGGGGAAGTTCGACCTGACGCCGACCGAGGACCAGCAGATGGTGGTCGAGGTCGTCCGCGAGTTCGCCGCGGAGGTACTGCGTCCCGCGGCCGCAACCGCTGACACGGCCTGTGTGACTGACGACGGTGTGCTGTCGTCGTCCGCCGACCTCGGGCTAAGCCTGATCGAGGTGCCGGAGGAGCTCGGTGGCATCGTGACCGAGCGGTCGGCGATGACCGGCGTACTAGCGGCCGAGGCGATGGCGCATGGCGACATGGGTCAGGCGGTCGCGTGCCTGGCGCCGGCGGCCGTGAGTACGGCGATCTCGTTGTGGGGCGATGAGACGCAGCAGGCGACGTACTTGCCGGCCTTCACGGGTTCGTCCGTGCCGGCGGCGGCGCTGGCTTTGCTCGAGCCTCGGCCGCTCTTCGATCCCTTTGTCTTGCAGACGCGTTGGGCCGGCGGGCGGTTGAACGGCGTGAAGTCGTTGGTGCCGCGCGGCGCCTCGGCGGAGTTGTTCGTGATCGCGGCGCAGGTCGAGTCGTCCGGGCCGGCGTTGTTCCTGATGGAGTCCGATCATCCCGGGGTGACGATCGAGGCCGAGCCGTCGATGGGGTTGCGGGCGGCGTCGCTGAGCCGGGTGATCCTGGAGGACGTGCCGGCCGTGCAACTGGGGACGTTCGAGGACTATGCCGAGTGCGTCCGGCTGTCCCGGCTCGGGTGGTGTGCGTTGTCCCTCGGTACGGCGAAGGCGGTGCTCGACTACGTCACGCCGTACGTGAACGAGCGGACCGCCTTCGGTGAGCCGATCAGCCACCGGCAGTCAGTGGCCTTCATGGTGGCGAACATCGGGATCGAGCTGGAGGGGATGCGGCTGGTCACGTACCGGGCCGGATCGCGTGCTGAGCAAGGGCTTCCGTTCGCCCGTGAGGTCGCGCTGGCGCGGCGGTTGTGCACGGACAAGGGCATGCAGATCGGGACGGACGGCGTACAGCTGCTCGGTGGGCACGGCTTCGTGAAGGAGCATCCGGTGGAGCGGTGGTACCGCGACCTGCGAGCCATCGGCGTGATGGAAGGTGCGGTGCTGGTCTGATGATCAACCTGGAGACACCCCGGAAGTTCCGTGCCTTCGTGAACCAGGCGCACCAGGTCGCGGCCGAGATGCTGCGGCCGAACTCGCGCCGGTACGACCTGGCCGAGCACGAGTATCCGGTCGAGCTGGACATGCTGGCGGCGATGGCCGACGGATTAGGTGCCTCGGGCACCGGTTCCGGTGCGGGTGCTTCCGGCGTACGCCGTACCGCTTCGGCGGACGGTGTTGTGAATGGATCGAACCTGTCGTCGGTGCTGTCGATCATCGAGATGTGCTGGGGCGATGTCGGGCTGCTGCTGTCGATGCCGCGGCAAGGACTCGGCAACTCGGCGATCGCGTCCGTCGCGTCCGAGGAGCAGTTGCGTCGGTTCGACGGTGTGTGGGCGGCGATGGCGATCACCGAGCCGGGGTGTGGATCGGACTCGGCGAACATCCGGACGACGGCTCGGCTGGACGGGGACTCGTACGTGCTGGATGGCGAGAAGATCTTCGTGACCGCTGGTGGGCGGTGTGATGCCGTCGTGGTGTGGGCGACTCTGGATCGCTCGTTGGGTCGCGCTGCGATCAAGTCCTTCGTGGTCATGAAGGCCACCCCGGGACTGTCGGTGGAGCGGCTCGATCACAAGCTCGGGATCCGTGCGTCGGACACTGCGACGATCCGTCTCGAGAACTGCCGGGTGCCCCGATCGAACTTGCTGGGATCGCCTGACATCGACACGGACAAAGGGTTCGCGGGTGTCATGCAGACCTTCGACAACACTCGCCCCCTGGTCGCCGCGATGGCCGTCGGCTGCGCGCGTGCCTCGCTCGAACTCACCCGCTCGTTGCTGGCGGAGGCAGGCGTCGAGGTCGACTACGACCACCCCGTCCACCTCCAGCCGGCCGCGGCCGCGTCGTACCTCTCGATGGAGGCCGACTGGGAAGCCGCCTACCTGCTGACGCTGCAGGCCGCCTGGATGGCCGACAACGGTCAGCCGAACTCCCTCCAAGCCTCGATGGCCAAAGCCAAGGCCGGCCGCACCGCCAACGACATCACCCTCCGTTGCGTCGAACTGACCAGCACCCTCGGCTACTCAGAACACCAACTCCTCGAAAAGTGGTCCAGAGACTCAAAAATCCTCGACATCTTCGAGGGCACCCAACAAATCCAACAACTCATCGTCGCCCGCAGGCTGCTGGGGAAGACCTCTGCTGAGCTGAAATAGCCTTGCTTGTAAGGGATTCCTGCGTACTGTGCGATGCTTCAGAGCAGGCCAGGACTCTCGTCAGTTCCTCGTAGGCGGCGCGGTCGGCCTTGCAGCGGCGGCGACCTCGCTTGTCCTTGACGGGTGGCTGGATGACAGCAGCCGTCGCGAGTGCTGGTTTCCAGACCACCAGGTCATACAGACGTGCGCGGAGCTCCTTGCCGTCTGACCGCCTTCGTCCACTGATCCTTCGCAAACGCCACCCAAACCTCCTCGACCGCTGACGACACCCTGGGTGCTCAACGTTCGGGGAGATGGGTCACTAGGCCTGCGTTCCTGTGGATGACTGAGCACGGCGCGGGACCGCGTAGTTCTCCCCTCGTGATGCAGCCCGTCGCCTGGCGATGGTCGAGATCCCGGCGCGCGCTCGGCGGGGCAAGTCCTGGATGACGCGTAGCAGCGAGTCCACGGGGGTGCGGCGGCGAGCGTTGGCGCCGGATCGCGAGGCCCGCCGCTCAGATCTGACGATGTGAGCGGCAAAATGAACAGACTCGAACCTCGAAACCGCTGATGTGCAGCTCGAGGTGATGGCGATTGCCGCTGACTCGTGAAGTTGCCTCTGACTGCGCTTTCTGCAGGTCGCGATGGTGCATCGAATGGTGTAGCCGTGCATCAGTTCTCGCTGATTCAGGTGAGTAAAGGTTGAGTTGGTCAGCGGGCGGTCAAGTGGTCTGTGGGTGGAAGGCCCGCAACGGCCGCGAGGCGTTCACTCTACGGAGTGCGCCGGGCACGCGAGAAAGATCTTCTCCAGAGCCGCGCTGCAGGGCTGGTAGATCAAGCCGACGCAGATGTCGTCCAGGTTGACTCCACAACCGACGAATCGTGGCAGCGATCGCTCTGCTCTCGATGTCGTCTACGTCAACAGCACCCCGTTCTGGGCCTGGGTGCTCGTTGCTTCGGTCGTGATGCTCGCGCCGCGCAAGAAGTCGATCCCGCATCCGGCTTCGGTCGCTTGAGCAGCCCGCCGGGTTCCGCCGTACCGGCCAGTCAGTGCCGACCAGTGTCCCTGACTGGTGCAAGGGCGCCGGTACGGCGGGAGTGTGGTTGTAACCCAGATCGGAGGAGGACCAATGACGAACAACCCACATCTGGCGGTCGAGCGGATCACGCCGCAGTACTGGCGCGTCACATTCGACCACGGCCCGATCAACACGATCACCGCCCAGACCGTCGAGGAACTGTCGCAGCTCGTGGGCGAGATCGAGCGCGACGAGGACCTCACGGTCGTCGTCTTCACGAGCAGCAACCGCGAGTTCTTCCTCGCGCACTACGACACCGAGGGCGATCCCGCCAAGACCGTCTCGATGCCGCCTGGACCGACCGGGATGCATCCCTGGCTGGACCTGACGGCTCGCTTGAGCCGGGCGCCGGTCGTGAGTATCACCTCGATCCGCGGCCGGGCCCTCGAGGTCCTGCTCCTGGGGTCCGGCGACCCAGGCTCGACTGGCGGCCCTGGCCGCTCGCGGCCTCGGCCAGGACAGCGAGCTCGAGCGCCGGCTCGGCGAACTCGTCCCACTCGCCACGCCTGAACCAATCCATTTCACAACACGAAGGAGAAACCCATGAGCACGAACGAGTTCACCATCCCGTCCCCGCCTGAGGGGCAGGACCTTGCGAAGACCCCGATGAGGTTTGAGGTCACGCCGATCCCGGTGACCGATTTCGACCGCGCGAAGGCCTTCTACCAGCAACTCGGATGGCGCCTCGACATCGATCTCCCGATCAGCGAGAAGCTGCGCGCCGTACAGTTCACCCCGCCCGGCTCGCCGGCTTCGATCCAGTTCGGCCCGGCCGGTGCGGCACCGCTGCAGCGACTCATCGTGGTCGTCGAGGACATCGAAGCGGCGCGCGCCGAGCTCGTCCGCCGTGGCATCGAGGTGAGCGAGATCTGGCACGGCGCGCCCGGGCAGCCGCCCCAGCCTGGCCGCGATCCGGAGGGCCGCTCCTACACCAGCCAGGCGTCCTTCACCGATCCCGACGGCAACGGCTGGGTCCTCCAGGAAGTCACCCAACGGATCCCAGGAAGGATCTAGCCATGGACGTCGAGGCCCTGTCACAACTCCTCCAGGAGACCGCCCTGCACCACGGCGCCTTCGAAGCCGTCGCACCACCACACGGTTGGTGGGACTGGTACGCCGCCTACATGGTCGCCCGCGAACAGGGCAGCAATCCGGACCAGGCCGCCACAGCCGCCAACCGCTACATGGCTGACGTCAAGCACATCGTCGTACCGACCGACTGACGCCGTCCGCCCGACACACAAAGCCCAGGCCACCTGACCTGGGCTTTGTAGCGCCTGGGTGGAAGCGGACATGCGAGGTGGGGTAGGTGAGGTCCTCGGTGCGGCCGCCTAGGGGCACTTCGACAGTGCTCCCGTAGTCGGGGCGGATCACGTTGCTTGTCCCGACTACGGGCATGCCAGGGGCGCGATCGCGGCGCCGACGACGGAACGTGAAGGGAGGACATTTCCAAGTGCAGGAAGGCCGGAAGGGTGAAGGAAGAACTATCGGGTCCCGACGAGGCATTGGCGACGTTCGTCGAGCTGCGGCCGCGGCTGATGGCGATCGCGCACCGGCTGCTGGGCAGTACGAGCGAGGCCGAGGACGTCGTCCAGGAGACTTGGCTGCGCTGGCAGACGGATCGCACGGTCGTAGCGAACCCGCAGGCTCTGCTGACCACGATGACCACCCGGCTCGCAATCAACCTGCGCAAGTCCGCTTGTCGGTGATCGCGCGTTCTTCTTCCGACCTGTCCATGCAGCGAGGATGACTTGCGAGACGAAGCCGCACAAGATGCGTACTCCGGGCTGGTGCGTGCCGTCGAGCTCGGGCGACGGCGCTCTCACGACAGCCTCGACATGGCTGCGGTGGTGTCGGAGATCCACGCGCTCCGGACCATCATGTCCGCGGCTGCGCAGATGATGCGTTCGTTCGATCTGGCTCGCTATGGCGACATGGCGAAGTGGGGACCTGGCGGCGAGCCGGACAACCCGGACGGCCTCACTCCGCGGCAGTACGTCGAGGCGGCCGACGCCGACGTGGGTGATGCCTACGAGCACCTGCGGCGAGCCGCAGCGAGCCTGACCACCGCCCGCCGCCTGGCCGCCCTCAACTGAGCACGCGACGACATGTCTGCTACCGCTACGAACACTCGTGAGACTCGAGGTCTGCTATCTGGGTGGGGGCGCCGAGTTCCTCGTTGGTGTTGTCGTGGACGCCCAGGCCCCACCGTCGGGTCCGGCTTCGGTCAGCAGCCCCACGTCCTGTCGGTGAGGCCGGGATCGCTGGCGGCGGTGGGGTGAGTTGTGCAACGACGCGAATTGGCTGTCCCTCCACGCCGTGTCATCGGTCATCGCGCGGCTCAGGACCAGGGGGTGGGAGCATGAACATCTTCGAGTTGAGGATTGTATTGGCTCGTGGCCGGCGTCATGACTGGCCGTTGCGGGTGAAGAGTTGCAGGAAGAACAGGAAGACGTTGAGGATGTCGAGGAAGATCGACGCGGCCAGCAGGGGTGCCGACGCGAGGTCGGTGGAGCGACGGAGGCGCTGGAAGTCGAACGCGGTCAGGCCGGCGAAGATCACCAGCCCGACGACGGAGTAGATCAGCGCTCCGCCTGGGATCTGGATGAAGATCAGTACGATGCCGAACACGATCAAGCCGATCAGAGCCCATGAGCTGATCCGCCCGATTGCCGACAAGTCGCGGCGAGTGGCGTATCCGGCGGCGCCGAATCCGGCGACGAAGAGGGCGGTCGCGCCACCTGCCTCCCACAGCGCGCTCGGGTCGACGCTGGCGTAGTACGCGAGGGTCGGTGCGACCGCCAGTCCGATCAGCAGGCCGAAAGCGGCTAGGAGCCCAACGGTCCAGCCGGTCGACTTCCGGACGGCGAACTGCATGCCGATCAAGGCCCCGAACGCGGCGATGAAGACGATGATGCCGACGCCACCGTGCAGGTCGCGGCCGAGGTACGCCCCGAGGGCGAAAAGTCCCGTGGTCATAGCGACGTACTGCATGGTCTGCGCGAACAACGTGCGTGTCTGATCCCGGCCGCTCACGCCGGTCCGGGGGTATGCCATTGGTTCACTCATGTCTTCACGATCGGTCGCGGTACGACGCTTCGCACCAGTGAGGATCCCTGGTCGCCTGCCGGGCCGGCGCAGCAACACAGCGCGCCGACCCGAGGCCAGGTCGGCGCGCTGTGTTTGTTGGTCAGGCGGCGCTCGGAACGGCGACCGCCCTGTTCAGCTGGCGACGGCGACGACGTGCGAGCAGCCAGGCCTGGAGGGAGAATTCGACGCCCCCGGTGGCCGCGTAGATCGCGAGCATGCTCAGCGTCGACTGGCCCGAGACCGGCCGCGAGATCGTCGGCATGCTGCACCTGGTCGCGAGCCGCCGGCCCTACGACGAACTCCTGTCGCGGTTGGTCAGTGACCTGTCCTCGCGACGGCGACTTCCGCCGCTGGTGGACCGACCAGGACGTGTTCAAGCCCCGCCACGGCTCCAAGACCTACCGCCACCCCGCGGTCGGCGACCTGATCCTCGGCTACGAACAGCGCTCGATCGTAGGCCAGCACCGGCTAGTGCTTCTGGCACAGTCGCAGCGTCCGGCGGACGACTTCGTCAACTGCCCTTGGCGGACGTGATTCGCGAGCGGGTATCGACGGTAGTGGGCCGTGGCATCGGGCTCGATGGGTCGGTGGTTAGCCGGGGCTGGCGTCGCCGAGGGCGGTCGCGGCCTCATGTCCTGCATGGCGGACGGTGAAGGCCATGAAGATCTGGGAGATGCCCCTGAACAACGCCATGAACCCGACCCAGAACAAGATCAGATAGGTCCGCCGGCCCAGGGCGTACACGCGGTCCGAGCCCGACACCCAGAACGCGAGCAGGACCAGCAGGATCCCCATGATCAGGCCAAGCCACCAATAAGGGTTCACCGCTCGCGAGGCGATGGCCTGGATGATCTCGAACGCGCCGTACAAGAACAGGATCAGCCCCAGTACCGAGGCGAGGGCGAAGAAGGTGTTGACCGGCCGGATGAAGCCGTACAGCGCACCCAGGAAGAAGATGACGGCCAGGATGTAGTGCCAGATCTTCCAGCCGCCGGTGGACAGGGTGGCCACCCCGACCTCGTTGATCCCGGCCAGGAGGAACACCACCCCCAGCAGCACCCCGACGGTGGTGAGCGAGGTGCTGTTCAGGCGTAGCACCATCCAGGCGATCAGCAGCCACGCGATCCCCGAGACCAGGAAGACCCACCAGTAGCGGGCTCCCTCCTTCACGATCATCCGCTCGTCGGTCACCATGTGGATCTCCTTTGCCCAGTTTCACCAAGCGGCGGCGACACCATTCTGGGATGGGACGCTATGCCCGGACAATCAGCGAATCAAGGGGCACCTGCCGGTCGCAGCTGGCCGGGTTGCGCAGCGCCGGCACGCGGCCAGCGCCGCAGACGGCACGGTATTCGCTGGACTCGGACGCTCGCGCTCCCTACTAGCGACGCCCAAGCGACATCCGCGCCATCGCGTCACTGATCTCGGATGTCCACGGCGGATTCGCCAACATGTCGCTCAGCGCGACGAGCGAGCGCAGCAGACGTCGTGCCCAGACGCGTGGCATGACTCGTGGCACCAAATGACGGATACGCCTGGGGAATTCCGCGCTCGCTGGGGGCTGCCGTGTGGCTGACAGCGCTGGTAGAGAGCAGATGCGACGCTGTCGTTCTTCCTCGTAATGAGAAGGTCGTCGGTTCGATTCCGACAGGCGGCTCCACAACCCTTCCCTCCGGCTCGCTCAGGGTGTCGCTCTGCCCCCGGCACCGACCCGGTTACGAAGGATCGGACGTACTTGCGCGAAACGGTGCCAGCCGGTCCGAACGCCGACGCCGATTGCTTCGGATCGACGCGTCTTTGTTCCCACGCTGTTCCCACACTGGACTGCTGAGCGTGACATACCCGCCCGTACCCGCTGCCAAATGAGCTGATCCCGGAGGGGAGCCCGTAACAGGCTGCCAGCCGGCGGTAGACCCTGGGGGTAGCCGGGTGGGCAGCAGCTGGCGGCAGGCCCGGTGACCGACGTGATCCAGGCCAGGCCTTCGGGGGCCGGGTGGCACGTAGCGCGGACGGTTGCGCTGCCCGCCGAAGCCGTGTACTCCGAGGGCAAGCCGGTCCTGCGGGCCGTGAACGAGCCGACTTCGTCGGCGCAGCCCACTGAGTTCCTTCCCTCCTGGCTTCCGATCCTGGGCCGCCGTGCCCCCGCGCAACCGTCCGCGCTACGTGCCACCCGGCCAGCGAACAACTGCCTCGGCGCCCCATGCGGTCGCCGATTTCCTCGGACTTCTGCAGTGCGGCACCGGCTCGCACATGCGGCGCTGGCGTCACGCGCAAGATCGACTCCGGTCGACCTCGAAGATCGCGGGCTCGGGGGTTGCCATGGGTCTTCACCAGGCGTTGGCTGTATCTGTCGGAAGCAGGCTCCGGAGTCGATTAAGGGAGGGAACGAGATGGATTTCTCCACACAGTTCGAGGCCCTCGAGAAGCGCACTGCCGAGGGGCTGTCCGCGGTGAAGAGCGCGGCCGGCGAGTCGCGGGACAAACTGCGCTCGCGAATCGACCAGGCCCAGGTCGACCTCGATCTGGCAGGCAAGGATGTCGAACAGAAGGCGGGTGAGAGCGCCGAGCGGGCGCAGAGTAAGTGGGCGCAGATGAAGACTGACGCGTCGGCCAAGATGGACGATGTGAAGGCGAAGATCGAGAAGCGTAACGAGCAGCGCGACGCCAAGCTGGCCGCGTCCGACGCGGATTTGGCCGAAGCGGACGCAGCCGACGCCATCGACTACGCCGCATGGACGGTCGAGAACGCGCGGCTCGCAGCCCTCGATGCCATGGACGCGCGGGCATACGCCGACGAGCGGGCCAGGGCCGCAGCAAACGCTCCATAATCACGCCTGCGACGCCTTCAAAGGGACGCTTGGTCGGGTCGAGCGTCCCTCCCGCCTGCTCTCCATCCGCCGACGAGCTCGGACCTCGACGTACGGCGCGGTGGGAGATCGAACCGTTAGGCCGGAACCGAAGCCGGCGCGCGCACCGCCGGCCGGCGGGCAGCCATCGAGCAGCCGACAGATCGTAGGTTACAGCGGTGGAGGTTATTGACGGCACGACAGTCAAGCGGTACGGGATCGCACCAGCGGGTGGAGTCTGCGTGGTCCTGCCTCCTTCCGCGTCCCGGGAGGTGATCACGGCGGCCACCTGGGTAGGCGCCGACGCCGCCACCGCCGAACAAGCACTGGCCTCGTCGCATCGCCGGCCGGTCGCGCAGGGGGCCGGGCGACGGATCTCGGTGATCGCTTTCGCTACGGCTGAGGACTTCACCAGCCAGGAGGTACACCTGCACGTCGGCCGGCGCGGGCTGGTGGCGGTGTGCCCCGAGCCACTCATGCCGGTACTACGCGAGGCGGTGTCCCGGGTACGCCGCGGGCCGGAGGAGGCGATGCTCGCAGTGCTCTTGATGCTGGCCCACCAGGCCGCCGCCGCCGTCCAGGACCTCTCCGCGGAGGCGAACCGGCTCGACCAGGGCTCGGTCGGTCTCGCCGCCGACGCGCAACGGCGTACAGTCTCGGGGCTGCGGCACCGCCTCTTCGCGCTCCAGCAGCTATGGAACGCGCACCACGTCATGTGCACCGTGGACGACACTCTGGCCGATGCCCTGAGTCGCGCCGGCCGACGCCGGTTACGGCAGTCCGGAGTGATCTTCGAGGCGAGCGCGGCCGCCGCGGCACAGGTCTATGCGTTGCTTGGCGACACCCTCGACCGATATTCCGCAGTGATCAGCGAACGGCTCACACTGGTGACGGTGATCTTCCTGCCGCTCACCGTCAGCTCCGGGTTCTTCGGGATGAACTTCGGCTGGATGACCGACCACATCGGATCTGCGGCGGCCTTCGCGGTCCTCGGCATCGTCGCGCCGCTCGCCCTGGTCGGCCTGACGGTGCTGACCGCACGACGGATCAGCCGCACATGACGCCGATCGTGCGACACCGGTGACCTCGACGCGCTCGTCCCGGTCAGCAGGCGTGTACGACCCTGGTGCCACCAGCGCGACCTGAGCTTGCCGAACGAGGCCAGCCTGCAGCGCCAACCCCAGTGCGACGCCGACCAGTCCGCGGCGGAGGCTCGTCGTCGCGCCCCTTGCCGGTGGTTTGAGGCAGCCATAAAGTGCGTTGTGGGGCGATCTCCACGGCGAAACCACCCTTCTGGAGCGCGCATGGCGGTCGAGCAGAAGCAGTCCGCGCCACAGTCGGCGACAGGACCGGGGACGGTCGACCGGCGGACGATGCTCTTGGTCTTCACCACGGTGGCGCTCGGGATGCTGCTGTCGGCGCTCGACCAAACGATCGTGTCGACCGCACTGCCGTCGATCGTGAGCGACCTCGGTGGGGCCGGGCACCTGTCCTGGGTGGTCTCCTCCTACCTGCTCGCCGACACCATCGCGGCCGTGCTGGCCGGCAAGTTCGGCGACCAGTTCGGCCGCAAGCGGGTGTTCCAGGTCGCTGCCGGGACATTCGTCGTCGCTTCAGCACTCTGCGGGCTCGCGCAGGGCATGCAGTGGCTGATCGCCTGGCGTGCCGTGCAAGGCTTCGCTGCTGGGTTGTTGATGGTCACCTCGATGGCGGTCATCGCCGACGTCATCCCACTGCGTGAACGCGGCAAGTACCAGGGCGCGCTGGGCGCCGTGTTCGGCGTGACGACGGTGATCGGCCCGCTGCTCGGCGGCCTGTTCACAGATCACCTGTCCTGGCGGTGGGCGTTCTATGTCAATGTGCCGATCGGCATCGTCGTCATTGTCCTGGCCGCGTTCACCATGCCGAGTATCCGTCCGGGCCAGCATCCGGTGATCGACTACCTCGGCATCGTGTTCGTGTCCATCGGCGCAGCCGGCCTGACCCTTGCTCTGTCCTGGGGTGGCACCGAATACGCGTGGAGCTCGCCGACCATCATCGGCATGTTCATCGGCTCCCTGGTCTCCTTGGCGATCTTCGTGCTCGTGGAGCGCCGAGCAGCCGACCCGATCCTCCCGTTGCGGCTGTTCCGATCCTCCGTCTTCGTCGTCTGCGTCATCCTGGCATTCATCGTCGGATTCGCCATGCTCGGCGCGATCACGTTCTTGCCGACCTACCTGCAGTACGTCAATGGCGTATCTGCCACCGACTCCGGCCTGCAGACCCTGCCATTGGTCGCCGGCTTGCTGATGATGTCCATAATCTCCGGCACTGTGGTGGGCAGGACCGGTCAGTACAAGATCTTCCCGGTCGTCGGCACGGCCGTCATTACGCTCGGCATGTTCCTGCTGTCCCGCATCGGTGCGGGTACTCCGTACTGGCAGCTGGCCGTCGCCATGCTGGTGCTCGGCATCGGCATCGGCATGAGCATGCAGATCCTGACTATCGTGGTGCAGAGCACGGTCGCCTACCAAGACCTCGGCGTCGCCACCTCCGGAGTCACGTTCTTCCGCACGCTGGGCAGCTCCTTCGGCGCCGCTGTGTTCGGGGCGGTCTACTCGAATGTCCTCAACGACAGGCTGCCCGCAGCGGTCGCCGCTTCACCAGGAGTCGACCCGGCCGCGGTGACCAGCCCGCAAGCCCTCCACGCCTACCCGGAGGCGCAGATCGCGCCGATCGTCGATGCGTACGCGCATGCGATACACGTCGTGTTCCTGGCTGCGATACCGGTGGCCTTCGTCGCCTTCGTGGTCGCGCTCTTCCTCAAGCAGGTACCTCTGCGCGGCACGGCCCGGGACACAGCACCCGACGTCGGCGAAGGCTTTGGCGTGCCCGAGGCAGCAGACTCCAACCAACAGCTGCAGGCCGCGATCGCGCGCCTGGTCCGAAACAAGGGGCGGACCGAGCTGCCCAAGGTGAGAGAGCGTTCGGGGGCATCGTTCGGCGCGTCTGACGGCTGGAGCGTCGGCCAGGTCTACTTGCGATCCAGGCTCGGCAGGACCACTACGGTCGAGGAGATCGCCACCCTGTACCAAGTGCCACCTGAGGTCCTCGCGCCGGCGTTCGAAGCGGCTGCCGCCAACGGATACCTCACCAGGCACGATGGCCAGCTCGCCGTCACCGAAGCTGGCGCGCTCGAGGTGGCGAAGCTGGTCACCGCGCTCAAAGCGTGGTTGGCCGGCGAGCTCGCCGACTGGGGCGTCGACGACCCAGAACTCAGCCGCGCACTCGGCGAGGTCGCGACCCAGTTCGTCAACCAGGACCCTCAGCACGTCCCCGGACCATTGGGTCTGTTCGCATCCGTGAGCTGAACTTAACCGACTCGGGACTCGCTCGGGATGACGTCCAGAAACTCCGCTGCGGATTCGGCGCCGTCCGCAGCCGGCCGACCATCGCGGCCGCCTCTGCGCGAGCTGGTGCCGTCGGCCTCGGTCAGCAGCCCGTACGGTCGGCGCCAGCCCAGGCCACCGAGTGTCCAGGAGTTTCGACGCCGGGTTCGCCGCGGCTCATTCCGCGATCACGAGTCATCTCGCTTGCCTGAGGCCTGATCGCCGGCGCAACGCCAGCACACCGCAGGTCGCCATCCACGCCGCCCGATGGAAGCGAGGGCTGGCGCACGGCCTGCGCCACCCCGCGGATTGACGATTGCGTCACATCTTCGCCACCCCAACTGGCGAACAGTCATGAGTGACGATATCGTCAATACTGCAGGAAGATTACAAGAAGCCCTCAC
The DNA here is from genome assembly GCF_054073265.1 of Kribbella sp. CWNU-51. Taxonomy (NCBI): domain Bacteria; kingdom Bacillati; phylum Actinomycetota; class Actinomycetes; order Propionibacteriales; family Kribbellaceae; genus Kribbella; species Kribbella sp. CWNU-51. The sequence goes on from NZ_JBSXMZ010000026.1 coordinate 152,511, forward strand.
TGGGCCCGGAATCTAACGAAGGTGGTAACTCATGACGCAGCACACGGACCTCACCACGCGGCTGAAGTCGGAGGTCCAGCCATGACTACCCCACTCCTTGTTTCCTTGGCCGCGCTGATCGCTGTCGCCTTTGCGGTGCTGGGCGCAAGCAAGATCCGAGCCGTTCCGGCGATGCAGGCCCGGGCCGCGCACGTCGGCTTCAGT
>NZ_JBSXMZ010000027.1:0-79140 GCF_054073265.1 Kribbella sp. CWNU-51
AACTTCCGCCCCATCACAACACCCTCCAACAATCAGGCGTTGCAACAATCCCCTGAATCTGCCCACCCGATCCGGGACGAGATCCTCCCCACCCCGGCGACAACCAACAGAACTCGGCCAACGTCCCGGGACGCGTAGGAGGCGAACAAACCACCCCCACGGATACGTCAGACGAGCCGGATATCCCATGACCTTGTCCCTTCTCCCGTGAAGATTCGGCGGGAGAAGGGACAATTCGGCGGGAGAACCCGTCAAATGGCGCCGGTGGGCGGGGAGCAGCCGGTGGTGGTGGCGGGTGTGGCTACGGCTGGGAGTGCGCGGGGGTGGCTGCGGTTGGGGTTGCGCAGGCCGGCTGGGAGTGCGCGGGGGTGGCTGCGGTTGGGGTTGCGCAGGCCGGCCGGGGTTGCGTGGGGCGGCTACGGTTGGGGTTTCGCGGGGGCGGGGCCGTAGGGGAAGAGCTTCTGCGGATCGTAGGTCGCGCGGATCTCGGCGAGGCGGGTGAACGTGTCGGCCGGCCAGGACGCCTGGTAGGAACCAGGTACGGCGAAGGCGCCGGCGAAGTTGACCGTGGCCTCGGCGGAGATCCAGGGACCCAGCTTGGTCAGGACGCCGTCGGCCGTTGCCGGCAGCACCTGTTCGAACAGGCCTGGATCGGGTACGCCGATCATCGTCAGTGTGCCGGCCCCACCACGGCCGCCGACCGCGCTGCTGTCCGGCACGTCGCGCTGCGTCGCTCCACCGAGATGCCGGAGCTCGATCGCGACCAGGGGCAGCTGCCGGTCCGGACCGGCAGCGTCGAGGAACGCCTCGACGAAGCCCGAGCCGAACTCGGTCAGCATCACACCGCGATCCCACGACGCGGTCGGGTCCTTCGGGTCGTTGTGGATGAGTGCGATGTCACTGGCCGGCATCTCGCCGACGGCGTCGATCAGCGTCGTACCGGCGTCCCGGATCGGCTGGAACAGTCGCTTGCCCTCGGCAACATCACCGACGAAGGCGAAGCGGACACTGAGAACGGTCTTGCCGCGGAGCGGTTCGGGGATGAAGTCGAGCGGAGGCAGCCGGAGGACCACCACGGACGAATTCGCTGCCTCGGGCAACGTCTTGGTCCAGTCGGCCCACGCGGTCAGTACTGGAGCGATGTGCTCGGCATCGAAGAACACCGATCCGCCGTACAGCGTGGTCAGCTCGACCAGACCGAAGTCCATCGACGTGACGATGCCGAATCCGCCCTTGCCGCCGCGCAGTGCCCAGAACAGGTCGGGATGCTCGGTCGCCGTTGCCGTCACGACCTCGCCCGACGCGGTGACCACGCGGAAGCCGCGGGCCCAGTCGGACGAGAAGCCGTAGGTCCGCGCCAGCGGGCCGAGGCCACCGCCGAGCGTGTAGCCGATGCAGCCGACCACGTCGGACGCGCCGGTGATCGGGGCGAGTCCGTGCTCGGCAGCGGCCGTGACGACATCGGCCCAGACACAGCCCGCGTTGATCTGCGCCACCTTCTCGTCCGGGTCGACAGTCACGCCGGCCAGCCGGGACGTGGTCACCAGGATGCCGTCGGTGACGGGAATCGGTACCCCGTGCCCGGTCGCCAGTACGCGGACCGGCGTACCGGTCTCGGCTGCGGCCCGAACCACTGCGACGGCGTCGGCCTCACTGGTGATGCCGACCGCTACGTCCGGACCGTGCACCACCGCCGTGTTGAACCCGGCCAGTTCCTCGGTGAAGCCTTCATCCCCCGGCTCCAGAACCGGTCCGGTTACCTCGGCCCGAAGCCGCTCGGCCAATCCACCCATGATGTCCTCCCCAAAGTCGCCCACCGGCGTCAGTTTTCCTGCCGCGAGGGTCATCAGGGGGGACCCGACTCGACGGTAATGCCTCCGGACTGAAAACCTGTGCCAGCGGTTGGCGATCCCAACCGTACAAGGCAGGGTGAGACACGGAGGCGGTCGATGTTCAAGCGTATCGCAGTAGTGAACCGGGGCGAGGCCGCGATGCGGCTGATCAACGCGGTTCGTGAGGTGAACGCCGAAGGTAGGGAGCAGATCGAGACCGTTGCCCTGTTCACGGATGGTGAGCGGACGGCGACGTTCGTCCGCGAGGCCGACCTGACCTACCCGCTCGGCCCGGCGTCCGCGCGTCCGTACCTCGACCTGGCCGTGCTGGAGCGTGCGCTGCGGGAGACCAAGGCCGATGCGGCCTGGGTCGGCTGGGGGTTCGTGGCCGAGGACCCGGCGTTCGCGGAGCTGTGTGAGCGGATCGGCGTCACGTTCATCGGGCCGTCGCCGGAGGCGATGCGCAAGCTGGGCGACAAGATCGGGTCCAAGCTGATCGCCGAGGAGGTCGGCGTACCGGTCGCGCCATGGAGCCGTGGGCCGGTCGAGTCGCTGGAGGCGGCCTTGCAGGCGGCCGGGACGATCGGCTACCCATTGATGCTCAAGGCAACGGCCGGCGGCGGTGGCCGCGGCATCCGGGTGGTCCGGTCCGCGGACGAGCTGACCGACGCGTACGCGCGGACCAGTGACGAGGCCGCCCGTGCCTTCGGCAGCGGCGTGGTCTTCCTGGAGCGTCTCGTCACCGGAGCCCGGCACGTCGAGGTGCAGGTCATCGCCGACGGCCAAGGGACCGCGTGGGCGCTTGGCGTCCGGGACTGCTCGGTGCAGCGCCGCAACCAGAAGGTCATCGAGGAGTCCGCTTCCCCGCTGCTGTCGGCGTCGCAGGTCGACGACCTGAAGGCGTCGGCCGAGCGGCTGGCCCTGGCGGTCGGTTACCGCGGCGCGGCGACCGTCGAGTTCCTGTATCACCCAGGTGAGAAGACCTTCGCGTTCCTCGAGGTGAACACCCGGCTCCAGGTCGAGCACCCGATCACTGAGCTGACCACCGGGATGGACCTGGTGAAGGCCCAGCTGCACGTCGCGAACGGCGGCCGGCTGGAGGGCACGAAGCCGGCCGAGAGCGGTCACGCCGTCGAGGCCCGGCTGAACGCCGAGGACCCGGACCGTGACTTCGCGCCGTCGCCGGGGCGGATCGCCGTCCTCGACCTGCCCGCTGGGCCCGGCATCCGGGTGGACACCGGTGTGAGCGCGGGCGACAGCATCCCGGCCGACTTCGACTCGATGATCGCGAAGATCATCGGCTACGGCCGGACCCGCGAGGAGGCGCTGGCGCGGCTGCGCCGGGCGGTCGGCGCGACCACGGTCCTGATCGAGGGCGGCGCGACCAACAAGAGCTTCATCCTCGACCTGCTCGACCAGCCCGAGGTGATCGACGGCAGCGCCGACACCGGCTGGATCGACCGGGTCCGCGGCGAGGGCCGGCTGGTGTCGCACCGCCACTCCGGGGTCGCGCTGGTCGCGGCCGCGATCGAGGGGTACGAGGACGCCGAGCAGGTCGAGCGGACGCGGTTGCTGGAGACCGCGCACGGCGGCCGGCCGCAGGTGCAGCACGAGGTGGGCCGGGCGATCGACCTCAAGCTGCGCGGCGCGAGCTACCGGGTGACCGTGGCGCGGATCGGGCCGGACCGGTTCCGGGTCGGCGTCGGCACCGGCAACGACCACCTCAAGGTCGTCGACGCCGAGCTGGAGCGGCTGGACGACTACACGAGCCGGCTCGTCGTCGGCGGGCAGCGGTTCCGGCTGGTGACCGCGACGCACGGCCCGGTTCACCTGGTCGAGGTGGACGGTGTGACGCATCGCGTCAGCCGGGACGAGGGCGGCGTACTGCGTTCTCCCGCGCCGGCGCTCGTGGTCGCGACGCCGGTGCAGAGCGGTGCCGAGGTCGAGGCCGGTGCGCCGGTGCTCGTGCTGGAGAGCATGAAGATGGAGACGGTGCTGTACGCGCCGTTCAAGGCGACCGTGAAGGAGTTGGTGGTCGCCACCGGCAGCCAGGTGGAGACCGGCGCGCCGCTGCTTCGGCTGGAGCCGGTGGCCGACGACGCCGGTGCCGAGGAGGCCGCTCCGGCGGAGAACGGCGTACAGCTGGACCTGCCGAACGGGACGGGGGAGAAGTCCGCGGCCGAGCGGGTCGAGCGGGGACTGGACGACCTGCGCAGCATGCTGCTCGGGTTCGACATCGACCCGCAGGACGAAGGCGGAACCCTGGCCGGTTACCTGGCCGCGCGGTCGGAGCTTCCGGAGGCGCCGGTCGTCGCCGAGATCGAGCTGCTGAAGGTGTTCGCGGACTTCGCCGAGCTGAGCCGAAACCGGCCGGCCGGGGCGGATACCACGATCGAGAACCGGGTACACAGCCCGCGCGAGCACTTCCACACCTACTTGCAGAGCCTCGACCCCGACCGGGGTGGTCTGCCGGCCGAGTTCCGCGCCCGGCTGACCCGGGTGCTCGGTCACTACGGCGTGAGCGATCTGGAGCGCAGCACCGAGCTGGAAGAGGCGGTGTTCCGGATCTTCCTGGCGCAGCAGCGCTCGAGTCCCGACGTCGTGCTGGTGACATCGGTGCTGCAGCGCTGGATCGCCGAGCCGCGCCCGGAGGCGCCGCTGGACGAGTCGGCGCACGACCTGCTGGACCGGCTGGTGCTGGCGACGCAGCTGCGCTTCCCGGTGGTCGGCGATCTGGCCCGGAGCGTGCGGTTCCGGTGGTTCGACCAGCCGCTGGTCGACGCCGAGCGGGCCTCGATCCTGGCCGGGGTCGGTGACGAGGTCGCGGATCTCACCGCGCACCCGGAGGCGCCGGACCGGCAGGAGCGTGTCGACGCCCTGGCCGCTATCCCCGAGCCGATCGTCCGGTTCCTGGCGCAGCGGCTGGAGCGCGGCTGGGGTGAGCGCGAGCCGATGCTCGAGGTGCTGATCCGCCGGCACTACCGCGAGTACGAACTGCACGACCTGCGCGAGTTCGCCGTCGACGGGCGGCCGTTCGCGACCGCCGACTACACGATCGACGACCGGCCCAGCCACCTGGTCACCACGGTCGGCACGGTGGCCGAGGTCGCCGACCCGGACAGCGGGCTGGCCCGGGCGCTGACCGCCCAGATCGACGCCCGCCCGGCCGGGCACGAGGCCGTGGTCGAGCTCTACCTCTACGGCCCGGACCTGGCGGACTCGCAGCAGGAGGCGTCCGACCGGTTCCGCCGGATCGTCGCCGACCTGCCGATCGCCCAGCGGGTACGCCGGTTCTCGGTCGCGATCGCGCCCGGTCAGGATCGGCCGGTCTCGTATTTCACCTACCGTCCGGCCGGTGGCTCGGTGACCGAGGACGACAACGTCCGCGGCGTCCACCCGATGGTCGGCCGGCGGCTGAACCTGTGGCGGCTGCGCGACTTCCGGATCACCCGGCTGGAAGGGCCCGAGGACGTCCTGCTCTACTACTGCGTCGCGCGCGACAACGAGGCCGACCAGCGCCTGGTCGCGCTGGCCCAGGTGCGCCAGTTCGCCGTGGTCCGCGACGAGGACGGGCAGGTGACCTCGCTGCCGCACGCGGAGCGGGCGATCGCGAACTGCCTGGAGGCGATCCGCCGGGCCCGCACCGATCGGGGCGCGGCCGGGGCGAAGCTCGACATGAACCACGTCTGGGTGCACATCTGGCCGGTGGTCGACGCCCAGGTCGACGAGGTCACCGCCCTGCAGCGCAACATCGCCCCGCTGACCGCGGGGGCCGGGATCGAGGAGGTCCTCGTCCAGGGCCGGGTCGCGGCCCCGGACGGCAGCATCAACCCGGTCGCGGCGCGGTTCTACTACCAGCCCGGTGCAGGTGTCGTCACCTCGGTCGAGCTACCGCCGACCGGACGGCTGATGCCGCTCGACGACTACGCCCAGAAGGTGCAGCGGTCGCGCCGCCGCAACACCATCTACCCGTACGAGGTCAGCGGCATGGTCGCCGGTGCGGGCGGCTCCTTCGTCGAGTACGACCTCGACGACACCGGCGCCCTGGTCCCGGTCGACCGCCCCCGCGGCCTGAACAAGGCCGGCATCATCCTCGGCGTCGTCAGTACGCCGACCTCGCGGCACCCCGAAGGCATCACCCGGGTCGCGCTCAGTGGCGACCCGACGAAGGCGCTCGGCGCGGTCGCGGAGCGGGAGTGTGCCAGGATCATCGCGGCCCTCGACCTGGCCGAGCGGATGCGGGTGCCGGTCGAGTGGTACTCACTGTCCGCCGGCGCCCGGATCTCGATGGACTCCGGCACCGAGAACATGGACTGGGTCGCCAAGGCGCTGAAGCGGATCGTCGAATTCACCCAGGACGGCGGTGAGATCAACGTCGTCGTGGCCGGCATCAACGTCGGCGCGCAGCCGTACTGGAACGCCGAGGCGACGATGCTGATGCACACCAAGGGCATCCTGGTGATGACCCCGGACAGCGCGATGGTCCTGACCGGCAAACAAACGCTGGACTTCGCCGGTGGCGTCTCTGCCGAGGACAACTTCGGCATCGGCGGCTACGACCGGGTGATGGGCCCGAACGGCGAGGCGCAGTACTGGGCGCCCGACCTCAAGGGCGCCCGGGACGTGCTGATGGCGCACTACGACCACTCGTACGTCGTCCCCGGGGAGAGCGGTCCGCGCCGGGCCGAGACGTCGGACCCGGTCGACCGCGATGTCACGACGTACCCGCACAGCGTGCCGGACAGCGACTTCAAGACGGTCGGCGAGATCTTCTCCGCGGCGACGAACCCGGACCGCAAGAAGGCGTTCGACATCCGTACGCTGATGCGGTCCGTCACCGACCTGGACCACCCGGTGCTCGAGCGCTGGGCGGGGATGGCCGACGCGGACACCGCGGTGGTGCAGGACGCGCGGCTCGGCGGGTTCCCGGTCTGCCTGGTCGGGATCGAGTCCAAGACGGTCCCGCGGCGTGGTTTCCCACCGGCCGACGGCCCGGACACCTACACCGCCGGCACGCTGTTCCCGCGGTCGTCGAAGAAGGTGGCGCGCGCGATCAACGCGGCCAGCGGCAACCGCCCGCTCGTCGTACTGGCGAATCTGTCCGGTTTCGACGGCTCGCCCGACTCGATGCGGAACCTGCAGCTCGAGTACGGCGCCGAGATCGGCCGGGCGATCGTGAACTTCGAGGGACCGATCGTTTTCTGCGTCGTGTCGCGCTATCACGGCGGCGCGTTCGTCGTGTTCTCGAAGGCACTGAACCCGTCGATGACCGTGCTCGCGGTGGAGGGTTCGTACGCCTCGGTGATCGGTGGCGCGCCGGCGGCGGCGGTCGTGTTCGCCGGTGAGGTCGACGCCCGGACCGCGGCCGACGTGCGCGTTTCTTCGCTGGCTGAGCGAGTTCGGGACGCGAGCGGCGCCGAGCGGGCCGCGCTCGCGACCGAGCTGGCCGAGGTGCGAACCGCCGTCCGGGCTGAGAAGCTCGGCGAGGTGGCGGCCGGGTTCGATCGGGTGCACGACATCCGGCGTGCGGTCGAGGTCGGGTCGGTGGATGCGGTGATCAGCGCGCGGGAACTGCGGCCAAAGTTGATCGAGGCAATCATCTCCGGGGTATCGGGAGTTTGATCGCTGGCTTAGCCTGGAGGTATGCGTACCGAGAGGGGCGGTCGCAACAAGGCTCGTTCGTTGATCACTTTCATCGGGGTCAGCGTGCTGTCGGGCGCGCTGGCGGCGGGGCTGGCGATTCCGTTCGCCGGCTTCGCCGGGCGTGGCTCCCAAGCGGTGGTCGAGTCCGTGCACAACCTGCCGCGGGAGCTCGACGTCGATCCGGTGGCCATCCGCAGCCGGATCCTGGCCGCGGACGGGACGCTGATCGCCACCCTGTACGAGCAGAACCGCGTGCCGGTGCCGCTGTCCGACATCAGCCCGATCATGCGGACCGCGATCGTGGCGATCGAGGACTCCCGGTTCTACGACCACGGCGCCCTGGACCTGAAGGGCACCCTGCGGGCGATGATCCGCAACCAGACCGAGGGTGAGGTACAGCAGGGCGGCTCGAGCATCACCCAGCAGTACGTGAAGCTCAGCCTGGTCGAGAAGGCCAAGACCGCTGCCGAACGCGCCGACGCGACCGCGGTCACCTACCAGCGCAAGCTGACCGAGCTGCGCTACGCGATCGCGATCGAGGACCAGCTGTCCAAGGACGAGATCCTCGAGCGGTACCTGAACCTGGTGAACTTCGGCGACGGCTCGTACGGCGTCCAGGCTGCCGCCCAGCACTACTTCCGGACCTCAGCCGCCAAGCTCAACCTGCCGCAGGCCGCGCTGCTGGCGGGCCTGGTCAAGAACCCGACCGGCTACGACCCGACCAACGACCTGGCCCGGTCGACGGCCCGGCGGGACGTGGTGATCCGGCGGATGCTCGAGCTCGGCGTGATCTCGCTGCACCAGGCCAACCAGGCGCTGAAGACGCCGGTGATCGACCTGGCCCGGGTCGAACCGGTGCCGAACGGCTGCGCCAACTCGCGCTACCCGTTCTACTGTGACTACGTCGTCTCGAAGCTGCTGGAGAACCCGGCGCTCGGGGCGACCGTGAAGGACCGCGACCACTACCTGAAGACCGGCGGACTGATCATCCGGACCTCGATCGACCCGCGGATCCAGACGGCCGCGCAGGCGTCGATCACCGAGCACAGCAAACGCACCGACACCGCGATCGCGGCGATCACGATGGTCGAGCCGGGCACCGGCGTGGTGAAGGCGATGGTGCAGAGCAAGCCGTACGGCAACGGCCGCAACCACACGAACTACAACTACAACGTCGAGAAGTCCTACGCCGGCGGGTTCGGCGGGTTCCAGAACGGCTCGACGATGAAGGCGTTCACGATCGCGGCAGCCCTGCAGAAGGGCTTCGCGATGGACTACCGGATCAACTCACCGGAGCAGATCGATCTGAGCGGGAAGAAGTTCACGACCTGCACGGGCTGGACCCGGGACCGGGACTACCGGCCGAAGAACTCGACGCACAGCGGTGACCTGACCATGGTCGACGCGGCCCGGTTCTCGACCAACACCTACTTCCTGCAACTGTCCCAGCGGACCGGGCTGTGCCCGATCGCGCGGATCGCGTCCCGGCTCGGGATGTACAACGCGCAGACCGGCGGGCCGCTCGACCAGGTCGTGTCGATGACGCTGGGGGTCGGCTACGTGACGCCGTTGATGCTGTCGAACGCCTACGCGACCTTCGCGGCCCGCGGCAAGTACTGCAAGCCGCTGGTCGTCGTGGCCGTGCGGGACAACGGCGGCCGGCCGATCGACAGTCCGGGCGTCGAGTGCAAGCAAGCCATTCCCCGCGCTGTCGCGGACGGGGTCAACCGGGTGCTCAGTGCCGTGATGATGCCCGGCGGGACCGGTGGCCGGTTGCGGTTCGGCACCCGGGACATGGGCGGCAAGACCGGCACCATCCAGCAGAACCTGGCCGTCTGGTTCTCCGGCTACACCCCGAACCTGGCCGCGGCCGCGGTGGTCGCCGACGCGAGCCTCCCGTACACGAACCTGATGTTCCGGCACACCCTGGACGGCGTGGACATCGCCGATCCGACCGGCTCGGGTACGGCTGGACCGCTGTGGGAGACCGCGATGCAGGGCGCGCTGGACGGCATGCCGGTGAAGCGTTTCGTCGCCCCACCGGCCAAGATGATCCAGGGCCCGGCCTCGGCCAGTTCCGGCCAACCGAACCAGAACCAGAACCAGCCGAACCAGAACCGGGGGAACCAGAACCGGCCGACCCCGAACCAGCCGCGCTGACAGGGTCCATCAATCGCTTCAGTGGCACACCTCGCCATCGGTCTTCATCGTGGGCGCCACGTCGATCGACGGGTTCTGGTCGAAGAAGCCGAACGGCTTGAGCCAGAAGGCGATCGTGTCGACCGGCATCACCGGCCAGTCCTCGACCCGGGTGACGTGGTGGATGCCGAACACGTACCAGAGCACGATGTCGGTGTTCTCCAGCAGTTCGTCGTCCGCGATCCACCGCGTCATCCCGTCGTCGACCGTCGACTGGGTCGGGTAGTCGCCGCACGGCCAGCGCTCCTCGTCGTGCTGCCGGGTCACCCAGACCGTGTGCCCGATCACCGGGGCGCGCAGGTACTGCGGCGTCTCCGGGTCCATCAACGGCGGGATCGACGCGCTCGGGACGAGCTTGTACGCCGGGTTCGTGCCGACGGCGTTGACCCGGTTCGGGTTGACCACCTTCCAGGATCGTTGGGTCGCCCACTTGAAGTCGCGGGCGGCCTCGGACTCGGAGCGGATCGGCGTCGCCTCGGTGACGACCGCGAGTCCGTAGGGGTTCTCGGCCGAGACCGGCAGCGCCCGGGAGTCGACCTCCTGCACGGTGTTCCCGTCACCGTCCACGTCGAGATCGAGCCGCGCGACCAGGAAGTGCTGGTGGAACGGCGCATACGTTTGCTTGTCGACCAAGGTCCCGGTCGGTGGCGGCGTACCGTCCGCCGCGAACGGCGTGGTCACCATCAGCCCGGTCGCGCGGACCTCGCACTCGATGTTCCCGTCCTGGTAGAAACGCCAAGAGATCAGGTATTCGTAGTTCGCCACGGTCGCGTGACACGACACGACCATCCGGCGCATCCGCCGTACCTCGGCGCCGGTCGTGTGGTCGACGTGCTTCCAGAGGACGCCGTTGTCCTCCTCGTGCAGGCAGATCGCGTTCTTGATCGGATACGGCTCGCCGTGCGTGTCATGCAGTACGGCGTCCAGGTACACGATCTCGCCGAGACAGTCGCAGCCGAGCTCGAGCGAGGTCGTCATGAACCCGAGACCCCATTCACCGATGTCGAACGCCGTACGCCGGTAGTGGTCGAACGACGTGTCGCGGTAGGGGACCACCATCTCGGTGAACGACATCCGGTACGCGATGTCGCGGGTCGTGCCGTGGTCGTCGTACGTGACCTGATAGATGACCGGACCCTCGCGGTGGTTGAAGCCGAGGCGCATGGTCCAGTTCTGCCACTTCAGCTCGGTGCCGTCGACGGTGAACGAGACGCCCTCCGGCTGGGTGACCTCGAGCGGTTTGAGGTCGGTGCGCAGCTCGCCCGTCCACGGGCCGGGGGCGTACTCCGCGTTGACGTCCGGCTGACCGTGGTTGTGGTCGTTCTCGAGTTCGAGCAGCTCCAGCGTGTTCATGTCGACGACGACCTTCAGGCCGGACACCGGGTGCGCGTACGGGTTGCCGTCGGGGGTCTCGCGGTACCAGATGTCACACCAGCCGAGCCGCCGGTCGCGGTACTTGTCCGGCATCAACGCCTTGCCGTAGGTCCACACCTCGATCAGTACCAGCGACAGGTCGGTGATGCCACGCTCGGCCAGGGCGGCGATCACGTCGGGGTGAGCGCGCATCGCGTCGTCGACCTCGTGGTACTCGTCGACGGTGAAGTTGGGAGTGACGCCGGCGACCTCGGTCCACGAGACGACGCGGTCGCCGGTCAGATCGACCACACCTTCCCAGGTCTGGTTGTCGGCCCGGTTCCACAGGACGGCGAACGCCGTCCGGGGAATCGGATCACCGGGGCGCCAGGCCTTCACCGCGGCCTTGTCGGGCTCGAGCAGCTCGATCGCGGCGAAGCGCCAGGATCCGCCGAGCTCCTCGTCCCGGCGCAGGATCGCCGTGGTGTGCCGGAACTCGTGCTCGTCCAGCGGATCGAGTGGATGCGTCGCCATGGCCTTCTCCTGGTTGGTGGCTGAGCCTAGATTGAGGGAACGGGCACGGGATCGTCCGCCGCGAGGGGGTTGTCATGCCGGACAAGCAGGTCTTCCACAACGTCATCGGCGGCAAGGTCCAGGCCGCGGCGTCGGGCGCGATGATGGACATCGTCAACCCGTCCACCGGCGAGGTCTACGCGTCTGCGCCGAACTCCGACGAGCACGACGTCGACTTGGCCTGCCAGGCCGCGGCGAGCGCGTTCGAGACCTGGCGCTGGTCGACGCCGAGCGAGCGGCAGCACGCCCTGCTGAAGCTGGCCGACCTGATCGAGGACGGCGCTGAGGAACTGATCGCGATCGAGAGCGAGAACACTGGCAAGCCGGTGGCGCTGACCCGCTCCGAGGAGATCCCGCCGATGGTCGACCAGATCCGGTTCTTCGCCGGTGCGGCGCGGGTGCTGGAGGGCAAGTCGTCCGGTGAGTACATGCGCGGATTCACCTCGTCGATCCGGCGTGAACCGATCGGCCCGGTCGCCCAGGTCGCGCCCTGGAACTACCCGATGATGATGTCGGTCTGGAAGTTCGCCCCGGCATTGGCCGCCGGGAACACGGTCGTCCTGAAGCCATCCGACACCACGCCGGCGTCGTCGTACTGGATGGTCGAGCGGATGCAGGAGATCTTTCCGCCCGGCGTCTGCAACCTGGTCTGCGGCGACCGTGACACCGGCGCCGCGCTGACCAGGCACAAGGTCCCGCGGCTGGTCTCGATCACCGGATCGACGCGGGCCGGCATGGCCGTCGCGATGGCGGCCGCGGCCGATGTGAAACGGGCCCATCTCGAGCTCGGCGGCAAGGCGCCGGTGGTGGTCTTCGACGACGCCGACATCACGGCCGCGATCGAGGGCATCTCGGTGGCCGGCCTGTTCAACGGCGGCCAGGACTGTACGGCGGCCACCCGGGTGCTCGTGCAGCAAGGCATCTACGACGAGTTCGTGCAGGAGCTCACCGACGCGGCCCAGCAGACGCGGACCGGCTACGACCCCACCGACGAGGACATCCTGTACGGGCCGATCAACAACGCCAACCAGCTCGGACATGTGTCCGGCCTGGTCGACCGGGCGCCCGACCATGCCCGGGTGACGACCGGTGGCCATCGGATCGGGGAGACCGGCTACTTCTACGAGCCGACGATCGTCGCGGACCTGCGTCAGGACGACGAGCTGATCCGGACCGAGATCTTCGGCCCGGTCCTGACCGTGCAGAAGTTCGCGGACGAGGACGAAGGGCTCCGGATGGCGAACGACACCGAGTACGGCCTGGCCTCCTCGGTGTGGACCACGAATGTCAACACCGCGGCCCGGATGTCCGCCCGGCTCGACTTCGGCTGCGTCTGGGTGAACACGCACATCCCGCTGATCGCCGAGATGCCCCACGGCGGCTTCAAGCACTCGGGCTACGGCAAGGACCTGTCGATGTACGGACTCGAAGACTACACGCGGATCAAGCACGTCATGCTCCATCACGGCTTCGAGGGTTAGTCCACGTCCCGGGCCATCAGGTCGTCCCAGGTCTCCCGGCGTACGACGAGACGCGCGGCGCCCTGGTCTGCGAACACGACCGGGATCCGGCGGTTGCCGTTGTAGTTGTTCGCCATCGTGTAGCAGTAGGCGCCCGTGGCGGGCACGGCCAGCAGATCACCCACGCGCGGATCGGCCAGCGGTACGCCGTCGACCAGGACGTCGCCGCTCTCGCAGTGCCGACCGACCACGGTCACCATCTCCGCGGGACCGTCGAAACGCCCGACGATGCCCGCCTCGAACCGCTGCTCGAACAACGCGACCTCCAGGTTGTCGCCCATCCCGCCGTCCACCGCGACGAACGTGATCACACCCCGCTTCACCGTCGTGACCTGGTAGATCGTGGTCGCCGCCGTACAGACCATGCTGCGTCCAGGCTCGATGATCAGTTGGGCGGAGGCGGGGAGGTGCTGCTTCGCCGCGCCGGTCAGGGCGTCCAGGTACGCCGCTACCGTGGGCGGCTCGTCGGCCCAGGTGTACCGGGCGCCGAGCCCACCGCCCAGGTCGTACACCTCGAACTCGCCGAGCCGGGCGACCGGCGCGACCGACTCGGCGAACGGTTCGACGTCAAGGATCTGTGAACCGACATGGACGTGCAGTCCGCGCATCCGCAGCCGTGGGCTGTGCTCGATCCGCCGGATCAGCCGGGCCGCGTCGGCCGGCGACAGACCGAACTTCGAGCCTTCGTGACCGGTCAGCACATGGCTGTGGGTGTCCGCGGTGACGCCCGGAATGATGCGCACCAGCACGTCCTGCGAGCGGCCGGTCGCTTCCAGCCGGTCCACGTCGTCGGCGTTGTCCACCACGACCAGGCCGATACCGTGCTCGACCGCGAGCGCGATCTCCTCGTCGCTCTTCGCGTTGCCGTGCAGCACGATCAGCGCCGGATCGACACCGGCCTTCAACGCGGTGAGGATCTCGCCGCCGCCCGCGACATCCAGGCCGAGTCCTTCCTCGACCATCACCCGCTGGACCGCCGTACACGGGAAGGCCTTGGACGCGAACACGACGCGGGAGTTCGGCCAGCGGGCGGTCAGTTGGTCGCGGTACTCGCGGGCGCGGGCTCGGAGTGCTTCCTCGGCGACGACGAGGACCGGCGTACCGAAGTCGGTGGCGAGGTCGTCCGCGCGGCAGCCGCCGACCACCAGGGTGCCGTCCGCGTCGAGCCGGCTCCCGGCTGGGAAGAGCGAGAGCAGGTCGCTCATGGCCCTGTCCGGGCCAGCACCTCACGAACCACCTCGAGGCTGGTGCCGGGATGGAGGAACGCGAACCGGCCGATCGTCTCGCCCTCCCACTTGCTCGGCGGGATGAACGCGACCTCGTCCTCGTGGAGTTGCCGCGCCCACTTGTCGTAGTCCTCACCCGACCAGCCCAGCCGCCGGAACAGGACGACGCCGAGGTCGGGCTCCCGGATCAGTTCGAGGTGCGGCGTGGCCTTGATCAGCCCGGCCGTCTCCCGGGCCAGGCGTGCGGCGGTCTCGATCGCCTCGCGGTACGCGTCCACGCCGTACACCGCGAGCGAGAACCACAGCGGCAGACCACGGGCCCGGCGGGTCAGGTGGTAGGCGTAGTCGGTCGGATTCCACTCGCCGTCGGACACATGGATGACATCCAGGTACGACGCGTCCTGGGTGTGCGTCGCCCGCGCGAGCTCGGGATCGCGGTAGATCAGGGCGCAGCAGTCGAACGGGGTGAACAGCCACTTGTGCGGGTCGAGGATGAACGAGTCGGCCTGCTCGATCCCGGCGTACTTCGGCCGGAGTGAGCGCGCGAAGATGCCGGAGCCGCCGTACGCGCCGTCGACGTGGAACCACCAGCCGTGCTCGTGGGCGAGCGCGCCGCAGCCGGCCAGGTCGTCGATGATGCCGGCGTTGGTGGTGCCCGACGTACAGACGAGGGCCGCGATGTTCGACGGATCCGGATCGGCGGCGACCGCGGCGCGGACGGTATCGGCGGTCAGCCGGTGGTCGGGCGTGTCGACGACGAGGGCATCCAGCTCCAGCAGACGCAGTGTGTTGACGATCGAGGAGTGGGCGTCGGTGCCGACGACGACACGCAGGCGGCGATCGGTCCCGAGCCGTTTCTTCGCGGTTTCCCGGGCGACCGCCAGCGAGGAGAGATTGCCGGCCGAGCCGCCGGAGACGAAGCAGCCACCCGCGCCCGGCGGCAGCCCGGCTTCGTCGGCGATCAGCCGGAGCACGGTGTTCTCGGCCGCGATCGCGCCGGCGGCCTCCAGCCAGGAGATGCCCTGGATCGACGCGCAGGACACCAGCATGTCGAACAGCAGGCTCGCCTTCGTCGGCGCCGCCGGGATGAACCCGAGGAAGCGCGGACTGTCGGCCGAGATCACGCTCGGCGCGATGACGGACGAGTAGACCCCGAGCACCTCGTCCGGGTGCCGGGGCGCGTCGCGGATCAGCCCGTCGAGCCGTTCGTACAGCTCGTGCGCGGGCAGCGTGTTGCGGTCGAGCGGCACGGGATCCATCCGCAGCCGGTTCTCGGCGTACGCGAGGACGCTGCGCACCATCTGCTCGGTCGTCTGGTCGACTTCGTGCATGGTCAGGCCTCGGTGGCTTGGCCGGCCAGCTCCTCGGCCCGGCTGCGGGGAACGACCAGGACCGGGACGGGGGAGTGCCGGAGGATCTTGGTCGCCCGGGAGCCGAGGAACACCCGCGCGACCGGCCCGAGGTCGCTGGATCCGACCACCAGGACGTCACCGGGATCCCAGCCGACGTCCTCGATCGCCTCGGCCCAGGTCGGGCCGGACCCGATCACCGTCTCGACGGCGCGCGGATGCTCGGGCAGGTGTTTCACCTGCGCGAGCGTGGCGGCCACGGACTTGTCCAGCTCGGCCCGCCACTCGTCCATCACCAGGTCTTCGGAGTCCGTTCCCAGCCTGGTCGTGTACGCCGGCCGGGACCACACGGCGAACGTCGCGATCCGCAGCGATGCGCCCACGTCAGTGCTGATCGTGGCGGCTGCGAGCACCAGGTCCTCGGCGCTTTCGGTGCCGCCGAAGGCTGCGGTCACCCGCGCCACGGTCTGGTCCACCGGACACCGGAATCCCCGCGTTGCCAGGGCGAGCGAGACATGCGAGCTGTGCAGCAGCCGGTCGGTCACACTGCCGAGCGCGATGTGACCGAACACGCCGGCCGACGACGAACCGAGCACGATCAGCCGGGCATCGTGCTCTTCGGCGATCTCGAGCAGACCAGCCGGCGCCGACCGCGCGCTGTGCCGGATGTACGCCGTCGGCACGTCACCCGGCAGAAAGCTCCGGGCCCGCTCGAGGGCCTGGTCCGCGCCCTGCGCGAGGTAGTCCTGGTACTCGGCGTCCACGCGGGCCATCCCTGGCACCCACGGCGCCGGTACGACGCTGCAGACGATCAGATTGTCGTGCGCCGACCGGGCCAGCATCGCCGCCAGGTGCAGGGATGCCTTGCCCCGCTCGTCGGAGCCGTAGCCGACGATCATCGTCATGGCTGCGGCCCGTCCTCGTCGTGGATCAGCCCGACGTGCTCGTGCCGGCCGAGGTGCGAGTGCTTGAAGCCGTAGAAGAAGTAGAAGATCAAGGCGACCGCGAGCCAGATCAGGAACACCTCGATCGTCACGATGCGCAGGTCCTTGATGATCCAGAGGCAGCCCGCGATCGACAGGATCGGGGTGACCGGATACCCCGGCACCTTGAAGCCGCGCGGCAACTCCGGATGGGTACGGCGCAACACCATCACACCGATCGACACCACCAGGAACGCGACCAGCGTGCCGATGCTGGTCATCTCGGCCAGGAAGTTGATCGGGATCAGCCCGGCCAGCAGGGCGATCACCACTGCGACGATGATCGTGTTCGGCACCGGCGTGTGGGTGCGCGGGTTCACCTTGTGGAACAGCTCCGGAATCATCCCGTCGCGAGCCATCGCGAACAGGATCCGGGTCTGGCCGTAGATCACGATCAGCGTGACGCTGAAGATCGAGATCACCGCGCCGGCGGCCAGCACGCTGGCCGGCCAGGTCGACCCGGTCACCTTCTCCAGGATCGCGGACAGACCGGCCTCCTGGTTCTCGAACTCGCCGGACGGCTGGGCGGCGACCGCGACGAGCGTGACCACGATGTAGAGGCCGGTGACCGTGACGAGCGCGATCAGGATCGCCATCGGCATCGTTCGCCGCGGGTTCTTCACTTCCTCACCGGCCGTGGAGACCGCGTCCAGGCCGATGTAGGAGAAGAAGATGATGCCGGCCGCGGAGGTGATTCCGCTGAGCCCGAACGGGGCGAAGTTCGACAGGTTGTCGGAGTTCCAGCCCTGTAGTCCGAGGACGACGAACAGCAGCAGCACGCCGATCTTGATGCAGACCATCACCGCGTTGGTCTTGGCCGACTCACTCGCGCCGCGGATCAGCAGCAGCGTGCAGAGTGTGACCAGGACGACCGCGGGCAGGTTGAACACGCCACCCTGCTCGGGCGCCTGCGACAGGCTGTCGGGAATCTGGAAGCCGAAGATGTTGTCGAACAGCTCGTTCAGGTACTGCGACCAGCCGACCGCGACGGCGGCAGCGGACACGCCGTACTCCAGCAGCAGGCACGCGGCCACTCCGATCGCCGGCAGCTCGCCGAGCGTCGCGTAGGCATACGAGTACGACGAACCCGAGACGGGGACCGCGCTCGCCAGTTCGGCGTAGCAGATCGCGGTCAGCCCGGCCACCGCACCGGCGATCACGAACGACCAGATCACCGCTGGTCCCGCGACCGGCACGGCCTGCGCGAGGACGAAGAAGATTCCGGTACCGATGGTGGCGCCGATGCCGAACATGGTCAGCTGGAACAACCCGATCGAGCGGACCAGTTCGCTCTGACCGGTGTCCGAGCCGCTCTCCTGCGACATCTCCGGGACCGGCTTGCGGCGGAACAGTTGCTGCAGAGTCATCGCCATGGTGCCTCCCCTCGATGGAGGTGCCCACCCCGTCTCCGCCACCCCTACCTTTCATCGGAGTGTGGCACTCGCGTTCCGCGCAGGGAACAGGTCAGCCCGGCTCGGGACGATCGCTCAGCAAGGGGTGAGCGGGATCCCACCGGGTGCCGTCGCGTTCGTCCTGGCGCTTGCGGGCGATCGCCGACACCGCTTCCAGTACGACGCGATTCGCCAGCGCAGCCGTGATGTCGGCGTGGTCGTACGGCGGGCTCACCTCCACCACGTCCATCCCGACCACGGGCAGCTCGAGGCAGATCCGCCGTACGGCGTCCAGCAACTGACGAGCGGTCAGGCCGCCGGGCTCGGGCGTCCCGGTGCCGGGGGCGTGGCCGGGATCGCAGACGTCGATATCGACGGACAGGAAGACGCCGTCGCAGTCGTCGGTCGCGATCGTGAACGCCTCGGTCAGGCACTCGTCCAGGCCGCGGTGCACGATCTCGGTCATCTCGTAGGACCGCATCCGCTGCTGGGCCATCCAGTCCAGCGTGTCCGGCGGCGGCCAGTACCCGCGCAGCCCGATCTGCAGGAAACGGTCGCCGCGCAGCGCCCCGGACTCGATCAGCCGGCGCATCGGCTGCCCGTGTCCCCACAGCGAGCCGAACTCGATGTCGCCGGTGTCCGCGTGCGCGTCGAAGTGCAGCATCGACACCCGGCCGTGGCCGAGCACGTTCGCGACGCCCTTCGCGTCCGGGAACGCGATCGAGTGATCACCGCCGAGCACGATCGGGATGGCGCCCGAGCGGGTCACCCGCTCGACCGCGGCTTCGAGCGCGGGCAGCGCGACCTCGATGTCGCCCGAGTACATCTCGACGTCGCCGGCGTCGACGACATGCAGGTCGACCAGTCCGTCGGTGCGCAGGGCCAGGCTCGGCCGCGATCCGTCATGGCCGAGATAGTCCCGCATCCGGATCGCCATCGGCCCGAACCGGGCGCCCGGCCGGTGCGAGGTCCCGCCGTCGAACGGCGCCCCGAGGATGACCACCTGCGCATCCGCGTACGACGCCGGGTCGTCCAGATCGCAGATCGGGACTCCGAGAAAGGTGAAGTCCGGGCCGAACTGCTGGCCGTAGCGGCTCATCTCCGGAGTCTCGCACCCCGGCCATCAAGCGTCCAGCCGCGCGCCGATCGCTCCGAACGCCCGCAACGTGTCGATCAGGTACGCCGTGTTCTGCGGGTCCGGCCACGACGAAAGCTTCACGCCGACCGTCCTGGTCGCGCGTTGGACGTAGACCATCTGGCCGTGAATCCCCAAGCAGACAAGGGCTGTCCCGCGTTGGGTCGGCACGAACCAGAACTGGTTGCGATACCACCCACCGGGCAGCACGGCCTCGTTGTCCGTGCCCGCGAACGCGTCCCGCACAGCGAAGGGCGGCTGCCAGGCATCGGTGAGCCACTGGGCCGGCACCACCTGACCACCATCGTCGAGCAGCAGTTGACCGAAGCGGAGGAGATCACGGGCGATCGCCGAGATACCACCGTCGTGCACCGCGGAACCGACCGGATCACAGGTGATGTCGGCGTCCTGCTCGGCGCCCATCGGGATCCACACCAGGCTCGACACGAGGTCCGCCATCCGGGTCCCGGCCGCGCGCTCACACACCCAGCCGAGCATGTCGGTGTCGGCCGAGCGGTACGTGAACGGTCCGCCGTGGTCGGCCGCCGTACCCAGAGTAGCGAGGTAGCGGTACATGCCGACCGGATCGCCGTCGAGGCTGGGCCGCCAGCCCATCGACCGCTCCATCACGCGGACCTCGGCGTCGACGGCCTGGTAAGTCTCGCTGAACGCCACCCCGGTGCGCATGTCCAGGAGATCCCGGACGGTCGCGCCGTCGTACCCGGACCTGGCGACCTCGGGCACGTACGTCGTCACTGGAGCCATGGGATCGAGTACGCCGCGATCGGCGAGGATCCCCGCGACACAGCCGACGATCGACTTCGACACCGACATCAGGAGATGTGGGGTGTGTGCGGTCATCCCGGCGAGGTACTGCTCCTCCACGATCACGCCGTCGTGCAGGACGATCAGCGCGTCGGTCCAGGTGTCCGCGAACACGCCGCCGGCGCGCGTAGTCGATCCGTCGAGGCGGGTGACCGGGGTCGCCTCCACGGTCGGATCGAGCGCGGTGGTGAGTGGGCTGACAGTGGCCGGATCGGCCGGGATCGCGTGCGTCGGCATCAGTTCGCGCATGTGCCGGAAGGCCCAGCGCACGTTCGGCGGGTCCTGCCAGCCGGCCAGGTCGACGAGGGTGTCGTCCGCCGGCGGAAAGCCTGTCATCCGGTCGTCGGTGGCTTCCATGCGACTACCATCGCACCATGCTCTCGCCGGGCACACTGCCGACCCAGGGTGTTTCCCGCGGGGACGGTCCGGTCCGGGCTCTTCCGGCACGTTCTTCCGATGTGCTTTCGACGCCCGTCCGCAGATACGACGGCACGCGCGTACGACGGCACGCGCGCGACCGTGGCCGACGTACTGGCCACTACGCACACGGACGCCTTCGTGATCGCGCGGAACGGTGTGGTGGTCGCCTCGGGTGGCGTGCTGGATCAGCCACAGGCGGTGTTCTCGATCACCAAGTCGATCGTCGGTTGCGTCGCCGGGATCCTCGCCGACCGCGGCGTACTCGATCTCGATGCCTTGGTCACCTTCTATGTTCCGGAGCTGACGGACAGCGGCTATGGCGGTGCCACTGTGCGGCAGGTTGCCGACATGCGGAGTGGGGTGCATTTCGAGGAGGACTACACCGACCCGCGTTCCGACGTACAGCGTCTGGACCGATGGCTGGCCGACAAGCACGCTCTGTACGACTTCCTGCTGACGCTGCGAGCCGAGGCGCCACATGGCAGCCGGTTCCTGTACCGGTCGGCGGAGACCGACGTACTGGGGTGGGTTTGTGAACGTGCGGCCGGACCGCCGATGCCGGACCTGGTGTCGTCGCTGGTGTGGACACCGCTGGGCGCGGAACACGATGGTGAGTTCCTGACCGACGCTGACGGCACAGCTGTGCACGATGGTGGTCTCGCGGTGACAGCTCTCGATCTGTTGCGCTTCGGCTTGATGCTGTCGGACCAGCCGAGGTGGATGCGCCGGGCCTGGGCCGTCGACGCCGAGGCACGCAACGACTTCCTGGCGTCACCGGCCGAGGCGTCCTTTCCCGGTGGCTGGTATCGCGGCCAGTTCTGGTTCCGTCCCGGCCCACACGGCAATGTCCTGCTCTGCTTGGGAATCCACGGCCAGATGCTGTACGTCGGCCGCCGTACCCGCACCGTCTGCGTGAAACTGTCCAGCTGGCCGGACGCCCAACATCCGGCGTACCTCCAAGACACCCTCCGCGCGTTCGACGCCATCGGCGCTCTCACCCCGTGGCGCCGCAGCTCGCTCATCTGAGCCGGTCGAGGACCAGCTCGTGGATCGCATCGAGCAGGGCTACCTCTGCCTCCGAGTGTGCGGTGACCGTGACGGTGGTTCGTGTCTCGGGGCAGACGAGAGCGTATTGGCCGTAGCGGCCGTCCATCCGGTAGATGCCGGCCCGGTCGATCCAGACGCCCAGCCCGTAGCCGAGGGTGAACCGCTCTCCCCAGTCGAGAGCGCTGGTGTCGACGCGTTCGACCGGCATCCGTCGGACATAGGCCGCCGGCAGAACCTGTGCGCCGTTCCACTCACCTTCTTGCAGCAGCAATCTGGCAAAGCGGGCGAGCTCCTCGGTGCGAAGGAAGAGGTCGCTTTCGGCGAACGGATAGCCACGTGGACAGGTGTGCCACGGCGGGTTGTGCAGGTCGAGCGGTGCGAAGAGGCGAGGCAGGAGATAGGACCGCACGTCGGCGCCGGTGACCCGCTCGACGACTCGGCTGACTGCGTAGACGCCCGAACCGGTGTAGGCGAACCGGCTCCCGGGGACCGCGTCGAGCGGCGCGGCGACGATCTCCTGGAGCAGGTCCGTGGCCTCGATCCGCTCGTCGGCGTACCACTCGTGGCTCGTGCCGCTGGTCATGGTCATCAGTTGGCGCAAGGTGACGTCCTCGACCCCGTCCGCGGCGATCGGCCGGAGTTCGGGGAGGTGATCGAGGAGCCTGTCGTCGAGAGTGAGGCGTCCCTCGGCCTCGGCGAGCCCCACCGCGACCGAGGTGAACGTCTTCGCGATGGAGTAGAGGTTGACCCGGTCGTCGGAGCGGACCCGGCGCTCGACCGGCGGCCCGCCTTCGCGGTACAGGTGGATCCCGTACACGCCCAAGCCCCGCGCCCGATCGGCGCGGAGGAAGTCGTCGAGCACATCGTCGCGCACGGTCGAACCGTACCTCTCACCGGCAGCCGACGCGATGACAGGACGTTCCCACGGACCTACTGTGAAGGGACCAGGGGAGGGGTGGGGCGATGAACCCGAAGCTGAACGGAATCGCCGAGATCCGTACGTTCTTCCGGACCAACACCCAGCCGATCTACTGCTTCGGCCCGACCGCGTTCAACCTGCTCGGCATCGACCGCTGGGTGCGCAACTTCCAGTACGTCGTCTACTACGACTCCTGGGACGGCGCCCACCCGCGGGTGTTCGCGCCGAAGAACCAGCCGTACGTCGAGTTCGAGTCGAGCGAACAGATCAACAACTACCTGCTCCGCGATCCCGAGGTGCGGACCCATCTGCAACGGCGCGGCGGTACGCCGATGATCGTGATGGTGTTCTTCGACGAGGAGACCGAGGAGATCTGCCGCGAGCTCGGGTACGAGTTGATCATGCCGTCGGACGAGTTGCGCCGCCGGCTCGACTCGAAGATCGTCACCACCCAGCTCGGCAACGAGGCCGGCGCGCCCTCGGTCCCCAACGTGATCGGCACGGCCTCGTCCTGGAAGGAACTCAAGGAGCTCGCCGCGCTGAACGAGCTCGGCCGCGACCTGGTCGTGCAGACGCCGTACGGCGACTCCGGCAAGACCACGTTCTTCATCGCCGGCAAGAAGGACTGGGAGAAGTACGCCGAGGACATCGTCGGTGAGCAGCTCAAGGTGATGAAGCGGATCGACAACAAGGCGGCCGCGGTCGAGGCCTGCATCACCCGGCACGGCACCATCGTCGGACCGTTCATGACCGACCTGACCGGCTATCCCGAACTCACGCCGTACAAGGGCGGCTGGTGCGGGAACGACCTCTTCCCCGAGGCGCTGACGCCGGTGCAGCGGGCGCTCGCGATCGACCATGTCCAGCGGCTCGGCGAGCGGCTCGCACGGGAGGGCTATCGCGGGTTCCTCGAGATCGACGTACTGGTCGACCTGGTCACCGACGAGGTGTACCTGGGGGAGCTGAACCCGCGGATCTCCGGCGCCTCCTCGATGACGAACGTGACCGCGGGCGCGTATGCCGACGTACCGCTGTTCCTGTTCCATCTGCTCGAGTTCATGGACGCGGACTATGTCGTCGACGTGACCGAGATCAACGATCGCTGGCGTGACCTGGCCGCGGTGGACGTCTGGGCGCAGCTGATCATGAAGGAGCCGGCCGACCGGGTCGAGCGCATCCTCCAGGCGCCCCGGACCGGGACCTGGCACCTCGACGAGGACGGCCGGTTCGAGTTCGTTGGCGTGAGCAACGACTGGCACGACGTCACGCACGAGGACGAGGCCTTCTTCCTCCGCGTCTACGGCCCCGGCGACTACCGCTTCAAGGGCGCCGACCTCGGCATCCTCGTCACCAAGGGCCGGATGCAGAACGCGGAAGGGCTGACCCAGCGGAGCCGCCGCTACATCGCCGGCATCCGCTCCCAATACGTCTCCGAGACCCTGCCCGAGCCGCCGGCCCTGGTGCCGATCGGCTACGTGAAATAGCCGCGGCTACAGGGGTCTGAGGTCCGAGCCGGGGATCCAGGCGACGCGGCCGTCCTTGTCGCAGAAGCGGCCGAGCCACTCGCCGTTGTCGCGGATCCAGACGTCGAGCTCGCCGGTGGTCCACTCGGCCCGCTGGACCGGCTGGGCGGGGTCCACCTTCCGTACGGCGTCGGCCGGTCGCGGGCCGTGAGCGTCGTACTGGACGTCGAGATCACTGGCTATCCGATGGGCCTCCGTCTCGTCGTCGATATCGATCGCACGCCACCCGTTGACCGCACCGTCCCAGACGCCGAATCTGTTCGATCCGTCGTCGGACGGGCGCACCGTGAACCGACCAAGCATGTTTTCAGATTACCGCCTCTTCGAACACATGTTCTAGTCTTGATGTCGGCAGGACATGTGTGTGATGGCGATCAGGGACGCCGGCCGGCCAGCACGCAGAACTCGTTCCCCTCCGGGTCGGCCAGGGTGACCCAGCTCTCCTCGCCGGTCTGGCCGACGTCGGCGTGCCGGGCGCCCAGGTCGAGCAGGCGGCGGATCTCTTCGTCCTGCTCCCGGTCGGTCGGGTTGACGTCGAGGTGGAGCCTGTTCTTGATCGTCTTGCCCTCGGGCACGCGCGCGAAGGTCAACGTCGGTGGCACCGGGCCCAGGCGGTCCTTGCCCTCCGGCACCAGAGGCGAGCCGATGGTGATCACTCCGTCCTCGTCGTTCTGCACCTCGTAGCCGAGGACCGAGCACCAGAACCGGGCGAGACCGCCGGGATCGGCACAGTCGATCGCAAGCTCGGTGAACTTACTGGTCATATCAGGAACTCCCGCTCGGGTACCGCCTCCGCCAAGACCCTAACCGCAGTGTCCGACGGCTTGCTCCACCGCC
This sequence comes from Kribbella sp. CWNU-51, assembly GCF_054073265.1. Classification (NCBI taxonomy): domain Bacteria; kingdom Bacillati; phylum Actinomycetota; class Actinomycetes; order Propionibacteriales; family Kribbellaceae; genus Kribbella; species Kribbella sp. CWNU-51. The sequence goes on from NZ_JBSXMZ010000027.1 coordinate 24,776, forward strand.
CGTCGATGCCTGTGGACAACGCTGGCATGAGTTCGAACATGTGTTCTAGTCTGGTGGGGAGGAGGTGCTGCGATGGGCTACAACAATCCGCCGATCAAGTGGTCGGAGCTGGAGCGGAAGCTGTCGGACCGATCCCGGCCGGGCAGCCACGGCGACCGGCCGGTGACGGCCGACGGCGGCGACAGCCCGGCGTGGTCGCAGCACCGCGGGCCGTACGTGCCGCCGAAGGCTCTCACGGTCCGGCCGGAGAATGCGGTGCCGTATGCCGAGCTGCATGTGCATTCGAACTTCTCCTTTCTCGACGGCGCCTCCCAGCCGGAGGACCTGGTCGAGGGCGCGGTCCGGCAGGGGCTGCACGCGCTGGCGCTGACCGATCACGACGGGTTCTACGGCGCGGCCCGGTTCGCCGAGGCTGCGGCGGCGTACAAGTTGCCGACGGTGTTCGGCGCGGAGCTGTCGCTCGGGCTGACCGGCCCGCAGAACGGCGTGGCCGATCCCGAGGGCAGTCACCTGCTGATTCTGGCGGAGGGGCAGGAGGGCTATCACAAGCTGGCCGGCGAGATCACCGAGGGACAGTTGGCCGGTGGTGAGAAGGGCCGCCCGGTCTACGACCTGGAGCGGTTGGCCGACAAGGGCCGCGACCATTGGGTGATCCTGACCGGCTGCCGCAAGGGCCTGGTCCGGCAGGCGCTGGAGCTCGGCGGGCATGCCGACGGTCCGGCCGCCGCGGGCCGCGAGCTGGACCGGCTGACCGGGTTGTTCGGGAAGGACCGGGTGGTGGTCGAGCTGATCGACCACCACCTGCCCGCCGACACCAGCCGGAACCGGATCCTGGCCGGCCTGGCCGCCGACCGCGGCCTCCCGATAGTTGCCACGAACAACGTTCACTACGCCGCCCCGGCACAGCACAGACTGGCCGCCGCGCTGGCCGCCGTCCGGGCCCGGCGCGACCTGGACACGATGGACGGCTGGCTGCCGCCGAGCGGGATGGCGTTCCTGCGGTCGGGCGCGGAGATGACGGCCCGGTTCCGCCGGTACGACGGGGCCGTGGCGCGCTCGGTGACACTGGCCGACCAGCTGGCCTTCGACCTGGCCCGGGCGAAGCCGAAGCTGCCGTTGCGCGATGTGCCGGACGGGGAGACCCCGATGTCGTGGCTGCGGCATCTGACCTTGAAGGGCGCCGGGCTGCGGTACGGCACGCCCACCGAGCGGCCCGACGCGTACGAGCGGCTGGAGCGTGAGCTGGCCGTCATCGACGAGAAGGGCTTCCCGGGATACTTCCTGATCGTCGAGGACATCGTCCGGTTCGCGCACACCAACGGCATCCTCTGCCAGGGCCGGGGATCGGCGGCGAACTCGGCGGTCTGTTACGCGCTCGGGATCACGGCCGTGGACAGCATCCTCTACAAGCTGCCGTTCGAGCGGTTCCTCGCCACGACCCGGACCGAGGAGCCGGACATCGACGTCGACTTCGACTCCGACCGCCGCGAGGAGGTGATCCAGTACGTCTACGGCAAGTACGGCCGCCACAACGCCGCCCAGGTGGCGAACGTGATCTCCTACCGCCCGAAGTCCGCGGTCCGGGACATGGCCAAGGCGCTGGGGTATTCGGTCGGCCAGCAGGACGCGTGGTCGAAGCAGGTCGACGGGTGGAGTCCGGAGATCACCTCGACCGAGCACGACATCCCGCCGCAGGTGGTGTCGATGGCGAGCGAGCTGCTGAAGTTCCCCCGGCACCTGGGGATCCACTCCGGCGGGATGGTGCTGACCGAGCGCCCGGTGGGGGAGGTGGTGCCGATCGAGCACGCCCGGATGGAGGACCGCACGGTGCTCCAGTGGGACAAGGACGACTGTGCCTGGATGGGGCTGGTGAAGTTCGACCTGCTCGGGCTCGGCATGCTGGCCGCATTGCAGTACTGCATGGAGATGGTTCGCGAGCAGGTGGAGGAGTCGTGGCTGCTGCACACGATCCCGAAGGAGGAGGCCGGAGTCTACGACCAGCTCTGCCGGGCGGATTCGGTCGGGGTGTTCCAGGTCGAGTCGCGGGCCCAGATGGCGACCCTGCCACGGCTGAAACCGCGGCGGTTCTACGACCTGGTCACCGAGATCGCGCTGATCCGGCCCGGCCCGATCCAGGGTGGCGCGGTCCATCCGTACATCCGCCGCCGGACCGGGGAGGAGCCGATCACCTACCTGCACCCGAAGCTGCGGCCGGTGCTGGAGCGGACCATGGGGGTGCCGCTGTTCCAGGAGCAGCTGATGCAGATGGCGATGGCGGTCGGCGAGATCGACGGTGACGAGGCCGACCTGTTGCGCCGGGCGATGGGGTCCAAGCGCGGCATCGAGAAGATCTCGTCGCTGAAGGAGAAGCTGTACGCCGGGATGGCGCGCAACGGGATCACCGGCGACCTGGCCGACGAGATCTACGCCAAGATCGAAGCCTTCGCGAACTTCGGCTTCGCCGAGTCGCACTCGATCAGCTTCGCCCTGCTCGTCTACTCCAGCACGTGGCTGCGGCTGCACTACCCGGCCGCGTTCCTCGCGGCGCTGTTGCGGGCCCAGCCGATGGGGTTCTATTCACCGCAGTCTCTGGTCGCCGACGCCCGCCGCCACGGCGTGGAGGTACGGCGGCCACACCTGCATCTGTCCGGAGTCGACGCCGGGCTCGAGGTGTTGGTGGACGGCCAGGAGCTGTCCGGGCCGACCGGGTCGCCGGAGTGCCTGAAGGATCCGCAGCCGCTGGTGGGTCCGTTCGACCCCAAGGCGCCGTACGACACCACCCTGCATCGCCGTGATGGTGCGTTCGCGGTCCGGCTCGGGCTGTCGGAGGTGCGCACGATCGGGGACAAGGGCGCGAAGCTGATCGTCGAGGAGCGGGAGCGCGGTGGGCCGTTCACCGAGATGGCCGACCTCGTCCGCCGGACCGGGATCACCGCCGCGCAGGTCGAGGCGCTCGCGACCGCGGGGGCCTTCGACTGCTTCGGCCTCGATCGGCGGCAGGCCTTGTGGCAGGCCGGCCGGGCAGCCGAGGAGCGGCCCGGGCAGCTGGCCGGGATCACCGCGGCCGGCCCGCCGCCGACGCTGCCCGGGATGAGCGACATCGAGGCCGACATGGCCGACCTGTGGTCCACCTCGATCACCACCACCAGCCACCCGATGCAGCGCGTCCGCGAGCAGCTCCGTGCCGAGGGCATCCTGTCCGCGGCCCAGCTCCGTGAGGTCCCGAACGGCGCCCGTGTCCGCGTCGCCGGGGTGGTCACCCACCGGCAGCGCCCGGCCACCGCCTCCGGCGTCACCTTCATGAACCTCGAGGACGAGACCGGCATGGCCAACATCGTGATCACCGTCGGCTGCTGGCACCGCCACGCCGCCGTCGCCCGCAACGCCGGCGCCCTCATCATCCGCGGCCGCGTCGAACGCGCCGGCGATGTCACCAACCTCTCCGCCGACCACCTCCAACGCCTCCCTCTAGCCGCCCGCACCCCATCCCGCGACTTCCGCTAGCCGGCCATCGAGGAAGGGTGGCGGCGGGATCCGCCGGATCGCGCTCCGCGAAGGCGCCGTTCCCCAATCACTCAGCTTTCTGGCAGGTCTTCCACCAGGCGGTGGTGCGCCGCAGCTGTCTGAGGGCTGGGTTGGGGGTTAGGACACCCGGTCGGGGGCTGGGACATGGCACGGACTGTCCCAGGTCCCCAGCTCCTGTCCCAGGTCCCCGCGCTTCTCCTGTCTCAGGTCCCCGCGCTTCTCCCGTCCCAGGTCTCCAGTTCCTGTCTAAGCTCCCGCGCTCCTCCTGGCTTAGGTCCCGCGGTTTGCTTACGTGGGTGGGCCGGCGGTTAGGCGGGTGCGGATGTCTCGCATGCGGGCGGGCGAGTGGTGGGGCATTTCCCAGCGGGTTTCGAGCCACCAGGTGGCGCCTGCGTCTGACCAGGGTTTGACGAGGGCGGAGGCGGCGGCCGGGTCGTCGGCGGGGGTCTCGCCCTCGGCGATCACGTCCAGGTCGGGCGAGCCGCCCTCGGCGGTCAGCCACGCGCGGAGCCTGCGGAGGTCGTCGGGTGTGTCCTGGCCCGGTGGGTACTGCGGCAGTACGCCGTCGCAGCGCAAGACGCGCCGCATCGACTTCGGTCGCGGCCAGGCGCCGACCACCCAGATCGGGATCCGTTCCTGCACCGGCCGACCCACCTGCGCGAGATCGTCGCGGGCGCACTCGTAGTCGTAGTGCTCGCCGTGATAGCTGGACCGTCCCGCCCACAGCTCACGGATCAGGTCGATGCCCTCGTCCATCATCGCCGCCCGAGTCCGCAGCTCCAGCTCCTCACCGGTGAGCGGCAGATCCGTCTCGATCGCACCGACCCCGACCGCTAAGGTCGCCCGGCCGGCCGAGATCTGATCCAGTGTCACGACCTGGCTGGCAACCTTCCACGGCCGCCGCCATGGCAGCGGCGTCAGCATCGTGCCGAGCCGGATCCGCTCCGTCCGGGCCGCGATCGCCGTCAGCAGCCCCCACGCATCGACGCCGTACGCCGCCTCCCAGACGAACACGCCGTCCCACCCGGCCTCCTCGGCGAGCACTGCCTGCTCGAGCTGCTCGACCGCCGTCCCACCCGGAAGGATCACTCCGTATCTCATCCCTCTTTCCTACCGGCCTCTACCGACACAACGGCGTACGGTCGGCTGAGAGGAGGTGCGATGACTGTCGACGTGCTGACCGAGATCGTGATCGATCGGCCGGTGCGTGTCGTCGCGGAGTACGTCGCGGATCCGACTCATGCGCCGAAGTGGTACGCGAACATCGAGTCGGTCCGGTGGCGGACCAGGCCGCCGGTCGTGGTCGGATCGCGGCTGGATTTCGTCGCGCACTTCCTGGGGCGCAGGCTCGCCTACACCTACGAGATCACCGAGCTGATTCCGTACCAGCGGCTGGTCATGCGGACCGCGGAGGGACCGTTTCCGATGGAGACCAGCTACGAGTGGTCACCCGTGGTCGGTGCCGCTACCCGGATGACACTACGCAACCATGGCGAGCCCTCGGGATTCGCCGGCGTCGCCGCCCCGATCATGGCGGCCGCGATGCGCCGCGCCAACACCAAGGACCTCGCCCGCCTCAAGTCCCTCCTCGAATCCCCCTGACTCTCACCCGACGGTCACGTGTGGCGTGACGAGCTCCAACAGCCGCTGGTGGGCTTCGGGGGTGGCGGCGGCGATGAGGCCGGGGCCGGTGTGGAGGGGATCGCCGTGGAAGTCGGTGACGGTGCCGCCGGCCGCTCGGCAGAGGATGATGCCTGCGGTGTAGTGGACGCTGTCGCGAAGCGAGCCGTCGGTGATGTAGCCGGCCTGTCGGCCGACGGCGACCCACGCGAGGGCAAGAGTCGTCGAGAAGACGCGGAGCGCGAAGGCCTCGCGGAGCTTCTCGTCGGTCAGGAGCTGCGCGCCGAGGAAGTGCGCGCCGTTCGGTGCATCGATGTCGATGTCGACCATGCGCGAGGTCGCGGAGGGTACGGCGGGGGTGTCGACACCGTCACGGCGGATGAAGACCGCGGTCCCGTCGGTCCAGAAGATCTCACCGCTGAGCGGCTGAGCGACCGCAGCCACGTCCCCGGCCGGGCTCCGCAGCGCGACGTTCACGGAGAACATCGGGTTCTGGGCGGCGAAGTTGAGGGTGCCGCAGAGCGGGTCCACCAGCCACGTGCGCTCCGCCTCACCGCTGGCGCCGTACTCCTCACCGATCACGGCGTCGTCGGGACGATCGGCGCGGATGACCCCGAGAATGGCCCGCTCCGCCTCGAGATCAGCCTCGGTGGCGAAGTCCGTCGAGGACTTGGCATACCGCTCCAGCACACCCCCGAACTTCTCCCGCACCACATCCGCCCCCGCCGCAGCCGCCCTGATCGCCACCTCGGCATCACCCAGTTCGCTCATGAAGCCATCCAACACGGTGCCGGCTGTATCACTGCGGACGGGCGGGTCTCCTAAAGGCATGGGGAAATCTCTTTCGCTTGATGGTCCTGCGACTGCCGGTCGGACTGGAGCTGAAGTCCCGGGCGCAGCACTTGAAGGGCCAACTGGCCCGTGAGGGAGAAGAGGGGGGCGAGCCTGATGAGAGAGCTGGGGCGCTGCAGATCAGCACGCCGTACGCCGAACGTGCGCAGACTCTCGTGGCAGCACCGGATGTGGTGCTGTCCGCTCGCGCGGGGTTCACACCGGTCGCACTCGCCGAGCTTGGGTTCGTGCTCAAGCCGACCGCTGCCGACCGGTTGTCGCAGTCGACGCAGACCGTCCTGAAACAGCGCGGCAACGAGCTCGAGCTCGTTGCCGGGCATCCGGAGAAGCGCGAAAGCGAGCTGGCGAACTATCGGTACCCGTGATGGAGGAGACACCATGCCGTTGACGTCGTACGGCGTACTGGTCGGCCGAGCGGTCGACGCACGCCGGGAAAGTGGGCCGGACACGCCGCACTACCAGGTCCGGCTGGAGGATCCAGACGGGGTGAACTACCGGATCGCGGTGAACGTGAAGTCGCAGGAGTACCCGTCGGAGTTGCTCTTCCGGGTCGACGAGGACTTCCGGCACCCGGTCACCGCGCAGCTGTCCGGTCTCGCGCCGGGGTGGCACCGGCTCGACGCGGGGCCGGCCGGGGTGAACCTGGACTACGTGCGGCAGACGCTGTTCGATCGCACGCTGCTGCGGCCGCTGCCCGCCGATGTGGCGGGACCGGGCAACGATCTGGCCGATCTGCTCGACGACCAGGTGCAGCGGGCGATCCGGGAGCCGGCCGCGATCGTGTACGCGTTCGGCGAGCGGTGGGGGCCGGAGGACGGCGTACCGGACAAGATCTTCGGCTTCAATCCCGGCAACGGGGTGCACGACATCCACATGAACCAGGGGAACGTCGGCACGTTCCGCAAGGACGACGGGGTCTGGCAGGACGGTGCGGTGATCATCGCGCTGCCGGATCAGCAGCGCTGGGTGGGCATCTTCCTGGCGTTCCAGAGCCAGTCGTGGCACACCGACGACAAGACCGGTCACACCCTGGTCGATGGGCCGATCGACGAGTTCGGGGCCGAGGCGGTCCGGATCGTTGCCGCGCTGATCAACCCGGTCGGTCCCGCGCCCGAAGCCGAGACGGTCACGCTGCTGAACGCCTCACCCGATCCGGTCGACCTCAGCGGCTGGCATCTGGTCGATCGCGCCCTGCACGTCGGCCCGGTCCCGGCCGGCGTCCTCGATCCCGGCGCGACGCTCCTCGTGCACCTGCCGCCGACCGTCCAGCTGGGCAACAAGGGCGGCGAGATCACCCTGCTCGACAACGCCGGTCTCAAGGTCCACGGCGTCGCCTACACCGCGGGCCAGGCCGAGGCCTCCGGCTGGACGGTCGTCTTCTGACCCCGGCAGCTGATCACATGCTGGCAAGCGCTTGCCAGGCAGGTATGGATGTCTGACAAACTGTCGGCCCATGAGCCTGCCTCTGGTGATCAATGACAACGGCGCGTGGTGCTGGTTCCAGGACGAGCGGGCGGTGGTGGATCCGGCCGGCCAGGTGCTGGTCGTCGGGTCTATGGCGGCACCGGAAGGTCCTGGCGGAGCTGAGCGGGCCGGCAACGTCGAGTTGACCGTCGTCGACCTGCAGTCCGGGTCGAGTGAGGTCGTCGTACTGCATGAGCGGTTCGAGGCGGACGACCACGATGTGCCGGCGTTGTGGCGTCGTCCGGACGGCCGATGGCTGGCGGTGTACACGAAGCACAAGACCGACGACCTGACGCGGTGGCGGGTGAGTGAACCGGGTGACCCACGGTCGTGGGGGCCGGAGCGGACGTTCGACTGGAGCGAGTTCACCGGCGGTCGCGGGGTCACGTACTCGAACCTGCACCAGCTGGACGGACGGCTGTACTGCTTCGCGCGAGCGGTCAACGACGACCCGTGCGCCCTGGTCTCCGACGACGACGGCGATACCTGGGCCTACGCGGGCAAGCTGTTCACCCGGCCGAAGGTCGGTTACGTCAACGGCTACACGCGCTACGTCTCCACGCACTCCCGCGTCGACCTGGTGACGACCGACCATCATCCGCGCGACTACGACAACTCGATCTACCACGGCTACCTCGAAGCCGGCGCGCTGCACCGAACCGACGGAACCGTGGTCGACCCGGTCGCATTCGACGGTGAGGCGCCGTCGCAGGTGGAGCTGACCACGGTGCTCGCGGCTGGGTCGAAGTGGGACGGCGAGCCGATGACGCATTGCTGGACGATCGACATCCGGCGCGGATCCGACGGGTCGCTGGCGGCTGTCCTGCTGGCTCGCCACGACACTCCGGAGAACCCTGCGGACGCGTTCGCGCGGCAGCATCCGGTGCCGGATCACCGCTTCTTCTACGGTCGTCTCGCCCCCGGCGGCAGATGGCAGGTGCATCCACTGGCTAAGGCCGGACCAGGTCTGCTGCCACATGAGAACGACTACACCGGCCTGGTCGCCATCGATCCCTACGACCTGGACTCGCTCTACGTCTCCACGCCGATCGATCCCCGCGACGGAACCCCGCTGGCACATCACGAGATCTTCCACGCCCGTACGGCGGACGCCGGCGCGACCTGGGCGTGGACACCGGTGACGGCGGACTCCGCGGCCGACAACCTCCGCCCGATCGTCGCGCCCGGTGATCCCACCCGGATCCCGCTGCTCTGGTTCCGCGGCGACATGACCGCGTCCCAGCACTACGACTGCGAGGTCGTCCTCCTGGATACTCCGCGACAGAGATAGTACCAAGCGGTACCATCACGTCCATGGATGTTCCGGTACGGCGGTTGTGGGTGGCGGTGCTGGCGGGGTACCTCGCGTTCGGGGCGACGTTGCAGGCGTTGCCGTCGTACGTGCCGGAGAAGTTCGGCGGGGGCGCGCTGGCGAGTGGGACCGCGGTGGGGATCGCGTTCCTGGCGACGGCTTGTGCGCGGCCGTTCGCCGGGTGGCTGGCGGATGCAGGGTGGTCGCGTCCCGTCGTACTGAGTGGCGGACTGCTGGCGGCTGTTGGTGGCTTCGGGCAACTGGTGGCGCCGGATCTGGCGGTGTTGCTGGCGGCTCGGCTGGTGATGGGAGCGGGGGAGGCGGCGCTGTTCTCGGGTGCGTTGCCCTGGGTGCTGGCCGGGACCCGGCTGTCACAGCGCGGGCGGTTGGCGGGATGGTTCGGACTGTCGATGTGGGGTGGGCTGGCGGTTGGGCCGGTGCTCGCGTCGCTGGTGGGGGACCGCCGGGTCTGGTGGGTCGTCGTCGGCCTCGCTGTGTTGTCGGCGATCCTGGTGTCGACGACGCGCTCCGATCCTCGCCGGGCCGAGCCGCTGGTCCGGATCCGGCGGGTCCGCGATCTGCTGCCGGCCGGCGTACCGTTGCCAGGAGCAACCATCGGGCTGGCGGCGTACTGCTACGGCACGGTCGCGGCGTTGCTGGTGCTGCGCTTGCGGGCCGACGGCATCGCGGTCGACCATGTCGCGCTCACGGTGTTCGCGGCGGCCTTCCTGGTGGTGCGGCTCGCGGGCAGTCCGCTGGTCGATCGGTACGGCGGTCGCACGGTGGCCCTGTCAACCGTCTCGCTCGAGATCATCGCCCTGGTCGGTCTTGCGGTCGCTCGCGGTCCGGTGAGTGCGGTGGTGTTCATTGTGTTGGCGGGCTGCGGCATGGCACTGGTCTATCCGGCTTGTGTGTCGATGACCCTCGATCGGGTGCGGGGATTGCGTTCCGGGCTGTCGATGGGAGTCATGACGTCGTTCTGGGATCTCGGTGTGATGGTGGCAGGCCCGGTGGGTGGTCTGGTCGCGGAGTGGCTCGGGTTCCCGGCGGCGTTCTTCCTCGCTGCTGGTTCGGCGGCGGCGTGCGCGCTCGTGTGCCTGGCGTCCCTCAGGCCGCGTCGAGCAGTGTCTCGACGATGACGCAGGCCTCCGCGCCGAGACCCGGGTCCCGATCGACAGCGCTGATCAGGGTCGCGCCCTCCAGCACGATGACCAATTGGCGGGCCGTGGTCTCGGGATCGCGCGCACCGGCGTCGCTGAGCAGTCGGCGGAACAGGTCGCGGTAGAAGGCGAGGTGGTCCTGGGCGAGTCGCCGCGGCGCGCCGTCCTGGCCGCGGTCCTCGGTGGCCGCGTTCATCATCGCGCAGCCGCGGAACCCGGCTTCGGCGTACCAGCTCGCGATCAGGTCGAAGACGGCCAGGATCTTCTCCCGGCCGGTGCCGGCCTGTTCGACCGCGTGGTTCTGCCAGGCGCGGACCCGGCGGGTGCGGTCGGTCAGCACTGCCTCGACCAGACCGTCCTTGGAGCCGAAGTTCCTGTAGACGGTGAGTTTCGACGCGCCGGCCGCCTCGACGATCTCGTTGATCCCGGCCGCGTGGATGCCGCGGCGGGTGAACACCTCCGCCGCCGCCTTGAGGATCCGCGCCTTCGTCGCCTCGGGATCCAGTCGCTGTCCGGCCTTGACCGGCATACCGCACCACCTCCTGCCGACCAGAATACCGATCGGTGTTATCTCCGGCTGGCGCAAGATAAGAACGATCGGTACTATCAGGCGCATGATCAATGGCTGGACAGCGGCAGGATTCGAGGATGTGGCCGGGGTGTTCGAGCGGAACTTCGCCGACCGCGGCGAGCTGGGCGCGGCCTTCGCGGCGTACCAGCACGGGCAATTGGTGGTCGACCTGTGGGGCGGGACGGCCGACCGCGACACCGGCCGGGCCTGGGATCGCGACACGATCCAGCTGATGTTCTCCGGGACGAAGGGCCTCGCGTCCGCAGGCGTCCTGCTGCTGGTGCAACGCGGTCAGGTGTCGCTCGACGATCCGCTCAGCCGCTACTGGCCGGAGTTCGCTGCCGAGGGCAAAGATGCCATCACGATCGCCGAGGTGCTGTCCCATCAGGCCCGCCTGCCCTGGGTCGAGGCCGGGTACGCCGATCTCCTCGACCACGACGTGATGAGCGCGCACCTCGCCGCGCAGGCGCCGGCTTCGGATCCGCGGGCCGCGTTCATGTACCACGCGATCACGTGGGGCTGGCTGGTCGACGAGCTGGTACGACGCGTGGACGGCCGGACCGTGAGCCGGTTCTTCGCCGAGGAGTTCGCCGTACCGCTCGGGTTGGAGGCGTGGATCGGGCTGCCCGAAGAGCTCCAGTGGCGGGCGGCCACGATGGTCGCGCCGGAAGGTGTCCTCGTCGACGGACCGTGGACGGAGCTGAATCGGCCCAATCCGTTGTGGGTGCCGGGTGCGGAGAAGATCTGGAACAGCGTCGAGTACGGCAGTGCCGGCCTGGCCGCGGTCGGTGGTTTCGCGACGGCGCGTGGGATGGCGCGGTTCTACGCGTCACTCCTAGGCGAGGTGGACGGCGTGCGCGTCCTGACATCGGAGACGGTCGAGCTCGGGCGGCGGGAGATCCGGCGCGGGATCGAGCCGACGTGGGGGAGCGAGATCGCCTACAGCGCGGGCTTCGAGCTCCAGACGCCGGACGCCCGGCTCGGCGCCCCCGCCGACACCTTCGGCCACGCCGGAGCGGGCGGCTCCCGGCACGCCGCGTGGCCGAGCCGGGAGACCGCCTACTCCTATCTGATGAACGAGGTGCGCGTCGGTCCCGACGACCGTTCGCTCACCCTGCTGTCGGCACTCAGCCGAGGTAGTCGCGCCACGGCCCGGTGATCGCGAGCGTGATGCCGGGCGTCTGGATGTTGACGAAGAGCACCTTGCCGTCCGCGGAGAACGTCGGGCCGGTGAACTCGGAGTCGTTCAGCATGTTCCGGGCGATCGCGTACGTCGGGCCGCCCGGGGTCGCGCTGAGGACGTGGCTGGCGGCGTTGCCGTCCTCGGCGAGGATCAGCGAACCCCACGGGGTGACGGTGACGTTGTCCGGGCCGTCGAAGTTGAGGTCCTGGTACTTCGAGTCCAGCGAGAGCGCGGCAGCGTTCTCCGGGAAGTAGGTGACCAGCTGGATGGTCCGGGCGTCGTAGTTGTAGAACCAGACCATCCCGTCGTGCGGTACGGCGTCGGCCGGCAGGTCGGCGGTGCCGCCCTCGGCGAACGAGTTCACGACGTACACGCCCTCGCGGGTGCCGTAGACGCCCTCGAACTTCTTGCCTCGGGTGATCTGGCCGTCGGTGAACTGCTTGCGGACCGACACCGTGGCACCGTCCCGGTCGGGCACCGGCACCCAGGCGACCCGGAACGGCCGGAGCAGCTGGGCCGAGGTCAGGTACGCGACGTCCGGGATCGGCTTGCCGTCGTCGCCGAGGATGGCCAGCGCCTCGAGGGTGCCGAAGTCCTTGTCCTGCAGGTCCTTCCAGCTGCGCGAGCTGAGCTTGTAGCCGCGCGGCGCGGACCAGCGGTAGAAGGTGCCGTTCGGGCCGGAGGCGTCCTCGGACAGGTAGATGTGGGTGCGGTCCTCGTCGATCGCGAGCGCCTCGTGGGCGTAGCGGCCGAGGGCCTTCAGTGGCACCGGGTTCGCGGTCTTGCCGTCGGCCCAGACCTCGAAGACGTAGCCGTGGTCCTTCAGCCGGGTGGTCCCGTTGGCCTTGTTCTCGGTCTCCTCACACGTCATCCAGGTGCCCCACGGCGTCGGGCCGCCGGCGCAGTTGGTGATGGTGCCGGAGATGCCGACCCACTCGCCGAGGTTGTTGCCGTCGCGGTCCACCGAGATGACCGTGCAGCCACCGGCCGAGCCGACGCCGGAGTCGTAGACAGTGCCCTCGACCTGCGGCACGCCGAGCGGGTCGTTGGCGCCGATCTCGTGGTTCTGGATCAGCGTGTAGGTGTTGTGCCGGCTGCCGTTGAAGACCGCGGTGCCGTCGTGCAGCGTCGGCGTCGGCTGGCCGCTCGTCAGCTTGGTCTGGCCGGCCTGGGTGACGATCCGGTACTTGAACCCGGCGGGCAGCGCGAGGACACCCTTCGGGTCGTCCAGCAGCGGCGGGAACGGGCGGTGCTCCGGGAACGGCCCGTGGTGCGGCGAGGGGGCGGCTTCGGCGAGGGACGGTACGGCGCCGACGGTGGCGAAACCGACCCCTGCGCCGGCGGCGGCGGCACCTCGTAGGACGGAACGTCGTGCAACTGACATGGCTTGCTCCTTGATGCGTGATGTGAGCGCGATCCTGCCGTCGGCGGACTGACTCCCGGCAAACAGCACCTGAACAACAGGGCATGCAACGAACAGCTTCGGTACGGCGTCTACTGTGGGAGGTGATCATGATGCACAGAGTGAGCGTAATGATGGCAGCTGCCGCCGCTACTGTCCTGTTGGTTGCGTGCGGCAACGAGTCGCCGGAAGCAGGAGGGGGACCGTCGATGACGCCCAGCAGTGCGCAGACGCCCGGGCCGACGCCACGACCAACGGATCCGCCGACACTGCCGGCGGATCCGGTCGAGCAGGCGAAGGCCGCGCTGGCAGGCCACCTCGGCGTCGATCGGACTCAGGTGACCGTGGTCAGCTCGGACGAGGTCACCTGGCGCGACGGCAGCCTCGGCTGCCCGGAGCACGGCATGTTCTACACCCAGGCCCTGATCCCCGGCACTCGCACCATCCTCGAGGTGGCCGGCAAGCAGTACCACTACCACTCCGGCGGCCACCGCGCCCCGTTCCTCTGCGAGAACCCTCAGCCCCCCGTCGGCGGCTGAGAGTCGGTCGGCTCGGTGCTCGTAGGCCCGCCGAGGATCGGCCGGAGCCGTCGCAGGGCCTGGTTGGTGAACAGACCGGCCAACGCCCCCATCGTGACCAGGACCGTGACGCCCGCCGTCGACGTGGTCTCGTCGCCGATGCTGATCAGCCCGGTGTTGACCGCGACCACCACCACGGCGCCCAGCAGTGCGGCCCACACCGGGAACAGCACGTACCACCAGACCTGACCATTCTTGAGCCGGTCGTAGCGGGCGTACTGGGCGAACGCCAGCCCTTGCTGAACGACGCTGCCGACCGCACCCGCCGCCGCGCCGACAATCAGCAGGCTCATGTTCAGCGTGAGCGGGATGTCCAGCCCCCACCAGCGCAGCGACCGCGTCGCGACCGTGCCGACCGGCGCCGCCTCCTGCGCGGCGACCAGTCGTTCGGCCAGTCCGTACGACGCGACCAGCCAGACGAAGGCGATCAGTCCCTCGAGCGCGTTCACCGTTCCGGTCAGTCGCCGCAGCGCCGGTGTCATCGCAGACGTGGCGGGTTTGTCGCGCCGTCGCGCCTTGGCCGGCTTGGTGGGCCGGACGGTGTCCGCGGTCTGCGCGGACGTCAGATCCATGGTGGCCACTGTGATCTCCCCCGAGAAGTTGCTCTTACTGACCGGAGTCGCGAGCACCGGCTCCAGATACGGCCGGAAATTCCCGGAAAGGGATGTATCAGCAGCGCGCGTCCCTGACTCCGCACAAATGTGGGGGGAAGCCTTCGAGTTGTTCCAGGGGGGAGCACAACCGGGGGCGCTGCAGGGGGAGGGCTGACGCGGTGCGGGAGGAAATCCGGTGGTCAGGCCGGCTGTCCGCACCGCGTCAGTGCAGTTTCCAGCTGTCAGGCGAGTGAGGCCAGTGCGTCGCCGGCGCGCAGTACGCCGCCTACGCCGGGCTCCGGCTGAGTCATCGCGAAGGCCAGCAACGCGTCAGCGGCCTGCTTGGCGTTCTCACCCGTCACCGACATCCGTCCCGCAATCAGTGCCGCGACCAGCGGTGTCGCGAACGACGTACCGCTCCAGCGGGCCATCCCGGTGAAGTCGCGCAACTGGCCCGCGTTCGGCGGCTCAGTGCACTCGTAGGTGCCGGTCAGGTACGCGTTGACCAGGTCCACGCCCGGGGCATAGACGTCGACCCAGCCACCGAAGTTGCTGAACGACGCACGATCCCGCCCGTTGACAGCCAGCGCTCCGACGCCCACGGTCTCGGGGAACGCGGCCGGCCAGAAGTAGTCCCGGGTGCCTTCGTTCCCGGCCGCGGCGACCAGGGCCAAGCCGTTGACGCGATTCAGCCGGGTCTGGATGAACACGTCCAGACCAAGGGCCGGCAGATCGAAGCGCGTCCGCGTGCCGGCCGACAAACTGATGATGTCCGGCCCCAGATCGAGCACCTCGTCGAGGGCCTGGGCCAGATCGAACTCCCACATCGCTCCCGCGGCGGTGAAATAGCTCTTCACCACGATCTCGACATTGCGCGCGATCGCCCGCATCACACCGGCGATGAAGGTGCCGTGACCCGCGTACGGGCGGATCCGCCCGGCTCCGTCGAACGCGTTCTCCGGATCGCCGGTCACCCCGTTCAGCCAGTACGCCCCCGGCGCGTCGGACCAACCGACGTCCAGGACGACGACCTTCACGCCACGCCCGTCCGCCGCGCCGGCGGACAGGAACGGCGTCGGCAGCACCGGGTCCGGCGGAATGCCGGGCGGCACCTCCTCGGGCTCGGTCGCCGGACACGGGCTGACGCTCGGACACACGTAGAACAAGTGCTCCGGCGTGACCACGCCGCGGCCGAGGCGCAGATCGGCGTACTTGATGAACCGCAAGGTGATCGATGGGTCTTCCGGTGCGTCCGGTGGCGGCTTGTCCGGCAGTTGCAGCCGGGTGACGCCACCGATGCCGCCCTCGGCCGGAGTGCCGCCGCCGAAGAGTTCGACGACCCGGGTGAGGTCTTCGTCGCGCACCAGGACGGTCCCGGCGCGGCACAGATAGTCGACGCCGTCCGGTTGTTTGTCCCAGTCCGCCGGATGGACCTCGACCTCGCGGCCGAATGCTTCGAGAATCAAGCTGATCTGGGCGACGTACTTTCGCTCGTACGTTTGACTTCCCCCGTTGCCGTTCCCATCCTGGGCCATTTCCTGCCTTCCCCCTGAATCGATGAAATGGTGCAACCGGCCGTTATCATTTCAGAGTGCCGACGGCCGGGGGGAGTGTCGAGACGGCGGTTGCACCGGAATCTCTGCTGCCGCTGGCACTGTCACGCCCCCACGACGCGATCGCGGCGGCGCGATCGCTGCTGTCCGATGATCCGTCGGCAGCAGTCGCATCCGTGGCCCACCAGGCCGCCGGCATCGGTTCGCGGCAGCTCGGCGACATCACCACGGCGATCCGCGAGCTCCGGATCGCGCTGCGGCTCGCCGAGCGATCCGGTCGGCCCGATCGCGAGGCGGACGTGCTGGCCACGCTCGGCGCGACCCTCGGCCGGGCCGGCCGGAGCCGGGAGGCGTTGACCAACCTCGACCGGGCCGTCGACCTCAGCCGGGGTGCGCTGAGCGGGCGCGTGTTGTTGCGGCGGGCCGACGTACTGCTCGTGCTGGGGCGGCATCGCGAGGCCTTCGACGATCTGCGGTCGGCGATCACGCGCTTGCGTCGCTCCGGCGATCAGGTCTGGGAGGCGCGGTCGCGGAACTACCGCGGCTTCATCCAGCTGGCCCTGGGCGGGACCAAGCGAGCGGACGCGGACTTCGCGGTCGCCGAGCGCCTGTACGCCGCCACCGGCCAGGAGTTCGAGTACGCCGAGGCCCGCCAGAACCGGGGACTGGTCGCGTTCGCGCGGGGTGACCTGCCGGCGGCGCTGAGGTATCTGGACGAAGCCGGACGGCGCTTCGCGGCGGTCGGCGTGGCGTGGCCGGATCTCGCCATCGACCGGTGCGGCGTACTGCTCGCGGCCGGCCTCAGCACCGAAGCGCTGGCCGAGATGGATCAGGCGATCGTGCAGATGGAAGCCGAAGGCGGTACGGCGACGAAGCGCGGCGAGCTGTGGTTCGCGGCGGCGACCGCTGCGCTTGCGACCGGTGACTTGGATGCCGCGCGGGAGCGAGCCGATCGGGCTCGGCGGCTGTTCTCCGCGCAAGGCCGCGAGTGGTGGTCGGTGCGCTCGTCGATGGTTCAGCTCGAGGCTCGCTACCAGTCAGGTGAGACCGGTCCGCGATTGCAGCGTCGGGTGAATGAAGTGGCCCGCCGCCTCGATGCGTTCGGTGCCTCGGAGGCGTCGGCCGCGCATCTGCTGGCCGGTCGGCTCGCGCTGGCCGAGGGACGTGCGCGGATCGCGGATCATCAGCTGGAGTTGGCCGCGCGCCGCAGTAAGGACGCGCCGCCACTCGCTCGCAGCGCGGCCTGGCTCGGCAAGGCGTTGCGCTCCGAGGCTCGCGCGGATGTCCGCGGCATGCTGACCGCTTGTGCGCGCGGCCTCGACGCCCTGGACGAGCATCGGCTGACAATGGGTGCCACCGAGCTGCGCGCGCTGGCGACCGGTCATGGTGCGGAGTTGGCGGAGTTGGCGTTGCGCGACGCATTGCGGCGTGACGATGCGAGCAGCCTGCTGGTCTGGGGCGAACGATGGCGAGCCACGGCGCTCACGGTTCCGCCGGTGCGACCGCCGGACGACGAGCACTTGATCGCCGACCTCGCCGCTTTGCGCGACGTCGTACGGCGGCTGGATCTCGAGGGCCGCACAGTCGCGTTGGACCGCGAGCGGCGACGGCTCGAGAAGGCTGTTCGCGAGCGGACTCACCGGGCGCACGGCCAGCCGTTGCGTGGGTCCACGCCGCGCTTCGATCTCGACGAGCTGGTCGGGGCGCTGGGCGAGACGGTGCTGGTCGAGTTGATCGAGGTCGACGACGTACTGCATGCCGTCGTGGTCCGGGACGGTAAGGTCAGCCGGCACGCCGTCGGGCCGGTGTCCACGGCGGCGGTCGAGGTCGAGCGTTCGCGGTTCCGGTTGCGGTGGCTGGCGCACGGCCGGTCGCAGCGTGGTCCCTCGCTGGACGTACTCGGGTCCCGGCTCGGCGATGCGATCCTCGGGTCCGCGCAGGAGTTGCTCGGTGACCGGCCGGCGGTGATGGTGCCGCCGGGCCGGCTCCAGGCGCTGCCGTGGGGACTGTTGCCATCGCTGGCCGATCGTCCGGTCAACGTGGTCCCTTCGGCCGCGACCTGGTTGCGGGCTCGCCGGCTGCGGCCGCCGTCCGATCGACGCGTGGTGCTCGTGCTCGGCCCTGGGCTCTCGGCGGGCAAGGCTGAGGTGATGCGGCTGGCCGAGTGCTATCCGGACGCGACAGTGCTGGCGAACGGCGATGCGACCGCCGAGAAGGTGCTGCATGCGCTCGACGGAGCGTGGATCGCGCACATCGCCGCGCACGGCACGTTCCGGTCGGACAGCCCGCTGTTCTCGTCGCTGCGGCTGGATGACGGGCCGTTGACCGTGTACGACTTCGAGCGGCTGCGGCGAGCGCCGTACCGGCTGGTGTTGTCCAGTTGCGATTCCGGACTGGCGAAGCCCGTCGGTGCCGATGAGCTGCTCGGGCTGAGCAGCAGTCTGATCCCCCTGGGAGCGGCCGGGATTCTGGCCAGCGTCGTACCGGTGAACGATCCGGCGACCGTGCCGTTGATGACCGCGCTGCACGACAATCTGCAAGCCGGTCAGTCGCTCGCCGCTGCGTTCGCCATGGCCCGGACCGCGGCCGCGGACGACCCGGTGGCGGTTGCCGCCGGGCGGTCGTTCGTCGCGCTCGGGGCCTGAGCATCATGTATCAACGCGCGCCGGATCTGCTCCGTAAGGTAAGCGATCCGGCGTGGAAAGGGGGATGACATGCGGGACGACCCGACTGTCGTCGCTTTGGTCACCCGGGCCAGGGACGGCGACAAGGATGCCTGGGACGAACTCGTGGAGCGCTACGCACCACTCGTCTGGTCTGTCTGCCGCCGCTACCGGCTGGCAGCCGCGGACTCCGACGACGTGGGGCAGAGCGTCTGGCTGCGGCTGGTCGAGCACCTGCCAGGACTGCGGGAACCCGCGGCCCTGCCGGGCTGGATCGCCACTACGACCCAGCGCGAGTGCTACCGGCTGCTGCGCGCGACGAGCCGGGTCGAGCCCGTTGACCCGGCCGAGTCGACCGACGTCGTCGAAGAGGCGATCGCGGAGGAGGAAGTGCTCCGGCAGGAACGCCGGGCGGTGATCCGGGCCGCGTTCCGCGAGCTGTCGCAACGCTGCCAGGCGCTGCTGGCCCTGCTCACGCAGGACCCGCCGGCGGCGTACGACGAGATCAGCCGGCAACTGCACGTCCCGATCGGCAGCATCGGCCCGAACCGGGCCCGGTGCCTGGACCGGTTACGCCGTACCCCCGCGCTGGCGCTGCTGGTCGCCGGGGGACCTGACGAGAACTCGAGGAGGTGAGCGCGTGATGGATCTCGACTGGAACGACGACGAGTTGCTCGATGCCCTGCGGGACGCATTGACCACTGCCGACGAAGTGCCGCGGACGTTCGTCGAGGCCGGCAAGGCCGCTTTCGTCTGGCGCACCATCGACGCCGAACTGGCCGCGCTCACCTACGACTCGGCCTGGGAGTCCCTGGCGCCGGCCGCGGTCCGGTCGGAGAGCGCGACGCTGCGGTCGCTGACGTTCGCCTCGGACGGCTGGACGATCGAGATCGAGCTGACCCCGGACGCGGTCCTCGGCCAGCTCGACCCGCCGGAAGCCGGCTCGGTCAGCGCGCGTGGTGACGGCGGCAAGTTCGCCGCTGCCGACATCGACGAGCTGGGTTTCTTCACCCTGCGCCCGGTGCCGACCGCGCCCTACCGGCTGCTCTGCACGACCGAGTCCGGTACGACGATCCTGACCGGCTGGATCACGCCGTAGCGGGTCAGGCCGAGGTTTCGCGACCGGGCTGGTCGAGCTCGACGTGCGGGCGGGACTGCCAGAGCGCCCACTCGGCGCTGACGTCTCCCGCCGTCCGGAGAAGCACCGGCAGGTGGTCGTGCAGGAGCTTCTCCGTGGACGTCTCCGCGGCGTGGACGGTGACATTCATCGCGGCGCGCACTGTGCCGGTGCCGTCCCGGACCGGGGCCGCCACCGAACGGACTCCGGGCGCCAGCTCCTCGTCGGCCAGAGCCCAGCCGCGGGCGCGAATCTCGGTGAGCTCGTCGCACAGCTGCGCCGCGGTCCGTCCGATGTACGGCGGGAGTCCGGCCCGGCTCGGCTGCGCGAGGACGCCGGCCAGGTCGTCGGGGGAGAGGGCCGCGAGCAGGACCTTGCCCTGTGAGGTCTGGGCGGCGGGGAAGCGGGTGCCGATGTCGACCCGGAGCGCAATGATCTTCGGCACCGATACGCGCGCGACATAGACGATGTCGGAGCCGTCGAGCTGGGCCATCGAGGACGACTCGCCGGTCCGGCCGACGAGGGCTTCCAGATGCGGCTTCGCGATGTCCCACAGGCCGAGGGATCCGACGTACGCCATGCCGAGGGTCAGCACCTTCGGCGTTAGCTGGAAGGAGCCGTCGACCGTGCGGACGAAGCCGAGCTCCTCCAGCGTCAGCAGCAGCCGGCGCGCGGTCGGCCGGGCCAGGCCGGCCGCGGCCGCCACCTCGGACAGCGACATGGTGCGGTGGTCCGCGTCGAAGCAGGCGAGCACGTCCAGCCCGCGAGCCAAGGACTCGACAAAGTCTGGGCCAGCGCCACGTCCTGCCATCGGTTCCTTGCCTCCACGTCGTCCGGCGAACAGGTCCGTCCGAGCCTACGACCCCGGCTCGCCGAAGATCGTGCCGCGGGCTTCGCGGGTCGAGTCGGACTTGTACTCGGTGTACTGGTACGGGTTGTCGAACACCTCGCCCTTCGGCAGCTCCGGGTTCATCCCGCTCGCCCAGGCTTCCTCGCCGAGCGACGAGCGCAGGTAATCGACCGTCGCCTCGACACCGCGGCGTACGGCGGGCAGGTCGCAACCAACCAGTTGGTTGGCGAACTTCACCACCCGGCCGCCGACGATCACGGTGTGCACGTCACCCCGCTGGGCCTGGAAAGCCACGTGACCGTAGGGATTGACGAGCGGGAACGAGACCGGCGACGAGTCGTTCTTGATCAGTACGACGTCCGCCGTCTTCCCGGGCTCGAGACTGCCGAGGTCGTCCCGGCCGAGCGCCTTCGCGCCGCCGCGGGTGGCCCAGTCGACGACATGCTCGGCCCGCAGATGGCTGTGGGTCACCGTGGCGCCCTTCATGTGGGCCTCGAGGTGCTCGCGGGCCCGATCGGCGCCGAGCGTCGTCCGCATGGCGCTGAACAGATCACCGCTCCACCACACGCTGGTGTCCATCGACAGCGAGACCGGGATGCCGTACCGGCGGACCTGCCAGGTGGGCGGGTAGCCCTGGCCGGCGCTCTGCTCGGACTCGGTGGAGACCGAGACCGATCCGCCGGTGGCTGCGATCCGCTGGTAGGAGTCGGTGGCCAGCGTCGCGGCGTGCACGTAGATGTTCTGCGGTGTCATGAAGCCGTTCTCGTGCATCAACCGGATGCCGTCGTCGTTGGTCGCACCCCACACGCCGGCATGGGTGGTCACGCCGAGCCCGAGCTCACGCGCCACCTCGAAGGCGGCCCGCTCCGGGAACGCCGGATCACCGGTGACGTCGAAGGCGAGCTGGAGCCCGATGGCGGAATCGTCCCGCATCCGGGTCAGGAACGCCTTGACGGCCGGATCGGCGGTCCACTCCCACGGCCCGGCCTGAATGTTGCCGTAGGCAAGGACGAATCGCCCGGGTACGGCGCGCAACGCGTCGACGGCCGCCTCGGCATGGCCGACGCTCTGCAGCCCGTGGGACCAGTCGACCGTGGTGGTGACCCCGGCCTCGAGCGACTCCCAGGCCGACGTCAGGTTGCCGGCGTAGATGTCCTCCGGCCGGAACGTCTTGCCGTGCTCGAGGTAGTACCAGACGAAGTACTGCGTCAGCGTCCAGTCGGCGCCGTACGCCCGCATCGCGGTCTGCCACATGTGCCGATGGGTGTCGATCATGCCGGGCATCACGATGCCGCCGGTCGCGTCGATCTCCTGAGTGCCCTCGGGTACGCCGACATCCCGGCCGACGGCCGCGATCTGCTGGTCGACGATCAGCACGTCGCCGTCGGTGACGACCGTGTGGTCGTCGTCCATGGTCAGCACGGTCCCCCCGCGCAGCAGCACCGGCCGGCCCGCCACCGGTGTCTCGGCTGTGGTCATGTTCCCCTCCAGAAGAATGCCCGGACACACGTCCGTATGACGGTCAAACGGGCGATACGGTCACTATCGAAGCGTCGGCGTGCACTGTCAAGGGTTCGCATCGAGTGGTTGACAGAGGCTCGGAGGCCGATCGAGACTGAGGCGATCAGAGTGTGCGGACAAGTGTCCGTAATAGCCGCGGGAGGTTGGTGCGTGAACGGTCCACTTTCCGGCTTGCTGGTCGCCGACTTCTCCCGGATCCTGGCCGGTCCGTACGCGACCATGCTGCTGGCCGACCTGGGCGCCGACGTGGTTAAGGTCGAGGCGCCCGGCGGCGACGACACCCGGTCCTGGCAGCCACCGGTCCGCGACGGCATCTCGACGTACTACCTCGCGGTGAACCGGAACAAGCGGTCGATCGCACTCGACCTGAAGGACCCGGGCGACCAGGCCACCGCGCGGGAGCTGGCCCGGCGCGCGGACGTCCTGGTCGAGAACTTCCGGCCCAACGGGCTGGCCCGGTTCGGGCTGGACTACGAGACCGTTGCCGCCGGCAATCCAGGGCTGATCTATGCCTCGATCAGCGGCTTCGGGTCCGGCCCCAAGGGTGCGGAGCTGCCCGGGTACGACCTGATCGTGCAGGCGATCTCCGGGCTGATGAGCCTCACCGGCTCACCGGACGGCGAGCCGTACCGGGCCGGGATCTCGGTCTTCGACGTGATGGCCGGCCTGCACGCCACGATCGGTGTGCTGTCCGCGCTCAACGCCCGGCACGAGACCGGACGCGGTCAGCACGTAGAGGTCAACCTGCTGTCGTCGGCGCTATCCGGTCTGGTCAACCAGTCGAGCGCGTACGTCGCGGGTGGCGTCGTACCGCTGCGGATGGGGAACAGCCATCCCAGCCTGTTCCCGTACGAGCCGTTGCCCTGTTCCGACGGCGAGCTGATCATCACGGCCGGGAACAACGGCCAGTTCCGCAAGCTGGTCGAGGTCCTCGGCGTGCCGGAGCTGGCGGACGACCCGCGCTTCGACCGGAACGAGAAGCGCACCGCGAACCGCGAGGAGCTGCGGCCGCTGCTGGTCGAGCGGCTGGAGACCCGGACCCGGATGGAGTGGTTCCGCGACATCATCGCCGCCGGCGTGCCGTGCGGCCCGATCAACACCGTCGACGGCGGCGTGGCCTTCGCCGAGGACATCGGTCTCGACCCGGTGGTCACGGTGGGATCGATCCCGACCGTGCGCAACCCGATCACGTTCTCTGACGACGCGGCGTCGTACCGGCTGCCGCCGCCGGAGCTGGACGAACACGGCGCCGAACTCCGCCGCTGGCTGAAGGAGCGTGTCGAATGACCTTCCCGACCTCACTTGGTACGTCGACCGCCGACGAAATCCGTCTGCTCGGGCAGGACCTCACGGCCGACCTGATGGGCAAGGTCGGCTTCGGTGAGCTGGCGTTCTGGCTGGTTGCCCTGCGCCGGCCGACTCCGTCCGAGACCCGCGTGTTCGAGGCGGTGCTGGTCGCCCTTGCCGATCACGGATTCACGCCGACGGCCATCGCGGCCCGGCTCACCTATCTCTCCGCCCCGGACTCACTGCAAGGCGCCCTTGCCGCCGGTCTGCTCGGCGGTGGCTCCCGCTTCCTCGGGGTGACCGAGGACTCTGGCATGTATCTCGATGAGGCCCTCCAAGGGCGCGACGTGCCGACTGACGATGCGGGGTGGGACGAGCTCGCACTGGAGGTTGTCACTGCAACGCGGGAGGCCGGCAAGTATGTCCCCGGCCTCGGGCATCCGGTGCACAAGGTCCAGGATCCGCGGACCCCGGTCCTGATCGCGATCGCCGAGGAGGAAGGTCTGCGCGGTCCACACCTGCGCCTCTTCGAGGCCATCGGCAGGGTGCACGAGCAGGTGCTCGGCCGCAGGCTCCCGCTGAACGGAGCCGGGGTGTGCGGAGCCGCGCTGGCCGATCTCGGCCTGCCGGTCGAGCTGTTGCGCGGATTCGCCTTGCTGGCCAGGGCTGCCGGGCTGCTCGGTCAGCTCGCCGAGGAACGCCGCCGGCCGATCGGCATGGACGCCTACCTCACCGTCGACCGCAACGCCGTCTACGTCGATCCCGCTAGCTGAAGGAGCACCACATGGCCACAGTCGCCGCGGTCATCGCGTCCACGCATCACCCGTTCTACTACCGCGCGAGCACCGCCACCGGAGCCGACCGGCCGCCGTTCGCCGACGAGTGGGTGGCGAAGATCGAGGCGTTCCGTGAGACGCTGACCAAGGCCCGGCCGGACATCCTGGTGATGGTCGGCAGCGACCACTTCCACCAGCTCTGGCTGGACAACATGCCGCAGTTCCTGGTCGGCAAGGCGCCGTACTTCGATGCGAACTGGTACAACGAGGAGCGCGAGTTCGGGCTGCCGCGGATGACGCTGCCGGGGGAGGAGCGGCTGGCCGCGCACATCCTGCGGAACGGGCTGGACGCCGGCTTCGATCTTGCCTTCAGCAACGAACTGCGGATCGACCACAGCATCACCTGCCCGATCATCACGCTCCGCCCGGAGACGGACCTGCCGATCGTGCCGATCTACACCAACATCTTCGCGCCACCGTTGCCCCGGCCGGGGCGGTTCGTCGAGCTCGGCCGGACGATCCGGCGGCTGGTGGAGTCGTGGCCGATCGACGCGCGGGTCGCGATCATCGGCACCGGGCACCTGTCACTGGAGCTCGGCGGGCCGCGGCAGTTCGGCGAGCACGGTCCGGATCCGGAGTTCGACCGCAAAGCCGTCGACTGGATCGCCAGCGGTGACCTCGACGGCTGCCTGGCCGAGGTGACGCTCGACAGCCTGCATCTGCCGGGCAACGCGACCCACGGTTTCATGGACTTCATGCTGATGATGGGCGTGGCCGGCGCGGGTGCGAAGGCGGATCACGTCGACTCGCTCGACCTCTTCCACACCATGGAGGCCTACTTCACCTGGTACCCGAACGGAGTGCCGTCGTGAACGAGCGTAGCGAGTTCACCATCAAGCACAGCGCGGTCCGTGCCTCATCCGCGCCCGGAGCGAAGCGAGGACGTGGATGAGCAAGTACTTGCTGGACAAGTTCCTCTTCACCGTGGACCGGGATCCGGCGCTGGTCGAGCGGTATCGCGACGATCCCGCCGGGACGGTGAGCTGGTGGGAGGCGGAGCTGGCGAACACGATCCTCAACTGCACGACCGACGAGAAGTCGACCTGGCTCGCGTTCACTGACGAGGAGCGCAAGGCCCTGCGCGAGCACGATCATGTCGCGCTGTTCGGGCTCGGCGCACACCCGTTCCTCACGCTCACGTTGTTCATCGCGCTGTTCGAGCGGGACCACGGTCCGCTCGAGTACCAGAAGGCTTACGGCCGCGCGCTGCAGCATCTCACGCTTCCCTATCCAGACGTCGCCACCTAGGAGTTCGCGTGCGAGCCGCAGTCCTGCACACCCACGGCCAACCGCCGTCCCACGCCGACCACCCGGACCCGGTGTCGTCCGACGGGTACTCCGTCGTCCGCGTCACCGCGGCACCCGTCGTACCGCTCGACCTGCTGTGTGCGTCCGGTACGTCGTACTTCGGCCAGCCGGCGGTGCCGTATGTGCCCGGGGTGCAAGGGGTCGGGGTGGTCGAGCAGTCCGAGGTGGTGCCGCCCGGGACGAGGGTGTTCTTCGCGACCTCGGCCGGGATGGCCGCGGGTGACGGCAGTTTCGCCGAGCGATGCGCCGTACCGGATGTCGATCTTGTGGTGCTGGACACGCCGGTCCCGGACACAGAGGTCGCCGCACTCGGGCTGTCCGGGGTGGCGGCCTGGATGGCACTCACCTGGCGGGCTCAGTTCAAGCCGGGGGAGCAGGTGCTCGTGCTCGGGGGCGGCGGGGCGGTCGGCCAGGTCGCGATCGGCGCGGCCCGGCTCCTCGGCGCCGACGGTGTGGTCGCCGTGTGCCGATCGGACGCGGCACGCGACCGGGCCCTGGCCGCCGGCGCCGACGAAGTAGTTGCCTCAGGCCCCGACGTGGACGCGCTCACCACCCGGCTGAGGGACACGACCGATGGTGCTGTCGACGTCGTCATCGACCCTGTCTTCGGCATCCCCGCCACCGCGGCGTCGCGGGTGCTCGCCCCGTACGGCCGCCTGGTCAACCTCGGCGGTTCATCCGGTGACGAGGCGGTGTTCTCCTCATCGGTCCTCCGCAGCCGTACGGCGAGTGTCCTCGGCTACACGAACAACGCCATCACCCCGGAGCAACGCCGCGATGCGCTGACCGCCGTACTGCAACACGCCGCCAACGGAGCCGTCGCTGTCACGCACGAGACCGTCTCGCTCGCCGACATCGCCACCGCCTGGCATCGCCAATCCACCGGCAGCACCGACGGTCGCCTCGTCGTCACCATCTAGCCGAGCGCCGTGACCGCGTCGACGATTCTGGTCCAGAAGGCTTCGCGATCCAGCTCGACAGCGACCTGCGCGTTGGGCGCACGACCGGTGTAGTGGAAGAGGTCGACTGCGGTCGCACCGGACGTCCACTCACCCTTCGTCTCGACGACGACGTTCGCCTCGACGCAGCGCACGATCGCCGGATCGATCACCCGGGCGACGGCGACCGGATCGTGCAACGGCGGCGCCTCGAACCCCCAGAGCTGCCGGTACGTCGAGGCGAAGAACGTCATCCACTCGACGCAGATCCGGGCCAGCGGGGTCCCGATCCGCTCGAAGCGGGCCAGTACGTCGTCCGTCACCAGTGCCTGATGCGTGACGTTGAGACCGCACATGGTGAACGGGACACCCGACCGGACCACCTGGTCCGCCGCCTCGGGGTCGACGAACGCGTTGGCCTCCGCGAGCGGCGCGATGTTGCCGCGGTCCGTCGAGCCGCCCATCCACACGATCTCGGCGATCTTCGGGATCAGCGCAGGCTCCGAGGAGAGCAGCCGGGCGACGTTCGTGAGCGCTCCCGTCGCCACGATGGTGACCGGCGTGGAGTGCTTCCGCAGTACGTCGATCAACACATCCTGGGCAGCTGCCGGCGACTCGGGCACGGTCGGCTCGGTGGCGAAGAGCGGGCCGTCCAGACCGGTCTGCCCGTGGACATCGTCGGCGATGCGCAACCGTCGTACCAGCGGCCTGTCGGCACCTTGGGCGACCGGGACATCCGTCACGCCGGCCAGGGACAGCACTCGGCGGGCGTTCACCGTGCACTTGTCGACTGTCTGATTGCCCGCGACCGTCGTCACCGCGAGCAACTCGACCGCGGGATCGGCTACCGCCAGCAGCAGCGCCATTGCGTCGTCGTGTCCCGGATCGCAGTCGAGCACCAGGGGGATCGCCATGCCAGATCGTACCGGCGCCGACCGGTCGCCGGAGTGGCGTCAGTGCTCGGCAAACCCGCCGGTGGCGACCTATGTTGGGCTGAGGCCGCGTGTCCAGGGCGCGGGCAGGTCACCAGCGGAGCCCAGTATGAGTGAGAAGGATCAGCCGCCGCAGGAGAAGTCCACGCCTGATCAGGGGGACCGGGACAACGGATCGCAGCGGCATCCCCACAAGCCGTGGCGGACCGAGGGGCTGCCCACCGCTCAGGGCAACGGGGACAAGCCGCGGCGGCCGCGGTGGTGGCGGTGGGCGGCCTGGATCGTCGGTGGGTATCTGGTGCTGTTCCTGATCACCACGATGCAGGACCAGATGTCCGGCGGGGAGCAGACCGTCGCGTACACCGACTTCACGGTGCAGGTGCAGAAGCAGAACGTCGCCGAGGTGTTCTCGCGCGGTGACACCATCGAGGGCCGGCTGAAGGCGGCCGTCCCGATCCCGGGCAAGACCGACTCGACGTACACGAAGTTCACCACCGAGCGGCCGACGTTCGCGAACGACGATCTGTTCGGGGCGCTGCAGAAGAGCGGCGCGACGGTCCGGGCGACGCCGGTGGTCCAGCAGCGCGGCGTGCTGTGGAACCTGCTGATCTCGTTGGGCCCGTTCCTGCTGATCGCCCTGTTCTACTTCTGGTTGTTCCGGCGTAGCCGCGCCGCCGGCGGCGGGTTGAGCGGCCTGCTCGGAGGCGGCCAGCAGAAGAAGCCGGTCGACCCCACCAGCGTGCGGGTCACCTTCGCCGATGTCGCCGGCATCGACGAGGTCGAAGACGAGATCACCGAGGTCGTCGACTATCTGAAGGATCCCGACAAGTACCGCCGGCTCGGCGCCCGCGCGCCGAAGGGCGTGCTGCTCCAGGGCGCGCCCGGAACCGGCAAGACCCTGCTGGCCCGCGCGACCGCGGGGGAGGCCGGCGTGCCGTTCTTCTCGGCCAGCGCCTCGGAGTTCATCGAGGTGGTCGTCGGCGTGGGGGCGAGCCGGGTCCGGGACTTGTTCGGCGAGGCGCGCAAGGTCGCGCCGGCGATCATCTTCATCGACGAGATCGACACCATCGGACGGGCCCGCGGCGCTGCCCGGTCGATCGGTGGTCACGACGAGGGCGAGCAGACGCTGAACCAGATCCTGACCGAGATGGACGGCTTCTCCGGCACCGAGGGTGTCGTCACGCTTGCGGCGACGAACCGCGCCGATGTCCTCGATCCGGCCCTGCTCCGGCCCGGCCGGTTCGACCGCACGATCACCGTGCACGCACCGGACCAGAAGGGGCGCGAGGCGATCCTGAAGGTGCACGCGCGCGGGAAGCCGCTCGGGCCGGACGTCGACCTCGGTGCCATGGCCCGGTCCACGCCCGGGATGACCGGCGCCGATCTGGCCAACCTGCTGAACGAGGCCGCGCTGGCCGCCGCCCGCCAAGGCCAGTCCGAGATCGACCAGCGCGATCTGACCGACGCCCTGGAGAAGATCCAGCTCGGTACGGCGCGCAACGTGGTCATGCCCGAGGAGGAGCGACGGCGTACGGCGTTCCACGAAGGAGGTCACGCGCTGCTCGGCATGATCCAGGTCGGCGCGGATCCGGTCCGGAAGGTGTCGATCATCCCGCGTGGCCGGGCACTGGGTGTCACCCTGTCCACGCCGGACATGGACCGCTACGGGTACGACACGGAGTACCTGCGCGGTCGGATCATCGGAGCGCTCGGCGGTATGGCCGCCGAGCAGGAGGTCCTCGGCGTGGTCACCACCGGCGCCGAGAGCGACCTGGAGAGCGCGACCCGGATCGCCCGCTCGATGGTCGGCCGCTGGGGCATGTCGGAGGCCGTCGGCCCGGTCTCCGTCCTGCCGTCCGAGGGTGACCCCCGGATGGCCGGCGCCTCCGACGAGCTGCTCAACACCGTCGACGAGGAGGTACGCCGCCTGATCGACCAGTGCTACCAGGAAGCCAGACGCCTCCTCCGCGAGAACCGCACCCGCCTCGACTCGATCGCCGAGCAACTCCTCAAGCACGAAACCCTCGACGAGGCCGACGCCTACGCCGCCGCCGGCATCCCGCACGACGCCCGCACCTGACGTTTTGTGCGGCCGGCACAGTGGCCGGCCGGAAGTTCGGGTCGCCGGGCCAGGAACGGGACGCCACTGAAAGGCGAATCTAGGTGTACCAGCCGGAACCCCACCCCGGCGACACCGAAAGGAAACTCCGATGATCGCCTTTCTTCTCTTCCCCGTCCTCGTCATCGCCCTCAGTGTCCCGATGGTCGGGCTGCGGCTGCTCGCCAAGCAGCACGGCTGACGTCAGGGTGCGGCAGGCATCAGCACCGAGCCGGCCAGCCAGCGGCAGGCGACGAGCGCCAGCTCGAGTTCCAGGCGCTCGTCGTCCAGCGGCCGGCCGCGTTCCTCCAGCGCCTTGTCGACCCGGTACTTCACGGTGTTCTTGTGCAGATGGATCCGCTCCGCGGTGGCCAGATAGCTGCCCTTCTCGGCCAGGAACACCAGCAACGTCTCGCGCAGCCGGTCGGCGGCCTCGCTATCGGCCGCCAGCGGCCCCAGTGCGTTCCGCACCAGCCGGCGGGTCCCCTCGAGATCGGCGGCCATCATCGCCGCCGTCCGGACCTGCGGATCGGTGAACGTGGTGACCCGGTGCGCGCGTTCGCGCGCCGCCAGCGCGACCTGTTGAGCCCGCAGCGCCTCCAGGTGCGTGACCCGGAACCCGTCCGCGCCGGCCGCGGGTGAGCCGACCGCGATCCAGCGGTCGCCTTCGTCGTCACCGTCAACGGTGATCGCCGGACGGCCGCGGCCGAGCGGGATCCAGCCCCATCCCGTCGATCGGTCCCGCGGCACGAACAGCGGTTGCCCTGAGCAACCAGCCGCCGTGGCGGCCTGCTGCAGCAGGCGTTCGAGCTGGCGGAGGTTCTCGTCGCCACCGGATCCCGACGCACTCCAGAGCACCACCCCGACGTGGTTCTGCCGGAGCCGGTAGCTGAGCGCGCCCTCGGCCGCGGCCAGGTCGACCGGTTCACCGCGGAGCAGCTCCTCGATCATCGCCTTGCGGAGCGTGTTGCGGTTCGCCAGCCAGCGCACCCGCTCCGACTCGTAGGCAGTCACCACCTGTTCGGAGATCCGGTCGATGTAGCGGAACGTCGTGTCGACGATGATCCGGCCGGCGGCGAGCGCGACGGACTGGTCGGCATCTCGCCCGAGTTCGTCGAAGGCCCAGTCCAGTACTTGCTGCTGCCCGAGCCGGTAGGCCCGGACCAGCGCGATCGGCGCGATCCCGCGCTGGGCCAGCCGGCGCGCGTACTCCTCGGCGGCGAACGGGGTGGCGACCTCGTCGACGGCGACGTCGTACCGCAGGATGTGCGCGACCGTCTCGAGGTTGCTCTCGATACTCGCCCCCAGCAGTTCGACGATCAGCTGATCGCCCTGCAGGTCCTCGATCGAGTCGGCCAGGACCTTGTGCAGGGTCTTGGTCAGCGCCGGCAGCTCGGTACCCATCCGAGTGGCGAGTGCCGTCACGCGGGCGACCGCGGCCTCGTGCAGCCTGTCAGCAGTCACGGCATCTCCGTTCTCCCGGTCCGATTGTGCGCCTGGCCGCCGCGGCTGTCAGCCCGCGAGCACGAACCGGCGGCCGAGCTTCGTGTCCCGGGCACAGTGCACGGCGACCCGCGAATTCCTACCGTCGAGGACAACCAGAGCGGAGGAAACCGTGACCAATCTCGACTATCTCCCGTGGCAGCGGCCCGCGGCGTACGACGACCGGCCTGCGATCCGTGACGCACACCATGACCTGACCTACGCCCAGTTCGGCGCCTGGACCGACGCCGTCGCCGAGCAGCTCGCCGGGTACGGCGTCGGGCCGGGCTCGGTTGTCGCGGTGATGCTGCCGAATCGCGTCGAACTGCTGGTGGTGCTGGTCGCCGCCTGGCGCCTAGGTGCCGCCGCGACGCCGATCAACCCGATGTTCACCGCGCACGAGGCCGACTACCAGATCAACGACGCCGACGCCGCCGTCGTGGTCAACGCCGGCCCGGACGCGCCGACCGGTGGGCGCCCGAGCATCTCGGTCGACGATCTGCGTCGGACCCGCCGCGGCGACCGGACCCTGTCCGCACCCGCCACCGAACCCGGCGACGTGGCGCTGCTGATCTACACCAGCGGGTCGACCGGCCGGCCGAAGGGCGTCATGCTCAGCCACAGCAACATCGGCGCGATGGCCGCGATGATGGCCGAGCACCTCAAGATCACCGAGCAGGACCACTGCCTGCTGGTCCTGCCGCTGTTCCACGTGAACGCGATCTGCATCAGCTTCCTCACCCCGATCGCGGTCGGAGGCCGGCTCACCATGCTGCAGCGGTTCCAGCCGGTGGAGTTCCTGGCCGCGATCGCGAAGTACCGGCCGACGTACTTCTCGGCCGTGCCGACCATCTACTCGCACCTGGTCTCACAGCCTTTCGACGTCGTCGCCGACACCTCCTCGATCCGGTTCGCGATCTGCGGCGCGGCGCCCGCCTCGACGGAACTGCTCGCCGCGACCGAGGAGCGCTTCGGGATCGGACTGGTCGAGGGCTACGGCCTGACCGAGGGCACCTGCGCGTCGACCGCCAACCCGGTCGACGGCCGGCGCCAGGCGGGAACCGTCGGTGTGGCACTGCCCGGACAGCGGGTGGCGATCATGGCGCCGGACGGCACGCTGGTGCCGACGGGGGAGCGCGGCGAGGTCGTGATCCAGGGCGCCAACGTGATGCAGGGCTACCTGAACCGGCCGGAGGCGACCGCCGACGCGCTCGGCGACGGCTGGCTGCACACCGGCGACGTCGGCATCCTCGACCAGGACGGGTATCTGCGGATCGTCGACCGGATCAAGGACATGATCATCCGCGGTGGCGAGAACATCTACCCCAAGGAGATCGAGACCGTCCTGCACGGTCACAGCGCCGTCCTCGAGGCCGCGGTCGTGGGCGCGCCCCATCCGGTGTACGGCGAAGTCCCGGTCGCCGTGGTCGCGCCGTACCCGGACCGGATCATCGAGGTGGACGAACTGCTCGAGCTCTGCCGGACGAAGCTCACCAAGATCAAGGTCCCGGTCGCGATTCACGTGGTCGAGGCGATCCCGAAGAACCCGGTCGGCAAACCCGACAAACCCGCCATCCGCAAGTCCCTCCACCACTGAAGGAGCGTCACGATGGGATTCAGCAAACCCTCGGTTCCCCCGGTGGAACCGGACAAGGTCTACGACCTGCCGTACCTGGAGCGGATCAGGATCCTGTCCCGCTACTGGGCCGAGAACGGCTTCGGCTCACCGAAGATCTTCCACGTCATCTACATCGTCAAGCTGCTGTTCTTCTACATCGCCGGCGGTTACCTGGTCGGCACTCTCACCTCGGGCTTCAACCCGTTCCACCCGGGCGGATTCTGGACCGAGCCGGTGCTCTACCAGAAGTTCATCCTGTGGACCGTGCTGCTCGAGGCGCTCGGCGTGGCCGGGTCCTGGGGTCCGCTGGCCGGGCACTTCAAGCCGTTCACCGGCGGCTGGCGCACGTACGGCCGGGTGGACACGATCCGCGAACCACCGTGGCCCGGCAAGGTGCCGCTGACCGACGGGGACCGCCGTACGCCGGTGGATGTCGGCCTGTACCTCGCGATCATCCTCACGCTGGTGCTGTCATTGGTCCTGCCAACGGTCGACGACGCCGGGCTGACCGCGCACGGCTTCACCGGCGGCCGGGTGTCCCCGGTGCTGATGGTGATCCTCGGCGCGCTGCTGATCGGGCTCGGCCTGCGGGACAAGGTGTTCTTCCTGCAGGCCCGCGGCGAGCAGTACCTGCCCGCGATCGTGTTCTTCGCCCTGTACGGCGCCGTCGACATGATCGTCGCGCTCAAGCTGCTGATCGTCGTGGTGTGGGTCGGGGCGGGCTTCTCGAAGTTCGGCAAGCACTTCGGCATGGTCGTGCCGCCGATGGTCAGCAACACGCCGTGGGTCCCGTTCAAGGCGATGAAGCGGATCAACTACCGGAAGTTCCCCGAGGATCTGCGGCCCTCCCACGCCGGCAACCTGCTCGCCCACGTCGGCGGCACGTTCGTCGAGATCGTCGTTCCGCTGACGCTGTTGTTCTCCACCAACAAGACGGTGACCATCGTCGCTGCCGTGGTGATGATCTGCTTCCACCTGTTCATCACCTCGACGTTTCCGCTGGCCGTGCCGCTGGAATGGAACGTGCTGTTCGCGTTCGCGGCGGGGTTCCTGTTCATCGGCAACCCCAACTGGGAGGGGTTCGGCCTGGCAGACATGACGCCGTGGCTGCTCGTGGTGACGGTCGTCGCGCTGCTGTTCTTCCCGGTGCTGGGCAACCTCAGGCCCGACCTGGTGTCGTTCCTGCCGTCGATGCGCCAGTACGCCGGCAACTGGGCGTCCGCGACCTGGGCGTTCGCGCCCGGTGCGGAGCAGCGGCTGAACGAGCGGCTGGTCAAGCCGGCGCCGATGGTGATCGACCAGGTCACCGACCTGCTCGGCAGCCGCGACGCCGCCGAGGTCGCGCTCTACCAGGTGATGGGCTGGCGCGCGCTGCACAGTCAGGGCCGGGCGCTGAACTCGATCCTGGTCGATCAGCTCGGCGACGACCTCGATCACTACGCGATCCGCGAGGCTGAGTTCATGACGAACTGCATCGTCGGCTTCAACTTCGGCGACGGCCACCTGCACGACCACAAGTTCATCGCCTCGATCCAGCGGCGCTGCGGATTCGCCCCTGGTGAGTTCATCGTGGCGTGGATCGAGTCGCAGCCGGTGCACAAGAACTTCCAGCGGTACGTCGTGATCGATGCGGCGCTCGGGATCGTCGAACGCGGGACCTACCAGGTGGCCGACGCCGTCGCCGAGCAGCCCTGGCTGCCGAACGGACCGATCCCGCTGACGGTCGAGTGGCGCCTGGCGGGCTACCAGCGCATTCGCTACCCGCGGCCGGGTGCGGTAGACAAGACTGTACCGACGCCTCCGCCCGCGACCGTCGAGTCGGCGCCGGACGGCTCGGGAGGTGGTGGATCATGACCAGGGCAATCGTCGTCGGGAGTGGGCCGAACGGACTCGCCGCCGCAGTCACTCTCGCCAAGGCCGGGGTGGACGTCGAAGTGCTCGAAGCCGCCGACCGCCCCGGCGGCGGCACGCGCAGTAGCGAGCTCACGCGGCCCGGCCTGATCCACGACGAGTGCTCAGGGTTCCATCCGTTGGCCGTCGACACTGCGTTCTCCCGGTCCGTGGACCTCGCTCGGTTCGGCCTGACCTGGCGGTGGCCGGAGGTCCAGTACGCACATCCGCTGGACGGCGGGCGCGGTGCCGCCGTACTGCGATCGGTCGAGGAGACCGCTGCGTCACTGGGACGCGACGGTCGCCGGTGGCGGCAGGTGTTCGGTCCGCTGGCGGAGCGATTCGACCGGATCACGTCCGACTTTCTGCGGCCCGTCGTCCGCGTGCCGTCGCATCCGGTCGCGATGACGCGGTTCGGTGCCCTGTCCGCCCTACCGGCTTCGGTGCTCGCCAAGGCCTGGTCGACGGAAGAGGCGCGGTCGCTCTTCGGAGGTGTGGCGGCGCACTCGGTGCGACCGCTGTCGGCGCCCTTCTCGGCGGCGATCGGCGTGGCCCTCGGTACGGCGGCGCACGCCTACGGATGGCCCGTGGCAGAAGGGGGATCGGCCGCGATCAACCGGGCGATGATCGCCGCCCTCGAGGAGCACGGCGGCAAGGTCGAGACGAACGTGCGGGTCGAATCGCTCGAGCAGGTCGGCGATGCGGACCTCGTTCTGCTGGATCTCGCACCGAGTGCGGCCGTGCGGATCGTGGGCGAGGCGATGCCGGCCAGGATCCGGCGGGCCTTACTCCGGTACCGGCATGGGCCGGGGGTCTTCAAGGTCGACTTCGCACTCTCCGGTGAGGTGCCGTGGACGCACGAGGCGTCCCGGCACGCCGGGACCGTGCACGTGGTCGGGGACTACGCGGAGCTGGCGCGGGCCGAGCAGGACGTGGTGTCGGGCCGGATGCCGGACCGGCCGTACGTTCTGGTCGGGCAGCAGTATCTGGCCGACCCGTCTCGTGCCGAGGGCACCGTGCGGCCGCTGTACACCTATGCGCACGTGCCCAGCGGCTACCGGGGTGACGCGACGCTGCTGATCGAGTCACAGATCGAACGGTTCGCTCCCGGCTTCCGCGACCTGATCGTGGCTCGGACCGTCCAGACGACGGCGCAGTTGGAGGAACGCAACGCGAACTACCTCGGCGGTGATGTGATCACCGGCGCAAACACCGCGCGCCAACTGATCTTCCGGCCGCGTGTCACGCTGAGTCCTTACGGCCTCGGCGTACCTGGTGTGTTCCTGTGCTCGGCGGCGACACCACCCGGCGCGGGCGCGCATGGGATGTGCGGCTACAACGCCGCCCGCGCTGCGCTGGCGAGCCTGCCATGACCGCCCTCGCGAACGGTTGCCCGCAGCAACTGGCCGATACGCTGCCGGTCGGCGGAAGCTTCCTGGTCGTCATCGCCGAGGAGCCCGTCGCCGTGCCGCGGGTCGAGGAACGCCTGCGGACGATCGGCGTCGCCTCGGTCTGGCAGGAGCTGCCCGGCGCACACCTCGGTGTCCTCTCGCTGCGCCCGAGGGGCCTGCCGGGGGTCGTCGACCTGCTGGAGCGGGTGGCCGTCGGTGGCGTCGGCGTCAGTCCGTTGTACGACGCAGTCGAGGACATCCCGCAGGCCGTTCGGCTGGCGCGGATCGCACTCGGCGCGGCCACCCCGGCAGCGCCGGTGGCGGTGTTCGGCCGGTCGCCGTTGACGATGGCCGCGATCGCGGATCCTGCGGCACGGCGTGGCGTTGTACAGGTTGTGCTCGGTGGGCTCGACGGGTTGGCGCGGGACTACTGCGACATCCTGCTCGACACGCTCGCTGTCTGGTCCGCCCACAACGGCTCGGCGGTCGAGGCCGCCACCTATCTCTACTGTCACCCCAACACAGTGCGCTACCGCCTTCGCCGCCTCGAGGAGCGGACCGGCCGCTCGCTGAGCGACCCCCGCGCGGTCGCCGAACTCCTGCTCGCCCTGGAAGCCCACCGCCACTCGGCCGCCTGACGCTGGTGGGCCGGAGCCAGGTGGTGTGCCCGGAACCAGGCTCCGGGCACACCGTTCGGGCCGTGGATCCTTATCCGATAGTGACCGTCTGACCGAGGTCGTTGTAGCCGGTGCCCGGTTGCCAGGTTCCGTCGTTCGCGAGACGGATCGAGTACTCGGCGCGGGTGGACAGGAGCGGGTCGGGCAGGTTGAGGAACAGGTGATACTTGCCGGGGATCGGCGGCGCGGCGACCTTCCAGTTGAGGTTGGTCGTCGTACCGGCGCCCCAGCGGCGTGGGTCGGCCGGGACGTTGACCTTGAAGGTGTGCTTGTCGTTCTGGAAGACCAGCTGCACCTGGCGTGGGTTGTACGGCGCGGCCCACCCGTCGTTGCGGATCCGCAGGTTGACCCGGACGTCGCCACGTGGGCGCGCCTTGTTGGTGTACGTGCCCTGCGCGAGCGCGAACCGGTAGCCGAGTTTCTGCTTGGCGATGGTGAGGTTGTCACCCCAGCTCGCCAGCACGTCCGGGTGGTATTCGATGTTCAGGAACGAGAAGTGCAACCGCGCCATCTCGGCCGAGGCCGACGGCCACTCGGACCGCGGCGCGTCCACGCCGCAGGTCTCGCCGCCCTCGGGCACGTAGTTCGTGTCCTGGGCAACGAAATCCTTGTCGAGCTCGATCGGGTCACTGAGGTAGGTGCCGAAGTCGTCCGGGCTGGCCAGGAAGCAGTCGTTGTGATGACCGACCCGGGCCAGCGGCGAACCGTCGTACGCCTGCGCCGCGGTCAGGGCACCCGCGGTCCCGGTCGGCACCCCGAGCATGCGCTGCTTCATGTACGGCGTCCGCACCTGGATCATCCGGTCCTTCGGGAGCGCCTTCAACTCGGCCATGACGACGGCCTTGCGGTCGGCCCAGTTCTGGTCGGTGACCACGCTCGGGTCCTGCGGATCGGAGAAGTAGTCGGTGTAGTAGCCCTCACCCCACAACCCGACGAACCCGGCCTGGACGACCGCGATCACGTCGGAGTTCTCGCGCAGGATCGGGGTGAGCTGCTGGATCTGCTTGACCACGCGCGCCACCGGTGCGTCGCCGTACGGCGTCGGCGGCGGCCAGCCGTCGCCCGGCAGAGCGTAAGCGAAGCGGACGATCATCTTGACGCCCGCGGCGCGTGCGGTGCGGAAGTCGGCGCGGACCAGGTCGAGGTAGTGCTGGTCGATCACGTCCTGCTTGGAGAACTTCTCCATGTAGAACAGCCGCAGGATCTGGGTGATGTTCTGCTCGGTGCGGAAGTCGCGCAGGGTGGCGAGGTCGAGTGGCACATAGCCGGTGCCGTCGGCCCGGTAGTGCGTCTCGGTGTGGTGGTAGAAACCGCGCTCCGGGTTGGCGATCACCTCGTCGGTCGACGCGTAGGTGCGGGTGGTCGTCGGCGGGTCGTTGTGCGCCATGGCTGCCTGGGTCGGCAGGAGCAGCCCGATCGCCGCGACGGCTGTGACAAGCCTTCTCATCAAGAACTCCCTAACTGACGGTGAGGGTGTGCAGGAGCGAGTTCATCCCGGTCGCCGCGTCCCAGGTGCCCTGGTTGGCGAGGCGGATCGAGTACTCGGGGCGAGTGGACAGGAGTGGATCCGGCAGGTTGAGCAGCAGGGTGTAGGAACCCGCCGGCACGTTGGCGGGCACGGTGAGCGTCTGCGACACCGTGGTCGACGTACCCGCGGTCCAGCGCCGCGGATCGGAACTCATCGCGAGCCGGTAGGTCGTGCCGGTCGACGTGTTCCGCAGTACCAGCTCGAGGTTGCGTGGGTTGAAGGGCGTCGCGTAGCCGTCGTTGTGGACGGTGAAGGACACCGGCAGGCTGCCGCCGGGTGAGGCGGTCGCCGGGTACGTGCCGGACTCCAGGCGGAAGCGGTACCCGAGGTTCTTGGTGACGTCGGCCAGGCAGCCACCCGTGTTCCACGAGTTCAGCACGGTGGGCTCGTAGTCGGTGTTGAGGAAGGACCAGTGGAACTGTGCGAGCTCACTGGTGGCCGTCGGGCAGCTGGACCGCGGTGGGTTGGAACCACACGTCTCGCCGCCCATCGCGACGTACGTCGTGTCGGACTGAAGGTACGGGTATTCGACCGCGGTGTTCTCGTAGGTGCCGAAGTCGTCCGGGCTGGCCAGGAAGCAGTCGTTGTGGTGACCGAGCCTCGACAGCGCCGAGCCGTTGTACGCCGCGGCCGACTGGACCGGCGTGGTCGAGTACAGGGTCCGCTTGAACTTCGGCGTTCGCAGCTGCACCATCCGGGTCGACGGCACGACACTGAGCAGCTTGTCGGTCACCGCCTTGCGGTTGGCCCAGTCGGTCGTGGTGATCGTGCCCGCGT
The DNA here is from genome assembly GCF_054073265.1 of Kribbella sp. CWNU-51. Taxonomy (NCBI): domain Bacteria; kingdom Bacillati; phylum Actinomycetota; class Actinomycetes; order Propionibacteriales; family Kribbellaceae; genus Kribbella; species Kribbella sp. CWNU-51. The sequence goes on from NZ_JBSXMZ010000027.1 coordinate 63,502, forward strand.
TGCCGAAGTTCTGCGTGTAGTACCACTCACCCCACGCGCCGATCAGCCCCGCCTGCACGACCGCGATCACGTCCTTGCCGGCGGTGAGGTACGGCGCCAGTTGGTCGAGGTGAGCCAGGATCCGGTCCTTGGTCGTGTCGTCTCCGGCGGTCGACGTGGTGTAGGCGAAGCGCAGGACCATCTTGACACCAGCCGCGCGGACAGTGTCGATCTGCTGCTGCAACTGGTCGAGCGCCACCTGCGCGATCGGGCCGTTCTTGTACTCGGCCAAGTAGAAGACGCACATCACCAGCGAGATGCCCTGGCTGGTGCGGTAGCTCTGCAGGGTCGTCTGGGAGAAGTCGGCTTTGTCGCAGTCGCCGGTGTGGTGGTAGAAGCCGCGCTCGGGGTTGGCGAAGTTGTCCGTGGCCGCGGTGTACGTCACGGTGCCGCCGGATCCGCCGCCGCTGTAGACGTGGGTGTACTTGCTCGAAGACTCCAGCGGGGCCTCCACCTGGAAGATCAGGTCGGCGTCGTTGGGGGAGGCGCTCTCGCCGAGGTCGGCGCGATTCACGATCCATTGCGCGACTCCGCCCGTACCGGAGAAGGTGACCGCGCTGACCAATGTCCCGCTCCAGCCGCTGCCGGTGTGCTGGTAGAGGCTGCCGTTCTCCAGCAGGTAGTCGGCGCCGGTGCCGCCCTGCGCGAAGCCCGTGCCGGCGTTCCGGTCGGTGTCGACGTAGACCCGCAGGTACTGCGGGGAACCGGTGTAGGAGAAGCGGTAGGTGACTGTCGTCGCGGTGTTGGTGGCTGTGCTGCCGCTGATCGTGGCGTGGGCGGGGGAGACGAGGACAGCGCTGAGCACAATGCCGGCGAGGGCGGCGCTGAGCAGGCGGAACGGACGCATCATGATGCTTCCTCTCGCTGGGCGGGCGATAGGAATAATCATGGAGTCCAGGAAAACTATGTCAAGGTCTCAGGCCGTTGTAGACGGCGGACTCCACCTGCTCGAGGGCCAGCCGGACCGCGCCGAGCGCGACCCCTTCGTCGGCGAAGGCGGAGATCCGGATCTCGGGTGTCCGCAGGCACCAGCGGTCCAGCTCGCGTCGCAGCGGCTCGACCATCACGTCCGCCGACCGCGAGAATCCGCCACCGATCACCACCAGTTCGGGATCGAGCGTCAGGACCAGCGCCGAGGCGCCGACGGCGAGGTCGCGGACGTACCCCCGAACCGCCCGGACAGCCTCGCGATCGCCGCCGCGCGCAGCGAAGAAGACGCTTTCGAACTCGTCCGACACGTCCGGCCGTCCGTTTCGCGCAAGCCAGTTGTGCAGATGCTCCGGCGCTCGGAGCCAGCCGGCGGCGGGCAGGGCACCGATCTCACCGGACCAGTTGGCGAACCCGCGGTGCAGCTTCCCGTCGATGATCAGGCCGGCGCCGGTGCGCAGTCCGGCCAGCAGGAACACCACGTCCTTCGCGTACCGGGCGACGCCGCGCCACGTCTCGGCCAGCGCGGCGAGCTTGCAGTCGTTCTCCACCCGGACCGGTCCGGAGACAAGCCGGCGTACGTGCCCCGCGAGGTCGACCCCTGTCCACTCGGGCAGTGAGTCGGAGAGCAGCACCTTCCCGGTGCCGTCGACCAGACCGGTGGTTGCGACCCCGGTGGACCAGATCTGCCCCGGCTGGACACCGGCGATCGCCTTGGTGACGCAATTGTCCAGTACAGCAAGCCGTTCCCGGCGTCCGAGCCCGGGATCGACCGCGATCCGGGCCTGGCTCAGTACCTCGCCGTCGAGATCGGTGACCAGGGCAAGCACCTTGTGCCCGCCGATGTCCACGCCCAGCAGCCGGCCGGCCCCCGAGTTGAACCGGTACCGCCTGGCCGGCCTTCCGACCGAGCCCAGCGCGGGCGCCACCTCGGTCAGCCAGCCTCGTCCGAGCAGGTCCCGGGCGACGTCTTCGGTCGAGGCCCGCGACAGCCGGGTCCGCTTCGACAACTCCGTCAGAGTGAGCGGCTGGTCGCCGCGCAACTCCCGCAGCACGGCGGCCGCGTTGAGCTGCCGCAACCGGGACAGGTCCCCGCCGGCGGGCTCCTCGCTCATCGTGGCTCCTCGGATAATCCTGGACTCCTGAATAACTATAAGCACGCGCTCTGCGCACTGATCTCACCGTGTGAACGGGCGCGCCGACCCCTCCTCATCCCCGATGACAACGTTGTACGGTGGTCCGGCGGTCGGTTCGAAACGTTCCCGAATGAGGAGGACCATGGTGTCCAAACCGCTCAAGATCGCGACCCTGAGCTTCTGGCATGTGCACGCGGGCGACTACTCCAGGCAGGCCCAACACCATCCGGGGACGGATCTGGTGGCCGTCTGGGACGACGACGCCGAGCGCGGCCAGGACGCGGCCGACCAGTTCGGCGTGGAGTTCGCCGGCGACCTCGATGCGCTGCTCGCCCGTGACGACCTCGACGGTGTCGCGATCACTACTCCGACCAACGAGCATCGCAACGTGATGCTGAAGGTGGCCCAGGCCGGGAAGCACATCTTCACCGAGAAGGTGCTCGCGCCGACCGTGGCCGAGGCCGAGGAGATCATCGCGGCGACCGATGCCGCCGGCGTGAAGCTGATCGTCTCGCTGCCGCGGCTCTACCACGGCTACACCCAGGCGATCACGGAGGTGATCGACAGCGGGCAGCTGGGGACGCTGACCTACGGCCGGGTCAGGCTCTCGCATGACGGTGCGATTCCGCGCGACGGTGTCGCCGGCTGGTTGCCGCAGCGGTTCTTCGAGCCGAAGACCGCGATCGGCGGCGCGCTGACCGACCTCGGCTGTCACCCGGTGTACCTGACCCAGCTGTTCCTCGGCGCGCAGCCGGACACGGTGAGTGCGACGTACCGGTCGATCGCCGAACGCGGCCTGGAAGACAACGCTGTCGTGGTCGTCGGGTACGCCGACCAGAAGATCGGCGTGATCGAGGCAGGCTTCGCCAGCCGGAACCCGTTCACGATCGAGCTCTTCGGGACCGAGGGCACGCTCAGCTACACCGACGACGGAAATGTCCTGACGGTGAACGGCGAGCAGGTGCCGGTGCCCGACCACGGCCAGGATGCGTTCGCGCAGTGGGTCGACCACATCAACAACGGCACCCGCGCGGACGAGAACATCGAACGCGCGCTCGAGCTGACCAGGTTGGTCGTGGCCGCGAACGAGGCCGCTGACCAGGGCACGTCCATCGCCTACAGCTGAGGAGACTCTGATGATCAAGGTTGGGCTCATCGGCGGCGGTGGGATCGCGTCCGCCCACATCAAGGGGTACCGAGCGCACGCCGGCAAGATCGGTATCACCGCGGTCGCGGACGCAGTCGAGCAGACCGCTGCCGCTCGCGGCGAGGAGTTGGGTGCGACGCCGTACACGGATTATCGGCAGCTGCTGGCGACCGAGGAACTGGACGCGGTCGACATCTGCTTGCCACATCACCTGCACAAGGATGCGATCGTCGCGGCCGCCGATGCCGGCAAGCACATCCTGTGTGAGAAGCCGCTCTGCCTCAGCGCGGAGGAAGCCGCGGACGTGCGTAAGGCGGTCACCAAAGCCGGCGTGACGCTGATGTGCGCGCACAACCAGCTGTTCATGCCGACCGTGGCCAAGGCGAAGGAGTTGCTGGACGCCGGGACCATCGGCACGGTCTACGAGGTGCGGACCACCGACAGCTTCTTCAACAACTTCGACCCGAGCTCGATGGGCTGGCGGGCGAGCGCCAAGACAAGTGGTGGTGGCGAGCTCATCGACACCGGGTACCACCCCACCTATCTGATGCTGCACCTCGCCGGCGGGCTGCCGGTCGAGGCCACCGCGATGCTTTCCACGCACCGGTTGAAGTTCATGGAGGGCGAGGACTCCGCGCAGGTTCTGATCAGGTTCGACAACGGTGTCGTCGGACAGATGGTGACCAGCTGGGCGTATCAGCCGGCTGCCTCGACCGAGCGGTTCTCGGCGGTCGGGGAGCTCGGCTCACTGACCAGCGACGGTACGACGCTGTCCTACCGGCTCCGGTCCGGTGAGAGCAAGACGTTCGAGCTGGAGCCGGTCGACACCTTCGTCGCGGAGATCGGGCACTTCGCGGACTCGCTGCTCGGCAAGACCCGGCCGATCCACACCGAGGACGAGGGCATCGCCGTACTCGGCATCCTCCTGGCCGCCTACGAAGGATCGCGCACCAAGACGATCGCCCCGGTCCTGAAGGTTTAGCCGCCCAGCCAGGAAGCCGTCCAGCCACGAAGCCCGCCGCTTTGTGGAACATTGCTGCCACTCACTGCACATTTATTACCGCAAACCCGATCACCAGACCATCCAGAGGTACCGTCGAGGACACCTGAGTGCTCTGGTCCCAGTTACTGCAACCTCGCGTTCCGGCGGTCGGGCCTGTCACCGGACCGCCGCGAACCTCATCACCATGTGCTGTCAGGCGGTCTGGTAGTAGAAGTCCTCGGCCAGTTCCTCGAGCAGGCCCGGGTACGTCGGGTGCCAGTCGAGCAGGTCGCTGGTCCGGGCGGCGGACGTCGGGTTGTCGATGCCGGCGAACGGCGCCAGGAAGCCGATGTACTCGGGCGCCTGCTCCGGCGTGACCGACCGGGCGGGTAGATCGAGGCCCCGTCCGATCGCCTCGGCGATCCGGCGGACCTCGATGCCCTCGTCGGCGACGGCGTGCAGCCGGGCGCCGGCCGGGGCGGACTCGAGCGCGAGCCGGTAGAGCCGGGCGGCGTCGGTGGTGTGGACCGACGGCCAGCGGTTGGTGCCGTCGCCGACGTACGCCGAGAATCCGTTCCGGCGGGCGAAGGTGATGAAGGCCGGCGCGAAGCCGTGGTGGTCGAGGGTGCTGTGGGTGATCGGTGGCAGCCGCACGACCGAGGTCCGGATCCCCTTGGCGGCCGCGTCGATGACGAAGTTCTCCGTGTCGATGCGGTAGCCGCCGGGCATGGTGTCGGCCTCGGTGCCGGGGCGGTCCAGTCCGGCGCGGCCGAGGAGCCCGGTGCCCGATGTGCCCACGAACGGCTTGTCCGTGCCGGCCAGGGCGTCGACGATCGCTCGCGCCGCGGCCAGATCGGTCTCGGCTGCGGCGGACAGATCTCCGGTCATCATGGCGTCGTGCCGGAAGGCGAGGTGGATGACGCCGTCGGCGGCCTCGGCCGCGGCGCGCAGACCATCGAGGTCGTCCAGGTCGCCGCGGACGAACTCGGCGCCCCACTCGGTGAGGCGGGCGGCGGAGGCGTCGGAGCGGGCCAGGCCGACGACCGAGTGGCCGTGCTGCCGGAGTTCCGGGACGAGGGCGGAGCCGACATGTCCGGAGGCTCCGGTGATGAACACGCGCATGATGCTGTTCCCTTCAGTGATGTCAGTCAGTGACATCACTATGCTACGACTAGTGATGTCAGTCAATGACATCAGCTAGGATCGGGTCCCATGGGACGGTGGGAGCCAGGCGCGGCGGGCCGGCTGCGGGAGGCGGCGATGGCGTTGTACGCCGAGCGCGGCTACGACCGCACCACCGTCGCCGAGATCGCGGACCGGGCCGGGGTGACCGCGCGGACCTTCTTCCGGCATTTCGCGGACAAGCGCGAGGTACTGTTCGCCGGCTCGGAGGAGCTCGAGCGACACATGGTCGAGGCGTTGGTCGCGGCACCGGAGTCGGCGACTCCGATGGAGGCCGTCGCGGCCGCCGTACTGTCGTCCGCCGACTTCTTCGACGATCTCCGCCGGGACTACTCCAGCCGGCGGCAGGCCGTCATCGCCGCGACCCCCGAGCTTCGCGAGCGCGAGCTGATCAAGCTGGCCTCGCTCACCGCGGCGTTCACCGAGGCGCTGCGCAAACGGGGTGCCGGCGAGGACGTCGCGGCGTTGGCGGCCGAGACCGGAGTCGCGGTCTTCCGGGTCGCGTTCGAGCGCTGGATCGCCGAGCCGGACGGCGTCGGCCTGGCGGACGTGATCCGATCCACGCTGGCGACGCTGTCGGGTCTTACTGCTTGACGCTCTCGTTCCACGAGGCGACGCAGACCAGCAGCACGCAGGTCACCGCCAGCAGTGCGAGGTCGGCCTCCACGCCGATCCACGGAGTTGCGAGGGGGAGCAGCAGGACGACCGCGATACCGGCGAGCGCGGAGCCCAGATCGAACCGCGACGGTTCCGAGATGGCCCGGTGTACAGCCCACAGCAGGCCGACGAAGGCGGCGATCGGAATCGCCACGGCGTAGCTCACGGCGGTCGGCGTCAGGTGCAGGTCGTGCCCGGTCTGTTCGACGCTGACCTCGAGGCCGGCCCCGAGGGCGGCCAGCGCGGCGAAGATTCCGTAGTGGCCGTAGCCCCACCGGTACGAGCGGCTCCGCCGGTCCTCCAGCCGTGGACCGGCCGGGTGCAGGAAGTACAACCACCACAGGGCGAACAGGATCACCAGGCCACAGGCCGCGACCAGGATCAGGTCAGCGCTGCCGACGGTCTCCTCGACGGCACGTCGTACGGCGTTCGACGACGCCAGGACCGCCTCGCCGAGCAGGATGATCGTGAACAGGCCGTACCGCTCCGCGATGTGATGGGGGTGCCACGTGGTCGACCGGGGCCGCTCGGCCCAGAGGGGAACGCAAAGCTCGAGGATCGCCAGGACGACGAACAGGACGACCAGAGCAGTGTCCGACACTGCGCCGGTGCCGGCCAGGTAGAGGCGCCCGAACCAGCCGATCTGCAGGGCTCCGATCCCGATGGCGTAGCGGAACGCCGTACGACGGCGGGGCGGATCCTCGATGCCAGCCCGCAGCCATTGGGTGATCAGCCCGACCCGCATGATCAAGTAGCCAACGGTGATGAGGAGGTAGTCCCCATGATCGGCGGCCGCAGGGACGCCGGCGGCGAGGACCAGGACGCCGGCCATCTGGACCATGGTCAGCAGCCGGTAGGCGACGTCGTCGGTGTCGTACGACGACGCGAACCAGGTGAAGTTCATCCACGCCCACCAGATCGCGAAGAATACCTGCAGGAACGGGATCACCCCGTCGCCGGCGTGACCCTCGGCGATGGTGTGCGCGAACTGGTCGGTGGCCGCCGCGACCGCGACCACGAAGGTCAGGTCGAACAGCAGCTCGAGCTGGCTGGAGACCCGGTGCGGCTCGTCGATCGGCCGCGCGGTCATCCGGACCCGGATCCGCATCCTGGCGGGACCGGCGGCCGGTTCGGCGGCCGGTCCGGGAGCAGGCTCGGCGTCGGGCACAGTGGTCCCCCTCGGGGTGGTTTCGGACTGTCCACTTCTGCAGACAGGACAGCGTTGCCGGTTGTGACCGGGGTCTCCGCGGGTGGCTGTCACAAGCCCGCAGTGTGCCCTGTCTTACCAGGTAACCGGGCGGCAAGGGATGCCGTCGGTAACGAAAGGGTTCTGCGATGAAGATCGTCGTGATCGGCGGCACCGGCCTGATCGGATCGAAGCTGGTGACGAAGCTGACCGAGCACGGGCACGAGGCGGTGCCGGCCGCGCCGAGCACCGGCGTGAACACGCTGACCGGCGAGGGCCTGGCCGACGTCCTGCAGGGCGTGGACGTGGTGATCGACGTGGCCAACTCGCCGTCGTTCGAGGCCGGTCCGGTGATGGAGTTCTTCAGGACCTCCACCGGGAACGTGCTGAAGGCGGAGGCTGAGGCCGGCGTCCGGCACCACGTCGGGATCTCGATCGTCGGCACCGAGCGGATGCCGGACAACGCCTACTTCGCCGCCAAGATTGCCCAGGAAGAGCTGATCAAGGCCTCCGGCCTCCCGTACTCGCTGGTGCACTCGACCCAGTTCATGGAGTTCGTCGCCGCGATCGCGGACGAGGGCACCTGGGACGACGGCAAGGTCCACATCGCGCCGGTCGCGTGGCAGCCGATCGCGGCCGAGGACGTCGCCGCGATCCTCGCCCGGACCGCGATCGGTGCGCCGCTGAACACCCGGATCGACATCGCCGGTCCGGACGAGTACCGGATGGACGAGTTCTTCCGCAAGGCGCTGGCCGCGCGTGGCGACACCCGCGAGGTCGTCACCGACGAGCACGCCCGGTACTTCGGGTCGGAGCTGACCGAGCGCAGCCTGGTGCCGATCGGCGAGGCCACCCTCGGCGAGCTGCACTACGACGCGTGGTACGCGGCGCAGCCGAAATGAGCGACAGCCAGGACGACCCGGTGCTGCGCGGTCTCGAGGTCGAAGTCGACGCCGATCTCGAGCTGATCGCCGCCAGCGGTGTGGACGAGAACGACCCCGGTCCGCCCGGCCAGTGGCAGTCCGATCCGGCCGAGGTTCAGGAGGAGGAGGTCGACCTGCGCAGCCTGCGCGGCGCGATCGAAGCGCTCGAGGGCGATCACCGGCGCGATCCCGGCTCGACCCTATCCTCGAGTTGACAGACGGGTGGTGCAGATGGCGGACGACCTTGACGAGGCGGTCGCGGTCTTCAACGAGGTGCGTCCGCGCCTGATGGGGATCGCGTACCGGATGCTGGGCAGTCACAGCGAGGCCGAGGACCTGGTGCAGGAGGTCTGGCTGCGCTGGCAGGCCGCCGATCGCAGTGCGGTGGTCAGCCCGGTCGCCTATCTGTCGACCGCCGTGACCAGGCTCGCGATCAACGCGAGCCAGTCCGCGCGGGCCCGGCGCGAGACCTACATCGGCCCCTGGCTGCCCGAGCCGGTCGACACCAGTGCCGACCCGACGCTGGGGGCCGAGCGCGGGGAGGCGTTGAGCTTCGCGGTCCTGCTCGTGCTCGAACGACTCTCGCCGACCGAGCGGGCGGCGTACATCCTGCGCGAGGCGTTCGACTATCCGTACGACGAGCTCGCCGCCATCCTGCAGTCGACCGAGCCGGCAGTGCGGCAGCTCGTCAGCCGGGCCCGCAAGCGGATCCGGGCCGAACGCCGTACCGAGATCACTGGCAATCAGCAGCGGACGTTGCTCACGGCGTTCGTCAACGCGGCGCGGTCGGGTGATCTCGCGGCGCTCGAACGGTTGCTGGCCAAGGACGCGATCAGCTACTCCGACGGCGGCGGCGCGGCCCGGGCGTCGCGCTTCCCGGTCGTCGGTGCGCCGCGGGTGGCGAAGTACCACCGGGCGTTCGCCACGCGCTTCTGGGCCGGCGTCGACGTGGAGTTCGGTACGGCGAACGGCCGGTCGATCGCGATGCTGCAACGCGATGGCGAGGTGTTCGCCGTACTCACGGTCACCGCGTCGGACGACGGGATCGACCAGGTGCTGTGGATGATGAACCCCGCGAAGCTCACCGCCGTACCCGCCTGACCCTGTTGGAGGAGATGTGAGCTTCCGACCGAGGCGGGCAGACGAGGCGGTCGTCCGACGGTTCGCGACGGCCTGCGGCGCGGGCAACATCGGTGCGATCCGGAGCCTGCTCGCAGCGGAGGCAGTCGTAGTGAGCGACGGCGGCGGGCAGGTCACGGCCGCGCTGAGCCCGGTGCGGGGCGCCGATGCGGTCGCTCACTGCATCACCGAGTTGCTGAGTGCTGAGCCTGGTACGGCGCTGAGCGTCGAAGCGGTCAACGGCCAGGCCGGCGTCGTACTGCGCAGGGCCGGGCAGGTCGTGGCCGTGGTGAGTCTGAGTGTCACGGGTCCGAAGGTCGCGGCGGTCTGGATCGTGCTGAACCCGGACAAGCTCCGGCACTGGGTGTGAGGTCAGCTGTCGAGGTGGGTGCGTAGCGCGTCGAGGTTGCTGTCCCAGTCGCGGGCCATCGCGGCGAGGAACTGCTGGGCGACCTGCATCGGCGCCGAGCGGAGGCGATAGCGGACGCGGCGGCGCTCGCCGTGTTCGGCTGTCACCAGACCGGCCTCGGACAGCAGGGTGAGATGCTTCGCGATCGCCTGGCGGGTGATCGGCAGCCGCTCGGCCAGATCGGTGGCCGTGGCCGGGCCGCCGGCGGCGAGCGCCGCCAGGATGTTGCGCCGGCTCGGATCGGCGAGGGCGACGAAGACGTGTTCCGCGATCGCCTCGGCCTCGGGCGCGACCAGGCGCTCGGTGCGATCGGGAAAGCCCACGGGTCCTCCGGTGGTGACGAGCATTGCAACCATGTGGTTGCTTCAGACTATAGCCTCCCTGGTCCGGGAATGCAGCCCGGGTCTCGCCGTGTTGACATGTCAACCTAGTATTTGATGTGGCGAACAGATGGGAGCAGGACATGGCCGACCTCGTGTTCGGACTCGACACCTTCGGGGACATCCCGGAAGGTGACGACGGCGCACCGGTCACGGACGCGGCGGCGATCCGGCAGGTGGTCAAGGAGGCGGTCCTCGCCGACGACCTTGGCGTCGACGCGATCGCGCTCGGCGAGCACCACCGGCCGGAGTACTCGATCTCCACGCCGGAGACCGTGCTGGCCGGGATCGCGTCGCTGACCCAGCGGATCAAGCTCGGGTCGGGCGTGACGGTGCTGAGTTCGGACGATCCGGTCCGGGTGTTCCAGCGCTTCTCGACCGTGGACGCGCTGTCGAACGGGCGGGCCGAGGTCATCCTCGGGCGCGGCTCGTTCACCGAGTCCTTCCCGCTGTTCGGCTACGACCTGGCCGACTACGACGTCCTCTTCGAGGAGAAGTTGCAGCTCTTCAGCCGGCTGCTCGACGAGAAGCCGGTCACCTGGGAGGGCACGACCCGGGCCGCTCTCGACAACGCCGACGTCTATCCCAAGACCGAGTCCGGTCACCTGAAGACGTGGGTCGGGGTCGGCGGATCACCGCAGTCCGTCGTGCGTACGGCGTACTACGGGCTGCCGCTGATGCTCGCGATCATCGGTGGTGCGCCGGACCGGTTCGCGCCGTACCTGGATCTGTACCGGAAGGCGGCCGAGCAGTTCGGGACGACCGCGCAGGAGATCGGGATGCACTCGCCGGGCTTCATCGCCGACACCGATGATGAGGCTCGCGAGGTGTTCTACCCGCGGTACAAGGTGATGCGGGACCGGATCGGGGCGCTGCGTGGCTGGCCGCCGATCCGCCGGGAGGAGTTCGACTCGGAGGTCGAGCACGGCTCGATGTACGTCGGTTCGCCGGAGACCGTGGCACGCCGGATCGCCGCGGCGGTCCAGAGTCTCGGGGTGGGTCGGTTCGACCTGATCTACTCCGCCGGACCGGTGCCGGTCAGCGCTCGGCTGAAGACGGTCGAGTTGTACGGCGCGAAGGTGATCCCGATGGTCCGCGAGATTCTGGCCGAACAGGAGAACTGATGACGATCGCCATCCTTGGCGCCGGGAAGGTCGGCACCGTGCTCGCGCGGCTCGCGGTCGCGGCCGGCTACCGGGTGCTGATCGCGGGGTCCGGCGAGGTGTCGAAGATCGCGCTGATCGTCGAGATCGTGACGCCCGGCGCGATCGCGACCACCGCGGCCGAGGCGGTCGCGGAAGCCGATGTGGTGATCCTGGCGCTGCCGCTCGGGAAGTACCGCACGATCCCGGCCGGGGCCTTGCGCGGGAAGCTCGTGATCGACGCGATGAATTACTGGTGGGAGGTCGACGGCATCCGCGACGACCTGACCGACCCCCGGACGTCGTCCAGCGAACTCGTCCAGGACTTCCTGCCCGAGTCGCGCGTGGTCAAAGCCTTCAACCACATGGGCTACCACGACCTGGAGGAAGGTGCCCGCCCCTCCGGATCGCCCTACCGCAAGGCGATCGCGATCGCCGGTGAGCCCGCTGACGCGGCCGAGGTCGCGACGATCGTCGACGCCCTCGGCTTCGACCCAGTCAACGCCGGCCCGCTCGCGGAAGGCGTCCGCCTGGAGCCCCACACCGACATGTTCGGCGCCAACGTCGGAGCCGCCGAAGTCCGCACCCTGCTGGAGCGCTTCCCGGACTCCCCGCGCGGCAAGGCCGTCGCGGAGGCCCGCACCACCGCCGAAACCGCAGCCTAGCCCGGCCCCCCGCCCGCCCGGCCGAGTTGACCCCTCAAATGTCAGCCGATCGAGGTGTGGTCCAGGTCTGGGGTGCTGTCGACTACGCCGGCTGGCTCATCCGTCTGCGGAGCGGCTGCGCGTCGGCTGTGGGCTCGCTCGGCGCCCATGCCGGCGGCGACGACGCAGGCGATGCCGACGGCTTGCAGGAGGCCGGGAGACTGGCTGAGGAAGATCCAGCCGATGAGCAGGGCGAGGGCTGGTTCGAGGCTCATCAGGGTGCCGAAGACCCCGGCGTCGAGGCGGCGCAGGGCGAGGTACTCGAGGGTGAACGGCACCACCGGCAGCAGCAGCGCCAGGCCGAACCCGATGGCGACGAGTTGCCAGGTCATCACCGGGATCGTGCTCGGACCGGCGACGATGGTCGCGACGACAGCGGCGACCGGAATGGACACGCCCATGCCCTGCAGTCCGGTGACGTTGTCGCCGACATGCTGGGTGAGCAGGATGTACGCCGCCCAGCAGGCGGCCGCGCCGAGTGCGAACAGGACGCCGAGGCCGTCGACCGAACCGTGCCACGGCTGGGTCAGCAGCATGACTCCGACAAAGGCCAGCGCGGGCCAGATGAGCCGGCCGCGACTGCGCAGTACGGCGACGGTCAGCGGGCCGAGGAACTCCAGCGCACTCGCAGTGCCAAGCGGAAGCCGCGCAACCGCGGCCATGAACAGCAGCGTCACGCCCCCGGTCGCGACACCGAGACCAACCGCAGCCAGGAACGAGCTGCGGTCGAACGAGCTGGGGCGAGGGCGGAACAGCACGAGCACGATCAGCGCCGCGCACGCCAGGCGCAACCACGCGGCCCCCTCGGGACCGACCCGGTCGAAGAGGCTGACGGAGGTGGCGAGACCGAGCTGGACCATCGTCATCGACAAGACGGCGAAGGCCACTCCGGTGCGGCTGTCACGCGTGCTCATGAATCCAGTGAAGCTCGCGAATCCGTTCGCGTCCACGTGATTATCGTGGACAGATCGTTCGGGATTGCTGAACAATAACAGCATGGATGTACGCCGCCTCGAGCTGTTGCTGGCCCTGTCACGCCAGGGGTCGATGCATGCGGTCTCCGAGACCCTCGGCGTGACCACCTCGACCGTCTCGCAGCAGATCGCCGCACTGGCCAAGGAGGTCGGTACGCCGCTGCTCGAGCCCGACGGCCGCCGGGTCCGGCTCACCCCGGCCGGTCGCCGGCTCGCCGCTCACGCCGTAGAGATCCTGGCCGCGCACGAGGCGGCGCGGGCCGATCTCGACCCGTCGGCCGAGCCGGCCGGGACAGTCCGCATCGCCGCGTTCCACACCGTCATCCGGGACACCCTGTTGCCCGTCGTCCACCGGTTGGCCGCCGGTCACCCGGCGGTGCGGCTGGAGATCCAGGAGCAGGAGCCCGTCGAGGCGCGGGCCATGCTCGAGCGGGACCAGGTCGACCTGGTGGTGAGCTACGACTACAACCTGGCCCCAGCGTCGCACGACCCCGCGTTGGTGGTGACCCCGCTGTGGGAGCGCAGTTGGAGCCTCGCGGTCCCTACGCGGTCCCGGCGTACGACGGGTCCGGCGGCCGACGTGGTCGCGGCGTTCGCCGACAGCGACTGGATCGTCAACTCCCGCGACAGCGGAGACGAGCAGGTCGTCCGCACGCTCGCCGCCCTGGCCGGCTTCGAACCACGCATCACCCACCGTGCCGACAGCCTCAGCTTGGTCCAGGAGATGATCACCGCCGGCCTGGGCGTCGCCCTGCTGTTCGCCGACTACCCGAAAACCACCGGCATCTCCCTGCGCCGCCTCCGCGACCCCGAACCCTGCATGCGAGCCCACGCCCTGACCCGCCGCGGCCGCGACGCCTGGCCCCCACTCGCGCTGCTCCTCACCCTCTTAACAGCTCGAGGCCCGTCACTCGACCAGTTTGCCGTCGGAGGAGACGTGGCGCATCAGGGTGCGGAACTCGTCGGGGATCGGTGGGATCTGCTCGTGCTCGATCGATCCGGGGCCTGACCAGACGAGGTTGACCTGGAGGGATTCGTCGAGGTCGGGGTAGTCGGAGCGGTTGTGGCAGCCGCGGGATTCGCGGCGTTCGAGGGCTGCGTCGAGGGTGGCGCGGGCGGCCATGGCGGAGGCCTTCAGGTCGAACGCGTGGGCCAGGTCCTGGAAGCCGGCGATGTCGGGATGGACGCCCATCCGGGTCATCCGATCCTCGATGTCAGCGAGCTCCGACAGTCCTGCCAGCAGCCCGGTCTCATCGCGTACGACGCCGGCCCGGGCGGTCATCGTGTCGCGGAGCGCCCGTTGCAGGGCGCGGACGTTCTCCGGGCCGTCGCTCGCCAGGAGGGCATCGACTTCCGCGCGTGCCTCGGCGACGGCCTCCGCGGATCGCTGCTGGGATTGCCGGCCGATCGAGTACTTCGCCGCCTCCTCGGCCACGATCCGGCCGAAGACCAGGAGCTCGATCAGTGAGTTGCCGCCCAGCCGGTTCGCTCCGTGCAGGCCACTCGCCGCCTCGCCGATCGCGTACAGCCCGTCGATGCCCGTGCCGTGGTCCTCCGGCCGGACCCACACCCCGCCCATCGAGTAGTGCGCGGTCGGCGCGATCTCGATCGGCTGCTTGGTGATGTCGAGCATCTGAAGCTCGAGCAGGGTCTGATAGACGCGGGGGAGCCGGCGCATGATCGTCTCGCGCGGGAGGTGTGACACGTCGAGCCAGACCCCGCCGTTCGGCGTACCGCGGCCTTCCTTGATCTCCGTGTACTCGGCGAGCGCGACCCGGTCCCGGGTGGACAGTTCCATCCGCTCGGCGTCGTACCGCGTCATGAACCGCTCGCCCAGGGCGTTGCGGAGCTGGCCGCCTTCGCCGCGGGCGGCTTCGGAGACCAGCGTGCCGGCGGCGTTCTCGGGCTCGATCAGGCCGGACGGGTGGAACTGGACGAGCTCGGGGTCGCGGATCCGGCCGCCGGCCAGGACGGCGAGGCGGAACGAGTCACCCGTGTTCTCGTCCCGGCGAGACGACGTACGGCGCCAGATCCGGGTGTGACCGCCCGCGGCGAGGATGACCGCGTCGGCGTGGATGACGTAGCGCCGCCCGGTGGTCAGGTCGAACCCGTACGCGCCGAACACAGCGTTGTCCCGGACGAGAATCCGCGTGACGTAGACCGTGTCGAGGATCGGGACGCCGAGCTGGACGGCGCGGTTGATCAGCGTGCGCTGGATCTCCAGGCCGGTGTAGTCGCCGGCGAACGCGGTCCGGCGGTAGGTGTGTGCGCCGAAGAAGCGCTGCGAGATCCGCCCGTCCGCCTCGCGGGCGAACGGCATGCCGTAGCTCTCCAGGTCGGCGATGCCCCGGGCCGCGCCCTCGGTGACGATCCGGACCGTGACCGGGTTCGCCAGCAGGTAGCTCTCCTGCAGTGTGTCGGCGGCGTGCTGCTGCCAGGTGTCCTCCGGGTCCATCGTGGCGAGCGCCGCGTTGATCCCGCCGGCTGCCAGCGAGGTGTGCGCGTCCGAGCGTGGCCGCTTGCCGAGTGCAAGGACTTCGACGCCCTGCTCGGCCAGCTCGATCGCGGCCCGGAGCCCGCCGCCACCGGTGCCGATCACCAGGACGGAGGTGGCGATCTGCTGTTCGGCGATACTCATCTGATCTCCCTTGTCGGCTCGCGGCGTACTCACAGTGAGGATGATGGGTGTGGTCCCCCGCAGTGGTCGTCCTGACTCGACCACTCACTGACTT
>NZ_JBSXMZ010000028.1:0-34825 GCF_054073265.1 Kribbella sp. CWNU-51
ACCGCACCTCGGACAACTTCCGCCCCATCACAACACCCTCCAACAATCAGGCGTTGCAACAATCCCCTGAATCTGCCCTCCCGATTCGGGCAGGGATCCTCCCCAGTTCCGCCGTACTGTGCGGTAGCTGAGTGGTGGATCACGATCGGCTTCCAGTGGGCGGACTGAGCGGCGATCGTGTGCGCCCGCCGATAGGGTGGGCGAACGTGACCGAGACCGGTAGTGAGACCCGTACCCGCGCGCGGTTCGAGGTGCCCGAAGAACTTCGGGCCGACGTCCGCCTGCTCGGCGAGCTTCTCGGCAAGGTGCTGGTCGAGTACGCCGGACAGCCGCTGCTCGACGACGTCGAGAAGCTCCGGGAGCTGACCATCGCCGGCGACGGCGCGGCGGCCGAGCAGCTCGTCGCCTCCTGGCCGCACGAGCGGGCCGAGGACGTCGCGCGCGCGTTCACCTGCTATTTCCACCTGACCAACCTCAGCGAGGAACTGCACCGCGCCCGGGTACTGCGTGCGCGGGACCGCTCCGGCGACGCACCGGCCGTGTCCGAGCTGGCCCAGGCGGTCGAGCAGATCGCCACCGACAGCGGCGAGCAGCAGGCCCGCGCGCTGCTCAACGGGCTCGAGTTCCGCCCGGTGCTGACGGCGCACCCGACCGAGGCCCGGCGGCGCGCTGTCCTGGCGACGATCCGGCGCATCTCGTCGCTGCTGGACGAGCGCGGCGACCCGCGGACCGGCGACAGCGAGCTGGCGGAGAACCGCCGCCGCCTGATCGAGCAGGTCGACATCCTCTGGCGTACGTCGCAGCTCCGCACCAGCCGGCCGTCGCCGCTGGACGAGGTCCGGTCCGCGATGGCCGTGTTCGAGGAGACGCTCTTCGATGTCGTCGGCAACGTCTACCGGCGGCTGGACGACGCGCTGGCCGGTGACGCCGCCGGGGTGAAGCAGCCGGTGGTGGCGCCGTTCGTCCGGCTCGGCTCGTGGATCGGCGGCGACCGCGACGGCAACCCGAACGTCACCGCCGCGATCACCCGCGAGGCCATGCAGATCCAGGCCGACCACGTCCTGCGGGCTCTCGAACAGGCAACGGAAGTCCTCGGCCGGGCGCTCACCCTGGACGCGGCGACCACTCCGCCGTCCGCACCGGTCCGCCGCATCCTGGAGGACGCGCGGGCGGTCAACCCGGAGCTGATCGCGGACATCGAGGCCCGTTCGCCCGCTGAGCCGCACCGGCAGCTCCTGCTGCTCGCCGCGCGCCGGCTGGCCGCGACCCGGGCTCGCGACGCGGACTTCGGCTACCCGCGGGCTTCCGACTTCCTGCACGAGCTCAAGGTCCTGCAGGACTCCCTGGTGAACGCAGGTGCACTACGCCAGGCGTACGGCGAGCTCCAGCAGCTCATCTGGCAGGTCAACTCGTTCGGTTTCCACCTGGCCGAGCTGGAGGTCCGTCAGCACTCCTCGGTCCACACCAAGGCGCTAGAAGAGGTGCTCGGCGGCGGTGAGCTGTCGGATCAGACCGAGGAGGTGCTGGCGACGCTGCGGGTGATCGGTCAGATCCAGCAGCGCTTCGGTCCCGAGGCCTGCCGTCGGTACGTCGTTTCGTTCACACGCAACGCCGGTGACCTCGCAGCCGTCTACGAGTTGGCGGATGCCGCGCTGGACGGGCGTCCGATCGAACTGGACGTCGTACCGCTGTTCGAAACCGGTGAAGACCTGCAGAACTCGGTGGAAGTGCTGGACAACGCGATCCAGCTCACTCGGGTCCGGCACCGGCTCACCGCCAACGACCGGCGCTTCGAGGTCATGCTCGGGTACTCCGACTCCGCCAAGGACGTCGGTCCCGTGTCGGCGACGCTGGCCCTGTACGACGCTCAGGCGCGGATCACCGCGTGGGCGCAGCGCAATGCGATCCGGCTAACTCTGTTCCACGGTCGGGGTGGCGCCCTGGGGCGTGGCGGTGGCCCGGCGAACCGCGCCGTACTGGCTCAGGCTCCTGGGTCGGTGGCCGGGCGGTTCAAGCTCACCGAGCAGGGTGAGGCGATCCCGGCGCGCTATGGCAACGCGGCGATCGCACAGCGGCACATCGAGCAGGTGACTGCGGCGACCTTGCTGGCGTCCACGCCGGCTGTCGAGGAGCGGGCTGCCGCGGCGGCCGATCGGTTCTCCGTGGTGGAGAAGACCCTCGACGAGGCCGCGCGGACGACGTACCACCGGTTGGTGAAGGCGGATGGCTTCGCGGAGTGGTTCGGCCGGGTGACTCCACTGGAGGAGCTCGGTCAGCTGCCGCTCGGGTCGCGACCCGCCCGGCGTGGTGTGGCGGTGTCGTCGCTGGAGGACCTGCGCGCGATCCCGTGGGTGTTCGCCTGGTCGCAGGCCCGCGTGAACGCCCCCGGCTGGTACGGCCTCGGCTCGGCGCTCTCGGCTGTCGGGGATGTCGCCGTACTGCGGGACGCCAACCAGAACTGGCCGCTGTTCCAGGTGATGCTGGAGAACGCCGAGATGTCGCTGGCGAAGACCGACCGGCGCATCCTGGGCCGCTACCTCGAGCTGGGCGATCGGCCGGACCTGACGCAGCTGATGCTCGACGAGCACGCGCTCACCACGGAGTGGGTGCTCAAGGTGCTCGACCAGGACCGGCTGCTGGCCGGCCGGCGCGTGCTGGGCCGAGCGGTCGAGCTGCGGAACCCGTACGTCGACGCTCTCAGCTACCTGCAGTTGCGGGCACTGCGGACGCTGCGCACCGATGACTCGGTGGACGAGGAGCAGATCGTCCGCCAGCGGAGGCTGCTGTTGCTGACCGTCTCGGGTGTCGCTGCCGGCCTGCAGAACACCGGCTGATGTTCAGCGACTTGGACCGGCCGCCACTCGACGCACGGTTCCTGCGAGGGCGGCTGGTACGTCCCGGCTCGTTGTGGACGCAGATCGACGTACTCGCGGAGACACCGTCGACCAATGCGGTCGTGGCGGCCGCGGCGGCCGGCGGGGCGGCCGAGGGGCTGGTGGTGGCTGCTGAGTTGCAGTCGTCCGGTCGCGGTCGGCTGGGGCGGACGTGGACCGCTCCGGCGCGCTCTGCCCTGTTGATGTCCGCGTTGCTGCGTCCGACAGCTGTGACTGCGGCCCGGTGGCCGTGGCTGGGTCTCCTGGTCCCGTTGGCGGTGGCGGCCGCCGTACGGCAGGTGGGGGAGATCCCGGCGCTCGTGAAGTGGCCGAACGATGTACTGGTCGAGGACCGGAAGCTGGCGGGCATTCTGCTCGAGCGCGTGGAGGGGCCGGCCGCTGTGGTCGGCATCGGCCTCAACGTGACCCTGCGCGAGGCCGAGAAGCCGCATCCCGCGGCGACCTCGCTGGCCCTCGAGAAGGCGGCCACGACCGATCGAGCCACTGTGCTGAGCGCCGTACTGCGGGAGCTCGCCACGCGCTACCTCACGTGGGTCGAGGCGGACGGTGACCCGGCCACGATCCTCCCGGAGTACCGGGAGCTGTCCGCGACGCTTGGCCGGGCCGTTCGGGTGGAGCTGCCCGACGGCACCTCCCTCGAAGGCACTGCCCGCGACCTGGCCGACGACGGCCGGCTGATCGTCGACACCGCCGATGGTCCGCGCCCGTTGGCGGCGGGCGACGTGACCCACCTACGCGCGTCCTGACGCCGCGCCGATCGTCCGCCCGTGGTCGGGGCGGTAGTCGACGACGATCCGATTGCCGGCCCGGACCGAGCCGCCGGACAGCACCTTGAGGTAGGCCCCGACCCGGCCTGTCGCCACGAACCGATGGTGGAACTTCGGGATGCCCATCCGTGCGGCCAGATTGCCGCACGGCGTGCGTGGGCTCCGGACCTCGACCAGGATGCCGGTCTTCGGCCCGCCGATCCGCCAGCGTTCGCCGATCAGGGCGTTGGTGATGTCCAGGCCGCGGGTGGTCAGATTCTCGCCGAACAGCCCCGGTGTGATGTCGCGGTCCAGTTCGGTCGACCACCAGGCGGCGTCCTCCTCGGCGTACGCGTAGAGCGCTTTGTCCGGTCCGCCGTGGTAGCGGGTGTCGCACTGCCGGTCGCCGGTCAGGCCGAGCTCGTCGACCGCGACCAGGCCGCTCACCGGGCGCTTGTCGATCGCGGTCCAGCGGGTCGGTCCGCGGATGAGTTCGTGGACGACGTTAACCGCGACCAGCCGGGCGGGCATCAGGTTGTCCGGGTGATCCAGCGGATGGGGTCGCCGCTGTCGAGGTCGTCGCAGCCGGCGTCGTGCAGAGCACCGGCGACGAGGGTACGGCGGTACGACGCGAACGTGATGACGTGCGCGATCATCGCGCCGGCGGTGTAGACCTCGACCGATTCGCCGGGGCAGACGATGAGTTCGTCGAGACGGTTCTGGGCGCAGAGCTCACCGACCTCGGCCGCGAACGCCGGGCCGACCTCGTCGAGCCGTCGCCGCATGCTCTGGACGCTTTCGCCTTGCTCTACAGAGAAGTCGTACTCCTGCCCGGCCAGCGCCGCGTGCCACATCCCCAGCTGACCGATCAGGCGGGACAGCAGCGAGCGCAGGGTCGGGTCGGCGTCGATGCCCTCGACGGAGATCTCGATCGGAGTGTCCAGTTGGTCGTCGGTCAGCGTCGACGCCTGGTCGCACATCTGGCCGAGCAGCCAGACGTGGTGGTCGACGATCGTGCGGAGAAGATCCATGGAGGTCACCTTGTCCCTGGCCGGCACCCGCAGGCCGTTCGGCGGGTGGAAGTGGATGCCACTCGGCGCGTCGATCCGGATCCGGTCCGGACGACCCCGCCAGGCCGCCGGTGCGACGCCGTACGCCCGGCTGAAGGCGCGCGTGAACGCCTCGTGGGATCCGTAACCGGCCTCGACCGCGACGTCGAGGATGTGGCCCGGCGCGGTCAGCAGCCGGTACGCGGACCGCTCCAGCAGGATCCGGCGCCGGAACGCGCCCGGTCGCTCGCCCGCCGCGGCCGTCACCACCCGGTCGAGCTGCGACCGGGACAGCTGGACCCGGGCGGCCAGATCGGTCCCGGTCGCCTCGTGATCGTCCAGCGCGCCGGCCAGTACCTCGACGAAGGCGGCGAACACGTCAGTGCTCATGCCACTATCGTGCCGCCGCCTGCCTCGCCGTACTTGATCGTTTTCGCCTAAGTGGTGAAGATCTTCGCCGCGGTGATCAAGGTTTCGATGACGCCGTACCCGAGGAGGACGGCGACGAGGAGCCAGGAGATCACCAGGCGTACGGACTGACTCATTGCGCGGCCTCCAGCGTGGACTCGGACGTCTCGTGGAACCGGTCGGACACCTGACGGATCAGCAGGTTGGCGACGAGGCCGACGGCCAGGACGCCGACCATCGTGAACAGCGCCGGCCGGTACGCCGCGGCCGTCAGCGTGCCGGGCTTGCCCTCCTTGTCCAGGAAGCCGTTCACGATCAGCGGCCCGGCGATGCCCGCCGCCGACCAGGCGGTCAGCAGCCGGCCGTGGATCGCGCCCACCTGGAAGCCGCCGAACAGATCCCGCAGGTACGCCGGAACCGTCGCGAACCCACCGCCGTAGAACGAGATGATCACCGCGGCCAGCAGCACGAAGATCGCGGTGTTGTTGTGCCCGACCGTGGCGAGCAGGAAGTAGGCGATGATGCCGATGCCCAGATAGATCGTGTACATGGGCTTGCGGCCGATCACGTCCGATGTGCTGGACCAGCCGAACCGGCCGGCCATGTTGAAGATCGACAGCAGGCCGACGAACCCGGCCGCCGCCGCGACTGCAACGCTGGACTTGCCGTCCGGACCGCGGAAGAAGTCCTGGATCATCGGGCTGGCCTGCTCGAGGATGCCGATCCCCGCGGTGACGTTGCAGAACAGGACCACCCACAGCAGCCAGAACTGCGGGGTCTTGATCGCGTTCGCGGCCGAGACGTTGGCCGTGGTCACCAGTGGCTTCTGCTTGACCGTCGCCGGATCGAACCCCTCCGGCGCCCAGCCCTCGGCGGGCACCCGGATGTTGAACACCCCGAACATCATGATCGCGAAGTAGACGATGCCGAGGGTGAGGAACAGCCCGACCAGGGCACCGCCGCCGGCCACCGAGGAGCTGACGTCCGGGTCGTAGCCGGAGTCGTACTGGCTCAGCAGTTGGCGCGACAACGGGCTGGCGACCAGCGCTTGCGCGGGCCGTTGCGTTCGACCCAGGTGCCGCCGACCGCGGCGGACAACCCCAGCATCACGATCGCGATGCTGAAGATCACCCCGATCGCGGTCTGGCTGCTGTCGAAGTGCTTCACGAGCGACGTCTTGTACACGCTCGTCGCGTACGCCTGCCCGATGCAGAGGTGGACCGCCAGCGCGGCCGGCGGGATCAGCCAGCGGCTGTATCCCGGCGGGGCGACGGTGTGCTCCCGATCGAGTACCGACAAGATGCCCATCACGGCTCCTTCTCTTGTCCCCCAGTTGGTAGCCCCTCGCGCATCTTGGCTCACTGTATGCATTTTGTGAAGGCTTCAACCATCGTGTCGCGGGGGGACAACCGAACCCGGGAACTGTGACACTGGGGGCATGGCGATCTCGGCGAAGTTGTTGGGTGAGGACGAGTACGTCGTCGTCAGCACCCGGACGCACTGGAAGGCGCTGATCTTCCCGGTGTTCCTGCTGCTCCTGGTGGCGGGGCTGGGCGGTTTCCTGGCCGCGATCGTGCCGTCCGGATCCCTGCAGACGCCGGGCCGGATCGCGATTCTCGCGGTCGGCGTGGTGATCCTGGCGGCCTTTGCGCTGAAGCCGTTCCTGAACTGGTTCTTCTCGACGTACACGGTGACGAACCGCCGGCTGATCACCCGGCACGGCATCCTCACCCGGACCGGGCGGGACATCCCGCTGATGCGGATCAACGACGTGTCCTACGAGCACGGCCTGATCGACCGGATCCTGGGCTGCGGGACCCTGCACATCGAGTCCGCCGGCGAGCGTGGCCAGGTCGTCCTGCCCGACGTACCGCATGTCGAGCACGTTCACCTGCAGATGTCCGACCTGCTCTTCGGCGGTCCGGAAGGCCGGCCCGGCGACGGCATCCTCGCCGACGAGGAGCCGCCGGACCACATGCGCCGCCGCGCGGAGCCGCGGCAGCAACAGAAGCAACCGCGCCCGGACGACGGCGAGACCCTGTTCAGCTCCGACGACAACGACCGCTAGTCAGAAGATCTCCAGGCTGACCGGTGAGATCGGCCAGGCGAAGGCTGCCGTGACGGTCGTGAGAGCGCCGGGGGTGTGCTCAACGACCCGGCCGGTGGCGGCGAATTCTGCGAGGGTGCGTCCGCCGAGGTAGGCCGCACCGAGCTCGGTCACGGAGAGACTCAGGTCGGCCGGGTCGTCTGTCCGTTCGCACCTCGCCATCAAGCCGTCCGCGGTCAGCCGGAACCGTCCGGCGTTCGCCGGGATCAGGTCGTCGGTCACCTCGAACACGCGGTCGACGGCGACGGCGTACCGACGCTGTTCGAGGGCTCGGACGACGTCCGTCACCCGGAGCCAGAGGGACTCGTTCACTCGCCGGTTGAGCGCGGTCGGGGTGGTGACGAGTTGCTGGATCGGCTCGTCGATGGCGGCGTACCCGAATCCAAGGGTGGCGGCCAGGTCCAGCGTCAGCAGGTGGTGCCACAGCGCGCTGTACGCGGCCGGGTCGATCGCGACCAGTTCTTCGAGCAGCACCTCGTTCGCCGGACCGGTCGCGGTCCAGTTCATCTTGCCGCGCCACAGCGCGTACCCGTCCACGGCGCCGGTCTCGTCACGGTGGACCAGGATCTGGCGGGCGGTCCGTCCGTCGCGATCGTCCTTCTTGTCCCGGAGGTGCTTCTGCCATTCGAGCTCCGAGCGGCCTGAGACGCCCGGTCGCCGTTCCTGCATGCTCCGCAGGAGTGGCGCGAGCTCCTTCACCGCGGCGTCCGCGGCCAGCTCGCTCACCTCGCCCGGACGGAGCCTGACGTCGGGCGGCCCGACCCGGTGCAGATCGATCTCGTACGACGTTCCCCACGCGGCAGCGCCGTACCCGAATCGTCCGTAGATGCCGGGCTCGCTGGCCCAGAGCACCGCGATCGCCTCCGGCACCTCACGCAGCTGCCGGATGATCAACTCGGACATGACACCGCGCCGCCGATGAGTCGCCCGTACGCCGACCCCGGTCACGTGCGCCGCGGGCACCACCGCACCCGGCACGGACAGATCGCGCGTCAACGCCCGCGTGGTGCCGATGATCTCCGGGCCGTCGGTCGCCACCAGCGCCCGGTCGGGTTCGAACAGTCTCCGGCCCAGGTCATCGGGCGACGGCTCGAACATCATCGCCCCGCCGAACAGGGCACCTACCTCTTCGTAGTCCTCGGCCACAGCCGGACGAACGGCGAACTCGGTCACGCCCGCATCTTCACACGTCCAGTTGGCATAACCAACGTCCTCCATCGAGCATCTGGTCAGGTAGACACAAGGGACGGTGCGAGATGAGGAACCTCCTCGGAACGACAACAGCAGCTTTGCTCGTGGCGGCCGGCTTGATCCCCGGGACGGCCGCCGCCACGCCGAGCGCAACTGCATCGCCAAGCGCGGCGTCGGCCGGGGGCTGCCCGGTGGCGGTGGGGTCGGTGACGGCCGGGGGTGACCACAAGGAGCAGGGTGCGTTCGCAGCAACGCCGCCCACGGCCTCGGCCGGCGTCATCCTGGGGCGCGGTGTGTACCCCGATGGAGCAGTCCGGATCAGCGCCTCGATGTCGCTGGGCGATGACGGGATCAGCGTCGTCTTCGTGTCGGGCTACAGCGTCCTGGGAGATGCGCTTTATTCGGCCAGCTACTCGGCCGGGGACGACGCCGTCATCGACGGTGGGGTGCGGCGGATCGGTGGCGGCTGGGGGACCTTCGTCGCCCTCGACACGACCGCGTACGCCGACACGGTGGTCCGGCGGGCCAACGCGTACGGACTCCGCAACGACGGCACGCTGTTCCGCTGGTCCGTCGACAGAAACGGCGTCTGGCGGAACAAGGTCTCGGCCGCCGGCTTCGCCGCGGTGAAGTCGATGACGCTGATCAGCACCACCAAGACCTACGACACGTTCCTCGCGAACACCCGGGGTGGTGCGCTGTACACGATCCACATCCCGGCCGCCGCGCCGATGAAACCGATCGTGAAGCAGGTCCGGAGTAAGACCTGGCAGGGCTTCGAAACGCTGATCGCGCAGAAGTGTGGCCAGTACGGCACCCTGCTGCTCGGCATCGACCGGGACACCCACACGGGCAACCTGTACGCCGTCGGCCATGCCACCGGTGCGACCACGGTCATCCAGTCACTCGGCAAGGTCCCGAGCACCTTCTCCGACCCGGTCTACTTCCACTGGTCGGACGGCAACGCCGGCAGTACGCCGCCGTTCGGAGAGTGACGAGGGCAGTTAGCGGACGACGGGGAGGTCGCCGGTGTTCTCGTCGTCGAGAGCGGCGGGGGACTCGGGGACCGGGGTGTGCTCGGCCTCGTCGAGCGCGATCTCCTCGCGGAAGACGAACTTGCGGTAGGACCAGAACCGGAACAAGGTACCGAGTCCCAGGCCGATGAAGTTCGCGGCGATGTTGTCGGACAGCCAGCTGTGCAGGTCGAGCACGTAGCGAGAGAAGGCCAGGCAGGCGGCGGAGATCAGCAGGCCGATGCCGTTCAGCACGAAGAAGAGCACGTACTCGCGGCGCAGTCCGCTGCGCTCACGGTGCCGCCAGGTCCAGTACCGGTTCCCGAAGTAGGTCGCGACGGTCGCCACCGTCGTCGAGATCAGCTTCGCGGTCAGCGGCTTGTCGTGCAGCATGCCCACGCCGGAGTCGGCGAGCACCAGCGGGTTGTCGAAGACCAGCCAGTTGTAGATCGGCAGGTCCACGGCCAGACCCAGCAGACCGACCAGACCGAACTTGGCCACTTCGTGCACCAGGTGTTCGAACTGGCGATACATCGTGGTGACGAGTTTCAACGGTCTCTGTAACCTTCTGTGATCACACCGCAACGGGGAGGGCAGCAACCCACGGTACCTGCCGACCGGGCCGACCCTGAAATCCGCCGCGCGTGCCAGGAGTGTCACGGTGGCCGCCGTACGCGCGGTGATGTATGGACATTAGGCTCCAGGCTGTGAAGTTCGATCGAAGCGATCTCCCTGTCGGTACACCGGTGGTCGGCATGGTCGGCGGCGGCCAACTGGCCCGGATGACGCAGGAAACCGCCGTCGCGCTCGGCATCCAGCTCCGCGTGCTGGCCGAAGACCCGACGGTGTCGGCGGCCCAGGCGGTCGCGGACGCGCCCGTCGGCGACTACAAGGACCTGGCGACGGTACGGCGGTTCGCCGCGGAGTGTGATGTGGTCACGTTCGACCACGAGCACGTCCCGACCGACCTGCTGCACGCCCTCGAGGCGGATGGCATCAAGGTCCATCCCGGTCCCGACGCGCTGGTGCACGCCCAGGACAAGGCGGTGATGCGGCGCCGGCTCGACACTTTCGAAGCGCCCTCTCCGGCCCACCAGGTCGTCGAGACGGCCGCCGACGTCGCGGACTTCGCCAAGCGGGTCGGCGGATTCCCGATCATCCTCAAGACCACCCGCGGCGGGTACGACGGCAAGGGTGTCTGGTTCGTGGACGGTCCGGACGACGACGCGATAGCGGTCGCGTTCGGCAGCGGCGTACCGATCCTGGCTGAGGAGAAGGTCGACTTCGTCCGCGAACTGTCCGCGATCGTCGCCCGCTCGCCGCACGGCCAGGCGGTCGCGTACCCGATCGTCGAGTCGGTCCAGAAGGACGGCATCTGCGTCGAGGTCACCGCGCCCGCGCCCGGTCTGGCGCCGGAGAAGGCCGCGCAGGCCCAGCAGACGGCGCTGAAGATCGCCGGTGAGCTCGGTGTCGTCGGCATCCTCGCGGTCGAGATGTTCGAGGCCCGCGACGGCCGCCTGCTGGTCAACGAACTCGCGATGCGCCCGCACAACACCGGCCACTGGTCGATCGAGGGCGCGGTCACGTCCCAGTTCGAGAACCACCTGCGGGCCGTGCTGGATCTGCCACTCGGATCGCCGGCCGCGCGAGCGCCGTACACGGTGATGGTCAACGTGCTCGGCGGCGACGTCGAGGACATGCATCGCGGGCTGTTGCACTGCCTGGCCCGCGACCCTGGCCTGAAGGTCCACTTCTACGGGAAGTCGGTGAAGCCGGGTCGCAAGATCGGCCACGTCACGGCGTACGGCGAAGACCTCGAGGAGACCCGTGAACGCGCCCGGCACGCGGCGGCCTATCTGACCGGCACCATCGACGAATAGGAATGACCATGAGTGTTGGCATCGTGATGGGGTCGGACAGCGACTGGCCGACGATGAAGGCCGCGGCCGAGGTATGTGACGAATTCGACGTGCCCTTCGAGGCAGACGTCATCTCGGCGCACCGGATGCCGGTGGAGATGATCGACTACGGACGGTCAGCACACGAGCGGGGACTGAAGGTGCTGATCGCGGGCGCCGGCGGGGCCGCGCACCTGCCCGGCATGCTCGCGTCGGTGACTCCGTTGCCGGTGATCGGCGTACCCGTTCCGCTCAAGTACCTGGACGGGATGGACTCGCTGCTGTCGATCGTGCAGATGCCGGCCGGGGTCCCGGTGGCGACGGTGTCGATCGGGAACGCGCGGAACGCCGGCCTGCTCGCGGTCCGGATCCTGGCCGCGTCCGACGAGAAGCTGCGGGACCGGATGATCGCCTTCCAGGAGTCCCTGGCCGACCTGGCCCGGGCGAAGGGCATCACTGTGCGTGACGGCGCGGCAGAGCTGCGTAAAGGCTAGTCTTGTAACTGGTTTTCCACAGCCGGGGGCGGGTAGTCATGAGATCCCATCCGTTGTCGTCTAAGGTCGTCGATCGTGACTCCGCCCACTGAACCGGACACGCAGCGCATCCCGGTCCGCTACTGGATCTGGCTGTTCGGTGCTGCCGTGTCCCTCCTGGGCGACCTGACGATGACGTTCGCCATCGGATGGTCGGCCAGCCAGCACGGCGGCCGCATCGCCGGTCTGATCCTGCTCCTCGCCGCCGCACCCCGCGCCGCCCTGCTCCTGGTCGGCGGCGCGGTCGGCGACCGCTTCGGCGCCCCCCGCGTCCTGCTGGCGAGCTGTACGGCGATGTTCCTGGTGACCGCCGCGCTCGTCCCGGCCTCGCTGGCCGTGGGCGAGCCGGTCTGGCTGCTGGTCGTGCTGGCCCTCGTCGTCGGCGTGATCGACGCGTTCTTCCTGCCGTCGTCGCGCTCCATGCCGCGCCTGCTCGTCCCACCGGAGCAGGTCCCGCGCGCACTGGCCAGCTTCCAGGTCACCGGCGTCGTCTTCGCCGTCACCGGCACCGCCGTCGGCGGCATCCTGGTCAGCTGGGCCGGCCTCAAAGCCGCCGCCGCCTTCGACTCTCTCACCTTCGCCGCGATGATCATCGTCCTGATCCTGCTGCGCGGGACGATCGCCCCGCCCGGACGGATGCCGTCCGGCATGCTGCGGTCGATCGCAGCCGGCATCAGGGTCGCGTTCGGGCGCCCGCTCACCCGCGCCCTGCTGATCACGATGACGGTGGCGGCCGGGTTGCTGATACCGCTGGATGCTTTGCTGTTCCCGCTGCTCGCCCGGTCGCACGGCTGGGACGCGGCGACCGCGGGTCTGCTCGTCGCGAGCCGGAGTCTGGGGGTGGGAGTGATCGCGGTGCGCATCCTCATGCGCGGCGCGTTCCCACGGCCGGGTGTGTTCGCCGCCATCGGCCTGCTGGTGGCCGCCGCGGGCCTGCTGGGTCTGTCCGTACTCGAGCCGTTGCCGTTGGTCTTCGCGGCCGGTGTGCTCAGTGGAATCGGCGTCGGCACGTTCACCGGTCACGTGCTGCCGCTCTTGATGAACTCCGTCGAGCGCGAGTACCAGTCCCGCCTGCAATCCGTCGTCGTGCTGTGTCAGAGCCTCGCGCTCGTGGTGATGAACCCGGTGCTCGGCAGTCTCGCGGATCTGAGCGGGGTCGGCATCACCGGTGTCTGCCTCGGCATTTCCGTGGCCGCCGCGCTCACCGGTCTCGTCGTACTGAGCCGCCCCGTCCTGCGCAACGCAACTGTCACCTAGGGCTTGCCGGGCGCTCGGTAGGTCCAGCCGGCGGCGCGCCATCGGGCTGCGTCGAGGAGGAGGCGGGCGTCGATGACGACGGGGTGTTCGACCACGCCGCGGAGGGCGGCGGGGTCGAGTTCGCGGAACTCGGGCCACTCGGTGAGGTGGAGGACGGCGTGGGCGCCTTCGCAGGCCTCGGTGGTGGAGGCGGCGTAGCGCAGCGTCGGGCGGACCTTGCGGGCGTTCTCCATCGCCTCCGGGTCGTAGACGGTGACGTTCGCGCCGTGCAGCTGGATCCGGCCGGCCACGTCGAGGGCGGGCGAGTCGCGGACGTCGTCCGTACCGGCCTTGAACGCGGCGCCGAGGACGGTGACGTTCTTGCCGACCCACTCGCCGCCGAGCACCTCGTGGGTGACGTCGACGATCCGGGCCCGGCGGTGCTGGTTGATGTCGTCGACCTCACGCAGCAGCGTGATCACCTCCTCGACGCCGAGCTCGCCGGCCCGGTGCATGAACGCGCGCAGGTCCTTCGGCAGGCAGCCGCCGCCGTACCCGGGGCCGGCGTTCAGCATGCCGCGGCCGATCCGCTTGTCGTACCCGAGCGCGTCGGCGAGTTGGGTGACATCCGCACCGGCCGCGTCGGCCAGCTCCGCGAGCGCGTTGATGAAGGAGATCTTCGTGGCCAGGAAGGCGTTCGCGCCGCCCTTCACCAGCTCCGCGGTCGGCCGGTTGCACACGACCACCGGCGAACCCTCGGCGATCGGGGTGGCGAAGACCTCACGCAGCCGGGCCTCCGCGGTCGCCGACTCCACGCCGAACACGAGCCGGTCCGGGTGCAGCGTGTCGTCCACGCCGTGCGCCTCACGGAGGAACTCGGGCTGCCAGGCGAGCTCGACCGCCGTACCTGCCGGCGCCTCGGTGTGGAAACGCCGCTCGATGTGCTTCGCCGTACCGACCGGGACCGTCGACCGGCCCACCACCAGCGTCGGCCGGGTCAGCAGCGGCGCGAGCATGTCGACGACCGAGTTGACCTGGCCCAGGTCGGCCGCCTCGCTGCCCTCGAGTTGCGGCGTGCCGACGCTGATGAAGTGCACGTCGGCCCAGTCCGCGATCTCGCGGTAGTCCTTGGTGAACCGCAGCCGGCCGGAGTCGACGTGCTTCTTCAGCAGCGGGTCCAGCCCGGGCTCGTACAGCGGGGCCTTGCCGTCGTTCAGCAGCTTCAGCCGGTGCTCGTCGATCTCGACCCCGACGACGTCGAAACCGAACTCGGCCATCCCCGCGGCGGTGTTCGCCCCGAGGTAGTTGGTACCGATCACGGCGATCCGCAGGGGGCGGGAGGTCGCTTCACTCATGTCCGGGACTCTACCCACCACGGTTATCACCCGGTGACCGGCTCATGTCCGAGGGCCCACCAGGGCGTGCGCTGTTGGTCACTTTCGGCGTCCGACGGCTGCCGAGCGGCGGGCCCGCGTCGTACAGTGCGACTCGTGAGTAACTCATTCGACCTGTACGCGCTGCCCGAGGAGCACCAGGCGATCCGGGACGCCGTCCGCGACGTCTGCGACGCCAAGGTGGCCCCGCACGCCGGTGACGTGGACGAACTCGCGGAGTTCCCGAAAGCGTCGTACGACGCGCTGAAGGCCTCGGACTTCCATGCCCCGCACATCCCGGAGCAGTACGGCGGCGCCGGGGCGGACGCGCTCGCGACCGTGATCGTGATCGAGGAGGTCGCCCGGGCGTGCGCCTCGACCTCGCTGATCCCCGCGGTGAACAAGCTCGGCTCACTGCCGCTGCTGCTGTCCGGGTCGGAGGAGGTCAAGCAGCGCTACCTGCCGCCGGTCGCGGCGGGCGACTCGATGTTCTCGTACTGCCTGTCGGAGCCCGAGGCCGGCTCGGACGCCGTCTCGATGAAGACGCGGGCGGTGCTCGACGGCGATACGTACGTGCTGAACGGCGTGAAGCGCTGGATCACCAACGCCGGCGTCAGCGACTTCTACACCGTGTTCGCGGTGACCGATCCGGCCGCGCGGTCGAAGGGGATCTCCGCCTTCGTGGTCGAGAAATCCGACGACGGCGTGTCCTTCGGTGCGCCGGAGAAGAAGCTGGGCATCAAGGGTTCGCCGACCCGCGAGGTGTACTTCGACAACGTGCGGATCCCGGTGTCGCGGCTGATCGGGGACCCGGGCACCGGGTTCGGCACCGCGATGGCGACGCTCGACCACACCCGCGTGACGATCGCCGCGCAGGCGCTCGGGATCGCCCAGGGTGCGCTCGACTACGCGCTCGGGTACGTGCAGGAGCGCAAGCAGTTCGGCAAGGCGATCGCGGAGTTCCAGGGCCTGCAGTTCATGCTCGCCGACATGGGCATGAAGATCGAGGCCGCCCGGCAGCTCACGTACGCCGCGGCCGCCCGCTCGGAGCGTGGTGACAAGGACCTGACCTACTTCGGCGCCGCCGCCAAGTGCTTCGCCTCCGACGTCGCGATGGCCGTGACCACCGACGCCGTCCAGCTCCTCGGCGGCTACGGCTACACCCACGACTACCCGGTCGAACGCATGATGCGCGACGCCAAGATCACCCAGATCTACGAAGGCACGAACCAGGTCCAACGCATCGTCATGGCCCGCCAGTTGCTGAACGGCCTTGCCTGACGACGTTCCCGCAGGTCGACACGCCCAGAGGAACTGAGCCCAGCTGCCACACTGCCAGATCACGAACTACGGCTGGAGTACTAAGGTCGCTCGGCAACGTTTCTCACCAGAGAGAGTACTGAATGACTCACCTGAGTTGGCCTGCCGACGGACCCGGTCGTGTACCCACAGACGCGCTCGATTCACACCGCGCTCGAAGCGGTCTGCCCGGACGCGATCGCGCCGCTCCTCGCTTTCGCTGAGGAGCACGGCTGGCAGCGCACGGCATTTGCTGTCGTCGCGGGCAAGATGTCCGTACTCTCGGCTCCCCGCTCATCCGCTGAGCGCCGAGCCGTGCCGGGGCGGACTGTCGACACCCTCGAAGCAGCCACCGGAGGTATGCCATGGATCAGCGAGAGGCGATTGTCGCCGTGGTGCGACGATCCGAGCGGGTGCTCGTCATTCAGCGCGGCCCAGCCGCCCGGCTGCCGGGCTACTGGGCACCACTTAGCGGCAAGCTCGATCCCGGCGAAACGCAGGCGGAAGCCCTGGTCAGGGAGGTACGCGAGGAAGTCGGCCTGAAGGTGACACCCATCGCCAAGGTTTGGGAATCACAGACTGAAGACGCCGCGTTCGTCCTCCACTGGTGGACCGCCGAACCCGAAGAAGGCGACCTGGTCACCCATCCCGGAGAGGTCAGCGACGCCAGATGGGTCACGGCCCGTGAGTTCTCCCGACTCCAGCCGACCTTCAGCTCCGATCGCCTGTTCTTCGAGCAGGTGCTGCCTAACCTCTGACACACGGCCGTGGCGCAGTAAGAGAACAAACGCCGACAACGCGAGCAGCAGTTCCAGGCGCGGCCGTCACTGGGCGCCTCGTAGTGCGAGGCTCCTGACATCTGACCACACCGGCCGAGCGTTGGCGGCCGAGAACCTGCGGTGCTAGAAAGCGGAGATAACTTGCGAGCGTTCCCTGCGGGTGAGAGTGCTGATCAACGCTGACTGACCATGCCGGCGCTCGGCGAGGCGCACCAGCAGGTCGCGCACAGGCGCGAAGACTTCCTCCGGGAATGCCGGCGTCGGGACGTCAAGACTCAGCGCAAGGTCGTCGGTATGAACGACGATCTCCAGCATGCGGGTAAGCAAGAAGTCATCCCGGCGCAAGGACCAACCTTGCCAGGGAATCAGTACCACATCAGGAGTGGTACCGCTCGCGAGCAGCGTCCTCAGCGTCGCGAGTGCCTTGTCGACTCGAGTCCTGAGCGCAGCTACGCCAAGCGCAGCCTCGGCCTCGTCCGTGGTGCGGTCATTGACCGCGTCATCCGGAGAGCTCGACATGACCCATGCAGCGCGATGATAGTGCTCGTCGACCGAGTTCAGTGGTGGGATGTCGGTTGTCGCCTGGAGGAGTTCTGCGGCGCGTACCAGCTGCCGCCCCAGGTGGCAGGCTAGTTCTCCGACGGACATCTTTGGCAAGACGCTCTGCTGTAGCCATCGATCGGACACCTGGGCCTGTTGGATGAAATCCTCAACAATTTCCCCAGCGATCGGAAACACCGCATCCCGGCGATCGGAAGTCGAATACACGGGACAAGTCTGGCATGTGCGCCTTTGGGCCTCGACTGGGGTGACCCGGCTCGACGGACAGGGTTGGTGTGAGGTCGGTTCACGGTGCCTGTTTCGTGGGCGGGGGCTGGTCAGCGCGGGCGGCTGAGGCTCCGCCAGGAACGGCCGATCCGGGTTCGGCGGAAGGCAGACCAGAGCGGATGCCTGGCCAGACGGCGGATCAGCCGGCGCTGGGCGACGCGCCGTACGCCGCGGACCGTCGGGCGCGAGGAAGGGCATGGTGGCTTCGCCGGATCTGGCACCGCGACACGGGAGATGCTGCGGGCTTCGGTGCGTACGGCGGGCGGGAGGTGGCTGTTGATCTCGGCCAGGTGCTGCTCGAAGGATGCTCTCCACAGTGCCTGCTGGAGTGCTGCCTCACCCGGGGCAGAACTGGTGCCGGCCGCCGAATCCGCCCACAGCGCTCGGACGGTCTGCGGTTCGAGTCCCTCCAGCTCCGAGCCGGTGATGAGCTCCCCGATCAGATCGCGATCCGGCGCATCGGCGATGCGCCGCAGCTGGGCCCGGGCCCTTCCCCGCCCGGCCGGGCGTGGTTTGAAGAACGGAATGTCCGCCCACTCGGGGATCAACCGACGGACCAGGTCACGGTGCAGAGCGTTCTCGAGCCGCTGGGCGGGATCGAGCGCGAAGGCAGCGCGGACGAAGGACGGAATGAGCAGCGGTGAGACCACGCCGCTGCGCTCGCCTGTGGTCCCCCAGCGGCGGAGCCTTTCGACCAGATAGAAGTAGTCGAGCATGGTCGCGTTCTCGATGCCGCCGTGCATCGCCTCTCGCAGTACCTGCTCGATCTGTGCGGAGACGGCGGCGCGAGCCTCCTCGGACGGGCCGGCCGCGGCGACCAGCCGGCTCTGCAGACGGCTGACGAATGCCCGGAGCTTCGGCTCGAGCGGCAGGGCGTCGAGCTGGAGGACGTCAGCCGGGTAGAAGTGCCCGTGCGCGACCTCGCCACCCGCGCCGCCGATCGCGAGGTGGGTGACGATCGAGAGGCTGCTGGGTGGGGTGTGGAAGAGGTAACTGGCCGGTCTGAGGCCGTCGGCGTAGCGGTGCCACCGGAGGGCGCGGCTGACGAGGGCGGGAGGGGCCGGCCGAGCCTGTGGAGGTTGGGCTGGTTCTGTGCGAGGGGTCACGGCGTGCTCCACCTGGAAAGGAAGCAGACCCACCAGGTCCTCGGCGACCTGGAGCTCGCCCGGCACCGCGTCGTAACTGTTGAGGCGTAGGTCCACACCAGCGGACAGGAAGGCCGCTGCGACCACGCGGGAGTCCCGGCCGCCGCTGAGATCCACGGTCGGCCTTCCCGGCCAGAGGTGGTCGACCGACCTCGCCACATCGCGCAGCGCCTCGGCGGTCTCGTCGGCGGCGTCCACGCTGCCGGACCAGACGCTACTGATCTCGACACGGCTGACGGTACGGCGGCGATGCCTGCCCTCGGCGACGATCCGGGTCGCGCCCGGCACGGCCAGGACCCCGTCGTACGGCGTGGTGTCGCCCATGAACCAGCCGCAAGCGGCCGCATAGCGCCAACCCCGCTCAGCCACCCTGGCCGCGACGCCTGCGAACAAGAGCGCGGCGACCGGCCGGTTGCTCCAGACCCAGCCGTCAGGCAGCCGCAGCTGGAACAGCCGGCCTACTCCGATGGAGTCGGTGAACAACTCGAGTCGTTCGTCGGCCGGGTCCAGGACGGCCATCGTGAACGGCGGGGCCAGATCCAGGAATCGGCCGGGCACCTGAAGAACTGCGCGCGCCAACCGCCCAGGGGCGTCCTGCAATGGGACGTCGCCGACTATCCGCTCGTACCCGAGCGGCGCATGCAGACTCGCTACCCGGAGATCGCCGCTGTCCTGCCAGGACGGCCAGAGGCAGTCGCGTTCGCGGCGGTCCCAGACGTGCAGCCCGACCGTCCCTGCATCATGTCCCTGATGGACGGCCTCCTCACGCCAGAGGCCGCTGTAGTAAGCCTCGACCCGCCGGAGGCCCGCGGCAGCTCGCTGATTGTCGCCGGATCGATCGGAGACGTAGGCAATTACAGTTTCCACAATGCCGAGGATGCTAGCGCCGAAACGGCCGTGAGCACACATTTCCCGGGTGATTGAATTTTGTCGTTCTGTGTCAAGTTGAGCAGGAAGCAAAAGACCGGAGCGATGGGAATAGTGGATCAGTGAATTTCCGTCAGAAAGTTTCGACAATTCGAGAACAACCAGTTCTGTCCCGGTCTCTTCCGGGGGCGGCGAGGTCGGGTTTGTTGCTTGGGCACTGGATGGTCGCTGCGGTCATCACCGCGGCGATCCGGAGCTACAAGAGGAACGGAACCATGGAGATCATCGGAGTCATCGTCGCGGGCATCATCATCGGCCTGCTCGGAAAGTTCGTCGCGCCCGGCAACAAGGACAACATCCCGATCTGGCTCACCATCCTGTGCGGGATCGGCGGGGTGATCATCGGATGGTTCGTCTACACCGCGTTCGGTGGTAACGGCAGCCCAGGCGTCGACTGGGTGCGCTGGCTCGTGGCTATCGCGATCTCGGCCGTTCTCGTCGTCGTCGCATCCACGCTGACCGGCCGGAACACGTCCGCGCGGAGCTGAACCACACGGGAAAGCTGCCGGGGTGTCAGCCGACACCCCGGCAGACCGTTGTCAGGCCGCAAGGCCCCACCGGCCGGCCTTGCCTAGAATCGGAGGCTGACTATTGGTCTGAGCGGGGGGCAGGAGGTCGAGGGTGGACCTGACCGGCACGTTGGCGGAGGCGGACTGGGTGTCGCATCGGCCGGCGGTCTTCGGGGCGGCGTACCGGATTCTCGGCACCGTGACCGAGGCCGAGGACGTGACGCAGGACGTCTGGTTGCGCGCCGCTGACGCCGACCTGTCCGAGGTGCGCGACCTGCGGGCCTGGCTGGTCACGCTGGCCGCCCGGACGTCGTACAACGTGCTGAAGTCGGCGCGCGTACGGCGTGAGTCCTACGTCGGACCCTGGTTGCCCGAACCGCTGCTGACCGGGCCGGACGCCGCCGACCAGGTGCTCACGGACGAGTCGGTGAGCACCGCGATGCTCGTGGTGATGGAGACGCTCACCTCCGCCGAACGTGTCGCCCTGGTGCTGCACGACGTGTTCGACTTCCCGTTCGGCCGGATCGCCGAGGTGCTCGGCTCGACGCCGGCCGCCAGCCGCAAGCTCGCCTCCCGCGCGCGGGCGCGGGTCGCCGCGGTCGAGGGGCGGCCCCGGGCGTCCAGGGCCGAGACCGAGCGGGTGCTCCAGGCATTCAAGGCAGCGGCCGACGCCGGCGACATGGCCGGGCTGGTCGCGTTGCTCGACCCCGAGGCCGTCTACACCGCCGACGGCGGTGGCAAGGTGACCGCCGCACGGAAGCTGGTCACCGGTGCCGAGACGATCGCGCTGCTGACGGCCAGGCAGATCGAGCTCAGGCGCCCGGACGAGTCCCGGATCATCGAGGTGAACGGGCAGCCGGCGCTGGCGACGTACCGCGGCGGCAGGCTCGTCTGGCTCGACACCGTGGAGCTCGCCGGCGGGCGGATCACGGCGTTCCGGCGACTGGTCAATCCCGACAAGCTGGCTCACCTCGGTCACATCTGACGCCGCCGTGTTGTCTCCCTGCCGAACCCCCGATCCGCGGGGGAGCGAGGCTGGGAGAGGACGAGAAAGTGGCACACGTTGTGATCATCGGGGGCGGTTTCGCGGGTGTGTGGAGCGCGGCGGGCGCAGCCCTCGCACGCGGCGACGCGGAGCTGCGCATCACGCTCATCGCGCCGAACGAGCAGCTGGTACTGCGCCCTCGCCTGTACGAACCGGAGCCGGAGCTGGCCACGGTGGAACTCCGCCGGATCCTCGACCCGATCGGCGTCGAGCACGTGCGCGCGTCGGTCAGCACGATCGACACCGAGCGCCGCGTAGTGGTGGCCGACGGCAACGAGATCGGCTACGACCGGCTGGTGCTGGCGGCGGGCAGCAAGCTCGTTCAGCCCGAGGGCCTGCCCGGCGCGGAACGGCTCTTCGACATCGACACCCTGGACGGGGCCCGGCGGCTCACCGGCCGGCTGCGCGACCGCGAGGACTACTCCGTCGTGGTCGTCGGCGCCGGGTTCGTCGGCCTGGAGGCCGCGACCGAACTGGCCGCCCGCGGCCGGGTGCTGCTGGTGGACCAGTCGGACGTCGTCGGAGCGCAGCTCGGCCCGGGACCGCGC
This sequence comes from Kribbella sp. CWNU-51, assembly GCF_054073265.1. Lineage (NCBI taxonomy): Bacteria > Bacillati > Actinomycetota > Actinomycetes > Propionibacteriales > Kribbellaceae > Kribbella > Kribbella sp. CWNU-51. The sequence continues at coordinate 21,529 of NZ_JBSXMZ010000028.1, forward strand.
GAGGTGATCGAGGCCGCGCTCGACGAACTGGGTGTCGAACGCCGGCTCGGGACGACCGTGACCGAGGTCGGCGACGGGTACGCCGTACTGTCCGACGGCAGCCGGGTCGAGGCGGACGCCGTCGTCTGGTCCGTGGGGATGCGGGCCAGCGAGCTCACCCGTCAGATCTCGGCCGAGCTCGACCATCTCGGCCGGGTGCCGGTGGACCATCGGCTGCGTGCTCTTCCCGAGGTGTTCGTCGCCGGGGACACGGCCGCGGCGGCGTTCGACGCCGAGCACACGGTCATGCAGGCCTGCCAGCACGCCACCCCGCTCGGCAAGGTCGCCGGGTACAACGCGGCGGCCGACCTGCTCAACGTGCCGCTGCGCGACTTCACCCCCGGTCCGTACGTCACCTGCCTGGACCTCGGGGGTGCCGGTGGGGTCTTCACCCGGGGCTGGGACCGCAGGGTGATGGCGTCGGGCGCTGAGGCCGGGGCCGTCAAGAAGGGCATCAACCGGGCCATCCACCCGCCGGTCGACGACGCCGCGAAGATCCTCGCCGCCGCCGATCGCGTCTACCTCGAGCTGCCCTTCTTCCCTCGCGACGAGGAGCAGGACGCGCCTGCCGCCTGAGGCCGGCCTCCGCGGCCGCCGCCAGTCCTCGCGGCGGCGCGCACCTGATTCATCGTCAGCGCCATCGCCCAGGAGGACCTCGCCACGGTCGCCGACACCATCGAGCTCACTCGCCGGTCAGTGGGGCGCCCGGGTCCTTGCCGCGGAAGTAGACGTCGTCGCCGGAGGTGGCGGGGACCTTGCCGAGGGACTGGATCACGGTGATCGTCCCGGTGGCGTGACCGACGGCGTACAGATAGCCGGTGTTGGTGTCCTGGTCGATGCCCAGGAGGACGGTGCCGAGCTGGCCGCACTTCTGGGCGAGCAGGGTCTCGAAGCCCTGCCAGGTCGCGGCGCGGATCTGTTTCACGATCGGCTTCATTGGAGCGGTGGTCGGGATGTGGATCGTGTAGAGCGCGCCGCCGCGGGTGTTGGCGAGGAACGTGTCGTAGGTCTTGGGCTTGCTGATGAGCGCCATCGACTTCACCGCGGCGAAGCCCGGAGCGGATGCCTTGCTCCGCCAGACGCCGCCGAAGGTGTTCCAGCGGAACAGCACGCCGTCGCTGCGGAGTCCGTAGGTGTACACCCGCGAGATGCCGGCCTCGGTCGGTCCCTGGTACTCCGCCTCCTCCACTGCGACGAAGTTCCCCCAGCCGCCACCGATCCGGCTCAGGCCACGGTTGTCGATCGTGCCGTCGACGGCGTGATAGCCGCTCGAGTACAGCGCGTCGCCGATGATCACGTAGCCGTTGACGGTGAGCCCGCCGAACCCGTCGTCCCGTTCGGCCATCGAGCTGCTGACCTTCACCTGCCCCGGCGCGTAGACGCCGCGCGCCGTGACGTGACTGAGGATGACTGTCGGCGGCCGGGTCGAGATCACCGCTTGACCCCACTGGTCACCGGCCGGGGTCACCGACCCCACGCCCACCGAGCAGTTCGCCGACACCGCGGCTGTCGCCGTACCAGGTGCCAGTGCTCCCGCGACGATGAGAGCCGCCGTTCCGATTGCCTTGAACATCTCGCACCATCCCTTGGCCTCCACTTGACCAGATGCCCGGCGGTGCGGATTGGTTACGGGAGCGTGTGGCCGGCGGCGGTGAACAAGCGGTACCACTCCTCGCGAGTGAGGTCGACGGTCGCACCCGCGGCGGCTTCGCGGAGGCGGGCGGGGTTCGTGGTGCCGACGACGATCTGCATGCGGGCCGGGTGGCGGGCGATCCAGGCGACGGCGATCGCGGTGGGTGTGGTGCCGTGGTCGTGGGCGAGTTGGTCGAGGGCGTCGTTGAGGTCGGGGTAGTTCTCCCGGTCGCCGAGGAACACCCCACCGGGCGGCGGCTTCTGGAGGGATCCCCAGGTCTGGATGGTGATGTCCTTCAGCCGGCTGTAGTCGAGGACGCCGAGATCGCGGTCGGCCGACTGGTCGAGGCCGGTGATGTTGGCGGCCAGGCCCTGCGCGACGAGCGCGGCGTTCGCCACGCTGAACTGCATCTGGTTGACGACGAGTGGTTGCCGGACCGACCTGGCCAGCAGCTCCAGCTGCGCGGGCGTGTGGTTCGAGACGCCGAACGCCGCGACCTTGCCGCCGGCGTGGAGTTCGTCGAACGCGGCGGCCACCTCGTCGGGTTCGACCAGGGTGTCCGGGCGGTGGATCAGCAACAGGTCCAGGTAGTCGGTCCGCAGCGCGGCCAGGGACTGCTCGACGCTCGAAACGATGTGCTCGCGGGACGAGTCGAAGAAGCCGGCCCGGATGCCCACCTTGGACTGGATCGTCACCTGGTCCCGCTCCGAACTCGGGACCGGCTGCGCCTCGCCGTACCGCTGCTCGCAGCCGTGCGGGCCGCCGTAGATGTCCGCGTGATCGAACATCGTCACCCCGGCGTCCCGCGCCGCGCCGACGAGCTCGCGGATCTCGCCGTCGCTGAGCTTCTTGATCCGCATCAGCCCCAGCACCACCCGCGACACGACCATTCCGGCCCCGGTCAACTCGACGGTCTCCACTACTGCCTCCTGGTGAGATCGATACCAGGACTGTCTACCAGCCGCGGGCCCGCCAGGCGTCGAGGTGGGGACGTTCGGCGGCGACGGTGGTGTCGGAGCCGTGGCCGGGATGGACCACGGTGTCAGGCGGCAGCTCGAGCAGGCGCTGGACCGACGCGATGATCGCAGTGAAGTCGGAGAGTGGCCATTGGGGATCGGTCAGGCCGGGACCGCCGGGGAACAGGGTGTCTCCGCTGAGCAGGTGACCGGGAAGGCTGAGACAGAGGCTCCCCGGGGTGTGGCCGGGAGTGGACAGCAGTTCGACCGTCAGGGAACCCACGGAGAGCCGGCTGCTGTAGTGATCCAGCTGACCGTCCCAGAGTGGCAGGTCCGGGGACGGTCGCGGGAGGTTGCCGCTGGCAACGAAGTCGGGTGTCGCGGTGCCGGCGTCCAGGTGGCCGTGCTCGGCGAGGTAGTCGAGCTCGGCCGCCCAGACCCGGGCCTCATCTGGGTGACCGATGATCGGTACGCCGAACTCCGCGGCCAGCGCGGCGACGGCGAGGACGTGGTCGGCGTGGGCATGGGTGATGACGATGCCGGTCACGTCGAGATCGGACACCGCCTCGGCGATCCGGCGCGGTTCGTCACCGGGATCGACGATCAGCGCCTCGCGGCCGCCGAGTGGTCTCACCACCCAGCAATTGGTGTCCAGGTAGCCCACCACGATGCGCCGAAGCTCCACCCCGTTGGCCTCGTCGATCACGCAACCTGCTTCAGCAGCCGGTCGGCCCAGCCGGGATCGTTGTCCTGGGCAACGGGATAGCCGGACGCCCACGGCCCGACCCAATGCACCGTGATGCCAGGGTTGTGGACACCGCTCCCGTCCGGCAGGAACAGGTGCGGACTTCCTTGTACGGCGTCCGTCACGGCGACCGCGTGGTCGGCCATGACCGTTGACCGGGCCCGGCCGTCGTCCAGAGCCGCGCCCAGCGCAGCATCGTCGACCGTGTCCACCTCGGCGGCGACGTCGAGGATGACCTGGCGATGCCCGATCGACCGGGACTCCAGCCAGAACGCCCGGCGCAGCGCGTGATCGAGATCCTCCGATTGCCGCAGCCCCTGCGCCTTGGCCGCGTGCACGGCCTCGGCCGCGAGCAGCACTGTCGAGGGATACGTCCAGTCCGGCTTCGTCCACAGCCGGAACCCTGCATCCGGCTCCAACTGGCCAAGACCGACCGCCTCGCTGTCGGTGCCCGGCCGGGAATGCGGCCCGTTGAACAGTTCCAGCGCGAACGTGTGATGGTCGAGCCGCACCTGGTCATCGAGCCCGAGCCGCGCCCGCGCCGCCCGAAGCCGGTGAATCGCGACATGGGCGAACGGGCAGAGCAGATCCGACCAGACCTGGATCGTCCCCGGTGCGGCGGTCGTCGCGGTCATTCGTCCTCCTCGTGATCGGCGCCCGCCGGGTTGCTGGTGAACCGCTCCGGCCTGAGCAGAACCGCCGTACGGCGATCTGCCGCCATGGCGCGGTCGTATTCGTCGAGATCCGGGTGGTTGCCGCCGGCGGCGTGGTAGATGTCGCGCAACAACAACCGCAACTGCTCCGCGTCGATGCCGGGTAGCGCGTCGTCCGGTCCGGCGAGCTCGACCGGTCCACTGACCCCGACCCACTCCCAGCCCGCGCGAAACACCAACGTGGCTTGGGGATCGCGGCGCAGATTGGCGAGCTTCGCCGTCCGTCCGCGCGCGACGAACGCGACCACCTGCTCGCCGGTGAGCGGATGCTCCAGCACTCCGGCGTTCACCACCGAGGTGGCCGGCTCACCAGAGCGGCGACGGGTAACGAGCACGGCCAGCCAGTGATCCTGCCGGCCGAGCTGGGAGACAAGATCGAGTCCTCGGCGCACATCCATGCCGACGACATTAACGGACCGTGGTCCGTTTGATCAAGGCAGGTGGATCGGGAAGATGGTGAGCGGGTGCTTCCCGGGCACCAGTTGTCCGTACAGGACGATGGTTCCGGCCGGCACCGGGCCGGCGCAGCCCCGCAGGTCGACGTGAACCCGGACGCCCGGTCTTGTCGACCGCGGCTCCGCGGTGGCGGTCAGTACCGCCTGGCCGACCATGCGGCGCTGCTGCCGCACCACGAACTCCGTCGTCTCGGCGATTCCCTCGAGACGGCGCGGATCCGTGGGGGCCTCGATCCGGAAGCTCCCGGTCCAGCCGGTCGGGCTCTTGGTGAACGTCAGTTCGCTCAGGTGCAGCCCCTCCATCCCCGACGGCAGGGTGGGCGGGAAGCGCGGGTCCGCGATCGATCCGCACTTGGGCAGGTCGTTCCCGGTGGTCGGTCCGGGCTTCGTCGGCAGGCTCGGTGTCGGCGTCTGCTCCTGGGTTGCCACCGTGCCCGTGGTCTCAGGACCGGGCAGTACGGCGTACGCACCCACGGCGATCGCAGCAGTCGTCACCACGCCCGCGAGCCCGGTGATCGCGAGACGCCGCCGGCGGTGGCGCCGGATCCGGGGCACCAGACGGTTCTCGTCGACCCTGACCGTGCCGGTGGCTTCGGCCGCCATGGTCCGGACGAGGTGACGCAGGTCGTCGGAGGTCATTTCTTCGTCTCCTCGGGAATGGCGAGCTGGGTCGCGAGTTTCGTCCGGGCGTCGGCCAGATGGCGCTTCACCGTGCCCTCGGCACATCCGAGCTGATCCGCGATCTCCAGCACGGAGAGGTCTTCGTAGTACCGCAGGACCACACTCGCACGCTGCTTGGGCGACAGCGCTGCCAAGGCTTGCCGGACCTCGTCCGCGAGTGCGTGGTCGTCGTCGTGGTGGACGACGGGATCGACCAGGAGATGGCGGTTGGCGCGCCACAGCCGGGCGCGGCGACGGCCGTCGACGAACTGGTTGAGCATCGCGCGCCGGACGTACCCCTCGAGCTCTGCGATGTCGTCGCCGACCCGAAGCCGACAGAAGACCCGCAGCAGCGCATCCTGCACCAGATCGGCAGCGGCGGCGGGCTCACCCGTCAGCAGATAGGCGTACGCGCGGAGTGACGCCCCGCGCGCCGCCAGCAGTTCCCTGAAGACGTGTTCCCAGTCAGCCATCGGCCCCAGTCCTGTTGGATTCCCTGTCACCCACCTAGACGAACCAGGACCGCCGGACGTTGGGGGTCAGTTTCCATTGGCCCACAGCACGGGCTGGATGGCCGGATCGGTGTAGTCGGGGTCGGGGTTGTGGCGGACGAGGGTGTCGTTCGGGTGGGTGGAGCCGGGGCGCCAGTGGTTGTCGGTGGGCTGGAGGTGGATGGCGAGTGAGCGGCGCGGCGCCGTACCTCGGTTGGCCGAGCTGCCGTGGACGGTGCGGCAGTGGTGGAAGCTGACCTGGCCGCGGCGCATCCGGGGTACGACGGGGGTCGGGTCGAAGCTCTGGGCAACGATCGATGCCTCGAGGGCGGCCGCGTCCTGGGAGAAGAAGTCCAGGCCGGTGATGTCCCAGCGGTGACTGCCGGGCAGGAACGAAACGGCGCCGTTGACCTCGTCCACGTCGTGGAAACCGACCCACGCGGTGAGCATGTCGTCCGACGTACAGGACTGCCAGTACTGCCGATCGGTGTGCCACCCCACGCGGGCCGAGCCGCCGACCGGCTTCCGCAATAGCTGGTCGTGCCACAGCCGGATCCCGTCCGCACCGGACAACGCGGCCGCGGTCGCGCCGATCGCGGGGTGCCGGACCAGCGCGGCCAGCTCGTCCACCCGGAGCGAGGCGTAGTCGTTCTTCCTTAGTACGTCGCCGTCGGACGGCTGCCAGCCACGAGTCGCCGGCAGGTCCGGAAGGGCGTGGTCGTGGTCGCCGGCGTAGAAGCGCTCCATCCCGCGCTCGGCCGCGTCGAGCACCTCGGGCGGCACGATCACCGGCGAGATCCAGTAGCCGTGGTCACGGCAGAAAGCGATGTCTTCGGGTCCTGGAAGCATGCGAGAACCGTAGATAACCGGCCGGCTGGAAGCGTTGCCGTTGTTCAGGCGACTGGACACAATCTTCAGGTGTCCTTGTCCCGGCCGAGCGGCCTGCGCGCCGGCTTCCACGCCGACGTGCAGGACCCGGTCAGCGGCCTCGTGCACGCCGGTGAGCAGTGGGTCCCCGAACAGTTCCTGATCGAGCCGCACGACCATCCGGTCTGGGAGATCTATCTGCAACTGCACGGCATCACACACTGGGTAGCCGGCGCCGAGAGCTATGTCCTCCAGCCCGGCCACCTGTTCGCCGTACCGCCCAACCTCGAGCATCACCTGGCCGGGCGCTCCGGCAACCACCACTTCTACTTCGCCGCCATCGACCTCGAACCCGTCGTACGACGCCAACCGGCGCTGGCGATCTCGTGGCCGAAGACCGTGGTGCACCGGGAGGCGGGAGAGCTCGCGTACGCCTTCGCGCAACTGGTCCGCGAGCTCACCACACGGTACGAGTACGCCGACGCCGGCCTGGCTCTCGCGGTCGACCACCTCGTGCTTGCGGTCGCTCGGTCGATGACGCCGACCGCCGTGCCGCAGCTCGCGATGCATCCGTCGGTGCGGACCGTCAAACGGCTACTGGATCAGGAGTTCCACGAGCGGTGGACGCTGCGGCAGTTGGCGGATCGCGTCGGCCTCGCGCCGTCGTACCTGGCCGAACTGTTCGTCGACCAGCTCGGTCAGCCGCCGCATCGTTACCTCAACGAGCGCCGGATCGACCGCGCCAGGCAACTCCTCGAAACCAGCGATGTGACCATCACAGCGCTCGCCCTCAGCCTGGGTTTCAGCTCCAGCCAGCACTTCGCCCGGGTCTTCCGTCAACTGGCCGGCGTCACGCCGACCGGCTACCGCTCCTCGTCCGCGGCCGGGGGCAGGGTCGGGTAGTCGAGGATCGGGTAGAGGCCAACGGTGAAGCCGTACGTCGTGTCGCCGGATCGCGGCAGCTTGTCGAAGTCGTGGATCAGGCGGTCGACCTCGTGCCAGAACTCGGCGGCCCGCTCCGCCGGGATCCGTGCGTGCCGGATGAACGAGTACATCTGGCCCGCGTCGTACGCCGGTTTGGACTCCTCGGCCGCGACCTCGAAGTCGTTGAAGTCGTGCGGCAGTTCCCCGCCCTGGCGGCCGAGACCGATGTAGAACATCCGCGCGGCCCGGCCGTAGAACCGCTCCTCGATCGCCCGGACGCGGCGGGTCCGGACGACGCGCAGGATCCCGGCGTCGGTCAGCACCTTCACGTGGTGCGCGACCGTGCTCTTCGGGCGTTTGACCGCGGTGGCCAGCTCGGTCACGGTGGCGGCGCGCTCGTGCAGCAGGCCGAGGATCGTCGTCCGCAACGGGTCGCTGATCGCGCGCACCTGCTCCGCGGTGGTCAGCTCGATGGTGTCTGCCAGCTCGTAATCCGGCACCGGGCTGTTGATCGGCATGATCCGAATAGACTAGCATCACGGATTGTTCGAGATATTTGGATCATTGGAGCTGACGATGGCCGAGGTCGTGCTGTACCACCACGCGCAGGGGCTCACCGACGGGGTGAAGTCGTTCGCCGAGGAACTGCGCCAGGCGGGTCACACCGTCCACCTGCCAGACATGTACGAGGGTCATACGTATGCGACGCTCGACGAAGGGCTGGAGTATGCGAGGACGACCGGGTTCGGGGTCGTCAAGGAGCGCGGCGTCCAGGCCGCCCAGGGCCTCGGCAACCGGCTCGTCTACGCCGGCTTCTCCCTCGGCGTCATGCCGGCCCAGCAGCTTGCGCAGACCCGCCCCGGGGCGACCGGAGCGCTGTTCTTCTACTCGTGCCTGCCGGTGGAGGAGTTCGGTTCCTGGCCGGCGGGCGTTCCGGTCCAGGTGCACGGCATGGACGAGGATCCGTTCTTCACCGAAGAAGGCGGTGACCTGGACGCCGCCCGTGCCCTGGTCGCGGCCACCGACGAGGCCGAGTTGTTCCTCTACCCCGGCAAGGAGCACCTGTTCGCCGACTCGTCACTGTCCGGGTACGACGAGGCCGCGGCGAAGCTGCTGACCAGCCGGACGCTCGCGTTCCTCGACCCGATTCGCTGACGACTGCCTGACAGACAGCAACCGCCCACACCGTGACGGTGTGGGCGGCCGGGTTCCTCAGAGGGCGTGGAGTTTGGGGAACGGGGCGAGGATGCGCATGAGCTTCCCGGCACCGAAGTCGACGACTACCGCGTAGCCGCCGTCGACCGAGGTGATCCGGCCCAGGCCTTCCTTGTCGTGGGACACTCGCTGGCCGACCTCGAAAACCTTGACCGGGTCGGGCACGCGGGGTTTGAACGGGCTCGTGGACAGGTGACGACGCGTCGTCGCGCGGAAGGAATCCATAGCACCTTCAGTATGCGCCACCCGGCCGCGGAGAATCTTCACGATCAGGAAACTCTCGCGTCGGCGGTCCGTGTGGGCGCCGCTTCACCGGTCTGGACCGGTGAAGCGGGTCGGGGATGAAGGACGCGATCGCGAGGGCGGTCAGAGCGGCCCCGGCGCCGATCATCAGGACGCCGCAGAAAACCGGTCTGGGTCGTCACAGCTCGGCCGACGTCCCGGGTGCGCCCGTCACGAGGATCATGTTCTGGACAACCGCCGGGTGCGGCCGGGGCTTTGCGTAGGTTCGGTGCATGCGGGAGTTCAGGATCGAGGTGCCGGACGAAGCCCTGGTGGATCTGGCCGAGCGGCTGGGACGGATTCGTTGGCCGGGGCAACTACCTGGGGGCAGGTGGGAGCGCGGAGTGCCGGTCGACTATCTCCGCCAGGTCGTGGAGCGGTGGACGGAGTACGACTGGCGGCGGTGGGAGGCGCGGCTGAACGCGTATCCGCAGTACACGACGCGGATCGACGGGCAGACGATTCACTTCCTGCACGTGCGGTCGCCGCAGCCCGATGCGTTCCCGTTGATTCTCACCCATGGCTGGCCGGGTTCGATCGCGGAGTTTCTGCCGATCCTCGGCCAGCTCACCGATCCGGCGTCGTACGGCGGGGATCCGCGGGATGCCTTCCACATCGTGGCGCCGTCCGTGCCGGGGCACGGGTTCTCGGTACCACTCGAGTCGGCAGGCTGGAATCACGACCGGATCGCGCGGGCGTGGGCCGAGCTGATGGCGCGCCTGGGGTACGAGCGGTACGGCGCGCAAGGTGGGGACACCGGGTCGGTCGTGTCACCGCTGGTCGGCCAGGTCGATCCAACGCACGTGGTCGGCGTGCATATCAACGGGGGACTGGCCTATCCGGCGCTCGAGCCTGGTGATGTCGACCAGTTGAACGATGCCGAGCACGCGCGGCTGGCGGCGGCCGAGCAGCTGCGTGCGGTCGGGACGGGATACGCGGAGTTGCAAGGCACCCGGCCGCAGACGGTGTCGTTCGGGTTGAGTGATTCGCCGGTCGGGCAGTTGGCCTGGATCGTCGAGAAGTTCTGGGAGTGGACGGATCCGGCGCACGCGCTGCCCGAGGACGCGGTCGAGCTGGACCATCTGCTGACGGATGTGTCCATCTACTGGTTCACCAACACGAGCGCGTCATCGGCCAACCTGTACTACGAGAATCGCGCCGCGGCCGACGACGTCAAGCCGGGTGTGCCGACCGGGGTGGCGGTCCCGACGGATCCCGCGATCCGCCGGGTGCTAGATCGCCGGCACCGGATCGTGCACTGGTCGGAGTTCGCCCGGGGCGGGCATTTCGCCGCGCTCGAGGCGCCGGACCTTCTCGTCGACGACATCCGTGCGTTCTTCCGGCTGGTCCGGTAGGCGGGCCGGGGCAACGAAGTTGACGAGCGTCCCGTCGCGCTCCGCGGTTGCCTCGGGCCAGCGGCGGCGGACCATCCGGAGGGTCCGGTCGTTGGCCGCGCCAACGACGAACAGGAAGTGCCGCGCGCCGGCCGCGATGGCGTCCGCGGCCGCGATCGACAGCATCCGGATCCCCAGTCCGCGGTTCTGGTCGGCCTCGGCGATGATCGCGGCCAGTTCGGCAGTGGCCTCACCGGGCGCCCAGGCCCACATCGCGTGGCCGACGATCGTGGTGTCGCGGGTGGCGACGAACGCGGCGCCGGTCGGGCACAGCATCCGGAGCAGGAGCGCGGGCCGGGGTGGCCGGCCGATCGCGGTCTGGAAGCGGAAGTAGAGGCTGAGGTCCGTCATTCCGATCAGCATCCGTGACAGCTCGTCCGTGTCCGGTTCACCGGCCCGGCGGACGATCGGCGTCCGCATCGCCGTCGCCGGCCGCGGATCGCGGGTCCGGTCGGTCCTCTGAGTCTGGTTCACGGATTCAGCCTGACCGGACTTGGCTGAGTCTGTCAAGCGGACTTATCATCGTCCCATGACTGACCAGGTGCCCGAGGCGATGCGCTGGTCGACCGAGAACTGCACGATCTCCCGGACGATGGAGATCCTCGGCGACAAGTGGACCTTTCACGTGCTCCGCGAGTTGTTCGTCGGAGTCCGGCGGTTCGAGGACATCCGGGCCCGGGCCGGGATCCCGCGCCAGGTGCTGACCGATCGGCTCGCGGCGCTGATCGAGCGCGGCCTGATCCGCCGCCAGCCCTATCGCCTGCCCGGCCAGCGGGAGCGGTACGAGTACCGTCTCACCCAGGCCGGACTGGACCTCTATCCGGTGCTGGTCGCGATGATCCAGTGGGGCGATCAGTACCTCTCGATCGACGGCGGTCCACCGATCGAGCCCCGCCACCGCGGCGACTGCGGTGAACACGTGAGCGTCGTACTCCGCTGCGAGGCCGGCCACGAGCCGGCACCGCGCGAAGTCGCGCTCCGTCCCGGACCGGGAGCGCAGCTCCGCGCACTGGCCGGATAGGGACTACAGGACGGCGATCGCCTCGCGGAGTATGCGCTCGGTCTGGCGGGGCTGGGCGGCTGTGATGGACAGCGCGTCCATGGTGACGACGTACGCGTCGAGTTCCTCGCGCTTGTCGAGGTAGACGGCGCTGGTCAAGTGTTCGATGTAGACGATGTCCGGCAGATCGCTGTCGTTGTACCGCAGCAGCGTGAACGCGCCGCCGGTCGCGGTGTAACCGCCCTTGTCGAACGGGATGATCTGCAGCGTGACGTTGTGCCGCCGGGAGGCCTCGATCAGGAACTCCAGCTGGCCTTTGAGCACTGCCTTGCTGCCGATCGGCCGGCGGAGTACGGCCTCGTCGACGACGGCCCACAGCCGGGCCGGCCGTTGCCGGGTGAGCACTTCCTGGCGGCTCATCCGCAACGTGACGAGGCGCTCCTGCTCCGAGCGCGACAACGGCTTGTCCTGCCGGCCGAGCTGGACCACGGCCCGGGCGTAATCGGGCGTCTGCAGCAGGCCGGGGATGAACTGGAGTTCGAACGTTCGGATCAGGTCCGCGGCCATCTCCAGGCCGAGGTAGGAGTGGAACCAGTTCGGCGTCAGGTCGTCGTACCGTTGCCACCAGCCTGGGTTGTTCGCCTCGCGGGCCAGGTTGAGCAGCCGGTCGCGCTCCTCGCCGTCCTTCAGCTTGTAGAGCGTGAGCAGGTCGTCGACGTCGCGGACCTTGAACCCGACCCGGCCGAGCTCGAGCCGGCTGATCTTCGACTCCGAGCCACGGATCGCCCAGCCCGCGTCGGTCCGGGTGATCCCGGCTTCCTCGCGCAGGCGGCGCAGGTGTACGCCGAGCATGATGCGCAGGGCGGTCGGACCGCCGTACGCGCCCGGTTCCGTCACGCCTCGCCTCCCAGCAGCCTGTGTCCCGGTACAAGCAGTAGATCATTTCACAACAGATTGTGATTTCGTCCAGCCCGGCGCGCTTACACCATGTGTTCACGCGACCCTACTGTCAGTAGAGTCGGAACTACAGACATCCCGATCATCTGCGAGGCCCCACTGATGCCCGATGCCACCAAGGCACCCAGCTCGATCCCAGTGGGCGTCGACACCACCCGCGCCAGTATCGCCCGGGTGTACGACGCCGCGCTGAACGGCAAGGACAACTTCGAGATCGACCGCGAAGTGCTCCGCCAGGTCGCCACGGTCGCGCCCCAGGTCAACGACCTGGCCTGGTCGAATCGGAACTTCCTGATCCGGGCCTGCCGGTTCCTGGCCAGCCAGGCGAGCATCACGCAGTACCTGGACTGCGGCTCCGGCCTGCCGACGGCGGAGAACACCCACCAGGTGGTGCAGCGGCTGCTGCCGGAGGCGAAGGTTCTCTACATCGACAACGACCCGGTGGTGCTCGCGCACGGCCGCGCGCTGCTCGAGGAGAACGAGAACACCCGGTTCGTCAGCGCCGACATCTTCGACCCCGACGACGTGCTGAGCCTGTCCGAGGTGAACGACTTCCTCGACTTCAGCCAGCCGATCGCCGTGATCCAGAACGGCACGCTGCACCACTACGTCGGCGACGACGGCCCGCAGATCATGCAGAAGTACGTCGACGCGATCGTCCCGGGGTCGTACACGGTGATCGCGCACTTCTTCGACCCGGAGACGCCGGAGCACTCGCAGGTCGCGCGGATGATGGAGGAGAAGTTCGTCCACAGCCCGATGAAGAGCGGCGTCTTCCGCACCCGCAAGCAACTGCTCGAGTTGTTCCCCGACCAGGAGCTGGTCCCGCCGGGTCTGGTTCTGTGCGACGACTGGTGGCCGGACGGCCCGCGGGTCAAGCCGCTCAACCAGGTCGAGGAGTGCATCGCCGGCGGAGTCGGCCGCAAACTCTGACCGGTCCGGTACGACGGGGCGCCCGGGACCACT
>NZ_JBSXMZ010000028.1:34848-61131 GCF_054073265.1 Kribbella sp. CWNU-51
TGTGGTCCCGGGCGCCCCGCGTTCAGGCCGGCGTGGTCCAGCGCTGACTGGCGGAGTTGTTGCATGCGGCAACGGTTACTGCGTTGCCCAGGGCAACTGGTGCGGTGAGGCAGAGCCCGTTCGAACGGATCGTCCCGTCACCGGGCTGGGTCCACTGCTGGTTGGTGCCGCCATGGCAGCTGTAGACGATGACGGTGCCGGCCTGGGTGGCGCTGGCGTCGAGGCAACTGAACAGGGCATGCAGGGTGTGGTTCTCGGCGTGCACCCAGTTCTGGTTGTTCCCGCCGGTGCAGCTGTAGAGCAGGACCGTCGTGCTGTCGCTGCCGGACACGTCCAGGCATCCGCCGCTGCCGCGGATCTCGCCGGATGACGAGTTGCCGATCCCGTTCTCCTGGACGGCCGTCGAGCCGGAGATCGTCACCTGGCTGTCGGCCGCGCAGCCGCTGCTCTCCGAACTGCCGGTGAAGTGTGCCGTCTGACTGCCGCTCGTCGGCGCGGTCATCGTCAGCTTCGAGTACGGCTCGTCGTCGCAGGTGGCCTTGTCGTTGTTCCAGTCGAAGTACTCGGTCCAGCTGACCATGCCCGACGTACTGATGGCGTTGCCGGCCCCGGTCTGCAGGCTGCCGAGCTTGAACGACGTGCCGGCGGTGAGGTCGCGGACGGTCACGCCGTACCAGCCGCTGCCCTCACTGGCGACCGCGAACGCGTAGGTGTGCCCGGCGACCGGCGATTGGTCGAGACGGCAACTGCCACCGGTGCCGTCCTCCTGGAACTGGATGCAGTAGGTGCCGGCGTCGCCGACGCGCCAGGCCGTGGAGTTCCACAGTGAGTAGATGAACATGCCGACGCCGTCGCGATGGGTCTGCATGCCGGTGTAGCCACCGACGTCAGCGGCAGTGAAGCTGAATTGGTTGGCCCAGTAGACGTTCGCCTTCCCGGGCGAGGCGTTGACGGTCATCCGGAACTCGGCCTGCGTCACCGAGGCGGTGTCGAAGGTGTAGTTGACGTACGTGCCTGGCGTGACGCCGACAGCCGACGCGCGCGTCCTCCGGAACGAGTGCCGCGGCGAGCCCGAGCAGGGCGCAGGACAGGAGGGATCTGAGTCTCATCGGGGTGCAACCTCCAACGAAGCGGGCGGACTTCGACCAGAGAGCTCTCTCGACGACGATGATGCGCAGAGTTGCGCGCTGATGTCCAGAGGTGAGCGCTTAACGTTACATGTGCTCGGAAACAAGCGTCGCCATCGTGCCTTCCTCGAGGGCCTGGAAGATGTGGGGGAGGTCGCCCGGGTAGGCGACGTAGTCACCCGGGTTCAGCTCGATGGGGTCGTCGGCCGGGCCGACCAAGGCTCGGCCGGAGCCGAGGATGACGTGCTCGACCACGCCGGGCATGTGCGGCTCGGACTTCCGGCCCGGGCCCGGGGAGGCGTCGATGCGATAGATGTCGCGGCGGGCGTTCGGCGGGCTGGAGGCCACCAGCGTCGCGCTGTAGTCGGCCTGGTCGGAGTAGATCACCGGACCGTCCCCGGCGCGGATGATCTGGACCTTCGGTCGCGGTGGATCGAGGAGCGCGGCGAACGGGGTGTCCAGCGCGACGGCCAGTGCCCACAGGGTTTCGACGCTCGGGTTGCCGGTGCCGGACTCCAGTTGGGAGAGCGTCGACTTGGCGACGCCGGCGCGTTTGGCCGCCTCGCTCAGCGACAGGCCGGCGCGGGCGCGGTGGCGGCGCAGGGAGGCCGCGATCACGTCGAGCGGCGCCTTGGTGCCGCGATCCCCGGAGGCAGACTCGGTGTCCATCGGTGTTCGCTCCATCGGTCTGATTGTTCGGCTTGACGAACGGGTGGAAGGTTGTTCATCATAATGCTCATGCGTTCGATCTGGCGAACACTCGATCGTGGACTGGCCCGCGACATCGGCCTGGTCTGCCTGGCCGACGGCGTCGTCGGTCTCTCGTACGGCGCGATCAGCGTCGGCGGCGGCCTGCCGTTGTGGGTGCCGGTGCTGCTGTCGATCGTGGTGTTCGCCGGCGCGTCGCAGTTCCTCTTCGTCGGGATCGTGGCGGCCGGTGGCAATCCGATCGCCGCGATGATCGCCGGCCTGCTGGTGAACACGCGGCACGTCGCGTTCGGCCTGGCGGTCAGTGACCTGATCGGCGGCGGCTGGCGGCGCCTGCCGGGCAGCCACGTGATGACCGACGAGAACGTCGCCTTCGCCATGGGGCAGGACGATCCACAGCAGAAGCGGGCCGCGTACTGGGCGGGCGGGATCGGTATCTTCTTGTGCTGGAACGTCGGCGTCGTCATCGGCGGCCTGGCCGGCTCCGTGATCACCGACACCGATGTGTTCGGCCTGGACGCGGCCTTCCCGGCTGTCCTGCTGGCTCTGGTCCTGCCGGCCCTGCGCGACCGTGCGACCCGTACGGCGGCACTCGTCGGGGTCGTGGTCGCACTAGCCGCGACGCCGTTCCTGCCAGCGGGTCTGCCGGTGTTGCTCGCCCTGATCGGCCTGCTGTTCTACCGCGCAGACAAGCCCGCTATGGAGGTGACCCCATGACCAACACCCCGCTCGTGCTGGCCGCCATCGGGATCCTTGCTGTGGGCACCTTTTCGCTGCGGTTCGCCGGGCCGATGCTGCGCAGTCGGTTCGAGATCCCCGACCGGGCCCAGCAGATCCTGGCCGCGGCGGCGATCGTCCTGCTCACCGCACTCGTCGCGACCTCCGCGCTGATGGACGGCCACGGCCCGGCCGGGGTGGCTCGGTCGGCCGGCGTGCTGGTCGGCGGCATCCTGGCCTGGCGCAGGACCCCGTTCGTGCTGGTCGTGGTGGCAGCCGCTGCGACCGCGGCCGGCCTGCGGCTCCTCGGCGTACCGTAGCCGGAACGGATAGCGTGCTCGCATGAGCACCTATCCCGGGCAGCCGCCCGCGGCGAAGAAGACCCTGATCTGGATTGCGATCGCGTGCTTCGTGATCGGTGTCGTGCTGACCGGATTCTTCGTCTGGCGGATCGTCGTGACGGCACCGAGATCGCCGCAGCCGATCGAGAGCGGCGTGATCCATCTGAACAAGGACGGGCTGACGATCTATTCGTCCGTGCCGGTGCCCGCGCCGCCGTGCAAGGCGCAGGACTCCTCGGGCGGCGACGTGCCGCTCAAGCCGCCGACCGGGTCGGAGACGATCACGATCAACGGTGACAGTTGGTACGTCGTCGCCCGCTCGGTGGACCCCGTCCCGGCGGGCGACTACAGCATCTCGTGCACCGACGACCAGACCTCCGCGACGTACGCCGCCGGGCCGGGGATGTCGGTCGGCAAGTTCGTGCTGTCGATCTTCGGCGCGATCGGCTCCTTCCTGGTCTTCTTCATCCTCGGTGGCGTCCTGCTCACCATCGGCCTGGTCAAGAACCGCCGCCGCAACCGCCCGTCCGGTACGTTCCCGATGCAGCCACCACCAGGTGCCCCCGGCAACTACCCGCCGCCGCCGAACACCACCTTCCCCGCACCCCCGCCGTACAACCCGGGCCCGAACCCGGACCGCCCGCAGGATCGCTGATGGACCTCGACTGGCCCGGCTGCCGCAACGCCCGCGACGTCGGTGGACTGCCGACCGCCGACGGCCACACCATCCGCGAAGGTGTGCTGATCCGTTCGGAGAGCCTGCAGTACCTGACCCCCCACGGCGTCGACGCGGT
The DNA here is from genome assembly GCF_054073265.1 of Kribbella sp. CWNU-51. Taxonomy (NCBI): domain Bacteria; kingdom Bacillati; phylum Actinomycetota; class Actinomycetes; order Propionibacteriales; family Kribbellaceae; genus Kribbella; species Kribbella sp. CWNU-51. The sequence continues at coordinate 38,536 of NZ_JBSXMZ010000028.1, forward strand.
ACGGCGTTCCGGCGTGAGCCGGATCCTGGATCTGCGCGGCGACGGCGAGGTGGCGACTGCGCCGACGCCGTTCACCGGGACGCCGCTGGCGGTCCGGCAGCCACTGCAGGATCCGGCCGACCCGAACCACGGGCAGCCGACGATCGTCGCGGCGTGCACCTGGATGCTCGACCGGCGACCGGAGTTGTTCGCGGCCGCGGTCAAGGCGATCGCGGACGAGCCGGACGGCGCGGTCGTGGTGCACTGCCACGGTGGGAAGGACCGCACCGGCATGGTCGTCGCGCTGGCGCTGAGCATCGCCGGCGTACCCGAGGACGAGATCGTCGCCGACTACTTCCTCACCCAGGAACGGCTCGCCCCGTGGCTGGACGAGCAACTCGCCGCCGAGCCGGACACCGCCCTGCATCCGGAGATGATCGAGTTCCGCGACACCCGGGCCGAGTCACTGGTCGCGATTCTGCGGCATCTCGACGAAAAGTACGGCGGGCCGGAGGCATACCTGCGCCACGGTGGTCTCACCACCGCGGATCTGGCGAAGCTGAGAACCCGCTTAGTGGGCTGACCTGCGTCACGAGCGGATCACAGAGCGCAGTACATTGGCGCAATGCCGACCGCCGCAGTGTTGAATGCCCCATGACCGGGCCGACCTGGGTGACCGACCCGGCGGCGCTGGCCGAACGCTACGGACTCTCCAAGAGCTCGATCCGCCCTCCGCTCGGCTCGTACCTGCGCGAGCTGTGGAGCCGTCGCCAGTTCGTCCTCAGCTATGCCACCGCACGCACGTACGCCATGTACGCCGGAGCCCGCCTCGGCTCGCTCTGGCAGGTGCTGACACCGCTGCTCAACGCGGCGGTCTATTACTTCGCCTTCGGTGTCCTGCTCGGCACCAAGAACGGGATCGACAACTACGTCGCGTTCCTGCTCACCGGCATCTTCGTCTTCACCTTCACGCAGCGCTGCATGACCGAAGGCTCGCGTTCGCTGGCGCTGAACCTGTCGCTGATCCGGACGCTGCACTTCCCGCGAGCGACGCTCCCCTTGGCCTACGTGCTCAACGAGCTGAACCAGATGCTCATCTCACTGGGCATCCTGCTCGTGATCGTCGGCTTCACCGACGGATTCGCCTGGCACTGGCTGCTCGTCGTACCGGCATTGTTGCTGCAGGTCATGTTCAACATCGGGATCACGCTGGTTTTTGCGCGGATCGGGACGTTCGTGTCCGACGTCAGCCAGTTGCTGCCGTTCATCACCCGCACCTGGCTGTATGCGTCCGGCATCTTCTTCTCGCTGCCCGCCAAGCTCGAGCAGGCGAACGCGCCGGGCTGGGTCGTCCAGGTGCTCGCGTTCAACCCGATCTCGGCGTACATCGACATCGTCCGGCGATCCCTGCTGGAGGAGCACAAGCAGAACGAGTTGCCGCACGCGTGGTCGATCGCGATCGTCTGGTCGTTCGTGATGCTGGCCTTCGGGTTCGTCTACTTCTGGCGGGCGGAGGATCGATATGGACGAGGCTGAGCCGACCGTCATCGCCGACCAGGTCGACATCGTCTACAAGGTGATCGCCGGCCAGGGCGGCAAGGGTACGGCGGCGACCGCGTTCCGGCGGATCCTGAAGCGGCAGGACCGGCCGACGATCCGCGAGGTGCACGCGGTCAAGAACGTCAGCTTCACCGCCTACAAGGGCGACGCGATCGGCGTGATCGGCCGCAACGGCTCCGGCAAGTCGACGCTGCTGCGCGCGGTCGCCGGCCTGCTGCCGCCCGCGGACGGCGTGATCTACACCGGCGGCCGGCCGTCGCTGCTCGGCGTCAACGCGGCGATGATGAACGACCTCACCGGCGACCGGAACGTCGTCCTCGGCTGCCTGGCGATGGGCATGTCACCGGCCGAGATCCAGCGCCGGTACGACGAGATCGTCGAGTTCGCCGGGATCGGCGACTTCATCGACCTGCCGATGTCGACGTATTCGTCGGGGATGGCGGCGCGGCTGAAGTTCGCGATCGCATCGGCGAAGACGCACGACATCCTGCTCGTGGACGAGGCGCTGGCGACCGGGGACGCCGAGTTCCGGGGCAGGTCCGAGCGCAAGATCCGTGAGCTGCGCGACCAGGCCGGTACGGTCTTCCTGGTCAGCCACAGCCTGGACGTCGTCCGCGACACGTGTAATCGCGCCCTGTGGCTGGACGCCGGCCTACTGCGTCTCGACGGTCCGGTGGACGAAGTGGTCGACGCCTACATCAAGGAGACCAGGAGCTAGGGCGTCGGCCGCTCGCGGAGGCCCAGCAGGAAACCCAGGCCCCAGGAGACGTGCATGGTCGCGCAGACCAGCGGCATCCAGAGCTGGGCCCGCCAGGGCAGGTAGCGGCCCTCGACCGCGGAGCCGGCCAGAAGCAGCACGGCGTAGCCGAGCGGGGCGAGGAAGCCCAGATCGAGCCAGCTGACACCGCTGATCAGGCCGATGATGCCGAGGATCGTGCCGACTGCCAGCAGGATCACCGCGATCGGCGGCGCCAGGTAGCGCTTGTTCGCGGTCTCGGGGTGCCTGCGGATCACCTCGCGGCGCCACTGGCCGGTGTGGAAGAACTGCTTCGCCACCGCGGACAGCGAAGACCGCGGCCGGTAGGTGACGGACAGGTCCGGGCTGAACCAGATCAGGCCGCCGGTCTTGCGGATCCGGTAGTTCAGCTCCCAGTCCTGGGCCCGGTGCATGGTCTCGTCGAAGCCGCCGACCCGCTCGAGTGCGGCCCGCCGGAAGACGCCCAGATAAACGGTGTCGGCCGGCCCGGCCTTGCCGCCCTGGTGGAACGTCGACGCACCCAGACCCAGCCGGGACCGGTACGCACACGCCACAGCCATCTCGGTCGGTGTCCGGCCTTCGGCCGCCATCACGCCGCCGACGTTGTCGGCTCCGCTCTCGTCGAGGACCTCGACCGCGCGGGTGATGTAGCCGTCGGTGAGGGCGCCGTGCCCGTCGACCCGGACCAGGATGTCGTGCTTGGCGTGCGCGATGCCGACGTTCAGCGCGGCCGGGGTCTTGCCGGTCGGGTTCGGCACGATGCTGATCCGCGGGTCGCGGTCGGCCAGCTTGTCTGCGATCTCCTGGGTCCGGTCCTTGCTCGGGCCGATGGCGAGCACGACCTCGAGCTCCCCCGGATAGTCCTGGTCGAGAACGCGGCCGACCGCCTCCTCGAGATGACGTTCCTCGTTCAGCACGGGCATCACGACGGACACGGGCGGCCAGTGGGACAGCGGCATATCAGGTCAGGCCTTACAGATCGAAGCGACGTCGTCGACGCCGGTGGCGGGTGTGGTCGGTGAGCTGCCGGGTTTCGGCGTGCTCGGCTTCTTGGTCGTACTGGTGGTCGGCTTGCTCGTCGTACTACGCGGAGTGTTCGAAGTCTTACCGTCTCCCCCCGAGCCCGCCTTGTCCAGCGCTTCCGACTTCGCGACGGCCTCCGCGACCTTGGTGCGGATCAGTGCGAAGTCGGGATCACCGGTGTGGATCAAGGGTGGGACCGCGGAGAAGCTTGACACCGGCAGCTTCTTCGCGTCCAGCGCGAGGTCGGTGAAGGTGCCCAGCTCGCCGGCCGGGATATCGGTCTGGACCACCTCTTTGCTGGCCGACGCGATGCCCTGGAACTTGGTCAGCACGGTCTGTGGCGACAGCTGATTCAGCATGGCCGACATCACGCACTTCTGCCGGGTCATCCGCTCGTAGTCCGACGACTCCGCCCGGGACCGGGCGAACCAGAGCGCGTGGTAACCGTCCAGATGCTGGTTCTTGCCGGCTTCGATGTAGCCCTTGATCGGTGAGCTGCCGCCACCGATCGGGACCCGCTTGCCGATGTCCAGGGTGATGCCGCCGACCGCGTTGAGCAGGTCGCGGAACCCGGCCAGGTCGATCAGCACGTAGTAGTTGACCTTCATCCCGGTCACCGCCTCGACCGCCTGCTTGGTTGCGGTCACGCCGGGGTGCGGGTCGCCTGGGAAGAGGTCCTTGTGGTTGGAGGCGTAGGTGTAGACGGCGTTGATCAGGCACTCGGCGCCGCAGTTCTGCCACTGGAAGCCGTCCGGGAACTGCTTGGCCATCGCCGTACCGGCCGGGAACGGAACCTTCGACAGGTTCCGCGGCAGGCCGATCAGGACGGTCCGGCCGGTGTCCGCGTCGATGCTGGCCAGCGTGATGCTGTCGGGCCGGGTGCCGATCCGGTCCGCGCCGGAGTCGCCGCCGAGCAACAGCACGTTGTAGCGGCCCTTCTCGGCCTTCGACTTCTGCCCGTTGCCGAACACGCTCGCCACGAAGTCGCGCTGCGCGTTCACGATCGTGCTGCCGTAGATCAGCGCACTGACCACGGCCAGGATGAGGACGCCGTCGAGGATGCTGGTGATGAGCCGGTGGTTGCGCTCCAGGCTCAGCGGCCGGCCGAGCCGGTAGGCGTCGATGAACAGCCCGGCCCACCCGACCGCGAGCAGGATCAGCAGCACCTGGACGATCCGCAGCGTGCCCGGCCGGGCCATCAGGTTGATCGTGCCGGACCGCCAGACCAGCCCCAGCAGCACCAGGAACACGACGATCGCGACCAGCCCCGCGACCACCCGCCAGGCCCAGCGGCCGGCCCGCTTGCTGCCGGCCGCGATCTGCGCCGATCCCGGCAGCACCAGTGTCATCAGCACGAGCGTCAACGCCCGCTTGAACCGCACCGGCTCGCCGAGATTGCGCAGGTCAGGCTTCTCCTGCGGCATGACGTCCTTCCGTTCTCAGATTCACGCAGCACGGCGGCCGATACTGCAGTCGACCGTACCTTGTCGTCCCCACCCTCACCCGGTACGACGTGCCGGGGCCGGTGATGGTTCGGGCAGAGGCGGATCCGGAGACGAAGAGTAGCAGCCTTCTCACGCAGCGCAGGAAAACCCGTGCACACACCCTGTGGTCGATCGGTTTCACGCAGTTGTGATGGTGGTCGATGGGTGGATGCGTTACGAAGTGCTGCACGCACCTTCAGTGAGGACAGGAAACCGCCCATGAAACTGTTCCGTACGCTTCTGGCCGCCACCGCGGCCGTCACCGTCACTCTTCTCGGCACCAGTACTGCGCAGGCATTCGAACCTGCCGTGCAGGCGCCCGGTGCCGACTTCACCGGCATCGCCGCGCTCAGCAACTGCTCCGCCTCCTTGGTCCGGTACGCCGAATCCGCCAGCACCGACAAGGCGCTCGTACTCACCAACGGGCACTGCTACGAGGGCGGGTTCCTGCAGCCCGGCCAGGTGCTGGTGAACCGTGCGTCGACCCGCTCGATCACGCTGCTCCGGCCGGACTCCGGCCGGGCCGGCACGGTCCGTGCCGCCCGGATCCTGTTCGGCACGATGACGAAGACCGACATGATCGTCTACAAGGTGAACGAGACCTACGCCTCGATCAAGAGCCGCCTCAACGTCTCGCCACTCACGCTGGCCAAGCAGGGCCCGGCGAACGGCGCCGGCCTGGCGGTCGTTTCCGGCTACTGGAAGCGGATATACACCTGCTCGGTGCAGGCGACCATCCCGCAACTGCGCGAGGGCGACTGGACCTGGCAGAACTCGATCAAGTACCAGCAGCCCGGTTGCGAGACGATCGGCGGTACGTCGGGATCCCCGGTCGTCAGCACGTCCACCGGTGAGGTGATCGGCATCAACAACACCGGCAACGAGGACGGCGAGCGCTGCACGGTGAACAACCCGTGCGAGGTCGACGCCGACGGCAACGTCACGGTCGAGCAGGGCGCGGCGTACGGCCAGCAGACCTGGTGGCTCTACACCTGCCTGACCGCGACGCGCACCATCGACCTGAACAAGGCCGGCTGCGAGCTACCGAAGCCTGCTGCCCGCCACTGACCCTCTGTCACTGCCGAGTGCGGGGTGACGCACACCACTTCGATATCCGGTAACGTCGCCCCGCATGGCAGTCGACTCCTCTACGGATCAGGTCAGTACGTCGAAGTGGCCGAGCCCCCTCGGGGTCCGGACCAGACTCGTCGCGTCCAGTGCGCTGATGCTCTTCCTCGAGCTCGCGCTGATCCGCTGGACCGGCTCGAACGTGGTCCATCTCAGCTACTTCTCGAACTTCGTGCTACTCGGCTCGTTCCTCGGCATCGGGATCGGCATCCTCCGATCCGGGCGGGCGAAACGGCTGCCCTACTACTCACCGATCATGCTCGGGCTGCTGGTCCTGGTGATCGCGTGGAAGCCGGTCACGGTCAACCGCGGCACGTCGTCCAGCGTCATCTACTTCACCAGCCTGAACACCACCGGCCCGCCGGTGTGGGTGATCCTGCCGATCATCTTCGTCGCCGCCGCGGTGGTGCTGGCCGGTCCAGCCGAGCTGGTCGGCCGGTGTTTCGCCGAGTTGCCGCGACTGACGGCGTACCGGTACGACCTGATCGGGAGCCTGGTCGGGATCGCGAGCTTCACCGGGCTGTCGTTCCTGGGGGCGCCGCCGATCTGGTGGGGTCTCATCGTCACGGTGATGTTCGGCGCGCTGATGATCCCGCGGCAACGATCCGGGGTCGCCGCGACCGGTCGTAGTGTCGTCGCACTCGGGCTGAGCGCCGCGCTGGTGCTCGCGCCGCTGCTGGTGATGGTCGGGGTGCTCTTCCACGAGTCGACCCGACCGGAGAACAGTTGGTCGCCGTACTACAAGGTGCAGACGAAGCAGACCAGCTATGAGGGTGTGCCATTGGTGACGATCACGGTGAACGGCGTACCGCACCAGCAGGCGATCCCGGCCGACGCGCGGCTGCGGTGGGAGTCGCAGTACGGATTGCCCTACGAGCGGGCCAATGTCGGCAAGACGCCGAAGAACGTGCTGATCATCGGCGCCGGTTCCGGGTCGGACGTGGCGATCGCGCTGAAGAAGGGCGCGACGCATGTGGACGCGGTCGAGATCGACCCGCGGATCCGCGACCTGGGGAAGGCGCTGCACCCGGACCGGCCGTACCAGGACCCGCGGGTGACATCGCACATCGACGACGGGCGGGCGTTCCTGTCCCGGACGGACAAGAAGTACGACCTGATCCTGCTGGCGCTGCCGGACTCGCTGACGCTGGTGAACGGCGCGAGCTCGCTGCGGCTGGAGAGCTACCTGTTCACCGAGCAGGCGTTCAAGTCCGCTCGTGACCACCTCAATCCGGGTGGCGCGTTCGCGATGTACAACTTCTACCGCGAGACCTGGCTGATCGATCGGCTCGCATCGACCGCGCAGAAGGCGTTCGGGCACAAGCCGTGTGTGGACAAGATCGGCGACGAGCTGCAGCAGGCGGTGGTGACGGTCGGGCTCACCTCCGCCGACCAGACCTGCCAGGGTGAGTGGGCCGGTCCGTCGTCGATCACGCCGCCGCCCGCGACCGACAACCGGCCGTTCCTCTATCTGTTGACGGACCGGATCCCGTCGCTCTACCTGGTCACGCTCGGGCTGATCCTGGTCGCCGGGCTGATCGGGGTCGGGATCGCCGGCGGCGGATCGTCGTACCGGCGGATGCGCCCGTACGCCGACCTGTTCCTGCTCGGCGCCGGCTTCATGCTGCTGGAGACGAAGAGCATCACCGGGTTCGCCTTGCTCTTCGGTACGACGTGGGTGGTGAACGCGATCGTCTTCGCCGGGGTGCTGGTCGCCGTACTGGCCGCTGTCGAAGTGACCAGACGGTTCAAGACACCACCGGTCAAGATCATGTACGGCGTCCTGTTCGGTGGGCTGGCGTTGGCCTGGGTGTTCCCGGACGGCTGGTTGCTGGGGATGCCGGTCGGCCTGCGGGCGGTGGTCGCCGTACTGATCGCGTTCCTGCCGATCTTCGCCGCGAACGTCATCTTCGCCAAGCGCTTCACCGACACCGCCGACGGCACCGCGTCGTTCGGTGCGAACCTCCTCGGCGCCATGCTCGGCGGCTGCCTCGAGTACGCGGCGCTGATCATCGGCTTCGACGGCCTCCTCATCATCGCCGCCCTGCTCTACCTCGGTGCTTTCCTCCTCACGCCCAAGATCCGCGCGGTGGTGAGGAGCTAGCCGATGAGCGAGCTGGCCGACTACTACCGGGACCGCGCCACCGAGTACGACGCGGTCTACGACAAGCCGGAACGGCAGGAGGACCTGGCCCGCCTGCCGACGGACGCACGTTCGAGGTGCTGAAGAACTTCCCGACCGTTGCGCAGCTCACGGCTGACGTGGCGCCGGCTCAGGTGAGCTGGACCGACCTGACGTACTTCTGGGTGGCGACTGTCTCGCAATGATCTCGCGGGCGCGGGCCAGGTCGGCGTGGTTGTCGATCTCCACCCAGTCGACGGTGCCGATCGGGGCGACGTCGATCCGGAGGCCCTGGTCGACGAGGAGTTGGTAGGCGTCCTCGTAGTAGAGCTGCGGGTCACGCTCCCAGGTCTTGCGGAGGGCGGCGGCGAGGTCGGTCGCGGCCGCGGGCTCGATCAGGGTGACGCCGATGTACTCGCCGGTGGCAGAGGCCGGGTCCATCAGTTTCGTGATGCGCTCGACGCCGGCGTGCTCTGAGCAGATCACCTTCATCTCCTCCCCTGCCAAGGACTTCTCGGCGTCGAGGGCGAGGATGATCCGGCGATTGTTGCCGCGGGCGTCGAGCAACGTCTGCTGGACCGAGGCCGGATGCACGGTGTCGCCGTTCGCCAGCAGCACCCCGGAGCCGAGGTGATCGCGCGCGCACCACAGCGAGTACGCGTTGTTCCACGTCTCGGCCTTGTCGTTGTGGATCAGCTCGAGCGTCACGCCGTACCGCTGCTGCAGGTCCGTGACGCGCGACTCGATCGCAGCCGCGGCGTAACCGACCACGATCGCGACATCGGTGATACCGACCGCCGCATAGTTGGCCAGCGTGAGGTCGAGAACAGTGGTATCAGGACCGATCGGAACGAGTGCCTTAGGCAACATGTCCGTATACGGGCGCAACCGCCGACCCGCCCCGGCGGCGAGGACCAGTCCGATCATGGCCCATGGTACGGCTTCGGCCCGTCTGCGCGCCCTGGCTTGCGATGAGATGGCACGATCGGGACCATGACATGGCTTGTGACTGGTGGTGCTGGGTATATCGGGGCGCATGTGGTGCGGGCGTTCCTGGCCGATGGGATCGACGTGGTCGTGATCGACGACCTGTCCAGCGGGAAGGCCGGGTTCGTGCCGGACGGCGTCCCGTTCGTCCAGGCCAACCTGCTGGACGGTACGGCGGTCCGCGGTGCGCTGGACGGGGTCAGCGGCGTCGTGCACCTCGCCGGGTTCAAGTACGCCGGGGTCTCGGTCGACCGCCCGCTGCACACCTACACGCAGAACGTGACCGCGATGGTGTCACTGCTGGAGGCGATGGCGGACAAGGAGATCCGCAACCTCGTGTTCTCGTCCAGCGCCGGTGTCTACGGCACCCCGAAGGACGAGCTGGTGACCGAGCAGACGCCGCCGGACCCGCAGAGCCCGTACGGCGAGTCGAAGCTGGTCGGGGAGTGGTTGCTCCGGGACCAGGCCGCCGCGACCGAGCTGCACCACACGTCGCTGCGCTACTTCAACGTGGTCGGGTCCGGTGACACGAAGGTGTACGACGCCAGCCCGTACAACCTGTTCCCGATCGTCTGCGGCCTCCTGGCCCAGGGGAAGGTGCCGCAGATCTACGGCAACGACCACCCGACGCCGGACGGCACGTCGGTCAAGGACTATGTCCACGTCGCCGACCTGGCCCGCGCGCATGTCGCGGCCGCCCGCGCCCTGGACGCCGGGACGAGCCTGGAGCCCGTCTACAACCTGGGCAGCGGCACCGGCACGTCGGTCCGCCAGATCATGGACGCCGCCCGCCGCGTCACCGGCATCGACTTCACCCCGGCCGAAGGCCCCCGCCGCCCCGGCGACCCCTCCCGTGTCGTCGCCGACGGCACGCTGGCCGCCCACGACCTGGGCTGGAAGAACACCTACACCGTCGACGAAATGTTCGCCACCGCCTGGGAAGCCTGGCCGAAGAGCTGAATCGTGGTGGGCGGTGCCCGCCGGTTGTAGCCTGTGGCGCAGTTCACTGAGCTGCCCGGTGCGGGCACCGATCGAGGGGTGCGATCCATGAGTTACGAGAGCCTGCCGCAGTTCCTGGCGAAGATCGATCTCTTCGAGGGGCTGTCCGAGGACACGCTGTCCGACCTGATCGAGCGTGGCACCCGGCTGACCGTCCCGGCCGGCCAGCACGTGATCGAGCAGGGGGCCGACGACGCCGGTCTGCAGGTGGTGCTGGAGGGTTCGGCCGACGTCGAGGTCAACGGCGTCGTCCGCGAGCCGCTCAAGGTCGGGGACTATTTCGGTGAGATCTCGCTGATCGACGGCCTGCCGCGGTCCGCGACCGTGGTCGCCGGGCCGGACGGGCTGGGCACGTTCGCGCTGTCGGCACTGGCGTTCGAGCCGGTCGTGCGGGAGAACCCGGACGTCGCCCAGGCCCTGCTCAAGGCCCTGACCGCCCGCATCCGCCGCCTAGAGTCCGACAGCTGAGCCATCAGCTCGAGCGCGCGGGGACGCCCATGACTGTGTTGATGCCACGCCTCCGGCGCGGCGGGTCATGGGGCTTTAGCTCCCGGCCTTCCCTCGTCGCTCCGGTCGCTTCGCTCCCTGCGCTCCTCAGTCCAGGCCGGGAGGCCCCATGACCGAGGAGCGGAAGGTTGTCTCGGTGCTGTTCTGCGACCTGGTCGGCTTCACCACCGCGTCCGAGTCCGCCGACCCCGAAGACGTCCGCCGGTGGCTGGCGCCGTACCACTCGACGCTGCGGCAGACCGTGGAGCGGTACGGCGGGACGGTCGAGAAGTTCGCCGGGGACGCCATCCTGGCCGTTTTCGGTGCACCGCGGACCCGGGAGGACGACGCCGAGCGGGCGATCCGGGCCGGCCTGGCCATCCTCGACGCGGTGCGCGAACTGCCGGACGGGCCGCTGGAGGTCCGGATCGGGATCGAGACCGGTGAGGCACTGGTCCAGCTGACCGCGCGACCCGAGCTCGGCGAGCCGTTCGTCACCGGCATGGTCGTCAACACCGCCGCCCGGTTGCAGGCGTCGGCTCCGGTCGGCGCGGTCGTGGTCGGGCCCGGCACGTACGACGCGACGAGTCGCGTGTTCGGCTACGACGCGCTGGAACCCGTTGTGGCGAAGGGAATCAGCCACCCGCTCGACCGCTGGCAGGCCGGTCCGCCGCGGGCCCGGTTCGGCGCGGACGTGATCCGCGACCTCAGTACGCCGATGGTCGGCCGGCAGCGCGATCTGACCTTGCTGTGCACGACGTTCGAGAAGGCCGTCGCGGAGCGGGTGCCGCAGTTCGTCACACTCCTCGGCGAACCGGGGATCGGCAAGTCGCGCCTGGTCGCGGAGCTCGGCGCCTGGCTGGACCGGCACGACGAGCTCGTCAGCTGGCGCGAGGGCCGATCCGTGCCGTACGGCGAGACGCCGTTCGGGCCGATCGCGGAGATCATCAAGGTCCAGGCCGGGATCCTGGACACAGACCCGCCGGCGCAGGCGGCGGAGAAGCTCGACGCGATCCTGCCGGACGGCGCGGACCGGGCCTGGTTGCGCGCCAGAGTCGGGCCACTGGTCGGCGTCGAACGCTCCGGGCCGGCGGAGTCGGTGACGCAGGAGGAGTCGTTCGCGGCCTGGCGGCAACTGCTGGAGTCGTTCGCCGAGCAGGCGCCCGTGGTCCTGGTCTTCGAGGATCTGCACTGGGCCACGGACGCGATGCTGGCCTTCGTCGATCACCTCGCCGAGTGGCTGACCGACCTTCCGCTACTGGTCGTCGTCACCGCCCGCCCCGAGCTGCTCGAACGCGGACCGCAGTGGACCCGTGGCGTGCAGAACTCACTGACCATCGGCCTCTCACCGCTGACCGCCGCCGAGACCGATCAACTCCTGATCGAGATGTTCGCCGGTCAGGACGTCCCGGACCAGACCCGCCGTCGCCTGGTACGGCGTGCCGACGGCAACCCCTTGTACGCCGAGGAACTCGCCCGGATCGTCGCCGACTGCGGCCCGGACCAGGCCGCCTCTGTCGAGCTGCCGGCCGGCATCGCCGCGCTGATCGCGGCCCGGCTGGACACGCTCGAGCCCGATCGCAAGGCACTGCTCGCGGATGCGGCCGTGATCGGCCCGGTGTTCTGGGCCGAAGCCGTCGCGGCGCTCTCGGGCCGGGACCCGGCGGAGGTCGTCCAGGCGCTGCAGGAGCTGGCCCGCAAGGAGCTGGTGCGGCCGGTCCGGCGGTCGTCGATGCTGGGCCAGCACGAGTACACCTTCTGGCATGCACTCACTCGCGATGTCGCGTACAGCCAGGTGCCGCGGGCGGCTCGGTCCGCGCGGCACCTCGCCGCCGCCGACTGGCTCGACCTGCGCTGCGCCGCCTGCCAGGCCGAGACTCCGAATCTGATCGCGTACCACCTCACCACCGCTCTCGATCTGGCCGCCGCGCTCGGCGACACGGATGCGGTCGCGGCGATCGCCCCTCGGGCCCGTCGCTTCCAGCTGATGGCCGCCGAGCTGGCGATGAACCTCGACACCCGCGAGGCGATCGCCCTGCTCGACCGTGCCCTCGGCCTCACCCCACCCGGCGATCCTGAACGTCCGGCGGTCCTGGCGCGCTGGGGCTGGGCGGCGTTCCTGGCCGGCCGGCTCGACGACGCGCGGACCGCCTACCGCGAGGCGATCGCCGGATTCGAGGCGATCGGCGACATCCGCGGACTCGCGCTCACGTTGCGGGCGTCGACGTACGCGTTGAACAGCATGGAGGAGAGCCTGGCGACGGTAGACCGGGCGGTCGCGATGCTCGAGGAGCTCGGGCCGAGCGAGGACCTCGTGCGGCTGCTGACCGGGCAGGCGAGCATCCGGCTGGTCGCGAGCCGTCGTGAGGATGCGATCGCCTCGGCGGACCGCGCCCTGCGAATGGCCGCCGAGCACGGGTACGCCGTACCGCAACGGGCTCTCGAGGCCCGCGGACTCGCCCGGGTCGGCCAGGGCGACACCGGCGGGCTGGTCGACGTCAAGGAGGCGCTGGCCGCGCTCCTCGAGCTCGGGCAGGGGCGCGACGCGGCGGTGATCTGGCTGAACTACGGCTGGGTGCTGTGGCAGATCGAGGGACCGATGGTCGCCCTGAGTGAACTGGACACCGCTCGCGAGTTCTCCGCCCGGCGGCGGCTGGCCGAGATGGAGCAGCAGATCGGCTGCACCGTCCTGCAGTTGATGATCGAGACGGGCCGGCCGGCCGAAGCAATCGCGGCCTGCCGGGCCAAGCTGGAGCACTCCGGACCGGCGTTCACCACCCTGCGGCGCATCGAGGTGCTGTCGGCGCTGGCGGTGGCCGAAGCCGAGTCCGGTCTCGCGGGCGCGCGCGATCCCGCCGAGGAGGCGTTCCGGCAGGCGGTGGATGCGGGCTGGCCGGACCTGATTGTCGTCGCGGGATCGCCCGCGGTGACCACCCGGGCCCGGGACGGCGACCAGGACGGCGTACTCGAGATCCTTCAGTTGCTCGCGTCGTTGTCCGACCTGCGCGGCAGCTTCGAGTTCGACGCCCGACTGCCCTCGCTGGTGCGGGCGGCGCTCGCCGCCGGTCAGGCCGAGGCGGGCGCCGTGCTCACGGACTTCGTGGAGCCGGTGCTGCCGATGCGCGAGTACTCGGCGACGACCGCCCAGGCGCTGCTCGCCGAACACCGCGGCGACACCGAGGCGGCGGCCGCCGCGTTCGCCCGGGCGGCCGCGGACTGGGGTGCCTTCGGCAACAAACTCGAGCAGGCGCACGCCCTGCGCGGCCTGTACCGCACCACCGGCGACCCCACCGCCCTGGCCCAGGCCGAGCAGCTGTTCAGAGCCCCGGATACTCCTTCTTGAAGGAGCCGGACGGGGTCAGGTTCATCTCGCCGCGGGGGCCGGTGAGTACGCCGCCTTCGACCGGGAGCGTGTGACCGGTGATCCAGGCGGCGTCGTCGGAGGCCAGGAAGGCGACCGCGGCGGCGATGTCCTCGGGCTCGCCGACCCGGCCGAGCGGATACATCTTCGAGAACCGCTCCAGGGTGTCCGGCTGGTTGTCCCAGTTCGGCGTCCGAATGGTGCCGGGGGCAACGATATTGAAGCGGACGCCCAACTCGCCGTACCGGGCCGCGTAGTTGACGGTCATCGCGATCTGGCCGGCCTTGGCCGCGGAGTACTCGATGTTGCCGAAGGCGGCCAGGCCGTTCACCGAGCTGATCGTGACCACGTTGCCGCGAGTCTTGACCAGGTGGGGGAGCGCGGCCTGGATGCACCGGGACGCGCCGACCAGCGTGAGGTCGAGTTGCCGGTGCCACTCCTCGGCGGTCGCGTCCTCCGGCACGGACGTCACGATGCAGCCGCCGGCGTTGTTCACCACGACGTCCAGCCGGCCGAACCGACCCACCGCGGCCGCCACCGCCGCGTCGACGTCGTCCCGGCTGGTCACGTCGAGGCGCAGGCCGAGCGCCTGCTCGCCGATCCCGGCCGCGACCTCGGCGACCTTCTCCTCCTGCAGATCGGTGACCACGACCGACGCGCCCTCGTCCGCCAGTCGCCGGGCCACCGCGGCCCCGATCCCCTGCGCGCCCGCCGTGACCAGAGCCACCCGTCCTTCGAATCGCCGCATGTCATTCCTCCAGCACTCGGTCGACCTTCTCGTCCGTGACCCGTCGCTCCAGCTTGGCGGCATCCAGGTTGCGGCAGAGGACGATCGAACCACCTCCGGAGATCACCCCGACCAGCAGTGCCGCCCCGTCCCGCGTGGTCAGGTCCCGGGTGACGAGGATCCGCTCGGCGACGGGTTCCGCCGTACCGATCAGGTCTTCGTGGGTGAGGTCGTCGTACGCCGGTGACGACGGAGTCGGCGGCTCGAACGGCACGAACACGTCCGGGTGGTTGTAGACCTCGGCACCGTAGTCGTGGATGCCGTCCGGCAGCGGCTCGCGGAACCGGCCGCCCAGCGGGAGCAGGGCCGACGCGATGGTCTCTCGCTCGCCGCGGACGGTCAGGTCCGGGCCGGTGATCGCGAGGGTGCCGGTGCCGCTGGTGAGGGCGGCGCCGACCGACCAGGTCGACAGTGCCCAGACCACGCCGAGCCAGTGCGGCGGCAGCCCGATCGCGACGGTCTCGCCGGGCTCCAGGTCGTACTCGTCGACCAGCAGGTTGGCGGTCTTGGCGACCCAGTTCGCGGTGGTGAGGGCGCTCAGCTCGATCCGTTCACCGGTCGCGTCGTCGTAGTAGGTGAGGAAGGGACCGGCGCCATCCCGGCGGACCGCGGTTCCGAACAGCTCGGGAAGGACTCGTGACATATGGCCCACCCTACGTTTCGGGCGCCGACGTACCGTGGTGAGGGGATTCGCGGAAAGAAGGCTTGTCATGGTGCCACAGCTCGAGCTGCCACAGGGCGGCGAATGGATCGTCATCCTGGTCATCGTCATTCTGCTGTTCGGCGCGAAGAAGCTGCCTGAGCTGTCGCGCAACGCGGCGCGCGCGCTCAACGAGTTCAACAAGGCCAGATCCGAGGACTCCGAGGACGACGAGAAGCCGGCGCAGGTCACCGCACCGCAGCCGCCGCCGCGGTCGGACGGGCCGCCGGCCGAGTCAGTCGGGCGGGTTGATGTCGAGGGCGGCGGCTCGGAGGGCGTTGGCGAGGAGCGTCGCGGGCTCTGAGAGGCGGCCGGGGAGGCGGGCCAGGATGGTACGCCGGAGCTCCTTCGGTCCGCCGCGGACGGTGACCACGCGGACACCCGCCGGTGCGGCCGACGCCATCGACGCGGAGATCGTGGTCAGCCCGGCACCGGCCGCGACCAGCTGCAGCTTCGCCAGCCAGTCGCGGACCGTGTGCGCGATCACCGGCCGCTCGTCGAGCCCGGGCCAGACGCCCATCAGCAACTCCTCGCCAGCCGCAGGCCCGGCGATCCACCGCTGACCCCGCAGGTCGGCCACGTCCACCGAGTCGTGGGCCGCGAGCGGATGACTGGCCGGCACCGCCAGCCGCAGACTCCGCTCCGCGAGCGTCTCGAGCTTCAACGCGGGCGACTCCGCGTCCGGCGGCCGGAACGGCGGTGCCGACGCCAGCAGCGCCAGGTCCACAGTCCCCGCCCGCAGCGCCCGGACCAGGGCGGGGGTTGATCCCTCCCGGGTCGTGACCGTGATCGCCGGATGGCCGCGGCGTAGCGCACTGATTGCCTGCGGCAACAGAACGGCGCCCGCGCTCGGGAACCAGCCCAGCCGGACAGTCCCACCGGCCGCGGGGAGCCCGGCGAGCTCGCGGGCCGTCGCGTCGAGCTGATCCAGCACGCCGGCGGCATTCCGCAGTACGACTTGACCGGCTGCCGTCAGCAGCACGCCTTCGCGCCGCCGCTCGAGCAGCGGTGCGCCCGCGGCCCGCTCCAGCGACGCGATCTGTCGCGACACCGCCGACTGGGTGTAGCCGAGCGCGGTCGCGGCCGCCGTGAACGTGCCGCGCTCCGCAACCTCCCGGAACACTCGCAACGCCACCAGTGAGACATCGGTGAAGTCCATGACGTTTACGCATACTACCTGTGCCAAAGATTCGTTGGAGTCATAGGCGCACCGCACCTACGTTTGGTCACATGAGAGAACAACGCATTGCACTGGTCACCGGCGCCAACCAAGGCATCGGCTATGCCTTCGTCCGAGAACTGGCCATCCGCCTGAACGAAGAGGACCTGGTGCTGCTCACCGGCCGGGATCCAGACCGAGTGGCAACCGCCGTGGCCGAGCTGGCCGACTCCGAGGCGGGGATGGCTGGGATCGAGGGGCGGGTGCTGGATGTGACGGATGCGGAGGCCGTGGCGGCGCTGGCCCGTGAGCTGGGGGCGGTCGACATCGTGATCTCCAACGCCGTCGGGCCGCTGCACCCGGATCGGACGCAGGCTGAGCAGGCTGATGTATTCATCGATGTCGCCAACCTCGGGGCTCAGGCTGTGTTGCGGGAGTTCGCGCCGATTCTGCGGCCGGGCGGGCGGTTGATCGTGGTGGCCAGTTCGCTGGGGACGCTGGAGCAGTTGCCGGAGGCGCTGTGGGAGCGGTTCGACGGGGTGACGCTGGACGAGGTGGAGCAGGCGGTCGAGGAGTGGCGGGTCGCGATTCACGACGGGACGGCCGAGGAGGAAGGGCTGGCCGGAGTGGATCAACTTCCCGTCGAAGGTGGCTCAGGTGGCCGCAGTGCGGGCCGTCGCGGCGGATCGCCGTACGCGCGACCTCGAGGACGGGACGCTGGTCGCGTCGGTCTGTCCGGGGCTGGTGGACACCCGCGCGTCCCGGCCGTGGTTCGACGACTTCAGCGAGGCGAAGTCCCCGGCCGAGGCGGTCAAGCCGATCGTCGACGTCATCCTGGCCGACCGCACCGACCCCGCGATGTACGGCGAACTCGTCCGCGACGGCAAAATCCTCCCGTGGAAGCCGTCCACCCGGTGAAATCACCCCGCAGTACTCCAGCAGCCGGAGTTCTCATAAGGTCAGGACATGTTGATCCTGGGCGGCCTGGCTCTGATCCTGGTGCTGACCGTTGCCACTGGCTACTTCGTGTCCCAGGAGTTCGCGTACGTCGCGGTCGACCGGAGCCGGCTGCGGACGCTGGCCGAGGACGGTGACCCGGCGGCGGCGCGGGCGCTGAAGGTCACGTCGCGGCTGTCGTTCGTGCTGTCCGGCGCGCAGGTCGGCATCACCATCACCGCGCTGCTGGCCGGGTACTTCGCCGAGCCCTACCTCGGTGCGGGTCTGGAGGAGCTGCTCGGCTCGGCCGGGGTGCCGCAGGCCGTGAGCGTGTCCGTCTCGGTCATCCTGGCGTTGCTGTTGGCAACGATCATCCAGATGGTGCTGGGCGAGCTGGCGCCGAAGAACCTGGCCATCGCGAAGGCCGAGGTGATCGCGCTCAGGCTGGCCCGGTCCACGCTGATGTACCTGACCATCGCCGGCCCGCTGATCCGGGTCTTCGACTCGGCCTCGAACCGGATCCTGCGCCGGGTCGGCATCGAGCCCGTCGAGGAGCTGCCGCAGGGCGCGACCGCGCAGGAGCTCGACCGCATCATCGTCACGTCCTATGAGCAGGGGTTGCTGGACGAGGACACCATGCGGCTGCTCGACCGCGGCCTCGATTTCCGCGGCCGGACCGCCGGGGAGGCGATGGTCCCGCGTGTCGACGTCATCACCATGCATCGCGACGAGCCGCTCACCCGGGTGGTCGAGCTGCAGGACACCGGGCATAGCCGGTTCCCGGTGATCGCCGACTCGGTCGACGAGGTGCTCGGCGTGGTCGCGATCGGCGACGTGGTCGAGCTCGAACCGGCCGACCGGGCGCACATCGCCGTCGGCTCGCTGGCTTCGCCGCCGGTCGTCGTACCCGAGACTTTGCCGTTGCCCGGCGTACTGGAACGGCTGCGGACCGCCCGCCGCCAGCTCGCGATCGTCGTGGACGAGTACGGCGGATTCGCCGGGATCGTGTCGCTCGAGGACATCGCCGAGGAACTGGTCGGCGAGATCCACGACGAGGACGACCTGCCCGAGAGCGGACTCGTTCCGGGCGGCGACGGATCGTGGGTGGTGTCGGCCCGATGGCGGCTCGACGAGGTCCAGGAGGCCACCGGCGTCGCGCTGCCCGAGGGCGACGACTACGAGACCTTGTCCGGCCTGGTGATGGCCCGGCTCGGCCGGATCCCGGCGATCGGCGACGAGCTCATGGTGCAACTGCGGCACCGCATCGACCATGACGGCCGGCCGGTCCCGGCCGAGTTCGTCCGGCTGACGGTGCAGACCATCGAGCGCCACGTGCCGGGTCTCGTCCTGATGGAGCGGTTGGCATGAGTACGCCGCTCGCCCTGGTCATCTCGGTGATCCTGCTGGCCCTGAACGGCTTCTTCGTCGCCGCCGAGTTCGCGCTGGTCGCGTCGAAGCGGCATCGGCTCGAGGAGGCGGCCGCGGCCGGCAGCCGCTCGGCCCGGGCCGCGATCGCCGGCGTGAGTGAGCTGTCGCTGATGCTCGCCGGTGCGCAGCTCGGCATCACGCTGTGCACGCTGGGACTCGGTTCGCTGGCCGAGCCGGCGGTGGCCAGTCTGCTGCACCCGTTGTTCGAACTGGCGCACGTCCCCGAGCGCGTCGGTCAGGTGATCGCGTTGATCATCGCCGTCGCCGTCATCGGCCTGTTGCACGTGCTGCTCGGTGAGATGGCCCCGAAGTCGTGGGCGATCAGCAATCCCGAGCGGTCGGCGCTGGCGCTCGCTCTCCCGTTCCGCGCCTTCACGTACGTCTTCCGCCCGCTGCTGATCGTGCTCAACTGGCTCGCCAACCTCTGCGTCCGGCTGGCGAAGGTGACCCCGCAGAACGAGCTGGCCAACGCGCACGGCCCCGACGAGCTCCGCCTGCTGATCGAGTCCTCCCGGGAGCACGGCACGCTGGACGAGCCCGAGCACAACCTGCTCACCGCGATGCTCGCGCTGCAGAACACCACGGTCGCCCAGGTGATGACCCCGATCGCGCAGCTGTCGACGGTTCCCGCGGCCGCGTCCGCCCGCGACGTCGAGCTGACCAGCCGCCGCGAGGGCCGCTCCCGCCTCGCGGTCGTCAGTTCGGGTACGACGATCTGCGGCATCGTGCACGTCCGTGACGCGGCCCGCGCGACCACGAGCGGCGGTACGACGTTGCGCGCGTCGGACCTGATGACGGCGCCCCTCGAGCTGGCCGCGACTACGCCGGTGGCGACCGCGATCCGGACGATGCGCGATCAGCGTTCGCAGCTGGCCGTCGTACGGGACGAGGATCGGCCGGTCGGGGTGGTGGCGTTGGAGGATCTGCTCGAGGAGGTGATCGGGGAGTTCGACGACGAGACCGACCCGATCGTCAAAGCCGCGAAGGCGGAATCACCGGATCGCTAGGGCGGCTACGGTGGAGGCAGGAACCGTCCGGAGGAGGACCGTCGTGCCGATCAGGCGGCTTGGGCTTGTCGTTCATCAGGGGCGTCCGGTGGCTGTGCAGACCGCCGAGACCGTGCGCCAGTGGGCGACCAGACACGACATCGGCTGCACCGACATCGACGTCTGGAAGGCGCACGAGGAACGACGCGGCGGGATGGACGAGCTGCACCACGCGGGGAGCCCGGATCTCGTGGTCACGCTGGGCGGTGACGGCACGTTCCTGCGCGGTGCCCGGATCGCGGCGAAGAACGACGCGGCGGTGCTCGGGGTCGATCTCGGCAAGGTCGGGTTCCTGACCGAGGTGGCGTGCCGCGACGTGGAGGCCGCTCTGGAGGCGGTGCACCACGGCGGTGCGACGTACGAGGAGCGGATGACGCTGACCATGCGGGCTTCGCGTCCGCTGGAGATCCCGAGTGGCATCGAGTCGTTGCTGCGCTACGGACATGGCCCTGCCCTTCCGCCGCCGGCCGTCCGTCCGGAGACCGCGGAGGGGGACGGCTGGGGCGTGGCGCTGGACGTGACCGCGCTGAACGACGTCGTCCTCGAGAAGCTGGCGCGCGACCATCAGGTGGCGCTGGGTGTGTATCTGGCCGGCCGGCTGCTGGCGTCGTACTCCGCGGATGCGGTGATCGTGGCGACGCCGACCGGGTCGACGGCGTACAGCTTCGCGGCGGGTGGGCCGATCCTGTCGCCGAGCACCGAGGCGATCGTTTTCACTCCGGTCGCACCGCACATGACCTTCAACCGAACGGTTGTCACGGCGCCGGACGAGCCGGTCGCGCTCCGGGTCCTTCCGCACTCCGGTCAGGCCGCGGTCAGCATCGACGGGCAGCTCCGCGGGGTCCTCGATCCGGGTGACTGGATCGGCGTCTACGGATCGACTCGGCGGCTCCGCCTGGTCCGGTTGGCTCCCACCGATTTCTACGGCCGGCTGCGGGACCGCTTCCGGCTCACCGACGCACCCGCGACCGCCCTCGACGGCGAGTCCGACCTGTTCTGGCGGACCACCACGCCTGTCCCGCCGGACCTCGCCCACCTCAAGCTTCCGCCACCGTCTGGTCACGACCGGTAGGGTCTCTCCTCATGCGAAACGTGGTGATCCTGGCCGGTGGTTCGGGGACACGGTTGTGGCCGCTGTCCAGAGACGACCGGCCCAAGCAGGTGCTGCCGCTGGCAGCCGGACAGTCGTTGCTCCGGGTGGCGTACAACCGGCTCCGCGGCCTGGTCGAGCCGGAGAACATCTATGTGTGCACGGTCGGCGCGTACACCGAGGTGGTCCGCACCGAGCTGCCAGAGCTCGGCGAACACAACATCATCGGTGAGCCGGCCCGCCGGGACACCGCGAACGCGGTCGGCCTGGCCTCCGCGGTGGTGGCGCGCAACGACCCCGACGCGGTGGTGGCGTTCGTCGGATCGGATCACCTGATCAGTCCGGAGGACGAGTTCCGGGCCGCGATCGAGAACGGTTTCGCGGTCGTCGAGCAACGGTCCCGGTCGCTGGTGACGTTCGGGATCGAGCCGACCCATCCGCACACCGGGCTCGGGTACATCGAGCGCGGCGAGCCGATCGAGGGGACCAGGGCCTTCGCCGTCGACCGGTTCCGGGAGAAGCCGGATCGGGCGACCGCCGAGGAGTACCTGGCCACCGGGCGGTTCTGGTGGAACTCCGGCATGTTCGTCTGGCGGGCCGAGACCGTACTGAGCGTGCTGGACGAGCTGCTGCCCGAGTCGGCCGCGCGGCTGCGTCAGGTCGCGTCGGTCTGGGACACCCCGTCGCGGGATGCGACCCTGGCCGAGATCTATCCGAACCTGCGCAAGATCAGCGTCGACTACGCGGTGATGGAGCCGGCTTCGCAGGGCAAGGTGGACGCGGACGTGGTCGTCGTACCGATGCCGGTGCACTGGCTCGACGTCGGCTCCTGGGCCGCACTGGCCGGCACGTACGACGCCGATGCCAACGGCAACCGTACGGACGGGACGACGCTCAGCTGCCTGCTCGACTCCCACGACAACATCGTCGTCACCGACGACCCCGACCACCTGGTCGCCGCGGTCGGCCTGCGCAGCCACATCATCGTCCACACCCAGGACGTCACCATGGTCTGCCCCCTCGCCGACGGCGAACGCGTCAAAGACCTGGTAGCCCAAGTCCAATCCGACCACGCCGAGCGCTACATCTGACCCCACACACCACCCGGGCGCCGTTCGGCGGGCGGGGCGCGGACACCCTGTCGGGACCTGGGACACCTCACAACCTGTCCCAGGCCCCCGCAGCCTGTCCCAGGTCCTGCTCCCGTCCGAGTCCGCCCCGCAGTACGCCGCCCGCGCCCCGCCGCCGCAGTACGCCGCCCGCGCCCCGCCGCCGCAGTACGCCGCCCGCGCCCCGCCGCCGCAGTACGCCGCCCGCTGTCGTGTCGCCTGGGTCAGCGACGACACCAGCGGGGATAGCCCCCGAGTTGGAGGGTTGCCCACTCGGAATCTGAGGGGGCAACCCCTCAGCTGAGGGGATATCCCCCTCTTCTGACGTATCCGTGGGTGGTTCGTTCGCCTCCTTCGGGTCCCGGCGGTCGGCCTTGTTCTGTTGGTTGCCGCCAGGTGGGGAGGATCTCGTCCCGGATCGGGTGGGCAGATTCAGGGGATTGTTGCAACGCCTG